>CAJTMX010000008.1:11159-117054 GCA_910577235.1 uncultured Acetatifactor sp. | reverse complement strand
AACTCTGGGGTTTCTGCAGTTTTATCATTTCATTACTGTCAAAGACAGGATTTTAGCAGAAGAGTTTTAAAAAGTCAAAATCTATGTCAGGACGACGGCTTATCTGCTTTATATGCCTTTAGTTAGAGTCTTTTGTTAGTGCGCCCAAAGCCATTGTAATCCAGGGGAAAAACAGTTATACTAAGGAAAGACCAGACCTGTGTACGGGGGCAAAGGCTTTCACAGGAACATGGGCAGAAGGGCTTTCCGGTTGGGAAAGCGTAGTCGGCAACTGTTAAGAAAGACGAGGGACGGTGAAATATGAAACAGTATCGTTTAGAAGAATCGCCTATTGTGTATTATACCAGCAGAAAGGAAAAAGCCGAGTGGGTACTTTTTATACATGCTGCTTTTGTAAATCACAATATGTTTCAAACACAAATCGACTATTTTCAGGATAAATACAATATTCTTACTCTTGATATCATTGGTCACGGCCAATCAACCGCAGCACGAAAAGGCGACAGTATAGATAAAATGTCGGCTTGGATAAGTGAAATCCTGAAAATAGAGAAAATTGAAAAGATACACATTGTGGGGATTTCATTGGGGGCCGTATTAGCGCAGGACTTTGCTAACCGGTATCCCGAAACCGTACGATCACTTGCCTGCTTCGGCGGTTATGATATAAACAATTTTGATGTCAAAATGCAGAGAGAAAACGGTGCATCACAGATGCTTATGATGTTTAAAGCCATATTTTCAGTCAAATGGTTTGCGAAGTCAAACAGAAAAATCTCTGCCTATACCTTGCAGGCTCAACAGGATTTTTACGAGATGAATATTCAATTTCCTAAAAAGTCGTTTATGTACTTGGCTTCTCTGAATAGCATGATAAATGTCCGGCAGGCAAAACCCAGGAAATATCCTTTACTGATTGGTTGCGGAAAGTATGATATCCCTATGGAACTATCAGCCGTAGAAATGTGGAAGAAAAATGAGCCGGAATGCGGTGTGATTATTTTTGAGGGAGCCGGACATTGCGTTAATATGGATACACCGGACAAATTTAATGCCGTTATGGAGGAATTTTGGTCAAGTGGAAACTGCAAATGCTGAGAGCGATCGGATACGCCGCCTTGTCTGCGGCGGGAGTTGACACAGGCTCATACCGATGGGAAGAGCGAAAATTGTAACTTTGAAAGCATTTCTTTTTATTTTGCGTACAAGAAAATCACATACACTTCAAAAGAGTATACATTCCCTTACATATTTTCCCAATTAAACGGGCAGAATAAATGTCAATACTGAGTATATATCCATTGTAAAACGGCTCATTCGGTTGGAGCCGGGCCGGTGGAATCCCGGATGATCAGCGGCGCCCGCAGCAGGATGGAACCGATGGGCAGACCTCCCAGCAGGCAGCCTGTGGCAAAATAGCCGCAGCGTCCCAGACCGATCCGGTCCTGACGGATCGTGGTAAGGGGCGGCGTGGTGTAAGCGGTCATGGGCAGGTCGTCAAAGCCGATAATGCTCAGATCCCCCGGGATCTGAATACCTCTGTCATTGCACTCCGTCATGGCGGAAAAAGCCCGCACATCGTGGGAAAACAGGATGGCAGTCACCCCATTGTCCAGCAGCCGGGGGATGTAGGTTCTGGTGGACTCCGCCACAAAATAACCCAGGCCGATATAGTTCTCATTGACCTCCAGCCTGTATTTTTTCAAGGCACTGAGATATGCCTGATACCGGGCTTTTAAGATATAGGAGTCCAAAGGACCTGAGATGAGGCCGATCTTTTTGTGGCCCAACCCTGTCAGATGTTTGACGGCCAGCTCTATGCCCTCCTGATTGTCGCAGCCCACGGAGGCGATATAGGGATTGTTCTTTATATAGTTATCATACAGAACGGTGGGTATCTGGGTTACTTTGAATTCACGCATCCAGGGATCGAGCAGGGTAAAGCCCAGCACGAAAGCGGCTTGATAGCCGTGGTCCAGCATGAAGACACCGTAGGGGGTCATGCGCTGAAACTCCATGTCCAGCGGGATAACCTCAACGGTCCAGCCTTCCGGTTCGGCCATCTGCCTAAACCCCTGCACGATGTCGTGGCCGAATTGATTGGGCGTTTCGTAGTCCATATTTTCGATTAAGATGCATAACTTTTTCTCCGCGCCGGAAAATTTTCTGTTTATATATCCCATCTCGGCGGCGGTCTCCAAAACCCGCTTGCGCATGGACACGCTGATATCAGTGGCGTTGTTTAAAGCCTTGGATACTGTACTTTTGGATATGCCCAGCCTCGCGGCAATATCAGATATGGTAGTCATAGGTACTCCTTGAGATCACGCGGCCTTCCGGTATCGGCTCAATAGTTTCGCAACTGTCAAGACAGCGGCGCAAGTCCCATTAGACGGCGTTTCTTAAAAATATTTTTGTGAAAAATGCCAAATATATCTATGTATCGAAACTAATTATAGCAATGTGAAAGGAAAAGAGCAAGGGATATCTCTAAACTTTTGAAATATTTTGAGGATTAATAAAGCGGCAGAGCACGGTTTTACAAGGTTTGCATGGATATTTGTCGCGAAATAAGAAATTGGATTGTTTCGAAACGCAGATTAATTTTACGCAGCAAAAAATATACAACATGCACAAAAGACACATAATATCTAGGTTTATTGTATAAAATATAACGAAATTGGTAGTTGACTTTTAAAAAATCCTGTGATAATTTAAAGAAGAACAACATACCGAAACATGTTTCGGAAACTTGTATAAAGGAGGAACAATTTTATGAAAAAGAAAGTTTTAGCATGTACTTTGGCAGCAATGTTGTCCGTTTCCATGCTGGCCGGCTGCGGCAATGAAGGCGGCGGCGAGGGCAGCAGCAACGCAGGCGGCGGTAACGCGGGCGGTGGCACAACGGACGTAGCTTTGAAAGTCTGGTGTCCTCAGAACCAGGTGGATACCGGTATCATGGAAGAGCAGCAGAAGGCATTCGCCGAGGCGCATCCCGAGTGGAACATTACCTGGACCACCGAGATCGTGGGCGAGGACAACGCCAAGACGGAAGTTCTGAAGGATGTGGACGCTGCGGCGGACGTATTCCTGTTTGCCTCCGATCAGCTGATCGAGCTGGTTGATGCGGGCGCTATCGCGCAGCTGGGCGGCGACGCCGAGAAACTGGTGAAGGAGACCATCGCTGACTCCGTGCGCGCAACCGCTATGATCGGGGACGCGACCTACGCTATTCCTTTTACCCACAACACATTTTTCATGTTCTATGACAAGACCATTATGAGCGAGGACGATGTGACTTCTTTGGAGAAGATCATGGCCAAGGAGACAGGGGACAATGTATACAATTATTATTTTGAGTCTTCGGGCGGCTGGAAACTGGGCGCGTACTACTACGGCGCGGGCCTGACCGTGTTCGGTCCCGAGGGCAACGATCTGGCTGCGGGCGTAAACTGGAACAACGAGACCGGTATAGCCGTAACCAATTACCTGATCGACTTGATCAACAATCCGAAATGTGCCTATGACGGCGAGATCTCCGTTACCGAGCTGATCGAGGATCACAGACTGGGCGTGTGGTTCGACGGTTCCTGGAACTATGACACCTACAAGAACATCCTGGGCGACGACATGGGTATCGGCGTGATCCCTACCTTCAATCCCGACGGCAATGACTATCAGCTGCTTGGATTCTACGGCTCCAAGTGTATCGGTGTGAACGCTCATTCCAAGAACATGGCGGCGGCAGTTGCCTTTGCTGCCTTCCTGGGCAATGAGGAGAACCAGACTCTGCGCTATCAGAAATCCGCGCAGGTTCCCACCAATATTAACGCAGGCTCCAGCGATGCCGTTATGGCCGACCCTCTGGCAGCGGTTATTGTAAAAGAGTCCAACGAGGCCAGCGTTATGCAGCCTTCCCACAGCGTATTCTCCACCAAATACTGGACCTATGCCGGCGCTATCCCCACAGAGATTCGCAGCGGCGCGATCAACAAGGATAACGTGCAGGAGAAAATGGATACTTTCGTAGCAGCCATGACTGCGGAATAATAAAATTTTTCAGAATGTAAATTCCGAAGATAAGGAAACCCCTGCGGTTTCCTTATCTTCCCCTAAAATATGAGGAGGTTCCATATGGGGGCTTTGAAGAAGAATAAATTGCAGACCACTTCCGGGAGACCCAGCGACGCAAGTGTGGGTGAAGCGATCTCAAAAGGAAACGCGATCACCAAATGTTCGTTATTAGTCTTTGGCCTCGGAAATATTTTGAATAAACAGATCGTGCGGGGACTGATCTTTCTGGCAATTGAGATCGCCTATATCTTTTACATGGTTACATTTGGTATAAGTGCCATCGGAAACTTTATTACTCTCGGAACCAAGGAACAGGGTCAGACATACAATGAGGCTCTGGGAATTTATGAATATACCGCAGGGGATAACTCCATGCTGTTCCTGCTATATGGCGTTATCACCATCGTACTTACACTGGCTATAGTCTTTGTGGCCTGCATGTCTGCCAAGAGCGCTTACTGTACGCAGGTGCGCAAGGAGAAAGGGATGCATGTTCCCGGCTTTAAGGATGATCTGCTGTCTCTCCGGGAGGAAAATATTCACACCGGACTGATGGCGCTGCCTATTATCGGCATTATCATCTTTACTATCATACCCTTGATCTTTATGATACTGATCGCGTTTACCAGCTACGACCACGAGCATCAGCCTCCCGGAAATCTGTTTGGCTGGGTGGGTCTGGACAATTTTAAGACCATGCTGGGTCAGGGCAGCAAGCTGGCCGCCACATTCTGGCCGGTGCTCAGCTGGACTTTGATCTGGGCCGTATGCGCTACTTTCAGCTGCTTTATTCTGGGCATCATACTGGCTCTGCTGATCAACCGCAAGGGAACCCGCATTAAGGGGTTCTGGAGATTTATGTTTGTGCTGTCCATCGCGGTTCCTCAGTTTGTATCCCTGCTGAGTATGAGAACTATCTTTAACGCCAACGGTCCCGTAAACGTACTGCTGCGGCAGATAGGAATGATCGGCACCACGGAATCCGTTCCGTTCTTTACGGACCCCACGCTGGCTAAGATCACGATCATCTGTATCAATCTGTGGATCGGTATACCCTTTACCATGCTGTCCACCACAGGAATCCTGCAGAACATACCGGCGGAGCTGTATGAAGCGGCCAAGATCGACGGTGCCGGAGCGTTTGTGATCTTCCGGAAGATCACGATCCCCTATATCGTGTTTATCATGACGCCCAATCTGATCACGTCCTTCACAGGCAATATCAATAACTTTAACGTGATATTCCTGCTTTCCGGCGGCGGACCCGATACGCTGGATTACTATTACGCAGGTAAGACGGACCTGCTGGTCACCTGGCTGTACCGTCTGACGATCACCCAGAAGGACTACAATCTGGGTGCCGTAATCGGTATCCTGGTATTCATTATTCTGGCTACTCTGTCACTGCTGACCTACCGGCACACCGGTTCTTACAAAGATGAGGGGGCGTTCCAATAATGAAAGCGAAGAGATTTATCACCAATACATTCGTTCATATACTGCTGGCCATACTCAGCTTTATCTGGGTGTTGCCCATATTTTATGTGGTGCTCACCTCCTTCAGAAAGGAGAGCGGTTCCTACAAGAGCTATATATGGCCCAGAGGTTTTACGCTGGATAACTATAAAAACCTGTTCAAACCCACCAGCCAGATCGACTTTTTCAGATGGTTTACCAACACATTGGTGATCGCCATCATCAGTACCATTGTGGCAGCGTTCTTTGTTCTGTGCGTGTCCTACTGTATGAGCCGTCTGAAATTTAAAATGCGCAAACCATTTATGAACATTGCGCTGATCCTGGGTATGTTCCCCGGATTTATGTCCATGATCGCCGTGTACTATATCCTGAAGGGTCTGGGATTCCTGGAGACGGGGGTGCTCAAACAGGTGGCGCTGGTCATGGTGTATTCCGGAGGCGCGGGGCTGGGATTCTATATGGCGAAAGGTTTCTTCGATACGATTCCCAAGACCATAGACGAGGCGGCCTATATTGACGGAGCCACCAAATGGGATACCTTTATCCATGTGACGATCCCCATGTCCAAACCGATCATTACCTATACACTGATCACCACGTTCATGGGTCCCTGGGTGGATTATATCTTCGCCAAGGTTATCATGGGCAATGACACAAAGTACTACACCATAGCCATCGGTCTGTGGACCATGTTGGAAAAGGAGTATGTTGAGACTTTCTATACGCAATTCTATGCGGGCTGCGTATTGATATCCATTCCCATATCCATCCTGTTTGTATTGACGCAGAGATGTTATGTGGAAGGGCTGTCGGGGGCTGTAAAGGGTTAGTCTCCATAGGTTATGACGGGGCCGCTGCGAAAAAAGATGTGCTTATTTTGCAGCGGCTCTCTCTATGCCCTGAGGGGCATATTTTCAGTCGCCGAAAGGCGGCGGATGGGAGGTTGGCATGGAGGAATTTCGCTATTCCAGAGAATTTGATACGAAATATGGATATGACGGCAGTGACCTGGGAATGGCCTGCAACCCTCTGGCAACGGATTTTAAGTTGTGGGCACCCTTTGCCGACAGAGTGGAACTGTGTCTATACCGGGACGGAGACAGGAAAACGGAGTATTTCCGCATTCTGGACATGGAGAAACAGGAGCGGGGAGTCTGGAGTCAACATCTGAAAGGTGATCTTCACGGCCTTTATTATGACTATCGTATCCGGACCGGGGAAAAATGTGTGCAGACTGCGGACCCCTACGCCGTGGGATGCGGGTGTAACGGTTACCGCAGCATGGTGGTGAATCTGGAGCGTACCGATCCCGAAGGATATGACCGGGACGCGGCTCCTCCCCGTCCTGTGGAAAACATAATATACGAGCTGCACATCAAGGATTTTTCCCATGATCCCCACAGCGGCGTCCCCCGGGAATATCGGGGAAAATACAAGGCGTTTACTGTGCCGGGGGGAAACGGTCAGTATCCCACCTGCATGGATTATCTGAAGGAACTGGGCGTCACCCATGTGCATTTGCTGCCCTTTTTCGACTTCGGGTGGCTGGATGAGGACGGTGCCGGAGAGCAGTTTAACTGGGGGTACGATCCGGTGAACTACAATGTGCCGGAGGGCTCCTATGCCACGGACGCGCATGACGGTACCGTGCGTATCCGGGAGTGCAAGGAAATGATCCAGGCGCTGCACCGGGCAGGCATCCGGGTGGTCATGGATGTGGTCTACAATCATACCCAGGATGCGGACTCCTGGCTGGAGCGAACGGCGCCGGGATATTTTTGCCGCCGCCTGGAGGACGGAACATTGTCAAACGGTTCGGCCTGCGGCAGCGATATGGCTGTGGGCAGAAAGATGGTGGATAACTATATTGTCAACTCTGTGCTGTACTGGGCCAGAGAGTATCATCTGGACGGTTTCAGATTTGATCTGATGGGGCTTTTGACAGTGGAATTGATGAACCGGATTCGGGAGGAGCTGGACCGGGAGTTCGGAAGAGGGGAAAAACTGCTGTATGGAGAGCCCTGGAGAGCGGCGGATTCCCCCATGGAGGAGGGAACGCGGGCCGCTCTGAAAGAGAATATCAACTATCTGGACGAGGGTATCGCCATGTTCGGTGACGATGCCAGAGATGTGATCAAGGGTCATGTATTTTACGAGGAAGAGCCGGGCTTTGTAAACGGCGGTAAGAATCTGGAGAAGAAGGTGCTGCAGGCTGTGACCGCGTGGCGCGGCGATCCCCCCGGGGAGGGAGGATTCCGGCCTAAGAGCTGTTCGCAGATTGTCAACTACGTGTCCGCCCATGACAATTTTACCCTGTGGGATAAGCTGGTTATGTCTCTCCACGGATTGGACGCCGATTTCACCGCACCGTATGAGGATGTGCTGTGCGCCAATAAACTGGCTGCCTTGATCCTGTTTACCTGTCAGGGCAATCTCTTTCTCCAGGCAGGTGAAGAATTCGCCCGCACCAAGCTGGGGGATGGGAACAGCTACCGCTCTCACCCCAAGATCAATATGCTGCGCTGGGAGCAGTCGGAGAAATACAGAGAGCTGGTGGAATATTACAGAGGCTTGATCCGGCTGCGCAAGCGGCTGCCGGGACTGTGCGACAAAAGCGCCTCCGCCGCGGAGCGTATGTTGGAACAGGACATACCCATGCCGGACGTAGTGGCGTTTCGTATGGATAACTGCCCTGGCGAAGGCTGGAAAATGCCCGTGGAATGGCCGGAGTTATATGTAGTCTTCAATGCCTCGGATAAGGCAGTCAGAACAAATCTGCCCCGGGGACAGTGGATTGTTCTGGCGGACGGGCAGCAGGCGGACTATTTGCCCGGGACACAGGTTTCCAGGCAGGGCCAGGTCTCCGTTGCTCCATGCAGCGGCATGATTCTGGGACTCGTGCCGGACGCGGCTTTTTGTAAAACATTTGTCAGGAATCTTGATTGATATGTATACTGAAACATGCAAAGAGGTATAATTATGAAATTTCAATATGGCAGACAGGATTGGAAAACTTTTGAGCGGGGTGAGGAGAACTGTTATCTGATGACCAATGGACTGGGGGGATTCTCCTCCCTGAGTATGATCGCCTCCTGCAGCCGGAACGACCAGGCCGTGCTGATGGCCTGTACTCATTCTCCCAATCATCGGTATAATATGATCCACAGGCTGGAGGAGGAGATCCTTCTGGGCAGCGACGGACATTCTCCCGGTAAACGGGTCTTTCTCTCCAGCCAGGATTTTCAGTGTCATGAAAAGCGGGAGGAAGGATTCCGCGTGCAGACCGGTTTTGTTTATGAGGACTGTCCGGTGTGGAGCTATCTGGCGGAGGGCGTGGAGGTGGTACGGACCGTTGCTCTGATGCAGGGCCGCAATACGGTGGGAGTATCCTACCGTATCAGAAACCGCTCCAAAAGCGCGGCGACGCTGAGAGTGCGTCCACATCTGCAATTTGTTCCCAAAGGTCAGCGGCTGTCGGTGAATCAGGAATTTGAATGCAGGATATCGGATGCGGATAAGAACGGCGCCACAGATGCCACTCCGCTTTGGGAGGGTAAGATCGTCTCCAATGGGCAGACACTGTATCTGCGCACCAATGGAGTATGCATGGAGACTCCGGTAATGTATCACGAGAATCTGTACTACCGCGATGATGTGAAAGACGGGAAGATGGCTCTGGGACGCACGGCCGTAAACCATGAGATATATTGTAGCGTGGAGGCCGGACAGGAAAAATTGCTGGAAATTGTGTACGGAACAGAGGAAAAATTGGCTAATATGACGGAAATCCTGCAGAATGTTTCAAAGCATAGAAAGAATCTGCAAGAGAGATTTCATGATGAGACCGCGCGGGCACTGGCTGCCGCCGCGGATCAGTTTATTTCCCATAGAGAATCTACAGGAGAAAAAACCATTTTGGCCGGTTTCCCGTTCTTTGAGGACTGGGGTCGGGACACCATGATCGCGCTGGTGGGATGCTGTCTTTCCACCAGACAGTATGACACGGCCAAAAGCATTTTGCGGACCTTTATGGCGCATTGCCGCAGGGGGCTGATGCCCAATCTGTTCCCTGAGGGGACGGAGGCTGCGGCGTACAACACGGTAGACGCAGCGCTGCTGTTTATTTTAGCCGTGTATGAATATCTGCGCCGGACGGGGGACAATGCATTTGTACAACAAGCATATCCTGTAATGCGGGATATCATCCATTGGTATTCCAAAGGGACGGAATACGGGATTCATATGGATCGGGACGGTTTGATCATGGCAGGTCAGGGATACGATCAGGTGACATGGATGGATGTGCGCGTGGAGGATATCCTTCCCACGCCCCGCCACGGAAAGCCGGTGGAGATCAACGCGTATTGGTACAACGCGCTGCGCATTATGCAGGAACTGTCCGACGCGGGACTGTACGAAACAGATCTGTCCGGGGACCAGCCGGATTACGGCGCTATGGCGGACAGAGTGTACGCCGCGTTTGAGGACTTATACTGGAATCAGGAAAAAGGGTGCCTAAGGGACGTGATATCCGGCACGGAGGCGGATGACCAGATACGGTGCAACCAGATATGGGCGGTATCCCTTCCCTTTTCCCTGTTGCCCGCAGACAAAGAAAAACAGGTGGTGGAGACGGTGTTCCGCAAGCTTTACACCCCTGTGGGACTGCGGACGCTGGACCCCGGGGACAGCCAGTTCCATCCCTTTTACGGGGGAGCGCAGCTGGACCGGGATCTGGCGTATCATCAGGGGACCGTGTGGACTTTCCCCCTGGGGGGGTATTATCTGGCCTATCTGAAGGTAAACGATTATTCCCGGCAGGCCAAGGCGTATGTCAGGGAACAGCTTAAAGGGATCGAAACGGCCCTGCGGGAGGGCTGCGTGGGCCAGCTGCCGGAGATCTATGACGGCGGCGATCCTGTAAACTCCAAGGGATGTTTTGCCCAGGCCTGGAGCGTCGGAGAGATTTTACGGGTCTACGAGGTGCTGGAGCATGTATGACAATTATATTTTTGACCTGTACGGGACGCTGGCGGATATCCGTACCGACGAGGACAAAGCGTGTCTGTGGGCGAAAATGAGTGAAGTATATACTTCCATGGGCGCAGCTTACACTCCGTCCCAGCTGCGCCGGACATTCCGGCGTATGGAGGAGGAGAGTAAGATGCAGATACAGAGGGACGCGGCGGTTTCCGGTCAGAGAGATGTGCTGGCGGAACCGGATCTCACAAGGGTCTTTCAGCGATTGTTCCAAGAGAAAGGAGTGGCCTGCGACAGGCAGAGCGCCCGGATGACGGCGATATTTTTCCGCGCCTTGACCAGACAGCGGCTGCGGGTGTACCATGGGGTAAAAGAGACATTGACAGAGCTGCGTGCCAGAGGAAAGCATTTGTATCTGCTGTCCAACGCCCAGAGCGATTTTACCAGGCCGGAACTGGAACTGCTGGGGTTAGCGGACTGCTTTGACGGCATTGTGATCTCCTCCGAGGAGGGCTGCAAAAAGCCCTGTGGGGCGTTTTTCCGCAGACTGTTGGAGCGGTATGACCTAAACCCCGCGGACTGTATCATGGTGGGAAACGATATGGAGTCAGACATCGCGGGAGCTGTCAATGTGGGTATGGACAGCCTCTATCTGCACACGGCCACCTCCTCCCACAGCGGGGGCGTATATCGCCCCACCTATCTGGTGATGGATGGAGACTGGGGAAAAGCGGCGGATATCCTGCTGGAAAGGGATCTATAATTTGCACGAGGCTATATTGCGGAGATCGGATTTGCCGATCAGCATATTAAGACAGGAAAGGAATGGGCAGAAAAATGTATCTGGGAAGACGGAAGAGCTATAATGTCTCACGGCAGGAGATCACATTGACGTTTGAGAGGGGCGAGGCCCGGATTGGGGTGATCACTCCCCGGATCATAAATGTTTTTTGTGGCCTGGAGAGCCGGCAGCAGGACTCCAAAGCCATAGAGGGTGAAAAACGGCAGCCTGTGGATCTGACGGTGGAGGAGCGTGAAGACGGCCTGTGGATCGGCACAGGAGAAGTCTTTGTCAGAGTGAGCGACGGTTTCTATGTGGACTTTTACGATAAGGCGGGCAATGCCGTGTGCGAGGATTATCGGGGAGAGCGCAGGCCCTTGCAGACGCTCAGCGATGAGGCATTGAAAGTTCTTGCCAGCGAGGGGCACAGGGCCGACAGGGGAGCGGACCATGCTTTTGACGTGCTGAAACGCTTAAGAGGGGACGAACATTTTTACGGTCTGGGAGACAAGACCGGATTCCTTGACAAGCGCGGCTATGACTATGAGATGTGGAATACCGACAATCCAGACCCCCAGGTGGACAGCTTTAAGTCGCTGTATAAGTCCATTCCCTTTTTTATGGCATTGACGGGGGAGCATGTGTACGGCATTTTTCTGGACAATACCTGCAAGAGCTTTTTTAATATGGGACAGGAGTCCCGGGAGTACTATTATTTCGGCGCGGCGGCAGGAAATCTGGACTATTACTATATGGCGGGAGACTCCGTGGCGGAGGTACTTTCCCACTATACCTATCTCACGGGAACCTGTCCTTTGCCGCAGAAATGGACATTGGGCTATCATCAGTCCAGATGGGGATATGTGACTTTGGAGGATATGGAGGAGACCGCCGGAGGTATGCGGCAGCGGGATATCCCCTGTGACGCCATCCATTTTGATATTGACTATATGCAGGAATACCGCGTGTTTACCTGGAATGAAGAGCGGTATCACGGAGATGCGGCGGGATATCTGCAGTCGCTGGCACAGCGGGGATTTAAGCCAGTGGTCATCAACGATCCGGGGGTAAAAAAGGAGACGGGTTATAGCGTATATGACGAGGGTGTTGAAAAGGGATATTTTGCCAAGACACCCCAGGGGGAAGTATACATCAACGCAGTGTGGCCCGGTGACGCCGCGTTTCCGGACTTCGGCAATCCGGCGGTGAGACAGTGGTGGGGAGAGAAACAGCGTTTCCTGCTGGATAAGGGCGTCAGGGGAATCTGGAACGATATGAACGAGCCTGCCAGCTTTAACGGACCGCTGCCCCAGGATGTGGTTTTTACGGACGGGGACAGGGAAGCCAGCCATGCCCAAATGCACAATGTCTACGGACATCTCATGGCAAAGGGCACCTACGAGGGACTGAAACGCCTGGACGGGCGCAGACCCTTTGTGATCACCAGGGCCTGCTACGCCGGCAGCCAAAAGTACGCTACATGCTGGACCGGAGACAACCACAGTATCTGGGCGCACTTACAGATGGCAATTCCCCAGCTGTGCAATCTGGGACTGTCGGGAATGCCCTTTGCGGGCACCGATGTGGGCGGTTTCGGCTCGGATACCACCGGTGAACTGCTGGCCCGCTGGGTGCAGGTGGGATGTTTTTCACCGCTGTTTCGCAATCACAGCGCCATGGGCACCAGACGGCAGGAGCCGTGGCAATTCGGTCAGGATATTTTGGATATTTATAGAAAATATGTGAAACTGCGTTACCGCTGGATTCCATATTTTTACGATCTTTTCCATGAGACGGAGCGGACGGGAGCGCCGGTGATGCGCCCTCTGGTATATCACTATGATAAAGATGAAACTGCCAAAACCTGTAATGATGAGTTTATGGTGGGAGACCGGATATTGGTGGCACCGGTGGTCTGTCAGGGCATGAGCAGGAGGATGGTATATCTGCCCCAGGGCGTCTGGTACGATTATTGGACGGATGAAAAGCTTACCGGCCCGGTATGGGTGATCCGGGAGGCCCCTCTGGATATATGTCCCATCTATGTAAAGGCGGGCAGCGTGCTCCCTGCCATGGAGCCTGTGTCCTATGTGGGTGAGAGGGAGGAGGACACCCTGCTCCTGGACGCGTACCCGGGCGTGGGTCAGTGGGAGCACTACCAGGATAACGGGGAGGACTTCGCATACCGGGAAGGAGAGTACAATCTGTATCGGTTTACAGTGGACGAGAGCGGCCAGGTGCAGGGACGGCTCACACATCACGGATACGGGAAGACATACCGTAAAGTGTTGGTAAACCGATTTGGAACCGTGACGGAGACAGAGGTCTGCTTGGCAAATAAACGTTGCCCGGAGTAAATGCTATGACTCAAACATTCTTTTTACAACCTCGTAACAGAGCTTAGGGCGGCGGTATTCGTCCACGATTCCCTTGTTGTTCATGGTGCGGGGTCTGCCGAACCAGCATTCTTCACTGATGCGGATATCGCAGAACTGCCAGATATAGACACCTGCGCAGTCAGGGTAGGAGAGTACGGCTTCCAGTTGTTTCTGCAGAATCCGCGCCTGGCTCTCCTCGCTCCACTTGGTGGCATAGCTGCTCCGGCAGCCGTAGATTCCCCCTGCGCCGATCTCCGTTATCAAAAAGGGCTTGCCCGCTCCTCCGGTCTCGTTTTGTACCCAGTTGTACAGATCGTCCAGATATTCTGCCGGGGGTGTGTCGTGGTACCAAAGGGGATAGATATTGTAGGAAACCACATCCGGCAGGTCGAAACAGATATCGGATTTAAACTTGCAGCTGGCAAAGGAGCAGGGGCGGGAGACGTCCAGAGAACGCAGCAGATCAAACTGCTGTCTGTAACACTCTCTGCCATATTCGCTCTCGCTGGCGCATTCGTTTAATATCCCCCAGATATAGACGGAGGGATGGTTGTAGTGCAGCTCTATCATCTCCCGGATCACCTGCTCCGCCTGGGACTCAAAATGAGGGTTTTGCATCTGCTCCAGAGTCAGCCCCCGGGCATGGTTTTCCTCCCACACCAGGATGCCCTGCTCATCGCACAGGTCCAGAAAGACTTCATCATTGGGGTAATGGGCGGTGCGGACAGAGTTGGCCCCCATATGCCTGATCAGCGCCAGATCGGCGGCCATGGCGGCGAAGGGGAGCGCGCAGCCAAACTGGGGGTGATCCTCATGACGGCACAGCCCCTTGATATGCAGAGGGCTGCCGTTTAAAAGAATCTGCTTTCCCTCCACACGAACCTCTCGAAATCCGAAACGGTCTATCAGATCGTCAAAAGGCTGGCCGTTTTTGTACAATTTCCCTATTACGTCATACAGAGCAGGCGTCCCGGGGGACCAGGGGGCCACATTGCAGAGAGTCAGTTCTCCGGTGAGCAGATTCCGGCCGGGCGACAATGTCTGCCCGGAGAAAATCAAGGTTTGATCCGCGATGCGGATATGCAGATCCACCGGATCTGTCTCCGCCAGATTCTGGACGGCCGTTTCCACCCGGGCGTGCCAGCACCCTTCAGCAAGGCAGGGCGTCACATGTATATACTCGATAAAGGAGTTTTCAATCTGTTCCCGGACCACGGCGCGGGAAACGCCGCCATAGGACATATAGTCATTGGGTACGTGCAGGGCGCTTTTTTCCGAAAAGCGGTTGTCCGCAATGATCTCGAGCTTATGGACGCCGGGGGACACATCCCGGACCAGGGCGGAAAATGCCGTGTAGGCATTGCAATGCTCCGCAATGCATCTTCCGTCCAACAATACAGTGGCTGTATGACTCACGCCCTTGCAGACGATACGCAGATTTCCCTCCCCCTCAAACTCCGTGGTATAGCGGCCCTCTCCCCGGTACTGTCCGAAGTCGGGATAAGTCTCCCAGCAACTGGGAGTGGGAACCCGGTAATCCCGGCCTGCCAACTCTCCCTGTAGAGGAGTGAAATGCCACAGCTTTCCCGTGAGCTCTTCCTGCCTTCTGATGTGATGTGTTGTGAATGTGCGTACCATCTTTTCCTCCTAAATCAAAGTCTCGTATATCCCCTGCGGCATAACCGGTGTATAACATCCGGTTATGCCGCAGCCCCTTTTTGTGTCGGTAATCCCCGGATTACCGTTTACCGTGAAGTCCGATTGCCCGGTTGGTGAAATCGGCAGTCCCCGCGCCTCCGGCACTGTCAATACTAGCGGTAAAGTCCCCGCCCTCCGCATACATCTTTCCCAGGCAGGACAAGATCTCATCGGTGCAGCGGTAATAATGCTCCGTGATAAATCCCTGTAGCTTATCAACCAGCGCCTGGGCCTGTGAGGATGCGGGATCACTGTCTTTTATTTTCCCGAACTCCGCAAATATGGACATTAACTGTATGCTTAAGTCCTGCTCTTCCTTTGACGAGCGCTTTGCGGCTCTCTCCTCATATTCCTTATATTGGGGAGTGCTACCCCAGGACGCTTTGGCGCGCGCTGCGTATTCGTTCATTTTACTTGCGTCAAATGCTGAAAAATCCATTGTGTTTACTCCTTTTGCTTTTATTCCACGAGCGAGTCCGATCAAAGCCTCCAGATGTTCCTTTTTCATCTCGAGCAGGATTATCTGCTGGTCCAGCGCTTTGTCCCTGTCAAAATCCGGGCTTTCGATGATCTGCCGGATATCCTTCAGCGGAAATTCCAATTCCCGGAACAGTAATATCTGCTGCAGGCGTTCCAGATCAGTATCGTCATACAGTCTGTAGCCTGCCCCGGTATATCCCGCCGGGCGCAGCAGGCCGATCTTGTCATAATATTGCAGGGTGCGTATACTCACTCCGGCAAGTTTGCTGACTTCATGTACTGTTCTCATGGCCGTCTCCTTCTCGTGTAAGATCAATGATAAACTATTACGCAGCGTAGGAGTCAATAGTTATATATAATTTTTTTATTTTATTTGCCTGCATTCCACCTCCACAATAATTCCGTTCTGAAGAGATACCTGAAGTATGTTATCCTTGTCGTTGGTTTCGATATCTCTGATCCCTAAATCGTCCGCATCGTTGAGCAGCTCAAAAAGCTTGTCCTTAAAGTAATCCATTTTCTTCTCCTTTCGCAGAACATACCATTTTGTTGTTATTTTTCCTTTAACGAATTACATATTTTATATAACAAATATAACAATATTATCGACAAATTTCAAGAAAAAAGGATTTACATATATCGACAGAAAATGACAGGACTTTACCCTTGAAAGCGCGCTGCCCCAAGTATAGAATATAATATGGGAAGATACATACCGCTCCGTAACAGAAACACCCCGCGCCCCATGACGCAACAAATCATAACAGAACCCTGCGCAAATGTCATCTTCGGTTGGTAGACGAAGGTCATATCCCATTTTATAATGCAAATGAAGTAAACAAAAGTGGGAAAAATAGAAAGAGTAGGGCAAATGTTATGGAACAGATACTATGTATAAGCGATTTGTGCAAGCGGTATCCCTCCTTTGAACTGCGGAATGTGTCCTTTTCCGTGGAAAAGGGAAGTATAATGGGATTTATTGGGCGAAACGGCGCGGGCAAGACTACGACGCTGAAATCCATCATGAATCTGGTCCATCCCCACAGCGGGATGATCCGTTTTTTCGGTATGAAACTGGCGGATAATGAGCAGGAGATAAAACAGCGTATCGGGTATGCTGCCGGGGGCATCAATTACTATCACCGCAGGAGAATAAGTGAGATCATCCGGGTGACTAGGACATTTTACTCCAATTGGGACGACGGGGCTTGCAGACATTATCTGGACAGTTTTTCCCTGGAGCCGGAAAAGAGGCTGGCAGAGCTGTCCGAAGGGATGAAGGTGAAATTCAATCTGACCCTGGCCCTGTCCCATCACGCGGAATTTCTGATTTTGGATGAGCCCACCAGCGGGCTGGACCCGGTATCCAGGGAGGAGTTGTTGGAGGTATTTCTGGATCTGGCGTCTCAGGGAGTATCCATACTGTTTTCTACCCATATAACCTCCGACCTGGAAAAATGCGCGGATGCCATCACTTATATGCGGAAGGGTGAGATCATTGCCTCCCGGCGCAGGGAGGATTTTACGGAGCGCTACCGGCTGGCGGCAGTGTCAGGCGAACTGACGCCGGTCCAAAGAGGGCTGGCACAGGGAATCCGTCGCAGCAGGGAAGGACAGACTGCGCTGATCCTTCGAGAACAGGAAGACAAAGCCAGACAGGCCGGTTTGACGGATATTACCGCAGCCGACCTGGAGACTATTATGGTACATCTGGAAGGAGGCACATTATGAGAAGATTGATTCAAAAAGAGCTTACTTTGACAGCCGCGCCCCTCACATATGTATTTTTGGCTTTCGGAGGGATGACGCTGATCCCGGGATATCCTATTTTGGTTGGCGGCTTTTTTATCTGCCTGGGGATTTTTTATACATTCCAGTTTGCCAGGGAATACAACGATGCGCTGTATACGGCGCTGCTTCCGGTGCGCAAGAAGGATGTGGTAAAGGCGCGTTATCTTTTTGTAGTATGTATCCAGGCGGCCGGCGTTTTTATCTGTGGTCTGTTTACTGTGCTGCGTATGACGGCGCTGCGGAATGTCGCGGTATATCGCGCCAATCCCCTGATGAACGCCAATCCGGCGTTTCTCGCTTATCTGTTGGTGATCATGCTGCTGTTTAACACGATTTTTCTGGGGGGTTTTTACAAGACCGCCTATTATTACGGGAAACCGTTCATCCTGTTTTGTGTTGCCGCATTTATAGTGGTGGGTCTGGGAGAGACATTATATCATATTCCCGGACTGGCCTGGCTGGGCACCTGCGAGGGGGCGGGCCTGGCACGCCAGGCGGTGCTGCTGCTGGCGGCGGCTATGGTCTACGCCGCAGGAACGCTGTTGTCTATGAAACGTTCGGAGCAATGTTTTGATAAACTGGATCTGTGAGGAAACCTATTATGCTGAGTGAAAATCTGTACAATCTCCGAAAACTCCACAAATTCTCCCAGGAGCAGGTGGCTGACCGTCTGGGCGTATCCCGTCAGGCGGTGGCCAAATGGGAGAGCGGTGAGACTGCCCCGGATATTCATAACTGTGTGGCGCTGGCCCAGCTCTATGACGTGTCGGTGGACGAGCTGGTAAATTATGACGGCGTCTGCGGCAATATGGTAGTCCCTCCCAAGGGCAAGCATCTGTTCGGGGTGGTGACGGTGGGGGACAAGGGCCAGATCGTGATTCCCAAGCGGGCCAGGAAGATTTTCCATATCCAGGCCGGGGACCGTCTGGTGGTGTTGGGAGACGAGGCCCAGGGCATCGCCATGGTAAAGGCTGACGATATGATGAACCTTATGAGCGATATGCAGCGGGCGATGAGGGAACAGGAATAGGGGATATACAGACGGGACAAAAGAAACCGGGAACCCAGGATATCCTAAGACGCAAGGAGTCAGGTAAATGGAACGGATGGAAACGATCAGGGACGCTGTGGATAACCAGTGGTCCGCAGGCAGCAGGCCGCGAGGGAACGGAGGCCGGGAATGAAGATTATCAGAGTGGTATGTACGCCAGACGGCGTATGCAGAGAGCCGGGAGACATTATCGAGAGGGATTTTGTGCCGGATGAAAGCCTGACTCCGGCTGCCACGCGGCAGGAGGGCGGTACTGTAAGAGCCGGCAGGATCGAGTTTGCGCGAAACGCGGGGCAAAAACCTGCGCTGGCACAGGAGTCCTGTACGCTGATTCCCAGAACGGTGTCCCGCTATGTGATCCAGAGAAAAGCCCGCACAGTGGTGGAGAAGACGGCGGACGGTGAAAAGAGCTTTGTGGAAAATGCCGCGGAAACCGTAACAGGAAATGCCTATGAGGGAAAACTTATCTTTTCCATAGAGGAGAAGGAGCGTATCCTTGGCCTGGGTCAGCATGAGGACGGCATGGCCGATTACAGGAACTGCATCCAGCATCTATACCAAAATAACATGCAGATCCCCATGCCCGTATTTCTGTCCGACGCAGGTTACGGGGTGCTGTTGGACGCGGACTGTCTGATGGTATATGAAGAGCGCGATAACAGGATCACTGTTACCCTCGATGCGGTGGAACAGGTGGCCTACTATGTGATCATGGCGGATGATCTGAAAGATCTGGTCAGAGGGATCAGAAGGCTTACAGGCAAGGCGGTCATGCTGCCCAAATGGGCCTACGGATATATCCAGTCCAGGGAACGGTATCAATCCCAGGAGCAGATCCGGGAGACAGCAGAGGCATTTCGGCGCAGGAAAATCCCGGTGTCCTGCCTGGTGCAGGACTGGCAAACCTGGGAGGAGGGGAAATGGGGTGATAAACATCCGGACAAAACCCGCTATCCCAATCTGAAAGGTCTGACAGACACCCTGCATGGCTGGGGCATGGGGCTGATGCTGTCGGTGTGGCCCAATATGAGCGAAGGCGGCCGGGATCACAGGGAGATGTTGGAGGCGGGAAAGCTTTATGCTAATCTTTCCACATATGACGCATTTGATAAGGAGGCCAGGGCGCTTTACTGGAAACAGTGTGAAAGGGAACTGTTTTCCGGCGGCGTGGATGCCTGGTGGTGCGATTCCACGGAACCTTTTACGCCGGACTGGAGCGGGACGCAAAAGCGGAGTGCCCAGGAGAGATATGATATGTCCAAGGCAGAGCTGACAGGGTATATGGATGCCAGACGGGCCAATGTGTACGCGCTATATCATGCCAAAGGAATGTATGACAGTCAAAGGCGGGCCGCCCCGGACAGGAGAATGGCGAATCTGACCCGCTCGGGATATCTGTCTTCCCAGAAGTACGGGACTATATTGTGGTCCGGTGATATCGGAGCGACCTGGGATGTGCTCAGACGTCAGATCGTGGAGGGGTTGCAGATGGCAGCCAGCGGTATTCCCTATTGGAATCTGGATATCGGCGGCTTTTTCGCAGGCAGTCAGGAGGCCTGGAAAAGGGCGAGCGGCGCAAAAGAGGGAATCCACCCCTGGTTCTGGAACGGGGATTTTGAGGAGGGCGTCAGGGATAAGGGCTATTGTGAACTCTATGTGCGGTGGCTTCAGTACGGAACCTTTTTGCCGGTGATGAGATCCCACGGAACAGATACCTATAGAGAACCATGGCAGTTCGGGGAGGAGGGGAGCGTTTATTATGAC
Organism: uncultured Acetatifactor sp.; assembly: GCA_910577235.1. Taxonomy (GTDB): domain Bacteria; phylum Bacillota; class Clostridia; order Lachnospirales; family Lachnospiraceae; genus Acetatifactor. The sequence continues at coordinate 96,578 of CAJTMX010000008.1, read as the reverse complement.
ACTATCGTCAGATATATCCGCCTGAGGTATAGGCTCATCCCTTATATTTACAGTCTGGCTTACAGGGTATGGAGAGAGGACGCCATGATTATGCGGAGCCTGCTGTTCGATTACAGGGAAGACGAAAAGGCGGCCGGGGTCACGGATCAGTATCTTTTCGGCGATTTTCTGGTATGTCCGGTTACTTTTCCCATGGAGTACGGGCCGAACAGTACGCCTCTTAACCGGGAAAAGACAAGAGAAGTCTATCTGCCCCAAGGGGACGGCTGGTATGATTACGAGACCAAGGAATATCTGGAGGGCGGCCGGGAATGGCAGGCGGCGGCTCCGGTGGAGAAAATGCCCTTGTATATAAGAGCGGGGAGTATCCTTGCTGTGAGTAATAAGGGGAAGACGGATCTGTATCATGAGCAGCTTTCAGAGGAAATGGAACTGGAAGTATACGGAGGAAAAGACGGCGCATTCCTGTGTTATCTGGACAGCGGTAACGGGTACGGCTATCAGAGAGGAGAATATGCCGCCATCCCGATTTCCTGGGAGGAGAACACCGGGGAGTTGACCTTGGGTGCGGTGGAGGGAAGTTATCCCTATCCGGAGAGATGGAGGATCACGCTGTATACTTCCCGGGGAAACAGCACTCGGGAGCTGGAATATACAGGGGAAGAGACGCGCATTAGCCTTCGTTAGAAATAGTATCACCCCAGACGATCTCTGTTTTGGTATACATGTTTTGGTATACATAGGTATAAACTCAAACCCCATGTTTCCGGGCCGGATTTCCCGGTTAATACCACAGGAAAATACATGTTCCGCGTAGAAAAAATATAGATGGGGCTGTCGCAAAATGCTGCTTGTACACAAGCGGCTATTATGCGACAGCCCCAATCATATGTTTAACAGTCGTTCTTATATATTATTTCCGTCTATTTTCCTTCCTTGGTCTTTTTCTTGCCGCCCACCAGGAAGAAACTGCACAACAGAGCGATGGCATACAGTACAATGGTCACATACAGCACGGTCTGGTATCCCACGGGATTTACCAGCGTAACGCCGCCGTGTCCGTCGCTGACTTCTACCATGTTGCCCACATGACCTACGATAAAACTGGCCATCTGGTTGCCGGTGAGTCCGGCGATGGCCCATGCGGAAAGGGTGATGCCGTGGATGGCGCTGATATTCTGCATACCGTAGTGGTCAGAGAGCAGGGTGGGTACATTGCTGAAACCTCCGCCGTATCCGGCATTTACCACAAACAGCAATATCAACACCAGGATCAGCAGCGGTGTGCTCTGTCCCATGTTCGCGATACCTCTTGTGGCGATCACCAGGCCGGTGGCTACAATAGACAGGATAATCATGATCTTGTACACTGTATTTCTATCCTTCATGGTGTCCGCCCATGCGGAAAATCCCAGACGGCCGCCGGCGTTGAATACGGCGGTAATGGAAGAAAGCACTCCGGCCATGCCTGCCAGGCCGATACACTTAATGATCATTTTCTCCTGGGAGATCAGAGCAAGTCCACAGGTGATGTTTATGTAGAACATCAGCCAGATACCCGCAAATACCACGGGCTTGGTCTTGATCACATCTATGGCTCTTGCACCCTTTTCCTGGCTTGCGGGTTCATGCCAGTCAGCGGGCTTGGCCAACAACAGATGGCCTGTGAACATCATGACAAAATACACACAGGCAAGGATCAGGAACATCTTGTAGATGCCGCCCTCTCCCAGAGAGTCCAGCAGTGCCTGCATGATAGGGCTTGCGATGGCTTTGGCGGCGCCGAAACCGGCCACTGCCAGTCCTGTGGCCAGACCCTTGCGGTCCTGGAACCAAAGCATCAGCGTTTTGACAGGGGACAGATAGCCGGTGCCCAGGCCGATGCCCATGATAAAGCCGTAGCAGATATAGATACCGATCAGTGCCAGCACGCTGCCGTGCCCTGTGGTGGCAAACTGCTTTCCGCCATACCAGATGAAAAATCCGGTTCCCGCCATACCTGCGGCAAAGCAGATGGCGGCGATCAGGGACGAGCGGTGAATGTTCTTCTCCACCACATTGCCCAGAAAGGCTGCGGACATACCCAGGAAAAAGATGGCAAAACTAAATGCCCACTCGGTAGCGCTCTTGGAGAAACCGATATAGTTGGCTATCTCCTGACTGAAGATGGACCAGCAGTACACTGTGCCGATGCTGCAGTGCAGCAGCAGTGCCGGGATAGCGGCACGAATCCATTTGTTTTGAATGTTTTTCATAAGTACACTCTCCTAAATTATAAAATAATAATTAAATATTTATAAACTCCGTTGTTATTCTACTCCTAAAGTCTTTAATTTTCAATACTGGAGTAAAAGATTTGTAATTATTTTCATAGATTTATTGACATTTTGAGTAAAACATTTTAATCTAGAGTAAAGAAGTGGTTACGCTAAATAACCGAGGAGGATACAAGGGGTATGAAAAACAGATTATTGGCGGTGGCATTGTGTATTTGTATGACTGGGGCGCTTATGGGCTGCGGGGGGCAGCCGGCAGCGTCTTCGGGGGAATCTACGGGAGAGAGCCCTGAGACAGGGACGGGGGAAGTCAGTGAGCCTCCCGCGGAGCCTACAGAGAAACCCGCCCCGGAACCCGTGGTGCGGGAGGGGGATTACACGGGCATTGATACGGCGGCTAACGGGGCAAGGGTTTCGGTGCATGATCCCTCTATCAAAGTGTATGACGGCAAATATTATATCTACGGTTCCCATATGACCGGGGCCACATCGGAAGATCTGCATACATGGCAGTACATCGGGAACGGCTATACTTCGGACAATCCCCTTTTTGAGGATCTGTTCAACGAAGAACTGACCATATTTGACTATTCCGGAGACTATGGCAACGGCGGCTATGCGGTGTGGGCGGAGGATGTGATCTACAACGAGGCTATGGGGAAATACGTGATGTATTTCTGCACTTCCTCTACCTATATAAAGTCAAATCTCTGTTATGCCACGGCGGATAAGCCGGAAGGGCCTTATGTGTATCAGGGAGAGCTGCTGTATTCCGGATTTACGGCAGACGATATTGACCGCACGGATGTGTATGATTATGTGGATGAAACCTATGCGGCGGATACCTATCTGAGAGGGAACGGCGAATATGACAACCAGCTGTGGCCCAACTGCATCGATCCGGCTCCCTTTTACGATAAAGAGGGGCGGCTGTGGATGACTTACGGTTCCTGGTCGGGCGGTATCTTCATATTGGAGCTTGACCCTGAGACGGGTCTGGTGATCCATCCTGAGGCAGATCCGGACAACGAGGTTGATCCCTATTTTGGCAAGCGCCTGCTGGGCGGCGGGCATCAATCCATCGAGGGTCCCTATATTCAGTATGATCCCAATACGGATTACTATTATCTGTATCTGAGCTATGGCAGCCTGGAGCGCACAGGGGGTTATCAGATCCGTGTGCTGCGCAGCGACAAGCCGGACGGAGAGTATGTGGACATGGGAGGCCAGCGTCCGCTTAAGGGCTATAACAATGCTTATTACGGCTTGAAACTGTCCGGTAATTATTACCTGCCCAGCTGCAAATACGCATATATGGCCACCGGCGGTATGTCCACTTTTATCGACACGGACGGCAAACAGTATGTATGCTATCACACCCGTTTTAACAACGGCAATGAGTATCATGAGCCGGCGGTGAAACAGATCTTCATGAATCAGGAGGCATGGCCGGTGCTGGCACCTTATACCACCACGGGGGAAACCCTGTCGGAGAGCGGCTATGACAGCGCGGAGCTGGTGGGAGAATACTATTTTATCAATCAGGGTATGAAGATTGACAAGGAGATCACCCAGCCGGTGATGATCGATCTGCATGAGGACGGAACGATAACCGGATCGGTGGTGGGAACATGGACCGTGACGGAAGGGACGCCCTATGTGCATATTACCTATGACGACCATGAGTACAGCGGCGTATTCTGCGCCATGAAGGATCAGGCGGGCACGGATGTGATGACCTTCTCCGCCGTGGGCGTAAACGAGAGTATCTGGGGAGTGAAATATTAACGCAGTCACACGGGCGCGGCGGAGGCTTTATATCCTGGCTCCCGCCGCCGGGAAAAGAGGTAATTGTGGATAAGCGGTACACGAAGATAGATCTGCTGAAAGACATTCTGTTCACAATATTGATCGGAGTATTAATGTATGCTTACTGGGCTTTTACGCTGATGGTGGCCTCCATCATTCTGGTCAATGTGTGGCATGTGACATGGCAGCAGCTGCTGTTTATAGCGCTGGGACTTACCGGAGTGTCGCTTGCCTGTTATGTGGTTCATCTGGTCAGGAAAAGGAAAAGAGCGCGCTCGGGTCAATAGATTCCGGACGCAGATAGATATTGGATGCAACAACGTATCCCGGGGTATTATAACCCCGGGATTTTTGTCTATAGCCATTGACTTTGGGAAATAATGGGTATAATATTAAGTCGTTTTTGGAGGTGGCGGGTAAATATGTTTCTGGTCTATTTTGCTCTTTGGGTGATATTTAATGGAAATATAACGCTTGAAATAAGCGTTTTTGGCGTTGTGATCGCCGGACTGCTCTTTGCTTTTACCTGCAGGTTCATGGATTATAGCGTTAAAAAGGAACTGCGGATCTATCGTAAGCTGGGAAAGCTGCTGCGCTATGCAGTTGTGCTGGTCATAGAAGTGGTCAAGGCAAATCTGGGCGTCATACATTTGATCCTCACACAGAGGGAGGAGATCCAGCCCGTGCTGGCGCGTTTTCGCAGTGATCTGAAAAGTCCGGCGGCGCAGACGCTTTTGGCCAATGCCATCACGCTGACGCCGGGCACGATCACGGTAATGCTGGAAAACGGCGACTACACTGTGCACTGTCTGGATGAAAGCCTGGCGGAGGGTATGGACGACAGTGTATTCACAAAACTCGCAGAGGATATGGAGAGATAGCAGAACGGGGACATGGCCGTTGGCGGCAGGAGGAGGTAAATGTGGGCAGTGCGGTACCGGGCCTGGGACAGGCTTATAATATTTTGTTTATCGGAGCGCTGGTGTTTTTGGCGGTAATGGTTATCCTGTGTCTTATCCGGGCGATCATCGGGCCGCGGATCGCGGACCGCATAGTGGCGGTGAACATGATGGGAACCATGGTCATGGTGATGATCGCCATACTGGCTCTGTTCCTGGAAGAGGGATATCTGGTGGATATCTGCCTGATCTATGCCATGATCAGTTTTCTGGCGGTGATCATACTGACCAAAGTGTATCTGGGCGTATATAAGGAGTGGAAACAGCGTGGGAGAAAGGATGGAGTATAGGCTATGGCGGTTTGGGAATGGATACGTTTTCTGGCAGGAGCCGTTTTATTGCTCATTGGACTGGGAATATTTGTAATAGAGATGATCGGGGTATTCCGGTTCCGGTATGCGCTGAACCGTATGCATGCCGCGGCTATGGGAGACACGCTGGGTATCGGCAGCTGCCTGTTGGGCCTGATCGTCATGTGCGGATGGAATTTTACTTCGCTGAAACTGTTTCTGATCATTTTGTTTTTGTGGCTGTCCTCCCCCACCTCCTCCCACCTGATCGCCAGGCTGGAGGTGACTACGGATGAGGAGCCTGAGAAACATTACCGCAGGATCGTGATGGAGGACGGCCACGGGGCGGAGCAGGAGATAAAGGAAGGAGAGTGACGGTGATGACGGTATTTACGGCTATTTTGTTTCTGTTTTTGATCGTGTGCGCGGTGGCGGCCAGTCTGTCTAAAAGCCTGCTGAACACAGTGCTGATCTTTATGACTTACAGTCTGGTCATGTCGATCATATGGGTGATCCTGGAATCTCCCGATCTGGCGATCACGGAAGCGGCGGTGGGAGCGGGTGTGACAACGGTGCTGTTCGTGCTGACCCTCAAGAAGATCCATGCCATCATGGGAGCGGATAAAGCGCAGGAGGAAGAGGAACTGGAATATAGAAGGAGGCGGAGCCAGTGAGCAGGAAGGTACCCCGGGAGCAGTATGAGAAAACCCTGTCCTACAAGTTGAAAACCTGGCTGGAGGGCAGCAGGGACCTCTATCTGGACAATGTGGAGATGAGACCCCAGAGTCCCCGCATGGAGGACGAGACCCTGCGGCAGAGGTTTTTGGCGGACAAGAGACGGGAGCGAGACCGGGTATATGATACAAAAAACAACAGGGAAGTAGCGCTGTTTAAAAAGCTGTACCGGATATTCAGCTTTTTGTTCTGTATCCTGCTGGTGTCCATGCTGCTCATCGGCGTGGCGGACCTCCCCCCCTTTGGGGAGGCGGACAGGCCTGTAAACAATGAGGTGTCCCAGAGGTATATAGAGAGAGGACTGCAGGAGACGGGCGCGGTAAATATAGTCACAGGTATGATCCTGGACTACAGAGCCTTTGACACGCTGGGGGAATCCCATGTATTGTTCATCGCCACATGTACGGTGCTGATCCTGCTCCGTGCCGACAGCAAAACAGGTAAAAACAGCCAGGAGGAAACGGAGGCCAACGACAGGGCATATGAGCCTAAAAATGACGTGATCCTGCAGACGGCGGCAAGGATTCTGGTTCCGTTTATCGTTATCTTCGGAATCTATATCATCTTGTGCGGACACCTGGGACCGGGGGGAGGCTTTTCCGGCGGCGCGGTGATCGGCGCGGGGCTGATCCTGTATGTCAGTGCCTTCGGCTTTGCCAAAACGGAGCGATTTTTTACCGCCGGCACCTATAAATGGATGAGTTTTGGGGCGCTGGCCTGTTACTGCCTGTCCAAGACCTACTCATTTTACACGGGGGCCAACCATATCGAGAGCGTCATCCCCCTGGGCACACCGGGAGCCATCCTCAGCAGCGGGCTGATACTGCTGCTGAATATCTGTGTGGGCGTGGTGGTGGCGGGCACGATGTACACATTCTATGTGATGTTCCGCAAAGGAAATTATTGATGTCCGCCTTGTGGATATAGGGAGGAAAAGACAGTGGATTTTGGTAATCTTATTCGCAATTACGGGGAGGCAGTGGCCATGATCCTGTTTGGGATCGGCTTTTCCAATCTGCTGCTGCAAAAAAATCTGATAAAAAAGATCATAGGCCTTAATATCATGGACACGGCTACCTATCTGTTTCTGGCTCTGAAGGGCTATATTGACGGGCGCAAAGCGCCGATAGTGGTGGATGGCGTCCAGAGTGTGGAGGCTTATGTGAATCCCATCCCCAGTGGCCTGGTGCTGACGGGCATCGTGGTGTCCGTATCCGTGACGGCGCTGATGCTGTCTTTGACGATCAGGCTCTATCGGCGGTATCATACCCTGGATCTGGACGAGATATCCACTCTGCTCAAGAAGGAGGAAAAGTAATGGATTTTATACGCAACTTTCCCTTTTTCTCCATTGTGCTCTCCCTCTTTTCCGGGCCGCTGTCTTCGATACTGGGCGGGAGATGGGCAAAGAGGGTCAACGGGGCGGTGATCGTGCTGTGCGGTCTCATGTCCTGCGCCGTGCTGTGGTATGTGTGCCGCACCGGGCAGCCTTTTGTCTATACCATGGGGCATTTTCCCGCGCCCTGGGGCAATGAGATCAGAGCAGGGGTTTTGGAAGGGCTGATGGGAGTGTTTTTCTGTGCGATCATGCTGCTGTGTATGTTGGGTGGCAGCCGGGAGAGGGAGGCTCAGATCCAGCAGTCCAAGCAGAATCTGTATTATATAATGGTGGATCTGCTGCTCTGTTCCCTGCTGGCGCTGATCTATACCAACGATCTGTTTACCGCTTATGTATTTGTGGAGATCAATACCATATCCGCCTGTGGGCTGATCATGATAAGGCAGAGCGGCCACACCATCGAGGCGGCCACCCGGTATATGATCATGAGTCTGCTGGGGTCAGGTCTGCTGTTGCTGGGGCTGTGCTTTCTGTATGATCTGACGGGGCATCTGCTCATGAGCAACATTCAGGAGACGGTTCATGCGCTGGTGGCCCAGGGGCAGTATCAGACCCCTCTGCTGGTGTCCATCTGCCTGATGTGTGTGGGTCTGGCCATCAAGAGCGCGCTGTTTCCCTTTCATACCTGGCTGCCGGACGCCTATGGGTACTCCACCGTATCCTCCGCGGCGATCCTGTCCTCCCTGGTGTCCAAGGGATATATCTTTTTGCTGGTTAAGATATTTTACCGCGTGATCGGGTTTGATATCATCAGTGACAGCAAAGTGATCCACGTGTTGTTTGCGTTTGGCATCGCAGGCATGATCATGGGTTCCGTGGACGCCATTCGGGAGAGCGATATCCGCCGCATGATAGCCTATTCCTCGGTGGCCCAGATAGGATATATCTATATGGGTTTCGGTTTAGGCACGGCGGCGGGAGTGATCGCCAGCATCTATCATGTGATATGTCACGCCGCTACCAAGTCTCTGCTGTTTGTGGCAGCGTCCGGCATTGCCCAGGCATCCGGCGGCAGCAGCTATTTTAAGGATCTCAGCGGCGCGGGGTATCGCAACAGACTGGCGGGGGTGGCTTTTACCGTGGGGTCTCTGTCCATGGTGGGCGTCCCTATGTTTGCGGGCTTTATCTCAAAACTGTTTTTCTCCCAGGCGGCGGTGGGACATACGGTGAAAATGCTGCCCACTTTGATCGCGCTGGCGGTGAGCACGATTCTGAACACAGTGTATTTTATGAAGACGGTGATCCGCATTTATACGCCTTTAAAAGCGGATATACTGCCGGAGGGATATGAGGAGATCCCGGTGAGGCGGCAACCGGCCAAATCTGGGGCCATGATCCTGTTTATTCTGCTCAACGTGATCCTGGGACTGAACAGCGAGCCGGTGATCCGGCTGATCCAACGTGGGCTTGAGATGTTTTCTTAGAATAGAGACTATACTCCGGCGAGGGCCGGGAGCATGTATCTGGGTGTGAGGATTGGTTATGGGCAATTTGTGGATTTTGAGTCCCGTCCTGATAGCGGCGGGCGCAGGGATCATCCTGCTGATATGGTCTTTTGCGGAGCATTTGGCATCTGCTCCCAAGGGCGGGGCCGGGGGCCCGGGGAAAGCGGTATACGGCCTGGCGTCGGCTGCGTTGCTGGCGGCCGCGACTCTGGCGCTTTGGACGGCATGGAGCGGTGACAGAAGTGTCACACTGTTTTACCTGACGGAAGATATGCCCATATACTTCCGGGTGGATTCCCTGGGCAGATGGTTTGTGACGCTGGTCACGGCAGTGTGGGTTCCGGTGGGGATATACAGCATTGTATATATGCGCCATGAAGGGGAGGAAAAGCGGTTCTTTGGGTTTTATCTGCTGCTGTACGGCGTGTTGGTATGTCTGGATTTCTCGGGAAATCTGGTTACAATGTACCTGTTTTACGAGCTTATGACACTTGCGTCATTCCCTCTGGTACTGCATAGCGGGAGCAGGGAGGCCATCATGGCGGCGCTGAAATATCTCTTCTATTCTCTCTGTGGGGCATATTTGGGATTGTACGGAATCTATTTCCTCCATGGGATAAGCGGCAGTCCTGCTTTTACGCCGGGAGGAGTGCTGGGGAGCGAGATCCTGGCCGGGCATGGGGCGCCGCTGCCGGCAGTGGTAATGCTGATGCTGGTGGGCTTTGGAGCCAAAGCGGGGATGTTTCCCCTGCATGCCTGGCTGCCTGCCGCCCACCCGGTAGCGCCTTCCCCGGCGTCCGCCGCTTTATCCGGCGTAATCGTAAAATCCGGGGTGTTGGCGGTTATCCGGGTAGTTTATTATATTGTGGGGCCGGACCTTCTGCGGGGGACCTGGGTGCAGTATGTCTGGCTGACATTGACGCTGGCTACGGTGTTTATGGGTTCGCTGCTGGCATACCGGGAACCGGTTCTGAAAAAGCGGCTGGCCTATTCCACGGTGAGCAATCTGTCCTATATCCTGTTCGGTCTGGCGGTGCTGTCCCCGTCGGGCTTTACAGGAGCGCTGCTCCATGTGGTGTTTCACGGCATTACAAAGTGCGGACTTTTTCTGGCGGCGGGTATCTTTCTATTGGACGGAAAGACCAGGGTGGAGGAGCTGTCCGGTATAAGCCGCGGGATGCCCACGGTTCTGTGGTGTTATACCCTGCTCTCTCTGGCTCTGATCGGCATCCCTCCCGCCAGCGGTTTTGTGAGCAAATGGTATCTGGCCCAGGGCGCGTTGGAGGCGGGGCTTGGGGCATGGGGTTATGTGGGAGCGGCGGTGCTGCTGGTCAGCGCTCTTCTGACTGCCGGATATCTGTTGCCTGTAGTGACGAAAGGATTTTTCCCCGGAACTGCCGTCATGTGTACCGGACGGCAGGAGCCGAAAGCGGCCATGTTGATCCCACTGCTGATCCTGGCGGCCTTGGCGCTGGGAATGGGACTTTTCCCGGGTAGTTTTATGGAATATGCAGGCCGGATCGCGGGGCAGGTATTATAGGAGAGGGGGGAGAGACATGCATATTGCAGTGATGATCGCGGTGGTGCTGCTGCCCGTTCTGGGCGGTATTCTGATACCCATGCTCCCCTTCCGTAACAGGCGGGAGATGCTGTGGTATATAGAGGCGTTGGTATTGATCAACTCTCTGTTGGTCATGACCATGCTGTTCTTCCAGCCGGAGGAGGCGTTTGTGCTGTTTAGGTTTACCGGCAATCTGCGGGTAAGCTTTCATCTGGACGGTATGGGCAGGGTGTTCGCCGCCATGGCGGCGGTGCTCTGGCCTTTGGCGGTGCTGTATTCCTTTGAATATATGAAAAAAGAGGAAAACGAGAAGACTTTCTTTATGTTTTATGTGATCACCTATGGAGTGACGCTGGGGATCGCCATGGCCGACAATATCCTCACCATGTACTTTTTCTTTGAGATGATGAGTCTGGTGACGCTGCCCCTTATCATGCACACCAGAACCAGGGAGGCTGTGCTGGCCAGCCGCAGTTATCTGTACTATATGATCGGCGGCGCAGCCTTTGCCTTTATCGGCATGATCTTTATTCTGTCCTATGGCACCACCTCCGCATTTGTGCCCGGCGGTGTGCTGGACCCGGAAAAAATAGGGGACAAGACCAATCTGATGCTGTTTGTGTATGTGCTGTGCTTTCTGGGATTCGGCGTCAAGACTGCCGTCTGGCCTTTCTCGGGCTGGCTGCCCCGGGCCGGGGTTGCGCCCACGCCTGTGACGGCGCTGCTCCATGCGGTAGCCGTGGTGAACACAGGGGCCTTTGCCACTATGCGCGTTACCTATTACAGTTTCGGAACAGGGCTTTTGAGAGGAACCTGGGCACAGGATGTGGTGATGATCCCGGTGATCTTTACCATCGTTTACGGCTGCAGCCGGGCGCTGAAGGAAACCCATCTCAAACGGCGGCTGGCATGGTCCACGGTGAGCAACCTGTCCTATATCCTGTTCGGTGTGGTTTTGATGACACCCCTGGGATTGATGGGGGCACTGTGCCATATGCTGTTTCATTCCTTTATGAAGATAGGTTCCTTTTTCTGCGCCGGGGCAGTGATCTACAGGACGGAAAAAAGCTATGTGCATGAACTGGACGGTCTTGGGCGGAAGATGCCCTGGGTATTCGCCATCTTTACCGTATGCGGTATGGCGCTGATGGGAGTGCCGGGCCTGGCTGGTTTTATCAGCAAATGGCAGCTGGCCCAGGCGGCCCAAGCCAGTGGAGATCCCCTGGCCTGGGCCGGGGTGGGCGCTCTGTTGCTGTCGGCACTGCTCACGGCTGTGTATATGCTGACTATCTCCGTGAGAGCCTTTTTCCCGGGAAAGGATTTTGACTATGCCACTGTGCCGGACGTAAAAGATCCGGGTTGGATGATGCTGTTGCCGCTGGTGGTCTTCGTTGTGGTGATCGTTATATTCGGCCTGCACCCGCAGCCCTTTTTGGAGGTTTTGCGGGATGTGGCATCGGAAATGGTGGAGGTGGGATGATTAATATGATTCTGGCTGTGCTGGTTTTTTTACCCTTTCTGATGGGGGTAGCCGTATATTGGATGGGATTGGCAGGCGATAAAAAGCGGGAGGGGTTGGGAATATCCCGTGGGGGCCGCACTCTGGCGCTCTGTGCCGTGGGGGCGGAGCTGCTGTTGGCACTGCTGCTGGCAGTCCTGTTTTATGACAATTCCCGTATCATGCTGCTGCATTTATATGAGGAGACGGAGCTGGCATTGGAGTATACGGTTCCGGCGGTATGCGGCTTTGGCCTGCATTTTCGCATGGACGGCCTGCGGCTGATCCTGGCGGTGGTGGCGACGTTTATGTGGGCCATGACCACATTGCTGTCGGGGGAATACTTTGCCCGCCACCGGCATGTTAGCCGCTTTTATCTGTTTTTGCTGTGGACTCTGGGGGCGGTTATGGGCGTATTTCTGTCTGCGGATCTGCTGACCACATTTGTGTTTTTTGAGATCATGTCCTTTACCTCCTATGTGTGGGTGGCCCAGGAGGAGAACGCCCCCTCCCTGAGGGCGGCAGAAACCTATCTGGCGGTGGCTGTGACCGGCGGCATGGTGATGCTGATGGGGATATTCATGCTGTATCATACATTGGGTACGTTGGAGATAGGTGCCCTGGGAGCGGCAGCGGATGGCTGTGCGCAAAAGGGAGCGCTGTACGCCGCAGGAGCCTGTATGCTGGTGGGATTTGGGGCCAAAGCGGGGGCCTTTCCCCTGCATATCTGGCTGCCCAAAGCCCATCCGGTGGCCCCTGCGCCTGCCTCCGCCCTGCTGTCCGGTATCCTGACCAAGACGGGAGTCTACGGAATGCTGATCCTGAGCTGCCGGCTGTTCCCGGGTGACGGCGGCTGGGGAATGCTGATGCTGGTTCTGGGTGTGGTCACCATGACACTGGGAGCGGTGCTGGCTGTGTTTTCGCTGGATCTGAAACGCACTCTGGCATGTTCCTCCATGTCGCAGATCGGCTTTATCCTGGTGGGCGTGGGAATGCAGGGACTGCTGGGGGAAGAGAATACCCTGGCGGCTCACGGGACGCTGCTGCATATGATAAACCATTCCCTGATCAAGCTGGTGCTGTTTATGGCGGCGGGCGTGATCTTTTTCAATATACATGAGCTGGACTTGAATAAGGTCCGGGGGTATGGGCGTAAGAAACCGCTGCTGAAGGGGATCTTTTTGATCGGCGCGCTGGCTATCGGCGGCGTGCCTCTGTCTGCGGGGTATGTGAGCAAGACGCTGCTCCATGAAAGCATCCTGGAATACGGCGGCGGAACGCTGTTTACAGCTGTGGAATGGCTGTTTTTGGTATCCGGCGGGCTGACTGTTGCCTATATGGCCAAGCTGTTTGTAGCGGTCTTTATGGAAAAAAACAGAGATGACTTAAGACAGGCAGCCTATGATGAGAAAAGGCCCTACATGAACCGCGTCACAGGTTTCGCGCTGACCTTCAGCGCCGCAGCTCTGCTGCTCTGGGGACTGTTACCGGGACTGACCATGGAACCGGTGGCCCGGTTGGGGCAGACTTTTATGGGAGTGAAACGGGGAGGAGAGGCCGTGGCCTATTTCAATCCGGAAAATCTGTCCGGCGGGGCCGTCTCCATAGGGATCGGTATTTTGGTGTATCTTGCGGTGATAAGGGGGCTGCTTATGAAAGCCCCGGCGGCCGTTGCCCGCCAGGGGGGCATCCGCGGATTCCTGAAATGGAGGATTCCCGCGGATTATGTGAATCCCTGGCCCGTCTGGCTGGACCTGGAGGATATGCTGTACAGGCCGCTGTTTCTCACGCTGCTGCCCCTGTTTTGCGGTGTACTGTGCAGGATCATGGACAGTTTCGTGGATCTGACGGTAGTGCTGCTGCGAAAGACCCTGTACCGGGACAGTCCGCTGCCCCGGGAACTTACGGAAGGAAATGTGGTGACAGCGGCGTTGGGACACCTGCTCAACGGTGTCCAGTGGCTGGGCAACCGTACCTGGAAACGCAGGCATCCCACCCGGCGGGAGTATGTGCATTTGCTGGCAATGAAACATATGCGGCTCAAGGAGGACGGATTTATCATCCGCCGCAGCCTGTCTTTTGGCCTGCTATTGTTCTGTCTGGGTCTGGGTTTGACGCTGGTGTATATCCTGCTCCTATAGATCTTCAACCTCCCGCAGGCCATGGGGACACAGCTCCAGCACCCGGCCGCATACTTCCCGGATGTATTTACGGTCATGGGATACACTGATGATGGCTCCCGGAAAATCCCGCAGCAATTGCCGTATCACCGGTCCGGAAAGGGGGGAGAAATTGCGTGTGGGCTCGTCCAGGATCAATACATTGCGGTGTTCCATACTCATTTTCAGCAGCAGGAGCTTGGCTTTTTGGCCGCCGGATAGATCGCGGATGGTGTGATCCATCTCCTGTATCGTATACTTCATGCTGCCCAGATACGTGCGGATGCGGGTATTTTCCTCCTTGTCCCAGGTCTGGGACAGGTATTCCACAGGCGTCTGATCCAGGGCCAGCAATTCCTCGTAATTCTGAGGCATATAGGCGGCCCGGATATCCGTCCTCTCCAGCAGCAGCTTTGCCACGGTCCGCAGCAGTGTGGTCTTGCCGACGCCGTTTTTCCCAATGATACAGACTTTTTCCGGTCCTCTGACCCGCAACAGGATATCGCGGGCCAGTACCCTGTCTCCCGCCGTAAGTTCCGGCAACTGGTAGTCGATGACCCATTTCCCGGAGGGAATCCCCTCCCCCTGGGCGAAACGGAAAAAGATGGCCTCCTCGGTGTCGGGGCGTTTCGTCATCTCCTCCGCCTGGTGCTCAATGCGCTTTTCCATGGATTTGAGAGAGTGCATCTTCTTTTTGAGGAGCGCGGCTTTGCCGGGATTCTGCCTGGTGATGATGTCCTGCTGATATTCCACCTTTTCGTAGATTCTGCGAAATCTCTCCTGCTGTTTGTCAAAAGCGGCTTTTTCCTCTTTTGCCAGCCGCTCCTGCCGCGCCAGCTGCTCCTGCCGCGTCTCTACATATTCTCTGTAATTCATACGGAACACGGTACACTGACTCTCGGTTTTACGTTTTAACTGCTCCATATGCAGGATCATATTGGCGGTGTGTTCCAGCAGTGTTTCATCGTGAGAAATATACAGTACCGGAAAGGAACAGCCCGCTATAAAGTTCTCCAGCCACTCCAAAGTGCCGATATCTATATCGTTGGATGGCTCATCCAGCAAAAACAGACTTGGGCGCATACTTAAGATGCGGACCAGCTGGATCTTGATCTTTTCTCCGCCGGAGAGCCGCCCCATACTGGTGTCGCTGTAGAGCATATCCGCCGGAATGCCCAGTTGTCCTGCCAGAGAGGACAGTTCACGATAGTCCGTCTCCAAAAAGGAGGGGAACTCGCTCAGAAACTCATAGACCGTTTTTGCCCGGTCCGGCGCGGCCAGTTCCTGGGGCAGATAGCCGCATATCAAATTATTTTTGATGATCTCTCCCTCAAACTCCGCGTAATCCTCCACCAGAGCGGGGTCATACAGCAATTTCAGCAGAGTGGATTTGCCGTTTCCCTCCTCGCCGATGATGGCGGCTCTGTCCCCGTCGTTTATAGTGAAGGAAAGGTCTGTTGCCAGAGGGCGCAGATCCTTTTTATGATATATATTTATTTTTTTTACCTGTAACATGAATATACCTCCCGGTTAAAATTTTACGCATACACAGCCGGACTTATTTGCCGCATAGCAATAAAAAACTTCCGGTTCCATTGGGCAACCGAAAGCAGAAGTAGACTGTAGGCGCATTTAACATGTACAGGCGCAAAGCGACTTTATACAGGATAAAGCAATACCGGATATCTACCAACGGTCACACAAAGAACGCAGCCTAAAACCATATGCCGCAATGTTGAAGTCCCTGTGTAGTTACTGTTCATAGATTATCTCCGCATTGCTCCTCCTCCTTGTTTCTCCGATCATTTTTATTAGTTTATCACATCCGGCAGAATTTTACCAGCGGATTTGCAAATTTTTATCTCCCTGGAAGGTTACAGACAGAAATTGTAGCGCGCAAAAGGAGTTAAACAAGCGTTCCTTATGAGAAATCGCTGAAGCCATGGGACTTCAGCGATTTTTGGTGAATCCCGTTATGCGGCGGCTCCGTCCCGAGACCCATTGTGGTACATCTTCCACACTACCCCTCCCAATACGCAGGAAAACAGCAGCGTGATCAATTCCACTGCCAGGATAGACAGATATTTCATGAGGATCAGCGCCATGGCATCCAGCAGGAAATGCAGCAGGACGGCCAGCAGATAATAGGGCAGCTTTTTTTCCTTTACCGCCAGATATACCAGATAGGAGGCGGAAATATGGAAGATGATGGCCGCTATCCTCTCCAGCCCCGCCATATAAAACTGCCATGCCGGAGTGGTGCTCACAGCCGTCATCTGCGCCACAGCCAGCTGATAGGTGGATTCGTCCACTCCGCTCATGGACAGCAGCGCCGGAACCTGACCGCTGTTGATCATCACCGCGATCAGCAGATTGCTGATACATGCCATTCCCACCAGCAGCATCGCCTCTATACCGCCATGTCCCACGCCATACATTATGGCGTTCTGTTTATTCAGAGTCTTTTTCATACACAATTTCATGGCCAGATAGCGCCCTGTCTCCTCAAAGACTCCTGCCGCCAGTCCGCCGTACAGAGCATAGAGCCAAATATTGCCCGTGATGGCCGTACCTGTAGCCGTCAGCACCACCGTGTGCATGATCTGTTCCAGGATCAACACGAACAGGACAAATGTAGCCGCTCCGATAAAGAAACCGGATATCCGGGCCCGTGTCTTTCTCCACACGATGATACACAGAGCTATGGGCAGCCCCACGGATATGACAAGGGAAAAGATCATACCAATGATATTGCCTGCCGGAACACGGGGTATTACTGTACTGTCAAACATAATATATTACCTCCTATTTAGAGTTCCGCATGTGCCCTGCCACCGCACATTTCCGGTGATGGGAGTCAGGCCGTTTTGACGTCCCGACTCCCATCAGCACGCTGTCCGGGCACATGCTGTTTCGAGGTTCCTCAAAACTTGCGTTCCGCATGTCTTACGATTTAGATTTCACAGCCGTGCCGTAGGCGATGACCTCGGCGGCTCCGGCCATGACCTGGGAGGAACCGTAATCTTTTTGTGACTACTTTTAAGCACCAGAGAATAGATTAGATACTTTCAATCATAAATCTGTTGTTCCTCCTTAAGTTTTTTCCGGGCTTTCCATATTTTTATGCTGCCTATGGCAATCAACACTCCCATGGTAAGGCACAATAGGTAGTAGATTAGAAAGATAGGATGTCGGAGCATTATAAACATATTGAACATATTGCAGCAGTTTAGCAGAACAGGTATATTCCCAATAGTAAGCACTCTCCATAGTATAGTCAGATTTTTAATGCGGGAATTCAGGTCTGAGATTAGTTCAAATTCGCCGTCCGAGGTTTTTTTGCGGAAGTAGTTGTGGAATGTATAAGTTCCCACATGTTGTATTCCCGTTTCCTCCAAAAAACGAATATACTTTTCCGTCTCAGGGTGACTCCGGAAGTGTTCCATAAATTGTTTCCTGATTTTGTACTCTCCAGGCAGAGTCTCTTCAAACTCATAGGAGATAAATCCCACAGAGATCAGACTAAGTCCGTTGGCGGCCATTCTGTTCAGCCATTCTTCCTCCTTGTCCTGATCCCATGCCCAAAAAACCTTGCGTATAATCTTTCTCATAGATTTCCCTCCTCTCTCGGGTTGAAGTTAAGAATATGGATTCCGTTTTCTACAAGCTCCGTTAAACGAACAAGCTCGCTGCACAGTATCCTCCTGCCGGAGGCAGTGATCTGATACTCTTTTTTGCGGCTGTCTTTTTCTCCCGGCAGGGCGGTGATCCAGCCTTTTTCCAGCAATGTGTTGATGGCGCCGTAAAGTGTGCCAGCGGCCAGTCGCACACGTCCTTTGGATAGCTGCTCCACATTTTGCATAATGCCGTATCCGTGGAGAGGCTGTATCAAGGACAACAGGATATAATAGACAGCCTCAGTCAATGCTGGATTTGCCATGTTTTTTTCTCCTTTTTCGCAGATTTTCGGGAGCCGATATATCAGCAACCGATATAAGTATAACGGACGCCGATATAATTGTCAATAGATTCTGCATAAATTATTTGAAAAAACAAAATTAGCGACTTTAATGGCAAATTTAGTATGGAAGAGGACAAGGCAGTTATGTTATAATACATCTATTGTTCAAAGTAGAAATGTGGTATATAGCAAGTAGATATAGGCCCGGCAACAGGGGCGGACAGGAGCATGTGTGAATAAAGCAGAGGCATCGAAACAGACTGTGACAGAACTGTGGGAGTTGTATGAGGAATTACAGGAAATAGTATATGTGCTGGATATGGATACATATGAAATGGTATATATGAACCGTCATGCCAGAGAGATTTATAATATTCCGTCTCTGGAGAGTATGAGAGGCAAAAAATGTTATGAGGTACTCAAGGGGAGTGCCATCCCGTGTACCATATGTGAGGACAAGAGATTGCGCCCGGGCCATTTTGTTGAGGAGGTGCGCTTTGTCCCTGTAATCGGGAAAAAGCTGGCATTCAAAGATACCATCATTGAAGACGGCAGTAAGAGATATCGTTTTGAGATAGCGGTGGACTTAAGTGCATGGGAGCAGCAGAATAAGGAATATGAGGCCAATGAGGCTATGGTTAACGAGGGATTGCGCATATCTCTGGCGGCACCCACGCCGGATGGCTCCATTGCGGCCCTGCTGGAATATCTGGGTCTTTCTCTAAGAAGTGAGCGGGTGTATATTTTTGAGGAGACAGATATGGGAACCTTTAACAACACCTACGAGTGGTGCGCCGATGGTGTGCAACCGCAAAAAGGGAATTTACAGGGTGTCTCCTATAATGTGGTAAGTCTGTGGTACCAGAAATTTTACAGAGGCGAGAACGTTCTGATTAAAAATCTGGAGAGCATCAGGACCAAGGACCCGGCGGTGTATGACTGCCTGAAACCTCAAAATATCGACTCTCTGGTAGTGGCTCCGCTTTTGGAGGAGAAGAGGATCATCGGTTTCTTCGGAGTGGATAATCCCCCGGAAAAATATCTGGAGCATATCACCACGTTGTTACAGATATTGGGGCATTTTATTGTGGCGCTGCTGCATAACAGGGATCATGTCCGCCGCCTGGAAGAACTGTGCTTTCAGGATCAGCTGACGGGGTTGGGCAACAGACATGCCATGGACGAGTATGTAAAAGGGCTTGCGTCCGGGCGAAGTGTGGGCGTATTGTATTGTGACGTGATGGGCCTTAAGCGTACCAATGACGAAAAGGGTCATCTGGAAGGCGATAACCTGTTGATCCGGGCAAGCGAGTGTCTGCGGAAAACTTTCAGCGATCATGCGCTGTTTAGGGTGGGCGGAGACGAATTTTTGGTTCTGTGCGAGGGAATCTCAAAGGAGGAGATAGAGCGGCGGGTCGAAACTCTAAAAGGAGAGATGAAAGCAGGCAACGCCCTTATGGCCATGGGCTGCGTATGGCGAAGAAACGGCGATGAAGATATAGACCAGCTGATGAAAGAGGCGGACGGCCTCATGTATGAAGATAAACGCGCATGGTATGCAAAGCAACCGGGGAACTGATCCGGTTGCTTTTTTCAGTAAAACCGTGTCCGGCTCCCGGCAGAGAGCGGTTTCGCAGGGCACTCGACTGACGGTCGGTTGTGTTCGCCGGCTTTAAAAAGTATAGTGAAAGTATAGTGACTGTACAGATTATAAGGAGGCAGGGTATGAACGGAATAGACAAGGAAGAATTTGGCACATTTGTGGCAAAGCTCCGCAAGGAACAGGGAATGACGCAGAAAGATCTGGCCGCAAAGGTCTATATATCGGATAAGGCGGTGAGCAAGTGGGAGAGAGGGCTGAGTATGCCGGACATTGCATTGCTGATCCCGCTGGCTCAGGCTCTGGGAATCACTGTCACGGAGTTGCTGAAATGTCAGCGCATGGATCAGACGTCTATAGAATCGAGCTGTGTGGAAGAGTTGGTGCACAGAGTCATAACCTACTCCGAGGAGACACCCTCACAGCGGCAGAAAAGGCGCAGAACTGAGACAATATGGTATGTTGCGGGACTGATCATAGTGGTGCTGGAAATGTTGGGACTAAGGGTTTTCGGGTATAGCTGGGAGGACCTTAGCCTAAATCTGCTGATTTATGAGGGGTTGTCCTTGTTTTTTGCGGGATATTTCTGTTTTTTTGCCAAGGATAACCTGCCGAAATACTATGACGAGTACAAGGTTGACGCATATAGCGATGGCATTTTCCAAATGAATATGCCCGGAATACACTTTAACAATCGAAATTGGCCCCATATAAAAAGGGCGGCCGTCCGAGGATTGCTGATCCTGGAAATAGCGCTGCCGGCTATATTTTTTCTCTGTGGTCTGCTGCTGCCCGAGATAGTGAGCTATATTTTTGTATTTGCCGGTATGCCTTTATTTTTTGTAGGTCTTTTCGGCCCCATGTATGCGGCTGCCAGAAGACATGAATAGCTGTCATAACAGCATATGAAATTGCCCTGTCCGCGAGGCACCGGGGCATATCAGACTTTGCTTTGGGAGGGATGATTATGAGTAAAAAGAATCTGGTGATCGAGAGTATCCTTGGAATTGTCTGGAGTATGGTGGCGTTGTGGGGGGTGGTCTGCTTTAACAGCTATATTCTGATGAATCTGCCGCTGCTGGTCCGGATGGAACTCAGTATCGTTCTGTATTTGATTATGGCCGTGGGGCCTCTTCTGCTCATGATTCGTGCAGGGGACACATGGACTGACTATCTGTTTTCCAGGGAGAAAATAGGGGCGCAGATTATAGTAGGGATCGGAATCGGCTTGATCATGTCCGCGATTCTCACACTGCCGCTTTTCCTGACGGGACATGGCCAGTGGAGCGACAACGGGAAACACTACCAATTCCTGTGGCAGTATCTGTATGAGCTTGTATACTGCATCGGAGCGGTATCTCTCACGGAGGAATATATATTTCGAGGTTTCCTATACCGGAAACTTCATGATATCAGCGGTTCTTTCCGGGCGGCGGCGCTGCTGTCCTCCGCCGCGTTCGGCCTGTTCCATATATTTGGCGGAAATCTGGTACAGGTGGGTATGACCAGCCTGATAGGACTGGCTTTATGCCTGATACGGAAAAAGGTTAAAAACTGTACTACTCTTTCCCTGATTATTGGTCATGGGGTGTATGACTTTCTGATCACGGTGTGGGTGAATGTGTTTTTGGGGTAGACATCATACTGATAACATTATATAGAGCGTCTTATGAAATATATTTTTGGGGAGTTGACAAACATACCGTTGGTATGATACTGTATATAGCATACCGACGGTATGTAAGGGAGGGAATGCCATGGCAAGAAACAACCACCCGGAAGAGACAGTGAGCCTGATCTTGGATGTGGCCAGTCGTCTGTTTATGGAAAAAGGGTATGAATACACCTCCATCCAGGATATTATTGATAATCTGGGAGGGCTGAGCAAGGGAGCTATCTACCATCACTTTAGATCCAAGGAGGATATTCTGATCGCCGTTACGGACAGGATGACAGAGGAGTCCAACAGGATGCTGGAGGTAATACGCGATACTCCGGATATAAGCGGAAAGGAAAAGTTAAAAACTATTTTTAAGGAATCCATTTTAAGGCCGGTGCAGGAGGATATATTCTCCGTAGCCCCAAATCTGGGCAATAATTCCAGGCTGTTTCACAGTATGTTCAGAGAGACTATGACGGTTGCGGCTCCGGACTTTATTCAGCCCATTATTGAGCAGGGGATCGCGGACGGCTCCATACGCACAGAGTACCTTGAAGAAATGGCGGAGCTGATCATTCTGGCGGCTAACATTTGGTTGAATCCCATGATACTTGGAGATTCCGCAGACCGGATCTATCGGAAGTTCATGGTGTTTCGCCAGATGATGGCAGGTTTCGGTCTTGATATTGTGGATGATGAGATGGCGCAAAGGATACGGGAGCTGACAGATATTTACCAGAAAAACAGTTAAGAGGGAAGTAGGGTTTCAGAATCTGCCCTGAACACGGGGCAGATTATTTTAAAAATATATACATACCGCCGTGCGGTATTAAAAAGTGTAAAATGACTACAGTCTTGGTCTCTGCGTCTGATGCACCATATATTAATAAACGTAATTGAGAAAATGGAGGTTTAAAATGGAAAAAAATTGTTTTCAAAAGACTTTACACTGGTAATCATCGGTCAGATCATCTCACTGTTTGGCAATGCTACTGTGCGTTTTGCGCTGCCTCTGTACCTGCTGAATCAGACAGGTTCCTCCGCGCTGTACGGCGCGGTGACAGCCTGCGCTTTCATCCCGGCCATACTGATGTCGCCGGTGGGTGGTATTGTGGCTGACAGAGTGAATAAACGGAATATCATGGTGGCGCTGGACCTTTTTACAGCGGCGGTGATCACCGCGTTCTGCATTTTGATGGGCGGGGTAAATCTGACGTTTTTGATGACGGTCACAATGATGCTCCTGTACGGTATTGCGGGCGCTTATCAGCCCTCCGTACAGGCAAGCATTCCGGCACTGGTGAGTCCCGACCGCTTTATGGAGGCCAATTCCATCATCAACTCCATCAGTTCCGTCGCCGCTCTGTTGGGACCTGCCCTGGGTGGCGTTCTCTACAGCGTATGCGGGCTTAAGCCTGTGCTATGGATATGTGTGGCTTGCTTTTTTCTCTCGGCAGTGATGGAGCTTTTTATTTGTATTCCTTCCGTGAAACAGGATTTTGGAGGCGGTATATGGAGGACGGTAAAAGAGGATTTTGCCGGCAGCGCACGTTTTATTCGAAGGGAGAAACCTATTGTCTGGAAGGTGGTGCTGGTACTTTGCGGGATCAATCTGTTTCTGTCTGCTATGATCATCGTGGGTCTGCCCTATATGGTTACGGAGGTACTGGGACTGGATGAGGCCCTGTATGGGTTTGCCCAGGGGGCGCTGGCGGCTGGAGGGCTGACCGGAGGTGTGGCGGCAGGGGTGTTTGCCAAAAAACTGGACATAAAAAAATCCGGCAGTCTTCTCATAGCCGGGACAGGTTGCGTGTTTCCCATAGGAATAGCCGGGATGATTTTAACATCGGCAATAGCCGTATACATTGTCATAACGGTGTGCTGTTTCCTCGTCATGGTCTTTTCCACGGTGTTCTCGGTGCAGGTCATGACCTTTATCCAGGCACAGACGCCCCAAAACCTGGTGGGGAAGGTGATCGCCGTGGTACTCACCGTGTCCATGTGTGCCCAGCCTTTGGGCAACGCGCTATATGGGGTCCTGTTTCAAATATGCAGGGGGAGGGAGTTTATGGTCGTCCTGTTTGCGGGAGCCGTATCTCTTCTGATCGTTCTGCGCGCAAAAAATCTGTTTTTTCTTGTTCCAGAACGGAAAAAGTGGTAGGATATAGGAAAAATAATTTTTGTATCATCTGGAGAAGAAAAAGCATGAAAGAAGAAAAATTATCATTTGCAAAAACGCTGAAGAATGACTGGTATGCTCTGAAACTGGGATTTTCTGTCAGCAAAAGCCTGGTGGTCAATGCTTTTTTTATGAGACTGTTAGGCTATTTTGAGTGGGTGTTTTTTGACGCGGTTTTTCTCAGGGAGATTGTGGGCGCGCTGGACGAGGGAAAAAGTTTTGACGAGATATTTACCTTTATCGCGATCTGCGGAATAATCTTTTGCCTGATCAATCTGTATAACAATTACGCGGACAATGTGATCCTTCCGCTGCAGACCACCAGACTGTACGGGGGCATCTACCGAAAACTGTATGCGAAGGCGCGCAATGTGGAGCTCAGGTGTTATGAGGATTCGGATTTCTACAATCGCTATACGATGGCCATGGATGGCGCGGAGGCAAAAGTCAGCGCCATCATTATAAGCTTTTGGGGTGTTTTAGTGGGTGCGGTGGCTACTGTGGCAGTGTTTGGCTTTATGTATGAGATCGATCACTTTGCGGTGCTGTTTATCATTTGCCCGTTGGTCGGCAACTTCCTGTTTGGAAACTGGAAGAATAAGTTTGAATTTAAACGATATCAGGAGCAGGCGCCCAATAACAAGGTGCTGAATTATGTCAACCGAACAATGTATCTGCCGGATTATGCCAAAGAGATCCGGCTTTTTCAGATATTCCGTCTTCTCAAAAAGCAGTACCATGACGCAACCCAGGACAATGTGAGAGTGGCGAAAAAATATGCGTTTGCCAACGCATTTCTGAACTTTTGGAAGATAACGTTTACTTTTACGGCTATATTTGAGGGCGTACTATTCTACGCCGTCTACCGGCATCTGGTGACAGGCTCCATCTCCCTGGCGCAGCTCACGGTTATGAGCAGCCTCATGGTTGCCATGACCTGGATCTTGATCAGGCTCTTTGAAGATATCATGGCTATTATGAAAAACGGTCTGTTCATAAACAATCTCAGAGGTTTTTTGGAGTACAGGGAAGAGATTGCGGAGGACCAAAAAGGGATTATGCCTGAGAAAGAGTTTGAGAGCCTGGCGTTTGAAGATGTGTGTTTTTCCTATAAGGACGAAGAAACCATCAGGAATCTTTCCTTTGAACTGAATAAAGGTGAGATCGTGGCATTGGTGGGACATAACGGCGCCGGTAAGACCACCATTGTTAAACTTCTGCTGAGACTGTATGACCCCACCTCTGGCGTGATCCGGGTCAACGGAAGAGATATTCGGGAATACGATCTCCATGCCTACCGGGAAATGTTTGCTACCACCTTTCAGGATTTCAGAGTCATGGGAATGACCATAAAAGAGAATGTTCTGATGGGCAGACGCTATGACAATGAGGACGAGCTGGTGGCGAGATCCTTAAAGAGAGCGGGAGTCTACGAAAAGGTACAAAGCCTTCCTAAGGGAATACATACAATGATGACAAAAGAGTTTGAGGAGGACGGGGCGGTATTGTCGGGAGGAGAAAATCAAAAGCTGGCGGTGGCAAGGACCTTTGCGAAGGAATCTCCGGTGAAAATTTTTGACGAACCTTCCAGCGCCCTTGATCCCATCGCGGAGTATGAACTGTTTAAGAATATTATGAAGGAAGGCAGGGATCACACCATGCTTTTTATCTCCCACCGCCTGTCCTCTGTTAAGAGCTGTGACAAGGTTTTTATGCTGGAGAACGGCAGATTGATCGAGGAAGGCTCACACAGACAGTTGATGGAACTTGGCGGCAGCTATGCGCAGATGTATAAAAAGCAGGCTATGAATTATCTGGCTCTGGATGAAGGCGGGGAGGTGGAACTGTGAAACAGGAAAAAGAGCAAGTGAAACAGAGCGCGGCGCAGGTCTGGAAGAACAATTGGTACTTAATTAAACTCTGTCTGGCGGCCTCGCCCGGGTATGTGATCTTCGCGGTGTTGGATTCCGTGCGAAATCAGGTGTCCATTTTTTTCGAGCATACTTATGGGATCGGTTATGTGCTTGAGGCGGCAGAGTTCCATTATCCCTTTCGTGAGGTTGCGGTGTTCCTTTTGATCCTGGCCGGCTGTATTACGCTGGGAATGGTATTTACGGTGTTTGTGGGCGATTACATCATGGAGAAAGAGCGCCCCAAGATGCGGGAGAAGATAAAGTTTCTGTTCTATGAAAAGGCGAAGGAGCTTGATCTGGAGTGTTACGACAATCCTGAATACTATGACCAGCTGGTTTTGGTGCTGGCAGAGGTGGACAACCAAATAGACAGATGCGTTACGTTTTTACAGAACACGGCGTCAGGAATAGCAGTATTCGTATCCACGGGAATCTATTTCTTTATGAAAGATAAGGTTTCCATCCTGTTTGCGGCGGTGTCCTTTGTGATGGCGTTCTTCTTTAATCAGCTGTTTAACCGGCTTACCTTTAAGATACGGATTGCCCGCAATCCCCATGAAAGAAAGAGGGATTATGTAAAAAGAGTATTTTATCTGAGCGATTACGCCAAGGAGCTTAGACTCAACCCGGAGGTTTCGGGCGTATTGCTTGAACGGTTCGAGGAGGCAAACGAGGAAGTCTATAAAGTGGAAAAAAAGAATGCGAACCGCAGGTTTTTGTTAAGCTTTATGAGAAGGTATGTGAGCAACAGTTTTTTCAGCGATGTGCTCTACATCTCCTATCTGGTTTTTCAGGCCACGGTTCGGAAGGCTTTATCCTTCAGCAGCGTAGCGATTTTGTACAATTCCTTTGGACGTCTGAAACGTGGTATGGCTATTTTCACGGATGTCTATCCCTATGCCTGTGAGACAAGCCTGTATGTTCAGAAAATTCGGGATTTTCTGGGTTATGAGCCCAAGATTGTCTCGGGAAAGGGACTGCTCCCGTCCCAGGGAGCAAAGGAGATCGAGCTGCAGGGAGTCTCCTTTGCCTACCGCAAGGACGAGGATAACCTGCTGAAGGACATTACCCTGCACATTAAACCGGGACAGAAGATCGCTCTGGTGGGATATAACGGCGCAGGAAAGACTACGCTGGTAAAGCTTCTGATGCGGCTGTATGATGTGGGAGAGGGAAGGATTGTCGCGGACGGAGTGGATATCAGGGATTATCAGATAGAAAAATATCGGGAATCCATCGGTACCGTTTTTCAAGACTTTAACATCTTTGCGGGAAATGTGCGGGAGAACGTGCTGATGAACGTCGCGGATGACTGCCAGGAGGAGCCGGTGCGGCAGGCGCTCTCTGACAGCGGCCTTCTGGAGAGAATAAAGGAGATGAAGGAAGGGCTGGATACCCCGCTGACTACGGAGATCATGGAGAACGGAATGAATCTGTCCGGCGGCGAGAGCCAAAAACTTGCCATAGCCAGAGTCTTTTACCAGAAGGCTGGGCTGATGATTCTGGATGAGCCTTCCAGCGCCCTGGACCCCATTGCGGAATACCAGTTGAATCATGCCATGCTGAAAGCCACAGAGGACAAGACCGTGATCTTTATTTCTCACAGGCTGTCCACTACCCGTCTGGCAGACTATATCATTATGTTGGAGAAGGGCAGGATCGCCGAGCAGGGCACACATGAGGGGCTGCTGAAGATGAATGGGAAGTACGCGCAGATGTGGCGGGTGCAGGCCGGCGCTTATATTGACGTGTAAAGCGGAAGAAAGAAGGATTCCAAAGATGTGTTGATCAGTGTAAGGGATGGAACGCTTATGCCAGGGGACAACTATGCAGATACCTTATGACACTGATCAAATTAATTTAATCTATCAGTTTGGGAGCAGATAAAAGGACGAAGTATCTAAGACCTACTTATGGATTCACTGTCTGGCTTGTGAAGGTAAGACGAGGACAAAAGTGTACGAGGATTTCCGGTTTTTTTAGTTTTTGTGGACACAAAATTATTGACTTTTAAGGCATTGACGCTTATTATAACAATTATAGAAGGGGAAATATGCCCAAATACGGGGGAAAGAGGCTGGATTCTTGGTATGCAAGATGAAGTAAAAGTACGTAGGGAAAGATTTATTGCTGATTATAGAAATGATACCAATAAATACAAAAATTATGCAGACTATGTGTTGAAAATGGTGCAGGATGCATTGAAAGTACGACAGATTGAAATCGCCTATGCATCTGCACGTGAAAAAACTCCTGAAAGTTTAGAGAAAAAGTGCAAAAAGCAAGTTAAAGATAATAATGGAAACTTTGTTAATAAATATACAGATTTCAGAAGCGAAATCATGGATTTAGCAGGGGTGAGAATTGTTACATATCTATTGGACGATATTGACCACGTTTCCAAAATTATTCAAGAATTGTTTGAGGTACTTGAAGAACATAGTGGAAATAAGCTGGATTTATTAGGTGCTGATAGAATAGGTTATCTATCGGTGCATTATATTGTAAAATTGAAGGATGAAACAATAATTGCTGGTACGGAAGAATTTAAGGGAATAAAATGCGAAATTCAGGTTAGAACTGTCTTGGAAGATGCGTGGGCACAAATTTTTCATGATAGGCAATATAAAAATGAATTAGAAATGATAGATTCGGACAGACTGTTGAGAAGAACGAATTTATTATCGGGTAATTTAGAATTGCTTGATTATCAGATTAATGGCTTGGTTAAAGAATATGATAACCTGAATCAAGTGGAACGTTCTAGAAATTTAAGAAATATTTTGGAAAAACCTATCACTAAAGAAAATGTTCTATCATATTTTGATGTTAGATTGAGTAAAAAGACAGTTTTTTATAATTATGAAAGAATTGAAAGTTTATTGAAAGAATTTGGCATCAAAAAGATAAGAGACTTAGAGAGCGTTCTAAAGGATTCACATAGTGAAGAAAAACTTGAAACATACCAAAAACTTCTTACAGCAGATAAAATCATTAGTCTTATACTAATAATAAACGATAGCAATAAATTCTTTAAAAAAGTTGGGGATTCAATAATTATTAGTAAAGAATCTTGCGATTTTTTAGAAGAATTTATTGACATAAAAAAGCAATGTAACAAATATAAAGTAAAAATTTTAAGTGGGGGGAAATGCTAAATGGAAAAACAAATTTTTGGAATGTCATGCGGAGAAATTACGCGTCAATGTGCAGCCGACACACTAATGTGTGATTCAAACTCGCCTATCCAAACCGTCGAGACCTTGAATCCGTGTATAGAAGGAGGGAAAAAAATTTTAGCGGATGAAAAATCAAGAGATTTTTTTAGAAAAGTCTATGTAGGGAGTAATGAAAATGAATGATACTCGTTGGAAGAATATTGAGTTTGGATATACAGAACCACCACAAGAATTTATCAATAAAGAACTCGAAAAGTATGATGAAATAATTACACAGTTTTGCGAAATTACTAAATTTGATAAAAATAGAGTGGAGGTAAACATCCAGACATTAAAAGATTTGATTGTTCGAGTAGATATGCGCAAGTTATATTTCCAAGTGTATCATTCTAATATGAAAGCAAACGAATATAAAGTCATCATAGGCCTAGAATGTTTTTGGATTCTTAAACTTCGTCCGTTTTGGGTTAAAATACTGCCAGATGATTCTACAGAAACTATGCATATGGCAACGTGGATTAATGAAAAAATTGCATTACATATGACTTGCAGTTTATTAAAAGAATACAATCCAGAATTTTTTGAGAGCGGAAGGGATATATGTGAATTGTATTGTAAAGAATTAGAATACTCTTTTCGCTATAGGGATTTGAGCAAAGAGTCTATGTATTTGATGTTTGATCCTTTTTACTTTACATATTTATGTAACTCTTCGATATCAGAAGAGAACTTGAATATAATATAAAAGAATTCAACATATTCATTAAGAAATGGTTTGAAAAAATTAAAAATCATAGACCAGAAATTTGAAATAGATTTCTGGTCTTATTTTTTACGCAGAAATGTAAATCTTTCGTGAACAAGATTAAAAAGTCATCTCATCAATATAAGGAGGCCAAAATGGGTCCGATTTATTCATAGACAGGGGTCAAAAAAGGTGGTAAGATTCACTTAATGTTATGGACGATCATTGGTATGCGTAGGTCTGTACAGCTCCGGCCAGGGATAGGTCTGCATAAAAAAGAGTAGCTTTCTGACGGAAAATGCATTATAATGAAACATAATACAGTGCATTAGGAATTTTATACATATACAGGTGATATATATATGGTGCGAAGAAGATATATAAGTACAAGAGCGTTAAAGCAGGATATGGTGATAGATCAGGCTATCATTGACAGGAGCGGGCGGGTTTTGATTGCCCGAAAAACCGTTCTGGATGATTTTTTGATCGAAGCGCTGCAGAAGATGAATATCACCGGAATCTATATACGTGAGGGCGAGGAAGATCCCGAGACAGAGGGAGATATAGAGATATCTCCAGAAGTGCAGATGACCATTGAGAAACTTACGGTGGCGGACCGGTCCAAGGTGAAACTGTCCGAGAGTGTGAAAAAGCGGGTTTCTGAGGGAATTAAATTTTTATACAATGATACTTCCGCCCCTGACTTTATAGATACCGCCGCCAATGTCACCACCAGCCTGGTGGGCTCCATCATGGAGAATGAGGCGGTGGCGCTGAACATAGACGCTCTGAAATTCAGCGACGAATACACATTTCAGCACAGCGTGGATGTGGCCACGATCTCTATGCTGATCGCTAAGAACAGCAATATGACCGAGACGGAGATCCAGAAGATCGGCATGGCAGGCCTGCTGCATGATATGGGAAAATCCAAGATCCCCAATGAGATATTGAATAAGGCCGGTAAGCTGACAGAAGAAGAGTTTGCCATTATGAAGAATCATTCTCTTTTTGGCTATCAGATTCTGAAAGAAAAGGGCGACATTCCCCAGGAGGTATTGATGGGAGTGCTCCAGCACCATGAAAAGCTCAACGGGAAGGGGTATCCCATGGGAGTGGCATCGGACAAGATATATCCCTATGCCAAGATACTGGCTATCGCTGATATCTATGACGCTCTTGTGACGGAGAGGCCTTATAAAAAAGCGTTTTCCCAGCAGGACGCTATAGAGATGATCATGGCTATGACGGACGAGCTGGATATTAACTATATGAGGAATTTCCTGGGTATCGTGATCCTCTATCCCGTGAACAGTGTTGTCACTCTCAGCAATGGGGAGAAAGCGAAAGTGTTGAAAAACAATCCGCAGTATCCTTTGCGCCCCAAGGTGGTCGGACTTCGGACGGGAAAAGTATATGATCTGTCAGAGGATATCAAGTGTGCCAGCCTCATTATTGAGTAGACATTGTATAAAATTAGGTTTTGCGGCAGTCCATGTCCCGGGTCGTTTCTCGGATCATGCCAGAATATCTGCCGGGGATATTTCCGCAAAATCTTCCAACGCGGGGTGGTGGGTCAGGGTTTTTATGATCTGCCACCCCGCCCTGCTGTGTATGGCATTGGCGGGCAGCGGGCGGAACCCCAGATCCAGATAGACCTTGCAGGCCAGCCAGGTGATGGTCTGGGTGGGAATCTTGGCCTGTGTATATCCCAGAGACGCCATAATACCAAGAACATGTGTGATCAAAGGCTTGGAAAGCCCCAGTCCCTGATACTCTCTGCGTACGGCTACCCAGTGGAGCCATCCGGCTCCGTCAGGGTCTTTCTTATATATATTGTAAAAAGCCGTGGCAGTGGCAACTTTATCTCCCGCGCTGTCCTCTATAAAAACCATGCGATGTTTCAATTCTTCATCTTTTCCCTGATAATAGCGGTTCCAGGAGATCAGCCCCTGGTCATATCCGGTAAATTCTTTCGCGGAAGTCTCAATGGCTATCCACGCATCCCTGTCTCCGGGTTTGTAAAAAACAAAGCGATACCCCTCCGGAAGAGGATAAACAGGCATTCCGGCTAAATCTCGCTGCAGGAGCAGCTCGTAATATTTGATTCTTTCATCGTGATTGTCATATAGCATGGGTAATCCCTCCTTTGGTATATCAGTTTGTATTTAAAATTTTAGTACAACGGAAATCGTTATGCAAGTAAATATCAGTCGTTTTTTACTGCATTTTTTGCAGATAAACCTTGGAATATGGCCACAAAAGAGTTACAATAGGTAAAAGAAGGAAGATGGGGGTATATTATGCAGCAATTATTTAAACTGAAAAAGCCTAAAATGGTGGCGGAGGCTGCCGCGGCCCAAAAGGGTCTGCATATAATTTTGGAATTGTTGATCTTTGTCGCCGTATTTTTGGTCAGCACGATAGTTCAGATGGCGGTATTGACTCCGGTTGAACTGATTCTGATGTTCACCGACGCGGACTATCTGAATGCCGCCGTTTCGGGTGATGTGCAGGCGATCACATTGGCCGCGGAGGCGTTGATGCAGTCCAATGCTCTGTCCATTGCGATGCTGTTTTCCACTGCGGGAATGATCTTGACAACATTACTGTTCTGCAAATTAATTCAGAAGAGAAAGATGACAACAGTAGGATTCCAGAAACCGGGAATGTGGAAGGAATATATGTGTGGTACGGGGATCGGTTTTGTGATGTTTTCAGTGGCGGTACTGATCTGTGTGCTCACAGGATCTTTGAAAATCCGGGGACTGTCGGCGACTTTTTCCGCCGGGATCTTTATATTGTTTGTGCTTGGGTATATGGTTCAGGGTATGGCGGAGGAAGTGTTGTGCAGGGGATATTTTCTGGTGTCTGTGAGCAGACGATATCCCTTGGCGGCGGGTATCGCCGCTAACGCGGTGTTTTTTGCGGCGCTGCATCTGCTCAATAATGGGATCACGGTACTGGCGTTTATCAATCTGGTACTCTTTGGCATCTTTGCCTCCATATATTTTATCAAGCGGGGAAACATATGGGGTGTGGGCGCGCTGCATTCTATATGGAATCTGGTGCAGGGCAATTTTTACGGCATCAGTGTCAGCGGTATGCAGACCAGCTGTTCGGTTCTTGACTCGGAGATGGTGGCAGGCCGGGAGTTGATCAACGGAGGCGCGTTCGGTCTGGAGGGTGGCCTGGCAGTAACCATTGTACTGATAGCGGGCAGTCTGATCCTGCTGATGACCGGGCAACAGCGTTATGTGGAGGAGCCGGCGGAGACTTTGGTAGGTAATCGACCTTAGGATGCCGTATAAATGTCTGTGCCGGCACAGTACTCAGGCACCAGAACGACAATACTCTTGTAAACACTATTTTTCCAGTATTTCCCGCAGATTTCCGATCTGCGCTTCGTATCGCAGCAGTTCCTGCCAGGTGCCCTTCATCTGGCAGGCTCCCTGTGCGTCTTCGTCTCTCTCAATGCCCAGAGCTTTTTTCAAGGTATATTCGAACCAGCCCAACATATTGTCGCAGCCGACGGCAAAGACCGGTGCCCAGTCCACACCCCACAGATCCATAGATTGGGTATATTCATCCAACAATGCCCGACAGAGGGCGTGATTGAGACGGCCGCTTTCATCGTTGCACCAATAATTCAGTACTTCCAGTAGTTCCTGATAGGGATTTACGGCTCCGGCAGCCTCCCAGTCGATCAGGTAGGGCTGTCCGTTCTGCCACAACACGTTTTTGGGGTCCAGATCCCGGTGACTGATAACCTGACAGGAACTGACGGATTCCATGGCCTCCGTGGCCGCTTTGTCCCAGCGGGTCAGATCAGTCAGCATTGTCTCATAGTCGGATACCCAGGGAACTCCCTGCTTTTTGGCCAAAGCCAGATAACCCTGCCAGTCATAGAGAGACCGCCCCGGTTCCTCCGGCTTTATTCCCATTTTTTCAGGGCTCAGTTTCATACCGTGAATCTGTCCCAGTATGTAACCTATCTTAGCGCAATGTGAAACCCCTATTTCCGGCGGGAACAGAGAATGCGCTTCTATCCAGGGATAGACAAAGATATACTGTCTTACACTGTCCGGGGAGGAGCTACAGGCCATATCCATAAACAGTAGCTGCCGATCCTTTTGTTGCAGAGCCGCCACCGCGGGAACCGCCTCCGGTCCCTGCGCCAGCCGCTGGGCAATCCGCTCTGAATCAATCATATTTTCCATGGCCTGCGGCCGTTTCATGATGTCCGGATTCAGCAGTTTAACCGCGTAATCTCCCTGATCTGTGGCCACATGATACATTTGGTGTAACAGTCCGCCCTTTACTGCCCGAGGCTCACCCTGTATTTCTCCCAGCGCATATTTTTCGCAAAAATCCGCCATCATTATTGATAATGCATTCATAATACTCTCTCCCATGTTGACTATAAAGTAAGTATAGCATATTTATGGGGAAAAGCAAGCATGGGCTATCCCGACTGTCTGTGTGGAACAGTGACCATATGTGAAGAAATTCTCTTTTTGCGCATTTTGGGGTCAAATTTATAGTAAACTGCAACCGCGGATTGACAGAAAAATCAGAAATGTACCGCGCGCTTGGTGGTTGTCAACTGCGAATTCTGTTAAAATACAAGAGACGAAACAACATATATGTGAGAGTCTAGCCGGATTTTGAACCGCTTGACCAGCGGAAGGGAATCCGCAAATTAAGATATGGGAGGTATAAGATGATTTTAGCGGAAAAGATAGCATATTTAAGAAAGCAAAAAGATTGGTCCCAGGAAGAGCTGGCGGATCAACTGGAAATTTCCCGTCAGTCGGTGTCCAAATGGGAGTCCGCCGCGTCGATACCGGAATTGGATAAGATCATCCGTATGAGTAGTATCTTCGGCGTCAGTACGGATTTTCTATTAAAAGATGAATATGACACAGGCGCCATAAATGACGGAGGGCAGGGAGAAGAACCTGTGGAGGTGGAGCAGTACGTAAAAACTCTTTCGCTGGAGGAGGCCAATACCTATCTGGAGACGGTTCATAGAACCTGCACGCCCATTGCCGTGGGAGTTATGCTCTGTGTCCTCTCTCCGATCTGTCTGATGCTGTTGGGCGGCTGGTCAGAGTATGGTCCGGTATCCGTCACAGAGAATATGGCCGGCGGATTGGGGACAGTGATCCTGCTGCTGAAAGTGGCGGCGGCAGTGGCGCTGTTTATTGTAAACGGAATGAAACTGGCTCCTTATGAATATCTGGAAGAAGAAAATATCTGCCTGCAATATGGAGTCAGCGGCATTGTGGAAAGACAGAGAGATAACTTTAGACAAAAATATCAGAAGAATCTGGTCCTGGGTGTGGTACTGTGTATTCTCAGTGTGGTGCCCCTGATGATCGCTGCCGGGTTAGGCGTTGGGGACATCTGGGGGGGTATACAGTTTGTGTCTGTTATTTGTCATCATATCTTTCGGGGTATTTTTGCTGGTGCGGGTAAGCTGTATATGGGGCAGTTTTCAGAAGTTGCTGCAGGAGGGGGATTACTCCGCGGACAGGAAACGGGACCGCAGAAAGGCTGGTCCGTTGATCGGTGCTTATTGGTGTCTGGTGACGGCTATCTATCTGGGCATCAATCTCTTTAACACCGCCCGGGGCGATTATAACAGTTGGCAAACTACCTGGCCTGTCTGGCCTGTGGCGGCGCTGGTTTTCGTGGTGCTGCTGGGTATATACCAAGCTGCCGCACAGTATCGCGACAAGCCATAATATAGTGTAAAAGGGCAGACGCCGAAATAGTCTGCCCTTTTTATGACGGCTGTAACTGCCCCGGCTCAATGTTTTCG
Organism: uncultured Acetatifactor sp.; assembly: GCA_910577235.1. Taxonomy (GTDB): domain Bacteria; phylum Bacillota; class Clostridia; order Lachnospirales; family Lachnospiraceae; genus Acetatifactor. The sequence goes on along the minus strand of CAJTMX010000008.1, from coordinate 61,383 downwards.
GACCCCTTTGCATTGCCGGACTCCCGCATGGAAATTTGTGGGTGTCTGCCTATTATTTCAGTTGCCTCTTACACAATTTTTTTGGTATAATCAACCTGTAAAATCTTAACAAATTTAATTAATATGTCTTATCAAAATGAATTTTAAAAGAAATCGGCGGTATATTGACGAAAGGAGGACGAATTTTATGCGTTACAGAAGATTGGGTAAAACAGGGCTGATGGTCAGCGAGATCGGGTTTGGAGGAGAGTGGCTGGAACGGATGGAGCTGGAAGGCTGTCGGGCGATCTTTAAAGCCTGTGAGGAACAGGGGATTAATATTTTGGACTGCTGGATGTCCGAACCCAATGTGAGGTCGGCCATCGGCGAGTGCATCAAGGGCAGCAGGGACAAGTGGTATATCCAGGGGCATATCGGCTCCACGTGGCAGGACGGGCAGTATGTGCGCATCCGTGAGGCAGCCAAGGTAAAGGCCGCCTTTGAGGACTTGCTCACCCGGCTGCAGACGGACTACATAGACCTGGGTATGATTCACTATGTGGACTCGGAGAAGGAGTGGGATGAGATTCAGGGCAGTCCTTTTATGGAATATGTGCATGAATTAAAGAAAACGGGAATCATAAAACATATAGGATTAAGTTCCCACAATCCGAAAGTGGCCAAAAAGGCGGCGCTGTCCGGTGAGATCGAGATGCTGCTGTTTTCTGTGAATCCTGCTTTCGACTTGATGCCTCCCTCGGAAAATCTGGACGATTATTTTGCCGAGCAGTATGACGCCTCCTTGGCGGGTATGGACCCGGAGAGAGCGGAGTTGTACAAAGTATGCGAGCAGCAGGACGTGGGGATCACGGTGATGAAAGGTTATGCGGGAGGGAGACTTTTTAATGAGAAGACTTCTCCCTTTGGCGTGGCCTTTACCCCTGTCCAGTGTATTCACTATGCGCTGACCAGACCTGCGGTAGCCAGTATTATGGCGGGTTACTCCGAGCCCCGGCATGTGGCGGACGCAGTGGCCTATGAGACGGCTTCGGAGGAGGAAAAGGACTATGCCAGCGCGCTGGCCACGGCGCCCCATCACGCCTACAGTCAGAAATGTATGTATTGCAACCACTGTAAGCCCTGTCCGGCAGACATTGATATAGCCATGGTAAACAAGCTGTACGATCTGGCTACCATGCAGGAGGAAGTACCGGCATCCGTGAAAGCCCACTATATGGCGCTGGAGAAAAATGCCTCCGACTGTATTGGCTGCGGCAGCTGTGAGGGCAGATGTCCTTTTGCCGTGGGCATAGTGGAGAGAATGGCAAAAGCCAGAGAACTATTTGCTGACTGACGGCGGAGGCAGTGGGTGTGAAAAGTAAGGTGGTGCGATATATGGATAGAATAAAGGTACAGCGGCTTAACCCGCACATATTTTCCATGGATGACGCAGGAGAATCCATAGGATATCTGGTGGTGGGTATGGAGAAAGCGCTGGTAATCGATACGATGAACGGTTACCAAGACGTGCGGGCCGTGGCAAGAACCATTACGGAGCTACCCCTGATGGTAATCAATACCCATGGGCACGGCGACCATATATATGGTGACATATATTTTGAGGAGGTGTATATACATCCACTGGATATGGAAGTGGCCCGGCGGCATTCGCAGATGGACGGATTTATGATGATGATGGCAGAGAGGGGTATGCATATGCCGCCTTTTCTCCCCATTCAGCACGGAGATGTGATAGATCTGGGTGGATTGACTGTGGAAGTGGTGCATCTTCCCGGTCACACAAAGGGGAGTATCCTGTTGCTCCTGCGGGAGGATCGGGTGCTGTTTACAGGGGATGCCATCAACACGCATCTGTGGATGCAGTTGGAGGAAAGCTCGTCTCCTCAGGATTTTCTGCAGGCACTTGACAAAATTATGTATTTGAAAGACCAGGCGGATCATATCCTGCATGGCCACTATGGACAGTTTCTGCCGATCTCCTTTATGGAACGGCTGCGGGAAGGAGTGCTGCAGCTCTGCCGTGGGGAAACAGGGGAGGATACGGATTATACGTATTTTGGGGGAATTGCCAGACAGCATTTATATGATGGTGGAAACGCATCGATTGTCTATCCAAAGAGCTATAGAGCTGAGTAAGCTTAGACTGCGTGTTTATTGACACCATATGATATATGTCTGTATTGTCTTGGGAGTGAAATGAAAATTTTTTGTATTGCGCTGGCAGTTGTCACTGTGATGGCGTCTACCTTTTTAATCATTAAATATCATATTTTGATGAATCTGGCATTGAACGCCAGAACAAGGAATCTGTTGTCTTCCAATGGAAAAGAGGAGATCCCGGCCAGGGAACTGGAGATACGCAGGCAGATGCGGGAAGATGGGGAATGGCTGAAAAGCCTGCCCCGGGAGGATGTGGATATATTATCCCGGGACGGACTGCGCCTGGTGGGACACTATATTCAGGCTAAGGGGCAGACGAAACGTCTGATCGTTCTTTTTCACGGCTGGCGCGGCAGTTGGACCGGGGATTTCGGCAGTATCGGCAAATGGCTCTATGAAATAGGCTGTGATCTGCTGCTGGTGGAACAGCGCGCCCAGGGAGCCAGCCAGGGAAAATATATGGGGTTCGGCGTGTTGGAGCGCCGGGACGTGGCGGAGTGGATGCGGTATCTGGAGCAGGAGCGCCATAACACGCTGCCGGTGTATCTGGGGGGTGTTTCCATGGGGGCCGCCACGGTGTTGATGGCGGCGGGAGACGAGCTGCCGGATTTCGTGCAGGGCGTATTGGCGGACTGCGGTTTTACCAGCCCCTATGAAATGCTATACGAGGTGGGCAGAAAATCTTTGCGGATGCGGGAGCATCCGTCCATGGATTATGTGGATATGATCGTGCGGTTCCACGCCCGCTTTGGCATAAGAGAGTATTCCACACCGGAATCTCTAAAGAAGACCCGCTTGCCTGTTTTTTTTGTGCATGGGCTGGCGGATGATTTTGTGCCCTGCCGTATGAGCCGGGAGGCATATGCGGCCTGCTCCTCCCGCAAAGAACTGTTGCTTGTGGAGGGCGCAGGCCATGTACGCAGTTTCTTTTATGACAATGAGAACTACCGTTGCAGGGTGGAAGACTTCTTCGGATGGTCAGGCCAGTCCTAAAATCCGTTCCCGATTCACACGTTCCCGTAATTGTGCTGTTCCTGCTGTCCTTTGTCGAAGAGACTCTTGAACTTGGCGGAAAGTTTGCAGAGTTTGCCGTACAGATCAAAGGTGATTTCTGTTGAGGGCGCAACTTCCATGTAAGATACCATCATTCTGACCATCAGAAAACTGTCTACGAAAGCACTCTTTAATATGGCCGCGATGAGAATGGAAAGCAGGGCGGCATAAATGGCATGAATGCCCAGCGCCGCGAAAATACCCGACAGCACAAGAAAGGGCAGCAGCCATGCCAGAAAAGAGATGGCCATCACGGCTATTGTCATTACAGCGGCGTCTTTCAATAGTTTTTTCCAGTTCTGGAAATATATGACTACACCGTCCGCCGCGCTTTTGAAAGCCGACTGATCCTTGTGCAGGAAGGTGTATCCCAGACAGCATTCGTCCACATAATTCAGTGCGATATGTACGAACATCTGGGCAAAGGAAACGAGGAAGGATACGCCGGGAATCTTTCCCAGCAGGTCATCCACTCTCTGGAGGCCGCTTTGTAGCTGGCTCACCGCGCCGCTCACCAGCCGGTCCACGGCAAAGTAGACATTGGCAGTTAGAAACCGCTGTGAAACCATGGCTTTCGCGGCACCCAGCTGGTCATCCGGCAGAGAACCGGTGGTCACAGCCGTAGTTACCATTGCCACATGTCCGGCCTTGAGCATGTAACCGATATAATGCTGTAGGAATCCGTAAACGCAACCCACCAGAATGAGCCAGATGGTAAGCATCACTATGATACTGCTGCCGCCGCTCAGACTCCCCAGCCATACAAAGAGTAGCAGCGACACCAGCGCGTAGAGCAGCACCACTCCTCCCAGCGCCAGTTTGAGCCATACAAATTTCATGGTTTTCAGATACACATCTTTTGTTTTCAATTATCTTCCTCCTTGTCTGCCAATAAATTTTAATATGTGTTATACATTATATTATATTAAAAGCAGTGCAACAACCAAGCTTACCATGCAATTTATCATTTTTGCGGCAACCGTAAGTTGCACTTTTATAGATAGTTGGCAGACAAAGGAAAGGCTGAGATCCTGTCACGCGGTTATTATGGGCAGGATGAATTAGCCGGTCGTATCAGGGGTTGTATCAGACTGGAAAAAATGATAAAATGCATATTACTGACGCGTTACGGCCGGGCGCTGTCTGTGCTTTCTGTTTACTGTGTCAAAACAGGGCATAGAGGGGTAATCCGGGGTAAAGAGAGAAAAGACACATGAGTAAGGGAGAAGATCATGACAAAAGACGTATACCAGACATGGGAGAATTATATGTTGTCCTGTATGGGGGACAGCGCTCACGATAAGGAACATGTTTACCGGGTACTGTACAGTGCGCTGGAGATTGCCGGTGAGGAGCAGGATGTGGACTATGACGTGCTGATCTGCGCCTGTCTGCTCCATGATGTGGGACGCGGGGAGCAATTTGAGAATCCTTCTCTCTGTCATGCGCAGGTGGGGGCGGAGAAGGCGTATCGTTTTCTGACAGAACGGGGTTTTAACGAAGATTTTGCCGCCAGAGTCAGACACTGTATCTTGACCCATCGTTACCGCAATAATAATGTTCCGGAATCTATAGAGGCCAAGATCCTGTTCGATGCGGATAAGCTGGATGCGACGGGGGCCATCGGTATTGCCCGGACTCTGTTTTATAAAGGGCAGGTATCGGAGCCGCTTTACAATGTGGACACCCAGGGCAGGATACAGGACGGAACGGGGGATGAGAAACCGTCTTTTTTACAGGAATATAGGCTAAAATTGGAAAATATATACTCCTACTTTTATACCGACAAAGGACGGATGATGGCTCAGGCCCGCAGACATGCCGCATCGGACTACTATGAAAATCTTCTCGCGGAGGTGTGTCCTATCTATGAAAAGGGCAGACAGGCTCTGGAGGAGCGGACAGGTTTTCATGTATAAAATTACCATAAAATATATGAAATTTTTGTGATATCTATGGACTATTTTTTAGACCGGGGTTAAAATGATTTCCAGATATTTTACCCCGGTCTGTTATGTGCCGCACGGCCGGGGAGGACAGAGCAGCGGCACGGAAATGAGGAGTTTAATTTATGAAGGCTGTTACTAATTGGCTTAAGAAGCATAAAAAGCTGTGCATTTTTCTGGTAATCGCTATTGTTCTCGCAGTCCTGATCGGAAAATTTGTCAGCAGTGTGAGAGAGACGGCGGAGACGATGATGAATATGCTAAACCGGCAGGAGACGGCAGCTATAGAGCGCCGATCCCTGGTAGAAAGCGTATCCGCCACAGGTTCTGTGGTCAGCGCGGGCAGTAAGAGCGTAACGGCCGAGGTGACAGGCGTAAAATCTCTCAGCGTGCCGGTAGAGGTGGGAGACATGGTTACGGAGGGAGATCTGCTGTGCCTGCTGGATACGGCTGATCTGGAGGAGAGTCTGGCTAACTCCGAGCTTTCCCTGAGCGTGGCCCAGAGGAGAACCCAGCTTGATCTGGATTCTGCCCAGCGCAGTCTGAATGAGACGGGAATATCCGTCCAGGTGGATATGTCCCGAATGGAAGAACAGGTGGCAAGCGCTCTTAAGGCTTACGAGGATGCCAGGGAAACCATGAACAGGGCGGGTTCCAATTACGGCAGCGCCAATGACAACAGCACTAAGATAAGAAAAGAGCTGGAGGGATATCAGGAAGAGTTATCCAAGGTCCATCAGCAGTTAAACGAAACCGTGTCCGGCGGCGATGCCTCCTCCGATGACAGGGCGGCGCTGGAGGCTGAGGCCCGGCGTCTGGAGCAGTTAATCTCAGAATATCAGATGAAATACAGCACGGCCCAGGAGACGGAGCGGAGTCTGAAGACCGTCTATGACCAGGCGGTAACGGCGGTAAACAATGCACATGACGCATACGAGAGACAGCTACAGAGCCAGGAAGACACCATACGAAACGGCAGCAGCACTCTTCTCAGCAGGCAGGACAATGTGACCTCCAGCCGGTTAAATGCCTCTACTTCGGGTATGACGGACCAACAGCAGATAGACCGTTATAAGGAGCAGATAGCCGCCTGCACGGTGACTGCGCCTATTTCCGGTGTGGTGACGGCGGTCAATCTGGAGACAGGCGCCAGTTATAACGGCGGGGCCATAGTGACCATTGAGGATATCAGCAGCTATGAGGTCACGGTGGAGATCGATGAGTATGATATCAGCAAGATCAAGACGGGTCAAAAAGTGGTCATCAAGACCAACGGCACAGGGGATCTGGAGTTGGAGGGTGAGGTGATATCCATCGCGCCCCGGGCGACCGCCGGCTCTGCTGTGACTTATACGGTTAAGACCAGCATCGATACACCCTGTGACGATCTGCGTCTGGATATGACCGCCAAGCTGAGCATCATCATCAGCAGCAAGGAAGATGTGTTGACTGTGCCTTATGCCGCAGTGCAGACGGCGGAGGACGGCAGCTTTTATGTGGAAGTGGTGGAGGAAAACAGCGCGGCTGCGTCAGGGGAACCCGGCAACGGCCCTGGGGGAGACGCGCCCGGCACGGCAGCTCCGACGGACGGAGAAAGGCCTGAAGGAGAGGGGCGGCCCACAACGGCGGCAATGCCCGGCGCTTTGCCCACCCGCCGCATTCCGGTGACTAAGGGTATTGAAAGCGACTATTATGTGGAGATCTTCGGTGAGGGGATCGTTGAGGGGTTGGATGTGATCGTGCCTGCCGACAACAGCCTGGATAATCTGAATGAGCTGATGCTGCAGATGGGCCCCATGGGAGGAGTATGATGAGCAGGCGGACGATGATTGAGCTCAAAGACATCTATAAGCGTTTTTATATCGGTACGCCCAATGAGCTGACAGTGTTAAACGGCATCAATCTGACCATATATGAGGGAGAGTTTGTGGCGGTGGTGGGAGCTTCCGGGTCCGGCAAGTCCACGTTGATGAATATTATCGGAGCGTTGGACCGCCCCACCCAGGGGCAGTACCGGCTGGACGGAGTGGATATGATCGCCGCTAAGGACAGAGAGCTGTCCGGGATACGCAACCGCAAGATCGGGTTTGTGTTTCAGACATACAATCTGATCGCCAAGACTAATGCCCTGAAAAATGTGGAGATGCCCATGCTTTACGGCGGAATCACAGGCAGGAAGAGGGTGAGCCGGGCCAAGGAGCTGCTGGCCATGGTAGGTATGGAAGACAGGATGAAACATCTGCCGGAAGAACTGTCGGGCGGACAGAAACAGCGTGTAGCCATAGCCAGGGCCATGGGCAATGATCCGGCGATCATCCTGGCGGACGAACCCACCGGAGCGCTGGACTCCACCACCGGGCGTATGGTGATGGATCTGTTTCACAAGCTGCATAAGGAGCAGGGCAAGACCATTGTGCTGATCACCCATTCCCCTGAGCTGGCGGAGGAGACGGAGCGGGTAGTCACCATTAAGGACGGCTTTATCATCGGGGAAAGGCAGGGAGCTGGCATATGATGATGTTTTATGAGAACGTGCGGCTGGCACTGTTTAGTCTGAAAGCCAACAAGATGCGGGCACTGCTGACGATGCTGGGCATTATTATTGGCATATCTTCCGTGATAGCCATTATGACGGTGGGGCAGTCTCTGACCTATACCATGACCGAGTCCATGAGCGCTCTGGGCGTAAATAATATTACCGTGATCCTTCAGCAGAAACCTCAGGAGGAGGAGACAACGGAGGAGGGCATGTCCTTCGGCGGCGGCATGGGCAGGGTCATGGCGGAGGAGAAAGACTATTATACCCGGGAGATGCTTGAGAACTACTGTGAGACTTATGCGGATTCCGTGTTGGGAATCTCTGTCACGGAGGGGTTGGGCCAGAGCAAGTTACAGGATAAGGGCCTGTATGCCAATGTGAGTGTCACGGGTACCAGCCTGGGGTATTTTCTGGCCAATGATATGAAACTGCAGGCGGGCAGATACTTCAGCGGAACGGAGATGGATGAGGGCCGCAAGGTAGCCATGGTTTCCGGTATCGTGGTGAACAATATGTTTGGCGGGGATGCGGACCGGGCTCTGGGCAGTGTGCTCCAGGTTAATCTTGGAGACAAATATTTTGATTTTGTGGTGGTGGGTGTATATGAGTATGAGCAGTCGGCCATGGGCATGTCTTTCGTATCGGAGAAAGACACCCAGACAGATTTCTATATTCCGCTGAAAACGGCCCAGGAGATCAGTCATTCTCAGGGGTTCTCGCAATTTACTGTGATCACTGCGGACGGGTTGGACAGTGATGCCTTTGCGGATACTACCGCAAATTTCTTTTCTCCCTATTACCGCAATAACCGGGATTTTCAGCCCATGGCTTTCAGCATGGCATCCATGGTGGAGATCATGTCGGATATGATGTCTACCATCACCACGGCTATTGCCGTGATCGCGGGAATAGCGTTGCTGGTTGGCGGAATCGGGGTGATGAATATCATGTTGGTATCCATCACCGAGCGGACCCGGGAGATCGGTACCCGTAAGGCGTTGGGTGCGCCTAACAGCGCTATCCGTATGCAATTCATCATTGAGTCCATTGTGATTTGTCTGGTGGGCGGTCTGATCGGAATCGTGCTGGGAGTGATTTTGGGCATGAGCGCAGCCAATCTGTTGGGAGCGTCGGCAACGCCCTCGGTGGGAAGTATATTGCTGTCTCTGGGATTCTCCATGGCGATAGGGGTGTTTTTCGGATATTACCCTGCCAATAAGGCCGCGAAGATGGACCCCATCGAGGCATTGCGGTATGAATAACATGACATGGAATAGGGGAATGGATATGGGCTATAAATTGGCGATATTTGATCTGGACGGTACGATTCTCAACACCTTGGAGGACCTGGCGGACGCAACGAACTATGCTCTGGAAAAGCACGGTTATTCCGGACGCACCATCGACGAAGTGCGCCGCTTTGTGGGCAATGGTATCCGCAAGCTGATAGAGCGGGCAGTTCCGCCAGGTTTGCCGGCGGCGGAGATTGACAAGGTACATGAGACGTTTTCGGACTATTATCAGGGGCACTGTGCGGATAAGACGAGACCTTATGAGGGTATTTTGCCTCTGTTACAGCGTCTGCGGGCGGCGGGCTGCCTTACGGCAGTGGTATCCAATAAGGCGGACGCGGCGGTGCAGCCACTGTGTCGACATTATTACGAGGGGCTGTTTGATTTTGCGGTAGGCGAGCGGGCCGGCATCCGCCGCAAGCCTGCCCCGGACGCGGTATTTGAGGTACTGCGCCGTCTCAAGATGGATGAGGCTGACGCCGTATACATCGGGGACTCTGAAGTGGATATCCGTACCGCTGAAAATGCGGGACTGGACAGCATCATTGTCACATGGGGATTCCGGGATCGGGAGTTTCTGGAGAGCCAGGGGGCACGGAGATTTGTGGACCGGCCGGAAGAAATTGACAAACTTATGGGAATTTTGTAGGATTTTTACTTGACAATCATTTCCTGCCATATATAATTAGAGTTACAACAGCAGAAAGAATAATTACCTCATTTCTTTGGAGGCGTTATTCTTTCTGCTGTTTTCTTTTTCACAATAAAACAATAGGAGGAGAGTATTTATGGCAAGAGAAAACGAAAAGGCGATCACTAACCGTGAGGTAAAGAACAGTGCGTTTACTACATACTTTGGTGAGCCGGAAAATGCGTCCAGGTTATACGCGGCGCTGGGAGAGGAAGAGGTATCTCCGGATGATATCACGTATGTTACGCTGGAAGGGGTACTGTTCATCGCAAGAAAAAATGATCTGGCCTTTACCGTTAAGAACCGGGTGCTGGTCATCAGCGAGCATCAATCTACGGTCAATGAGAACATGCCTCTGCGGGATCTGCTTTATCTGGGCCGTACGATGGAAAAGCTGCTGGACCAGAGGTCTATCTACAAGCGTAAGTTGTTTCGGATTCCCACGCCGGAATTCTATGTCTTTTATAATGGTGACGAAACATGTCCGCCGGAGAAAATTCTGAGGCTTTCAGATGCTTTTCTTGAAAAAACAGAGCATCCTATGGTAGAATTGGAAGTGAAAGTAATCAATATCAATCTTCCGTCAGGACATAAGCTGCTGAGAGAATGTCGTCCGATGTATGAGTATTCATGGTTTATCCAGCGGATCAAGGAATATCTGGGCGCGGGATGGGTTCGGGACGCCGCCATCGAACAGGCAGCCAAGGACTGTGTAGAAGAGGGAATCCTGACGGAGTTTATGAAGGAACATGGTTCGGAGGTGTTGAATATGCTGAATACGCAGTGGAATTATGATGACGCGGTTGCAGTGGAAAGGGAAGAGGCGTTTGAGGAGGGCCGGGAGTCCGGGTTGTCCATGGGGAAGACGCTTGGGATCTTGGAAGGGAAAGCGGCAGGAATAGCGGAAGGGAAAGCGGCAGGAATAGCGGAAGGGAAGGCAGCAGGAATAGCGGAAGGGAAGGCGGCAGGAATAGCGGAAGGAAAAGCGGCAGGCCAGAGGCAGGTAATTTATGCCTTTTTAGAACATCTGGGGGAAATTCCCGAAGATATACGAAATAGAATCGAAAGCGAGCAGGACGGCAGTGTTCTGAAAAAATGGTACATGCTGGCGCCCGGTGTGAATAGCTTTGAGGCTTTTCGAGAGCATATGGAGAAGGGACAATAATTGCTATGGCAGTGGAAAACAATAAACGTATCGCTTGGATTGACGGGCTGAAGGGAATTGCCTGTCTGTTGATCTTTACCCACCATTTTTCTCTGGAATACTTTAACGGCGCATATTTTGGAGAGGTGATGGAGTCAAAACTTCCTTTTCGGCTGGATATCCGGTTATCCTACGAGCCATATGGCGTACTCACCAACGGGAATTTCTGGGTATGTGTTTTTGTTATGCTGGCTGCCTTTCTGACGGCTGCTATTGTGCTGCGACATTGTGCCGCGCCACAGAACAACAATTGGCAGGAAAAACTTTCCGGCATGATCATCAAACGATATGTTCGACTGGTAGTGCCATGCGGTGTTGCCGGTGTGCTGTACTGGCTGCTCAGGGAGTTTCTTGTTCCACGGTTTTCCTGTTATAGGGGTCTGGAGAATATTCTATCTTTTGTAAAGATGTTGTATCACACCTTTGTCAAAATGTGGATCGTACCGGATCAGGAGGCCCTTGGCCCGTATTGGATGCTGTACGCGATATTCTGGGGAACTTTTATTGCGATTCTTCTGGCACTCGCCACCAGATATTCCAAAAAATGGACACTGCCATTCTTTTTTGTGATCGCGTCGATTCTCCTGTGGGCCAAGGATGAGTATTATCTGTGTGTGGTGGTTGGCGTGTTGCTGGCCTGGCTTACAGAGAGCGGATTGTTGAAGGATAACAGGCGATACAGATGGGCGGCGCTGTTTCCCCTGGCGGCCGGTCTTTATCTGGGAGGGTATCCGAGCTTTGCCGCGCCGGTATTTTTCTATCAGTATCTGGGAAAGCTTTGCACACACATCTATGCGAACAAGGGGATCGCCACTTTTCATACTCTGGGGGCGGGCCTGTTGATCCTGGGGATTCTTATGAGCGGCGCTGTCCAGAGAGGTCTGTCTGCAAGGCCCCTTCGCTGGCTGGGTTCTGTATCCATGGGAGTGTTTGTATTACATGTCACGGTGATGCAGTTTGTGGGGAGGCCTTTGCGGGACTGGCTTTTAGGAATGGGGATGGATTATGCTTTGATGGTTCTTGTTGTCTATCTGATCCTGACCGCGGTTTTGCTGTTGCTGGCCTGGGGCTACAAAAATACTGTGGAACGCTTGTTGGAACAGGCTCTTCGGCGGTTTTGATACCTGTCTGGTATAATATGGTTTATTTTCGGACATATTGATACTGTATATGCAGCAAACCAGAAAATAGACCAGGAGGATGCAGACATGGGCAACAAGTATGCAGGCACACAGACAGAAGATAATCTGAAAGCGGCTTTCGCCGGGGAATCTCAGGCGTATACAAAGTATACCCACTTTGCGGCGTCGGCCCGGAAACAGGGTTATCAGCAGATTGCAGCCATATTTCAGGAGACGGCGGACAACGAGAAGGAACATGCCAAGCTGTGGCTGGAGGCGTTGCAGGATATCGGCAGTACCGGAAAGAATCTGGCCGTGGCCGCGGACGGTGAGAACTTTGAATGGACTGAGATGTACGATGAATTTGCCAAGACGGCGGAGAAAGAAGGTTTTCCTGAGCTGGCCGCAAAATTCCGTCTGGTGGCAGATGTGGAGAAACATCATGAAGAGAGATATCGTGCCCTGCTCGAGAATGTGGAGATGGCCACCGTGTTTGAGAAGAGCGAGGTAAAGGTGTGGGTGTGCCGCAACTGCGGACATATAGTAGTGGGTACGGCCGCGCCGGAGATATGCCCGGTATGTCTTCATACCCAGGCTTATTTCCAGATATATGCAGAAAACTATTAAGGCGCATAAATTTTCCGGCGGGCAGCATGGACAGAACAAGAGATATTTGTCGGTGACGGAGAACCTGTTTTGTCTATGCCGCCCGTTTCTGCTTATTGCAGGCAATATCGTATCACAGTTCTAAGAGTCAGGGGGCAGTGGCCTTGGTAAATTGGCGGGGGACGCAACCGCAATGTTACATAAAGCACTGGGAATGCGGTTCTTTTTCGCCATAGCATAGGGTAATATGGTTCTTGCGGACGGAGAAATTCCGGTTTTGCCATATCCGAAAGTGATGGACAGGCGGCTGTGAAACAAACATTTAGCAAAGCCCAGGGTGATATTCCGGGTATAGAGGAGATCGTAGGACAGAGATGACAACCGGTGAAAAAATATCCATGCTGCGCAGGAGAAAGAACATTACGCAGGAACAACTTGCTGAATTGCTGGGAGTGTCCCGGCAATCTGTATCCAGATGGGAGATGGACCAGGCATTTCCGGAGACAGAAAAATTGATTCGTCTGGCAGGCCTGTTTTACTGTAGTATTGATTTTCTACTCAGCGATGTGCTGGATGGGAACAGACAGACGGGGGCCGGACTTTCGGCGGACGATTGTGTGGCGTTTATCCGGGAATGCGGTTACTTTTTTCTTGCCACATCCGTGGAAGACCGTCCCAGATTAAGGCCTTTTGGCATGATCTGTTCTAATGGAGAAACGCTTTTTATTGTCACGGACAAGCGTAAGAGTGTTTATTCCGATCTGAAACGCAACCCAAAGGTAGAGCTGTCCTGCTACAATCCTGTAACCAGAAGATGGATACGGATCAGCGGTGAAGTGAGTGAGGATGACACATGTGTTATTCGCGAGCTGGCGCAGTCCGCGTATCCTTCACTGAGGCAAAAATATCCTGAAGAACAGGAGGAATTTTTAGCAATCCATCAGATACATATTGAGGATGTGAGCGTCAACTGATGCATATGCGGGCGCTTGGGTGTCCGTGTATGCATCACAAGCCCTGTGTGTAGTGAGCAGATATACCGAACTTTAAATGGAGGAAATAGGAATGGAGAAATTATCAAAAGAAGTTGCAGCAATAATGACAGAATTGTTTGGGCAGGATACCCTAGTCTCCCTGGCTACTTGGGATGGGGACAGACCCACTGTACGCAAAGTAGACGGCTATTATGAGGACGGCGCTTTTTATGTGATCACATACGGCCTGTCCAATAAGATGCGGCAGATCGCCGATAATCCTGTGGTGGGTCTCTGCGGCGACTGGTTTTCCGCCCATGGCAGAGGCATTAATATGGGATATTTCGGTAAACCGGAAAATGCGGATATTGCAGGCAAACTGCGAAAGGCTTTCGCGGCCTGGATAGATAACGGACACAATAATTTTGAGGACGAGAACACAATTATTCTCTGTGTGCGCCTGACGGACGGCGTTCTGTTCCACCATGGCGTGAGATACGATATTGATTTCGGCAAATAGGATCTGTGGCGGGAATTTTTCGGCCCTTTACCGGGTATGCTAGTCCCATGGAGAAGAATAAAAACAAGGGAAACGCAAGAAAATTTGATTTTTATGTGTTGTTGTTCTTTTTGCTGGCCTTTGCCGGCTGGCTGTGGGAGGTAGGGATATATCTGGTGACGAGACAGTCTCTGGTCAACAGGGGAGTATATTATGGTCCGTACTTGCCCATCTATGGAGTCGGCGGACTGGCGCTGTGGTTTCTGTTACAGAAATTGCATCAAAAGCCCATTGTTACTTTTATGTTGTCAGCGCTGCTCTGCAGCGGGCTGGAGTACGCAGCCAGCGTCTGGCTGGAATGGAAATGGGGGATGCGCTGGTGGGATTACAGCGGATATTTCCTAAATCTGAACGGGCGCATCTGTCTGCTGGGAGCTGTGTGCTTTGGCCTGGGGGGTATGCTGCTCAACTGCTATCTGTTGCCCGCTTATATGAAACTGTACCATCGGATCAAGCCGGGCTGGAGGCTGGCCCTGTGTGGTTTCCTGCTGGCAGTATTTATACTGGATATTACCTATTGCGCCATAAGGCCTCATACCGGTCATGACATTGCCTGGTGAATGTCATGACCGGTATTTTAGTGCTAAGAAAGTATTGCTAAATCTTACCGATTCACATATAATATTTATATCATCAGGCAGCGTGTCACTGTCTGCGAAATCCCATGCAACAGAATATGCGGGACTTATATATTTAGGAGGTACTGCCCATGCATTCACCCTTGGAGATTGCCAGAAGTTATGTGGAAGTCAGTATACATAAGACGCATTTGTCCGCTTTTAAGATGGTCATTCTCGGTATGTTTGCCGGATTTTTTATTGGGTTTGCGGGTATAGCGTCCACCACGGCGTCGTCTACCATAGCCAACCCCTCCGTGGCAAAGCTGCTGGGAGCGGTGGTATTTCCGGCGGGTATGGCCATGGTGCTGATCGCCGGAAGTGAGCTTTTTACAGGGAATACATTGATCATTCTGGCGGTTTTGGAGAAACAGATTCCTGTATATAAAATGTTGAAAAACTGGTTTTTTGTCTTCATAGGAAATTTTCTGGGAGCCGCCATGGTGGCTTTCGGCGTGGTCTATGGCCATACGCCCAGCCTGTTTAGCGGGGACCTGGCGGGCAGTGTTGTGGCGGCGGGGGCTTCCAGATGCAATTTGAGCTTTTCCGATAGCCTGATCCGGGGTATTCTGTGCAATGTGCTGGTATGTATCGCGGTATGGATGTCCTTTGGGGCCAAGAATATTTCCGGCAAACTGATGGCCAGTTTCTGGCCCATTATGCTGTTTGTGTTGTGCGGATTTGAGCACAGCATAGCCGATATGTATTTCGGTACGGCGGCGCTTCTGGCCTCCCGGGAATACGGTATCACGGCGGAAGGCCTGACATGGGCAAGATTCTTTATATATTGTATCATACCTGTGACGCTTGGCAATGTCATAGGCGGCGCGGGCATCGTGGGCTGCGGCTACTGGCTGGGCTATCTGCGTCATACGCCGCTCAGCCCGGTGTCAAAGGAACAGGAACAGGAAGAACTGGATATTGCGGAGGAGTACTGATCGACATGTACAATATCGGAATATGCGATGACGAACAGGATTTTGCCAGAGAACTGGAGGATATGATCGGGCAATATGCCCGGGAGAGTGGTACGGAGATCCGTACCACTTTGTTTCGCAACGGCCGGGAATTGATTGAAAGAGACAAGATAGAGTTGGATCTGATCTTTCTGGATATTCAGATGGATATTATGGACGGTCTGGAGGCGGCAAAGAGGATTCGGGCTAAAGACGGGAAAGTGAGTATTATTTTTCTGACTTCCCTAACCAGATACGCGCTGGCAGGCTATGAATATCATGCGGTGAATTATATTATCAAGCCCATTAAGTACGCGCGCCTGAAACGGGAGTTGGACCGCTGGCTGGAAAGCTATAGACGGGAGGACAAAAAGTATATCCTTGTAAACAATGAGGACGGCTGCCATAGAGTGGATCTGAGTACTCTGCATTATCTGGAAACCTATAACAGGAATGTAAAGCTGCATACGGACAGCGGGGAGATCATCTCCTATAAAAAGATGAAAGAATTGGAGGCGCAGCTGAAGGAGGCCCACTTTATACGCTGTCATTCCGGCTATCTGGTGAACCTCTTTTTTGTAAAGCGCGTGGGTAAGCTGGAGATCACTCTGACTGATGGCGAGGTAATACCTATCAGTCAGCCCAAGCGCAAATCGGTGATGGAAGAGCTTGCGGATTATTGGGGGGACAGATTGTAATGGAGAATGTGATCAAGTTTTTGGACATGTTTAACTATGTGCAGGGAACGGCCCGTATTCTCCTGGCATATTTGGCCATAGCCGTTTTTATCCCCCTGAGAAAACACTGGGTTCCCAGGTTGTTGGCGCTGCTGGTCCTCTCGCAGATCGTTCCCCTGCCGGTCTATCTGGACGATCCGTGGAATATTTCGCTGGCGCTGCTGGGATTTGTCGCTTGCATATTTGTGTTTTACACCGGAAAATGGGAGAAAAAACTGGCGGCTATTCTCATATTCTATCCCCTGATCGTGGCGGTGAACTTTTTACAGATCAATGTGTCCAGCGATCTGTTTTTCGCCCTCAGTCATGCTCCCAGCCCGGTACGTGACCAGGCGGGCCGTCTGGTCAACTGGACTGGGGAGATGCATCTGATGAGCACGGTAATATACTTCCTGTCCAACACGGCCCAGGTGCTGTTTTGGGCGGGTGTCCTGCTATTCATGAGAAAGAATAAGAGGCAGGTGGTCTCCGGGGAAATCGGCAGAAGAACCTGGCTGATCGCGGACTTTATGATGTTGGTTCCTACCATTGCCATTTTTACCACCTTACTCTTTATCACCCAGGCCAACTATATAGTGTATCCGCTGTGCGTCTTTATCGTACTGGGTGCGTTTGTGGGCGTTTTGCTGGTGGCATATATGAGCCGTTCGGAGCAGACGGCACGGGAAGCCCAACTTCTTGCCCGGCAGTTTGCCTATTATGAGGAAAAACTGAAAGCGGAAGAGAAAGTGAGAGGTCTGTATCACGATATGAAGAACCATCTGTTGCTGCTGGAGAGACAGGACAGCCAGGAGGCCCGTCAGATGGCCGCAGATCTGCGCCGCCAGATTGCGGACTATGAGGACTATGTGCGTACTGGCAATGATTTTCTGGATATCATTCTTCGGGACAAAGCCAGGGTGGCGAAAGAGAACCAAATCGATTTTTCCGCTGTGGTCTGCTTTGCCCAGGGTAGTTTTATAGAGCCTATGGATATCAGTACCATATTTGGCAATGCGCTGGACAATGCGTTAGAGGCCAGCCTCGCGCTCACGCCGGAGCGAAGGCTGGTCACTGTGAAAGCGGACTGCGTAAGGGATATGCTGTCCATTGTGATAGAAAACAACTGTCTGCCGGACAGGACAGGATATGACAAAACTTCCAAGGGAGATGATTTTTTACACGGTTTCGGGATCAGGAACATCAGGAAAACCGTAGAAAAATACCACGGTCAGTGCCTGATCAGCCAGGAGAACGGACTTTTCCGCATGAAAATGTTGATGCCTCTGCCGTAAAATGGTGTCTGTTCCTGCCAGTACCGAAATGCGTGTTGTATATTTCATAAACATGCCGCAAATGGTCCATGGCAAAGAACTATCCGGTAAAGATTGGCCATTATCTGGAAACCGTCCAGTCCTTATCAAGTGGCGGGTGCTCCTCTCCCCTACTCAAGTAGATTCTGTCTATCTGCAGTCCCGTATCACATGCATATATGGAAAAGATGTGTTCTCCTGCGGAAAAATGTATCCTGCCCGTCACGCACCAATAATACATATGCAGCGTTGCATAATTACATAACTGACCGTTATTGTACTGTATGCTCCGGGGTAGCGCTTCCCCGTCAACCGCGAAATAACAACTGTCGGACATATGGTTTTCATATAGTATAAGGAGCCATACGTTATACTCGCCTTCCTCCGAAACATTGATGCGATAATGCATGCCAGGAGCATCCTTTGCGTTTTCCCAGGTATAGGGATTACCGGATACCTGCATTGCAAGGCCGCGGCCTCCGTCGGACAGCGCGTGCACATGTCTCCAATATATTTTACCTGTGACGTCAGGCGTGAGATACGCGTCTGTATCACCCGCCAGCGCATACTCCGCCTCTATGGCAATCTTTCCATCCTTTTCCACAAAGATGCCCTTGCCAAACAGAGCCGCTATATCCTGTGCAGTTCCGGCTTCATAATAGCTGTCATACCGTCCCCTTTCCATATAAGACTGCTTAACAATATCATTTTTCATATAAAGCCTGTTATACATCCAAAATTCCTGATCAGCATATACCATGTCAGGCAATAGTTCCGTATCGTCCTCACAATAAAGATCGGATCGAATGCTATCAAGGGTTTCCCAGCATACCCTGGGTTCGTCTGTTATGGAAGGCGGCAAAACGGCCCCATAATAGGTTTCGCGTCTCTTCTGCGTGTATATTACAAACTTTTCCAGCGTCACATAATTATCGATCATATACACTTTTATTGTATGTTTGCCAGCGGACAGATAGGGTAGCTTTGTATATAATTTCTCACCGTTGTTCATAACGCTGTCATGCCAGTTTCCCCGCCACTCGTCGTTGGTTTCCGATTCCAATATAAACGGCTCAAAACCATCGATCCCTATGCCAAACCTAACTCTGCCCACGGAGTTAAGCGTTAGGAATCTTGTCACTTCAAGTTCAAATTCGCCCTCGCTGAAAAGGGAAAAATCATAAGTAATATAAGGGTTATCCGTAATAGATATATCGCTTAACGGACAAAGCGTGGGATTATATGCCATAACTACACTGCCGCCTTCCCGCCCCATACCATACACTTTATACCAGCCGGTTTCGTTAAGCGGCGGTAAATACACGGGCGCGCAGCAGTCCTTATAATCCTCCGCATAGATACAGACCGCTCCGTCGTCTTCAAGATGGGACATCCGGTTTTCACCGTCCTTACATCCGGTCTGTGCTTTAACCTTTATATGAATCTCCTGCTCTTTTTCAATAAGGCGGATTGTTAATTCGGCCTCATTGCCCACATAGGCCTTCTCATCGTTGACACTTATGTAGATACGTTTCTCCTCATTGATTTTTCCGGATTCTTCCGATATATCAAGCCATGCCGGCTTTCCCGCTATTTCAAACGAGATAGCGGAGGTGTGGGTATTGCCGATCTCAAACCATTTTTTGCGTATGCCCCCGCTGTAAAATGCAATACTTCCCTCATTTGAGGTTTCGTTTCCATTCCACATAACAGCTTTAACATCCAGCTCCCTTCTATTGATCGAAGGTCTGCACACGGGATAAAAACAAATACCCGGAGGAGGAAAAGAATCGGGAGTAAGAATGTTTTCCCACTTGCCATCCTGCATATGCACATTGTAATAACGCAGCATCTTTTTAAAATACTGGGTCATTTTGCGGGAGTATTTGGTATAAAGGTCCGCAGCCATATGGTTTCCTCTGTCATAAGAAAGAACGCTGCGGTCGGCATAATAAAACGCATGGTTCACATAATAGGAAGAATGAACCTTAAACAAAAACATCTGGAAAAAGGCATCTTTTTCACTGTCGGGGAGACATGTATATATTTCATTGGCCCGGGCAAATACTTTTTCCAGCCTGCACAGACGTGCTCCGGCCTCGTCTCCGTAGCCTGCCTGAGTAAATACCATGGGCTGCATTTGCTCTATCTTCCTGGCGTTGGTCAGATGAGTGTATTCTTCGTATAAATCCGCAAGTTCCTCGCCGTATCCGCCCGAAAAATAGGAATCAAACCACTGTGCGGTATACCCATGAATATCGCAGGTCACAGCCGTATCCTTACCTGCGTTCCACGCGTAATTAAGAAATGTTTCCATATCCATTTCGAGCGGCTTTAGCGCGCCTACGTTTAAGACCCACATCTTCCGTATGCCGTTGGCGTAGGCCTTTCTAAGCTCATTTGTGGTATGTGAAAGGGGCATCGTATTAAAGAAAAGATAGCTCATCTCGGTGGCTCCCCAGTAGGACGCATGAAAATACAATCCGTGCCCACCGGCTCTTTTTCTCTCCCTCTTGTCCGGATAACGTCTGATATGTCCAAAGTTATCATTTACCCAGATGAGAGTGACATCGTCAGGGATCGTAAGGCCTGCGTTATAGAGTTCAAGAACCTCCTTGTACGGAATAAATGACTGCAAAGCGCAGGAAGCCGACGAAAGACCGCACTCTGTCTTGATGAGCTGCCTCTGGTCGTCCATGATGGTCTCCAAAAGTCTGATCTTTGCCGCAAGCTTTTCTTCCCCGGTAAGTGTGGCGTCCTCATTTATCATCTTAGTTGAGAAACCATAATCGTGAACGCCTCTCATACCGATGGTATAACAGACTTCGTAATCCCTGTTCATTTCCACGCTCTCGCGCCAGTATTCTCTGATAACTTCTCTGTTTTTGCCGGGTATAGAATAATCATAATATATCGTTTCGCGCTCTTTATCATCCGAGGTGTTCAATTTCCCCGCATGGACGGCATTGTAATCGCTTTTATAACCTTTTTTATCGAGCCAGGGCGTCCACTCGTTCTGGTTGCTGCGCATGAGCATATCGCAGTGGGATGTGCCGATCACGATCCCCATTTCATTGGCAAGCCAAGCGCTTTTAGGATTTTCCTGAAAATAATTGACATGCATGGCAGGCCACAGATAGTTGCCCTTAAGCCGGAGTATCAGTTCATATATTTTTTCATACAATTCAGGTCCTATGGTGCCGTCATTTGTATGCTTTACTGCCCATTCCTCCAATTCTTCCTCGTCATTTAAAAAGATACCTCTGTACTGAACCGATGGATAGTCGGCTCTGAAAAAATTGTCCGGAATTACAATACGGGTTTTCTTCCTTACAGGTACATCCGCAAAGAAATACCAGGGCGATACGCCGAAATAAGCCGACATTTCATATATTCCATATATTGTGCCGCGCTTGTCGGCTCCGTTTATATAGAGAGTTCCCTCACACTCTTTTATAACGTAGCCCTCCCATGCGTCAAGAATCTCCTTTTCCTCTGGAGACGCGCCCCATTTGTCAAATCTTTTTACATCTTTTGTGGCGGCCAATATGTCAATGCCGTCTATAATATCTTCCGCGCATAGCTCAATAAGCTGTACGTCCGCACCCGTAATTTTTATTAAGTCATCTCTCAGATTATTGAGAGCGATTTTCACTGCGGACGTTTCGCCGTTGTAATAACCGATACGGATTGTACCTTCAAGTATCATTTGAGTATTCATGCCAATTCTCCTATTGAAGACCATTCGGCCTCTCAATCGCTGCGCAATGGTTTTGAAAGGTATAGTCCCTCTCACGCGCCTACACGACTATCTGACGGGTTCAAATTTCCATATTATGCAAACATTGTTAAATCGATCGCTTCTGCCATCGTTTCATATCCGTCATACGGATGCAGACCGTCTAACGGAGCGTATTTATGTAAAATGCATTTTGGATCAGCCGGATCGGCCAAAGCGCCCTCAAAATCGATAATACCGTCCATATGGGAATCAGGGCTGCGCATCCAGTCGTTGATCTTTGTTCTTACCTCCTCGGCAGCTTCGGTATGATCCTGGTTTTTTCCGAAAGGAAGTATGGGCGCTCCATATATTTTTATCCCGTTTTCATGGCACAGCGCCACCATCTTCTGATACTCGGGAATAAGTCTGTCATATTTACCGGTATCGGACAGGGAAAGAAGATCGTTGACGCCGAACAGAAGGATACAATATGCCGCGCCGTCCGGTCCCAGCAGGTCTCTCTTAAATCTGTCTCTCCCTGCATCCGTGGGCCATGATCCTAATATGGAGTTAGCGCCGATGCCTTTATTGACTACGGAAATATGTTTTGTGCTTTCGTTTGCTTGAAGTCTTTTTGCGAAAAAATCTACCCATCGCGAATAAGTATCCGGTCTTTTTCCCGGCACCACCCAGTCTGTTCCGAAACCGTCCGTAATAGAATCGCCGAAACATATTACCGCCTTACTTCCCGCCGGGGACATGAGTGACACATCTGCCAAAAAGTACCATGACGTGGTGGTGGCAGGCGAAGAAAAGGTCTCTGCCGAGACTTGGTTTCCCGATACCTGATAGGTAGTGGCCCTTGCTCCCCGGTGTCCCGTCATTTCCTCCGTTGCCGCGGGAGCGGCGTCAAAGTACATGGTTATCGCGATATTATCGAGGGCCTTAACGCTGAAACCAAGCGGGTCCGTCTCTATAACCTCACCCGCGGGAATAAGGATTTTCTCCGAACCCAATGCTTTGACTACGGTATCAGTTGACAGGTCTATTGCAGACTGATCTGCCTTTATCTGTTTTGCCACATGCATGGATCGTATCACAACATCGCTTTTGCCGTACCGGTTAGAAAGTCTCAGTTTCATCTCGTCCCCGGAGGAGGTCACCTGGATAATCTGACGGACCGTTGTGTCTGCAAGAGGCTCTGGCATACCTTCAGGAGTGGCTATAAAATTCTCCTCTGCCGTTCCCCATGTCGTAACCCATGACATGGGCGTGTCTGCCTGTTGGTTTTTGTTCATAAATATATCCTCCCATGTTTACAGAATTGTATACCATTTCTATAACCATGATAATATCTGCTGTTGCAAGTTTCTTTGCTTTTTTGTCCAGAAATATTGCGTTTTCAGCTGTCAAATGATATATTTTTGGCGGAGGAGATCATCATGGAACAGCAAAACGGCAGTATGCCCTACATTTATGAGGAAATAAAAGAAAATATTCTACTTGAACACCGTATCGGGGGAAATTACAAGAACATATTTCACAGGCATAACGGTTATGAAATATACCTTCTTTTACAGGGAGACATCAATATGCTTGTGGAACATTCCTGCGTTCATATTGGAAGAGGCGCCCTGGCGATCATGAACCCTACCGAATATCATCTTGCAGTAAGTCTGGACGGCGGCTCATACGAACGCTATACCCTGAATCTATCCACCAAATTTTTACAGAGTCTGACCACGGAAAAGACCAATTTCATATCCTTTTTTGATAAAAGAAGTCCCGGACAGAATAACATAGTCACTCTGTCCGAAGACGATATCCTTACTCTTTTAGCGCTGTTTGTTTCCCTGAGGGATTCGCTGGACAGCGATGCCTTTTGCAGTGACATACTTGCCAATTCGTACTGTATGCAGGTGCTTTATTTTGTCTGCCGGAAATTTATCGAATCAGAAAATATACCCGCTAATATTATGCCGCCGCTTATAACACGGACAATACAATATATAAACGATAACATCACCGAGAGCTTTACTCTCACCGATATCGGAAACGAACTCAGCTACAATAAGGACTATATCGGGAAAATATTTAAGCAATATACCGGAATCCCGCTGAAAACTTATATTCTGGAAAAAAAGATCGACCTTGCGCAGTCTCTTCTCGCCCAGGGACAATCCGTGACCGACACATGCTTTAACACGGGATTCAAGGATTACGCCAACTTTATCCGAACCTTCAAAAAATATACCGGACATACTCCCAACAAAAGCAGATAGGAAAGTGGAAACATCTTTCCGCCAAACCGCATGTTAGTTTAAGCGCCCACGATGTTAATTTAGGCAATCCCCATTGTATAATTCCCAGAAAAAAGTATCCTTAAGTTAGTCGCGGCGGTCTGAGTTACAGACAACAATAACCGCCTGTATATTTGGGATAACAAGAAGGGAGAAATGACATGGAGATATTGAAAACGACAAACCTGAAAAAGTATTATGGCAGGGGAGAGAGCCTTGTAAAAGCCTTGGACGATGTGAATGTAACCGTGGAAAGCGGACAGTTTGTAGCTATCATCGGCACATCGGGCAGCGGAAAATCCACACTGCTCAATATGCTGGGAGGATTGGATACCCCCACATCCGGCGGCGTGACCGTGGAGGACCGGAGCGTGGAGAAGATGAGCGGGGAACAGCTCACCGTGTTTCGCAGACAGCGCATCGGCTTTATATTCCAGAACTATAATCTGATCCCCTACCTCACGGCCTATGAGAACATCGTGCTGCCCGTACGTCTGGACGGCAGGACGGAGGACGTAAAGTTTTTGGAGCAGATCGTACAGTTTCTGGAGTTGGAGGGCAAGCTCAAAAACTATCCAGGCCATCTGTCCGGCGGTCAGCAGCAGCGGGTGGCAATCGCCAGGGCCTTGATATCCAAACCGGCCATCATCTTAGCGGATGAGCCCACCGGCAATCTGGACAGCCGGACCGGCGACAAGGTCATCGATCTGCTGAAGATGACGGCTGAGAAGTTCCGGCAGACTATCGTTATGATCACCCACAATCCTGAGATCGCGGAGAAAGCTGACGTGAAGATCCGCATTGAGGACGGCAGGATACGGGCGTAGACCTGGAGAGACGGAGGGAAAAATATGAGCAATTCAGATAATAATATAAAGAGTATTCATGATAAAAAGACAGTCGGAAAAATGATATCTCAGATGTCCAGACAGAGTTTAAGGACCAGCCGTATGCGCAATATTTTTGTGATGATCACCATCATGCTGGCATCGGCTTTGCTCACAGGTATCCTCACATTTGCTCTGGGCCAGCAGGAGCGGACCCGCAGGGAACTGGCCCACAGGCAGCAGGTGAGTTACTTTGAACTGAACGAAGAACAGGTGAACGCGCTTCGGGCGGATGAACGCATTTCCTGTCAGATACAGGTTAAGTCAGGAGTACTCTCGGAGATGGAAGGTTTTTCCGTAATGCCCCGCTATGTCAGCGATATGACGGATGAAATCCGGGTGGGCAACCTTGTAAGCGGCGCGTTGCCGGTAAGTGACCGGGAGGTGGCTGTGTGCGGGGCGATGCTGCGCAAGATGGGTGTGGAACCCCGGGTGGGCAGCAGCGTGACTTTCAGCTTTTATGACGGAAGTGTAGAGACTTTCACGGTTTCCGGCATACTGGAGGGCGATGATACGGCAAAACAGTTCTCCGTATTTTTCTCCCAAAGCTATGCGGAGCAGGGCAGTCAGCTGGCAGACCGATCCTATGAGGTATATGCCAAACTGCGGGATGCGGCCCATATGTCAGCCGCAGACTGCCGGGAGCTTATGTATCAGATCGGCCGGGAGGCTGGGGTGGAGAGAAAATATGTAAGTCCCTCCAAATCCTTTTTGGACTCCCTGTCCCCCGATCCCCAGATGATGACTCTCTGCGTCCTGGTGGGGGCAGTGATACTGGTGGCTGCTACTTTAGTGATCTACGGCGTGTTTTACCTGTCCGTCATAGGCCGGATACATCAGTTTGGACAGCTTAGCGCCATCGGTATGACCAGAGGGCAGATGAAAAAGCTGGTTTCCCGGGAAGGGGGTATCCTGTTTCTGCGGGCGGCGCCTGTGGGCATATTTCTTGGAACGGCGGTGGGATATGGTCTGGTGCCCGATGGCTTTGATCTTGCCGGTATGGCAGTGGCCATGTTGTGTGTATTTGCGGTTATCTATGGGATCACGATGATTTCTGTGGGCAAACCGGCCAAGATCGCGGCTGCCGTTTCCCCTATGGAGGCGCTGCGCTATATGCCCCTGGACGAAATGAAACGGCCGGGGGGCCGTAAACTGTGCCGCGGCCTGTCTCCCTTGGGACTGGGTCTTATGAACTTTTCCAAAAATAAGAAAAAGGCTACTGTAACCATGCTGTCACTGGCTTTGGGCGGCGTCCTGTTTATGACGGCGGCCACATATATGTCTTCTTTCCGCAGAGATAATTATGCCAGACAGGGATTTTTTACCAATGCGGAGTTTCATATCAACTACACCCAGGCGGCGGTGGAACTGAGCGAGTACGGCATCAGCGGCCTGCAGGCCCTGACTCCCTTAAAGGGTGAGCTTGAGAATAGCATCTCCGGATTGGAGGGCGTGAAAGAGGTGGTGGGGATCAGACAACTGGGGGTGCGGTTCGACGTCCCCCTGCGGGATGAATACGATGTGGACGATATGGTATATCTTTTGAGCGAAGAGGATATGGCAGGGATCGGACAGTACCTGGAGGAGGGAAACGCGGATATCGACATGCTGCTGAGCGGCAACTATGTACTTATGGCAGGAAACGGCGTGGCCCAGGAGATCTACGGCTGGAAGTTCCGGCCCGGTGACAGTCTTGTATTCCACTATTACGACGGGAACCGGGAAGTGGAAAAAAACGTACAGATATTGGGTATTCTCAGCGAACAGTTTGTGCTGGACCAATACGGCCGGATGGAGGGATGGTTTTTAATACCGGAGCAGGCGGCACAGGAGATGGTGGCCTTTGACAGCCTGTACACCGATCTGTTGGTGTCTGTGGAGGAGGCGCGGGAACCCGCAGTGCAGGAGGCGCTGGAGCAGATGATAGCAGAGAGGCCTGATTTGAACCTTGAGACTCTGGCAGAGCGCCGTGTGGCCTATGCCCGCCAAGCAGACCAAATGTTCGGAGCCATCAGCGGACTGGCTATCTTTATCATGATGTTCAGTATCCTGAGTATGATCAACACACTGATAACCAATATCGTCACCCGGCGCCAGGAACTTGCCATGCTGGAATCCATCGGCATGGGCAGGGGACAGATCCGCAGGATGCTGTTGGGGGAAAGTCTGCTGCTGGTGCTGACTGCCGTGGGAGTGACTCTGACTGCCGGAACTTGCTGCGGATACGCGCTGAGCAACCTGTTGTATCGGCAAGGGGCCTTCTATATGGCATTCCGGTTCCCCACAGGTCTTGCCTTCTCCTACAGCGCTGTGCTGACCCTCGTGCCCCTGCTGATCACTATGGTGATCCTGCATCAATTTGCCAGGGATGCGCTGGTGGAGCGGCTCAGAGGTCCGGAAAACGGGTAGGCAAAGGCGGGGATTAGGCGGGGAGGCGGCTATGCGGGGAGTCACGTTAAAAATAGAGGGAGGAAACGATTTTGTGATCGTAACTGCCCGGATGCTATCTGCCTTGATCTGCCGGATACAGGGGCTTGCGGTGCGGCGGTTTACGATATCGGTGGAAGAGATCATGCCCAGAGGATTGGAACAGTATCTGGAGAGACTTATCAATACCAACCGCCATGCCGCCGCCTGTTTCCGTTATAGTTATATTTCGGAGGACCCGATAACCAAAAATGAGCTTTACCGCATCGTGAGGACACAGTTGGAAGTTCTGGAAATGGACCGGACAGCTTGTTTTCAAAGCATTGTCCCGGCAGATGCTGCAGACGGGGATATCCTGTTTCACATTGCATGTACAGAGGCTTTTTTCCGGGTCTGCAAGGATAGCGCATTGCGATTGGAATACATCTGCCGGGAGGGCCAACGGGAAATAATCCACAGGTATTTTTAACGAAAGGATTGAAAAGAACCGTATAAACAATGTATAATGATAAAAAAGAATTTGCCGGATACAAGGCGCTGTTTGGCGACAGTTAAAGACAGGGGACGGACAAGAGATGAAAACCAGCAGGAAACACTTTTTTATCACTATTACTGTGACAATGGCCGCACTGGCTTTTTTGGCGGTATATATGATGACATCCTTTTACCAAAACGCCAGAAAGGATGCTCTTGCCCTGGGTGCAAGTACCATGGCTCAGGAGAAGGAGCAGGCGGAGCGCTATCTGAGCAGAGCGCTGGATATCATCCAGATCACCTCCATGGAGATCGAATATCTGCTGCGAAAAGAGGCTGAGCCGGAGGTGATACTTGCCTTTCTGGAAAATGAATCGGAATATTATATGAATTCCGTTGACGAGGACTTTACCGGAGTGTACGGCTGGATAGGAGGCCAATACCTGGACGGTATCGGCTGGGTGCCGGAGGAAGACTATGTGCCCACAGAGCGGGTATGGTATACGGATGCGGTCAAGGCCGGGGGCGAGCCGGTAATGATATCTCCGTATCTGGACGCGCAGACGGGAACGATCATGATCTCCCTTAGCAGGATGCTGTATGATAGCGACAGCGTTATCTCTCTGGACATCTCCTTGGAAACGCTTCAGAGACTTACGGAGCGTATCAATTTAAACGGACACGGATACGGTTTCATCATAGACAGGGACGGCTTTGTGGTAGCCCACTCCAATGCGGCGGAAAAGGGAAAGGAATACAGTGAGGATGCCGAAAAGAAAGAGCTTGTAAATAAAGTGGTAGCATCCGGCGGCACCAGCTTTGATATGGAGATGGCCGGCGAGAAGATCACGGTGTTTTCGGATAAGATATTGAACGACTGGTATGTGGTCATGGTAGTGGACAACAAAGGGCTGTATGCGGATCTGAGCCTGATCATGATCCAGAGCGTTATAATGTGCCTGGTGGTGCTTGGAGTCATTGTTGTGTTCTGCATCGTAGAGATGAACAGAACGGACCGCTATTTGGTCAAACTGCAGGAGAGCCGCAGAGAGCTGGAGCAGCTAAACGACAATATCATGCAGATACTGGCCAAGACCATAGACGCCAAGGACAAATATACCAGAGGCCATTCCGTGCGGGTGGCCAACTACAGCCGCGAGATCGCCAGAAGAATGGGAAAAAGCGAGAAAGAGCAGGAAAAGATCTACAGAGCGGCCCTGCTGCATGATGTGGGTAAGATCAGGATACCGGATGGGATCATCAACAAGCCCGGAAAGCTGACGGATGAGGAATACGCCTTCATCAAACTGCATCCGGTTTCGGGCTACCATATATTAAAGTCTTTCGCCAAGGATCAGCTGATCGCCACCGGAGCCAAGTTTCATCATGAGCGCTTTGACGGAAAGGGTTATCCCAACGGTCTGGTGGGGGAGAATACCCCGGAACACGCAAGGATCATCGGTGTGGCGGACGCGTATGACGCCATGGCCTCCAACCGCAGTTACCGTAACGCTCTGCCTCAGGACGTGATCAGAGGGGAATTGGTGGCGGGAAAGGGGACGCAGTTCGATCCCCGGATCGTGGATATCATGCTGGCGATGGTGGATGAGGACAAAGAGTATCAGATGCGTCAATCGGACGATAAGCATAAAACGGTCTTGGCGGTGGATGACGAGGCCATCAGTATAGATCTGATCAAAAATATATTTGAGACACAGCCCTCCTACAGGCTACTGACGGCAAGCAGCGGCGAGGAAGCTCTGGAACTTCTGAAAAAAGACCATGTGGACCTGGTGCTGCTGGACCTGGAAATGTCAGGCATGGACGGATTCGAGACCTTTGAGCGCATACGTGAATGCAGCGCTGTTCCGGCTGTTTTCATAACGGCCACCAAAGAGCTGGAGACTATGGAGAGAGCCAGAAAAATGGGAGTAGAGGATTATATCACAAAGCCCTTTATGCCCCAGATCATGCTGGAGACGGTGTACGGCGCACTAAACTGGGAAGGATAGGGCAGAGGGGGTTTAATGGGACAAAAATCCCCTCTGCCTATATTAACCACAGTGCTTACCGGCTAAACACATACCAGTACGGCTCTTCATTTCCGTATGTGTAGTCGCCGCTCTTCCATTGGATCAAAAGATATTCCTTCCCGCCGTATTCTTGAATATAGTACATACTTGCGGTGGACTGCGGTTCGGATATCACATTGCCTGTACACCAGCGCCACATTTCCGATCCCTCGGTATAGGGGTTCATGTCGTTAATATTGCGGAATGTGTTGCGCATCTCCCCCTCAGGCAGGAACTGGGCAGTGCGCCAGAACAGCGCTTCATGGGGAAAGGCTGGGTTGGGCCTGCCCGGCACGAAGTCTTCCCGGCGGCGCACCAGATCGCATACCTGCCATGTGCCTATTACGCGGAGATCATCGGCGGGAGCATGGGGAATGGGATCTTTTCTGCGGATGTCCCAGCGGTTGTAATGCCTGTGGTCTGTCTGACGCAGCACCCAGCACTCCGGTTTCCCGTCGTAGAGCAGATAGGTCTGAAAACGCATCTCTATGAACATATAGGTCTCACCGCCGATCTCCTCGACGGTATAGGCATTGCGGCTCTGCTGTTTGGGATAGCCAAAGGAGGTCAGCAGATAGCCCTTTGTCCAGCCGAAACACCAATACCATTCCCCCTGGGGCAGGAAATACAACTCCCGGATAGGATGAGTGCCCGGCTGGGTTTTGGGATGCCCCGGCAGGAACTGCTCCCTGTCAGGCAGCACGTCCACCAGCTCCCAATGCCCGATGACACGGTCGTCGTTTTCAAATTCCATCTGGATATTATCGTTTCGGGGAGTCTGTGGTGTGGCGGAGAGTCGGCATATGGGCAGTTTGATCTCCGTCACGCCGTCCTCGTAGACAATCTGGCAGGTGGGGCCTGTGATCTGGCAGTGCCGCTCCTCCAGATGTCGGTGCAATGCTACTACGGCCTGGTGGTATTCTCCCTGGCCGCAGACCACGCAGGCGGTTTCGCCGGAAAAACGGATGATGTTTTCGGTCACGCGGAGCGTCTCTTCGGCAGATATGCCTGCCGTGTCAGGCAATTGCAGCCCGGCGGGCAGTTCTCCTGTGATCTCCACACCCAGGCCCGTATCGAGGCAACCGCTGCGATACTCCGTTTCATAGTCCACCAGCAGGGTTCGGTCTCCCTGTATTTCCCGGGGCAGAATCTCCCGCAGGGCAGCCAGTATCCGGCTGCTCTGGGTACGATCGCGCAACAGCAATCGAACGTAGGCGATACGGATGTCCTCACTTTTGTGTATGACGATATTATACATGGTTTTTTCCTCCTTTATGGCGTCGGAAAGTCTGCGGAGGGTGGCTATGCTTTGTCTGTTGCGGCTAATAAGCGCGTCAAGCTCCCGCTCTTTTTCCTCCAGCAATCCGGCCAACTCCTGTTTGGGCAGCCTGTTTCCGTCCCGTATCTGCTCCAGAGTAAAGCCCAGCTCCTTCAGCGCCAGGATTCGGTAGCAGTCCGAGAGCTGTGCGGCACTGTAGTAACGATAGCCTGTGAGGGTATCGATCTCCTCCGGACACAGGATGCCCTCGCCGTCATAGTAGCGCAGGGTTTTAACCGGAATATTGCAGAGCTTGGATAATTCACCGATCTTGTACATATAATACTTACTCCTTTCAACAGATGTCGGCACGCAGACGTTGCGGCGCGATATGCTCACAAAGCGCTTTGTACTTTCATATATATCATTACAGCCGGGGGGAGAGTCAACCCCTTTTTGTATATTTGTTGGATTGCAGCTCCAAAGAGTACGCAGTTGACATTGCGTGCTCTTTTGCTATACTATAACCACAGGTTTACGGCATATAAAATAAGCGAGGATCAGATCAGTGGACAAAGAAAAAGTTTCGGGTAAAAAAGGGACATGGTATACAAAGAGCGGCGGTGAATGGCTGATGTGGGCGCTGACAGCTGCCTACGGCGTGGCCTGCCTGTACCTGTACTATATGCAGTCCGTCCAGCCGCTGGACTATAATAACCGCTATTTTCAGTCGGATCTGCCCTATCATATCAGTATGATCGTGGAGGACGGCTGGTATTACAGCTTTACCGCCTATGTCTATCAGGCGCTGTATCTTATCTGCGGTAAGACTACCGTGGGGATCGCCCTGTTTCTGGCGGCGGTATCGGTGGGTACTCTGCTGCTCACGGAACTGCTGCTGCGCCGGATGGCAGGTTCGGAGAAGAGAGGCTGGGCCACCATGGCGGCGGCTCTGGCTCTGAATCTGGTGATGCCCTTTTATCTGAGATGGGCGGGGAGTTACCGCTATGTGAGTTATCAGTCCGGCAATCTGTGGCACAACTCCACTTATCTGTGTATGCGGCTGCTGGCTCTGGGGGCGCTGCTCTATTATCAGGGTCTGGCGGATCAATACCGGGAAAAGCTCACGGTAAAGCAGTGGATGATCTTCGCCTTTCTCCTGGTGGTCTGCACCGGCGTAAAACCCAGTTTTTTGACAGTTTTTGCCCCGGTGCTGGCTCTGAAACTGTTGTGGGATCTGTGCCGGGGCACCCGGTTTAAACAGGTGTTTTTGCTGGGGGCCGCCGTGTTGCCCGCCTGTGGTGTGGTGCTGTGGCAGAATATGGTGCTGTTCGGGGAAGATACCGGAAACGGCATGACCTTTGACCCCTGGTATACCTTTTCCCTGCATGCGGACAGGCCCAAGCTGGCGGTGCTGTGTTCCCTTGCTTTTCCTCTGGCGGTGCTGGGTGCCAGTCTGCTGGCCATGACCCGGCAGCAGTGGCGGCAGCTGGGTGCCACCAGGGAGGACGTATGGCCGGGAGGCGTATACCAGCTGCGTCTGAGCCGCGCCTATGTATACAGCTGGCTGATGGCGCTGGTGGGATTCGGGGAGGCGCTTTGTCTGGTGGAGACCGGCAGCCGTTCCCGGGACGGGAATTTCCTCTGGGGATATCTGTTTGCCATATTTTGGCTGTACGTGGTGAGTCTGTTGAAATGGCTGTCCCTGCGCAATGTGGATATCATGCTGCTGACACCGGAGGGCGGCCGTCCCAGGAGCGCGCGGCTGTTTCTGATCCGGGCGGCCTATATACTGGCCGGGGTGATCCTGTTGTATCAGCTTTTCTGTGGGGTACTCTTTTTTGTCAGACTGCTGGGCGGCGAGACTTATTTTATGACCTGACGATGGAATATCCCGGTTGCTGCCATCCGCTGGCAATGACCGGCCGGAATATAACATAGGATGTATCAGGGCAGAGGGATAGGGAAAAAAAGGTCTGCATTGGTACATGGGATATGCGAGGGCCCCTTGAAGAGATAAGGAGGACTTTACCATGAAATATATCATCAACCAGGACAATTACCATACTTTTGAGACATTGGCGGTGAATCGGCTGGCTCCCAGGAGCTATTTTATCCCCTATCCGGACAGGGAGAGGGCACGGAACATCGGTTTGCGTGAAAAGCGCTATGGCTCACCCAAGGTAATCTGTCTAAACGGCAGCTGGGATTTTCATTTTTATACGCGCCCGGCGCAGATGCCCGCCATTCTGGATACGGAGGAAGTGGAGTGGGAGCGGATTGCCGTGCCCGGCTGCTGGCAGTTCCAGGGCTATGACAGGCCTTTTTATGTTAATACACGCTATCAGTTTCCCTTTCAGCCGCCTCGCATACCCACTGTGGATAAGGTAGGGCCGGTTTTTACCTGGACGGGAGCGGACCAGGGGAATACCCCCCGGCGCAGGGACCCGGGAGAGGAATATAATTTTGTGGGTGTATACAGGCATTTCTTTAACGTGGACGATCCCCGGCAAAGACATGAGCTCTCTTTTCTGGGAGTGGCCAGCTGTATAGACCTGTATGTAAACGGCTGCTTTGTGGGCTACTCCGAAGGCTCCCATAATATGGCCGAGTTTGACGTGACGGAGTTTCTCAGTCAGGGAAAGAACGAGCTGCTTGCCGTGGTGCGCAGATGGTGCAACGGCTCCTATCTGGAGTGCCAGGATATGTTCCGCAATAACGGGATCTTCCGGGATGTACTGCTGCGGGTCTGCGAGGAAAGCGATATATGGGATATTGCCTGGCAGACCGTACATAATGAGACCTCTCAGATGCCGGGGGCAATATATGACGCAACTGTCACCGCCACAATGTATGAGGACGGTCCGGTTCGGTTTTCGCTGGAAGGGCATGGACTCCGCCTGAGTTTGGACGGGTATTCCCGGGAGCATGTGGCTCAGGTGACTTTCTCCGATCTGTCCGTCAGGGAATGGAACGCGGAGGAACCGGTGCTGTACGATCTGTATATCGAGACGGGGAGCTGCTGTATCCGGGAGAGAGTGGGATTTAAGCGGGTGACAACCCTGGACAGCGTATTTAGGATTAACGGCCGGCCGGTAAAACTTCATGGGGTCAATCACCACGACACCAGCCCCAGGGGTGGTTATACCATGACACCGGAGGAGATTGAGCGGGACATAGCCCTCTGCAAGGAGTACAATATCGATACGATACGCACCTCCCATTATCCGCCGGACCCGTATCTGTTGGAGCTCTGTGATGAGCGGGGAATCTATGTGGTGGACGAGGCCGATCTGGAGACTCACGGCTGTTTTTCCCACAGGCTGCCTCCCAGCTACAATCATATCAGCGATGATCCCGCCTGGCGGCTGCACTATCTGGACCGTGTCCGCAGGCTGTTTCACCGGGACAAGATACATGCCAGCATCATTATGTGGAGCCTGGGCAATGAGTCCGGAGGATACTATAACACGGACAGGATGTACCAATATCTGAAAAAGAGAACTCCCCTGCCCATTCACTATGAGGGTGTGATCCATTCCCGGCGCAGAGCTTATGATGTGGGCAGCGAGATGTATCCTTCCGTGGAAAAGGTGCGGCAGGTGGGCGAGAGGACCCGCAATATCTCTCAGCTTTGCGACAGGCCTTATTTTCTCTGCGAGTACGCCCACGCCATGGGCGTGGGCCCCGGCAATGCGGAGAGCTACTGGCAGGAGATCTACCGATATGACAACCTTATGGGGGGCTGCGTGTGGGAGATGGCGGATCACGCGGTACTCCACGGGGACGGCAGCTACACTTACGGCGGCGACCACGGAGAGTGGGAGCATGACGGCAATTTCTGTGTGGACGGGATCTTTTATCCGGACAGAAGTCCCTCCACAGGCGCGCGGATCGTCCGTTTCCTCTACCGGCCCATCCGTGTGACTCATTTGGAAGGAAATCTGTACGAGATCTTTAATACCACGGGCTTTACGCCCGGCAGCCGCTATGTGCTGCGCTGTAGCTGGAGCGACGGCAGAGAGGCGGAGGTAGTGCCCACGGTGGCTCCTCTGGAGAGGAAATGTATCCGTATTCTGCCCAGAGAGGAGCGTTCCCCGGAGGGATACAGACGGATACGGCAGGACCCCCGGCAGGAACAACTGCTCACCGTTACTACGCTGGATAAGAGCAGCGGAAGGGAGGTGGCGGTGGAGCAGATTACCCTGCGGGAAGCACAGCTGCCCAGACCTGTCCGCAGCAGCCAAAAACCGTTGCCGCCCATTCTGAGCGCGGATAACGGGCGCTTTTGCCTGTATCTGGGAGACTGTGAACTGACGGCATCTGATCCGTACACCATTCTGTTTAGGGCGCCCACGGACAATGACGTAAACGGGTCGCCTCATTCGGTGATGACCGGATTTACAGATCAGCAGGAAGAGGTCTTGAGTGTTGACCGCACGGAGCTGCGGCTGAAGGTAAGAACACGTATTACCTGCGGAGCGGGCAGCTTTCTGTGCACGGATACTTATGAGTATTGCAGCCAGGGCATTCTGGTGGCCAGCAGGCTGCGCTGTCTGCGGGGGAGCGGTATTCTGCCCAGATTCGGCAAGGCTTTTCGGCTGGACCGGAGCTTTGACTATGTGTCATATTATGGAAGAAAAGGGGAGTCCTATGGGGACATGAAAGATCATTTTCCCATAGGCATGGTCTCCTGCCCTGTGGCGGATATGACCGAGCCGAATATCAGGCCCCAGGAGAGCGGAAACCGCTGCGACTGCCAGTGGGCGGGGGTCAGCGACGGCAGGCTCAGGATCAGTTTTAGGGCCGTAGACCGTCCCTATGAACTGGGGATCAAGCCCTACAGCGACAGGGAGCTGCTTGCCATGAGTCACAGGGAGGACGAGAAAAGTACAGGAACCTATGTGACCATATCCGCGTTCCAGATGGGGATAGGGACGGGGAGCTGCGGTCCGTCCACGGCCCCCAGGTACTGTTATCCCGTGGAGCAGGAATATGTGCTGCGTTTCTTGATAGATGTGGAGGAAGTTTAGAAATCTTTCATAAAAATTAAGATTTATACAGTGGACAAAGATTTGAATTAGCGCTACAATAAGAAAGGTTATTTTACAAATAGGAATAGCCGTAAGAAATATTCATAAGAAAATCATTATCAGAAAGGAAATGACACGGATGAAAAAGATAAAGTTAATGACCGCTGTATTACTGACGGCCTGTGCACTGGCTGGATGTGGAGAGCAGCCTGAGGAGCCTACAAGTGGCGATGCTCTCCAGGGCAGACCTATTTCCACCGAGGAGAGTACGCCGTCCCAGGAGTCTCAGACTCCCGACAGCACGGAGGAGTCTCAGCAGCCTGAGGGGGATCGGGTGGCCGGTACGGCAACCATTGAGACCAGAACCGTTGAGGACGGCAAGATGCAGAGCTATCTGACGGGCGAGTGGAAGGATGAGTCCGTTGTCCGCCGCCGCAGCATGGCGGTTATGATGCCCAACGACAAGAAGGCCCTGCCCCAGTACGGTATCTCTCAGGCCAGCATTATCTATGAGGCTGCGGTGGAAGGCCGTGGCACCCGTATAATGGCATTTTTTGAGGACTATGACGATCTGGATCGTGTAGGGCCCGTCCGCAGCAGCCGTGATTATTATGTATATGAAGCCATGGGTCTGGATGCTATCTACTGTAACTGGGGCTTGGCTATCCCCTATGTGGAGGATCTGCTGAAGAGCGATCTGGTGGACAATATCAGCCAGGCTCTTGCCGGTATACACAATCCTTCTTCGGAGGCATTTGAGAGGGTTGAGAGGCCTGGATACGCCACAGAATATAAAGGTTATATGTTTATGGACGGCTATGCCAAGGCTGTGGAGCGTCAGGGTTATGACAAGACCTATGACGCAGGTTTCAGAGGCGCGTTCCTGTTTGCCAACGACGGACACCCTGCAGAGTACGCGGATAAGCCCGATGCTGTCAAGATTTATCCCGGAGGAGGCTTTGGCGGCGGCAGTTTCCGTCCCGTGTTTGAGTACAATGCGGAGGACGGTCTGTACTATCGCTATCAGTATGACGCAAAACAGATCGATGAGATGAATGGTCAGCAGCTGACTGTGAGCAATGTGGTGTTTAAGATCTGCGACGGTCAGGTGAGAGACAACAACGACTATCTGTTCTTTAAGACTTATGGCAGCAATGAGGCCTATATTTTCACCAATGGTAAGGTGATCAAGGGTACCTGGTCCAGAGATGACGTGGATGAGCCTACCCGTTACTTTGACGAGAACGGCAATGAGATCGTACTCAATCAGGGCAAGACCTGGGTGTGCAATATCTGGTCCGATTATAAGGATGGCATAAGCTGGGAATAATGACACCGGTGAAAGTATAATACAGGGGCTGTAGAGGATTTCTCTACAGCTCTTTTTATAACAAAAAGTAAGTGATATTCTACGCAATCCCATAAGAATTCAGCGGCTCAATCTGCTTTTTTGTGCTAAAATACAACCTGTAAAGTCGTATGCACAACACAAACAGAGCAGAAAGAAGTCTTGTCATGAAAGTAAGCGAAAAAAAAATAAACCGAGATCTGATCCTGCATGGCAATCTGATCCGCGCCATTTTGTCGCTGGCTATCCCGGTGGTCATCAACAGTTTCCTGCAGACCATGTACAACCTTACGGATACCTATTGGCTGGGGAAGATCGGTACGTCACAGCTGGCGGCTATCAATCTGGTGACGCCGGTACAGAATATTATCATTAATTTCGGCAGCGGTATCACCGTGGCCGGTTCGGTGCTGATAACCCAGTATATCGGGGCGGGTAAAAAAGAGGATGCCCTCAAGATGGCAAACCAGATATTTGCCGCCGCCATGCTGTTCTCACTGGTATGTGCCACCCTGTGCTTTTTGGCTACGCCGGGGATTGTGGCCTGGCTGGGAGCGGACCCGGAAACTTATGGTCACAGTCTGATGTATCTGCGGATCGTGATATGGGATATGCCGTTTCTGTTTATGGTCAATCTGTTCTCCGCCATTCATCAGGCCCAGGGAGATACGGTGCGGCCCATGTTCCTTAATCTGGGAGGTATTGTGCTGAATCTGTTTCTGGACCCGCTGTTTATCGTGGGATTTAAGCTGGGTGCCGGAGGAGCTGCCGCGGCTACCCTGTTTGCTAAGATGGCGCCTGCTTTGATCGCCTTTTTCCTGCTGACCCGGCCGGGAAAAGAGATTTTTATCAGCAGAAGATATATGGGTTTTGAAAAGGAAAAATTGCAGCTGATCCTGAAGATCGGATTGCCCTCCGCCATCGGCGGCAGTACCATGCAGCTTGGATTTCTGCTTATGAGCCGCAATGTGTATGCTTTTGGCACACAGGCCATGGCGGCTTACGGGATCGGTAACAAGGTCAACAGTATGATCACTTTGCCCTCCAATGGTATCGGTTCTGCCACGGCCACCATCGTGGGTCAGAATATGGGCGCGCGCCAGCAGGACAGGGCGGAGCAGGGTTATAAGATTTCCATGCGCATTTGCGTTGCTTTTTTGTTCATAGGTGGTATGATATTATCTAGAAAGCCGATTTCCACCGCCATCGTAAGCATATTTAGTGATGACGGAGAAGTGATAGCCATGGCGGCTGATTTTTTGAGCGTTATGGCATTCTGGTGCTTTTCCAACGGGGTGTACAACAGCACTATAGGCCTGTTTCAAGGTACAGGACATACGGAGGTCACGATGGCGGTGGACGCCAGCAGGCTGTGGGTGTTTCGTTTTCTGACTCTGTGGATATGCGGTGAACTGCTCCAAATGGGCGTGCGCAGCGTGTGGTATTCCGTAGTGGTCAGCAACGGAATCTCCTCTGTGATCCTGTATGTGCTGTACCGTCTGGGCGTCTGGAAAAAGGCTAAGATCAAGCTTAAACCGGAGGATGGCGAAGAGGGTGAAACGCAGCGGAGAGAAAAAGAGGCATAGGGCTTTAAAAGTATATGGTATTTGGGCGTTGCTGGTGGTGGCAGTCAATCTGGCAGCGGCGGTGATTCCAGGATTGAGCGATAAGTATATCCGGTATGTTTTTCCCCTGTGGGTAAATACTTACGGGCGGTTTATGGATATATTTTCCTTTTCCGTGGGGGAGTGGATGTTGGCGGCCGGCGTATTGCTGGTATGTGTGGCGCTGGTGCTGATGCCCATACTGGGTCTGGCCCATGCGGTTCACTGGAAACGATGCAGGATATACATTCGGCGCTATTATATATTTTTTGCGTGGACGCTGCTCGCCGTATGTACGGTCATGACGCTGAACTGTTCCCTGCTGTATCACGCGGGAACCTTTTCCGAGCACTATTTTCCCCATGCCAAAGACAGCTATACACTGGAGGAGCTCACTGATCTGCGCAATTTTGTGGTGGAGAAATGCAATACTCTTGCCCTGGAGATGGAGAGGGACCGGGAGGGGAATGTGCTGTACCGCGGCAGCGTCCGGGATATGCAGGAGGAGGCTGTTGGGGCCATGCAAAGGCTGGGGCAGAGCTACGACCAGCTGGAAGGATACTACCCCCACCCCAAGCCGTTTGCTGCCTCGGACTTTTTTTGCCAGCAGCATATGCAGGGGTATTATTTTCCTTTCTCCATGGAGGCAAATTATAACGATGTGATGTATATAATGAATAAGCCGGATACTTTCTGTCATGAGCTGGCTCATTTAAGGGGTTATATCTATGAGGACGAGGCCAACTTTATCAGCTTTCTGGCCTGTACGGAGTCGGGCAGTCCGATCTTTGAGTACAGCGGCTATCTGTCCGTGCTGAACTATCTGGACAATGATTTTTACAAGGCTGTGGGACAGGACCGGGAAACCTATCTTGCCCAACCCCGGATCTCCGCTCAGGTCATTGCGGACAATATATTTGTGGCAGAGCAGGAGTGGGAGAGGATCAACGGCAGGGCGCTGATTGACACGGAGACGGTAGATCAGGTGTCGGATGTGCTGCGGGACACCAGCCTGAAAGCTTTTGGCGTCAGCGACGGGGTGCTCAGCTATAACCGGGTGGTACAGTTGCTGCTGGCGTGGTATTACCAGTAGGTAATGTCATGATTGCCTTGATAAAGCAACTGGCGTTTAACAAAAAAAATTTTGATTTACAAACTTTTTAATATGTTTTATAATTTTTATGTACCTTACAGTTTGGCAAAAGTCTGTATATGTCATGTGGCCAGTGAGCGGCGGTGCTTTTTCGCGGGATGCGCGGGTATGGCAGTGCTGCGGCAGGCCGCATTCAGAAAGCGTGTTGGTATGAACCTGGTTGACCCGATAAAAAGTATATTGAAACGCGGTGCGGAATCCGCCAAATATAAGTTCAGTATGATCATCAGCATGATTGCCATGGTGCATGTATGCCTTGTAGCGCTGTTTGCCATCCTGGGTATTTTTCCCATGACCTTGCTGAATATAGGGAGTGTGTTGCTCTATGCGACCTGTCATTGGGCGATCCGCCACGACAGGGATCTGCGGGGAGTGTTTTACGCCACTTATCTGGAGATCATCGTACAGTCTTTTGCCGCCACACTTTGTATCGGCTGGCGTTTCGGTTTCCCGCAATATGTGATCGCGCTGGTTCCCTTTGGATATTATATGTGTCATGCCCTGATGGGCAACAGGCGCAGATATGTGATTGCTACGGTGCTGGGAGCGGCCGCGCTGGTTTCTTTTATCAGCTGTAGAATATTGTCCATGTTTTTCGGCCCGCTGTACCACCCGGAGGTATCCGAGGGCGTGGTGCTGGGAATTTATATTTTTAATACGCTCTGCAATTTTGGATTTTTGTTTATTTTCACGGTAATCTTTCTGGTGGAAATACAGACGGCTACCAACCAGCTGCAAAGACAGAACGAGATATTGGACACCATGGCGCATATTGATCCGTTGACGGAGCTGTATAACCGCCGCAGTATGCATACGTTTTTGAGTGATGTGCAGGTGGCGCGGGAGAATGGGGCATTCTGCCTTGTTATGTGCGATATTGATGATTTTAAAAAGATCAATGATACATATGGCCATGATACGGGGGACAATGTGCTGCGGGAGATTGCCCGTATAGTGAAAAGCCAGGTGGAGGGGCATGGACGTGCCTGCCGTTGGGGCGGTGAGGAGATGTTGCTGCTGATCTACGGTGATCTGGAACAGGCCCACCGCATTGCGGAGAATATACGCTGTGAGGTAAACAGCTTTGTGTTCTGTCTGGGGGGCCGGAGCATACATTGTTCCATCACCATCGGAGTGGCGCTGCACCGGGAGGGTGACAGGATAGATCATACCATTACCCATGCGGACAACAATCTGTACTATGGAAAGCGCAACGGCAAAAACAGAGTTGTATCAGATATGGAACTGAAAACAGGTTGATTTTTATAAATAAATAAAAAAATCAGAAAAAGTATTGACAATTTCGGGTATGGCATGTAAAATAACCAATGTTGTGACAGAATAACGCTACAGCATTTATCTGCGGGTGTAGTTCAATGGTAGAACACCAGCCTTCCAAGCTGGATACGTGGGTTCGATTCCCATCACCCGCTCTTTAACTTAATAATTTATTATATGCGCGAGTGGCTCAGCGGTGGAGCACCTCCTTGCCAAGGAGGGGGTCGCGGGTTCGATTCCCGTCTCGCGCTTTTTTTATTTTTGTGAACAATGTCCTCGTGAGCAATGTCCCTGTGAGCAATGTCTCAAGTGCCGGATAGTCGTTTCGTGCAATCATATCCGAAATCGCAGGCAAAAGGTAAATTATTTATACGCTGTGACGATAAGAATAGTACAAATGCCTTTGGCCAAAGCGTTTGAAAACTAACATATAGTCACCACGGATGGTACGATTACAGGGATATGGAGATCCCCCATGTTGTGCCGTCTTTTTTTGCTTATGCGAGGGAATCCGCTTTGCAGCCGGTCTGTATGCCGTCTGTTCGGAGCGATATCCGTAGGCGCATCACCGGCAAGCGCGTGCCGGTTGGAGATCAGGGAAGTGCGGGCAAAGAAGTGAACTGGAAACGAGGGGCGTTTGCGAATTGAATCAAGTGCGATAGGAATGGATTCCGCCAGGAGCTATAAGGCTTCGAGAATGAGTTATAACCGTTTTGCGCTAAAGGATTATGTGCAGGGCGGGACAAATACCGGCGCGGGTGTGACCGGGCAGCAGCTGGGTACGGGAACGATGAAGAAGGAGACCTCCCAGGAGCAGAATCAGACAAGTGACAAGGAAAACCGTATACTGACCAGAGATGCCGTCTCCGAGCTGAGAGAGCGGGTGGAGAGCATGAGAACCGGTAGGGTACAGCTGCGGAGCAGCGCTGACAATACCGTAGGTACCATGCGCAATTATACCATGAGATATATTTTTATGCTGCTCTTTGGTGACAGCAGAACCCGCGATATTTGGGGAGAGGACGAGAATGCCGTGCCCGTGGAAGAGGGGGGACAGACCGGCAACGCGACTTTGCAGCTACAGCCTTTCAATATGAAGGTTCTGTCTTTCAGCGCGGAGGAATACTATACCGAGCAGGAGAATACGCTTTTTTCCTCCGTGGGCACAGTGCGGACGGCGGATGGCAGGGAGATCAGTTTCAACGTGGATCTGGCAATGAGCCGGAGTTTCACCCAGGCCTATAAGCATGAAATGAATCTTGCGGCTTTACAGAAGACCTGCGATCCGCTGGTTATCAATTTTGACGCCGGCAGCGCGTCGCTGAGCGATCAGAAATTTCTGTTCGATGTGGACGCGGACGGCGAGAAGGACAGCATCTCCATGCTGGGAGCCGGCAGCGGGTATCTGGCGCTGGATAAGAACGGGGACGGCGTTATTAACGATGGCAGCGAACTGTTTGGCCCGCAGAGCGGCAACGGTTTTCAGGATCTGGCCGCATATGACGAGGACGGAAACGGCTGGATAGACGAGGGTGACAGCATCTGGTCCAAGTTAAAGATCTGGTGTAAGAACCCGGACGGTACGGACAGCCTGTATTCTCTGAGCGAAAAAGGCGTGGGGGCGATCTGCCTGCAGAACGCATCCACAGATTTTGCCTTAAAAGGCAACGAAAACAAGGACAACGGCTATATCCGCAGCACGGGAATATTTCTTTATGAAAACGGCAACGTGGGAACTGTACAGCATCTGGATCTGGCGCAGTGATCACGGTGTAGGACCGATATAAAAACACTTTCTGTCTTTTGAAGGCAGAAAGTGTTTTTATTATGTAGCGCTTTGGGGCGATCCATGGTATACCTTGTGGAAAGGACGTGTTTGACAATTCTGTTATGAAAACGGGCAGCAGATGCTGCCCGAGGGAAACGGATTATTTTCTACAGATAAACATGCCGGTGGATTTGTGTATAAACATGGCGCCCTCCCTGTTTAACTTATCCTTTATCAAGGACAGCAGTTCCTGTCCTCTCTGTTCCAGGATCAGCGAAGCGTTTCCGGGGAAAGAGCATATATAGTCATAGATAGCCTGGGGGTTATCCACGATCAGGTCGTTGTCCTGATCCTGGCGCTCCACATGGGTAAAGTGCTTGAGCAGCTGGGGCTTTGCGTTCTCCAGATGAAAGCCTCCGGTCAAACTCTGGAAGGGCATATCGATGCGGGGATCGAAGGCGGTGACCAGCTCATGCAGTTCCTGCATATGGGTATCTCCCACCGTGGAGCAGAAAAAGGTGCCGTCTTGTTTTAATGCCCGGGCCACAGCGGACAGACAGGCATCCCGGTGCTGCACATGATACAGCATGTGATTGGCTATAACGCGGTCATAGGAGGCGGCGGGCAGTTCCAGCGTGTTGGCATCCAGGACGCGGTAGGTAACGCGTATCTTCCGGGCTGTCAGATCTGCCTCATAGGGCGCCAGATTCTGGCGGGTCTGCTCCAGCATTTCCTCGGAGCGGTCGGTAAGAGTCAGCTGTAGCCCCTCCGGCAGCAGATGAGTGCGCTCCATCCAGAGCAATCCCGTGCCGCAGCCCAGCTCCAGCACTGTCTCTCCCGGCTGCAGCGCAAGCCGCTCATGGACCCACTCCATCCAGCCCTGGGAACTGGTGGAATAGCTGTGTATATTGATCCTGCATTTCAGATTGTCGGGGTTTTGGTATTGCTCCAGAACCTTTTCTTCGCTGGTCAGCAGATTCATACAGCGCACCAGCACCTGCCATTTATCCTCCTGCGCGCAGTTCTGAGCCAGCTCAATGGTGGATATCAGCCGATCCAGCTGGGATCTCCGCTCCAGCAGCAGGCTTTTCTGATGTGCCAGGATCGCCTCCTGATCGAGGGAATCTTCCTTTTGGGCGGCTATCAGCCGCTGAATCTCCTCCAGAGAAAATCCCAGATATTTCAGCATGACAATCCTTTGGAGCAGGGCCAGAGAGCTCTTGTCATAGCAGCGGTAGCCGTTCTCCAGATGGGATACCGGACGCAGCAGCCCCTTGGCGTCATAATATCGTATCGTGCGCAGGGAGACCCCGGCGATCCGGGCGATCTCCCCGGCTGTGTAATATTTGTTCTCCATATATG
Organism: uncultured Acetatifactor sp.; assembly: GCA_910577235.1. GTDB lineage: Bacteria > Bacillota > Clostridia > Lachnospirales > Lachnospiraceae > Acetatifactor. The sequence continues at coordinate 16,951 of CAJTMX010000008.1, read as the reverse complement.
TTCCTTTCCTGTACCGGCATAATGTGGTTTCGGATATCCATAAACTTATCATACACGGTGACGCAGGGTAACGGTCAAGAAGAAATTTTACATTTATTTAATTTATACCATAAATCCTCACCTGCGTTCTCGACAAAAACGCAAAAAAGTATTATTATTTAAGGGGCAGGGAGGATAATCGTTGTTCTGCCTTATCCATGAAAAGGAAATAAAAGGAGGAGAAGACATGGAAACGACAAAGTATGCGGGAACACAGACAGAAAAGAATCTGGAGGCGGCATTCGCAGGGGAATCTCAGGCAAGGAATAAGTACACCTATTTTGCATCGGTAGCGAAAAAGGAAGGGTATGAGCAGATCGCGGCCCTGTTCCTGAAAACCGCGGAAAACGAAAAAGAACACGCGAAAATGTGGCTTAAAGAACTGAAAGGAATCGGTGATACCAAGGATAATCTGGCTGCAGCCGCAGGCGGAGAAAACTATGAATGGACGGATATGTATGAGAATTTCGCCAGGACAGCCGAGGAGGAAGGATTTCCCGAGCTGGCGGCAAAGTTCAGGCTGGTGGGAGCCATCGAAAAGCACCATGAGGAAAGATACCGCGCTCTTCTTAAAAACGTGGAGACGGCCTCCGTATTTGAAAAGAGCGAAGTGAAGGTGTGGGAGTGCCGTAACTGCGGACATATCGTTGTCGGAACCGGCGCGCCCGAAGTCTGCCCTACCTGTAATCATCCTCAGAGCTATTTTGAGGTGCGGGAAGAAAACTACTAGACTGTTTGGGGATATGGGATCTGTGGGAAACGGCATGATTTTTAGGCTTGACAAACATACTTACATGCACTACAATCGTTTAAAAGTAAGATAAATAGGATATCGACCAGGAAGAGGAATAGTATGGCGTGGGGAGCATCCCAGAGAGAGGGCCGGAGGTGAGAGGCTCTTATGCAAAGCAGCCGGAACCTGCCTCGGAGTCCTGTATGAGCCTGCGATCCGGCAGAGACCTGCGGAGGGGAAATACAGCGTAACACCGGCGTTAACGGTAGGAAGAGCGGAATGTCAGGTCCTGCGGGTAGGCCCGGTCAGGACAGCGCATTAATTAGGGTGGTACCGCCGAGTATTCGGTCCCTGACAGGGGACGGAATCTGCGGCGTACCGCCCTTTTGCTATCATAGGCCGCGGAAAAGGAGACATGGTTATGGCAGACAAGAAGATGGTGGAAGCGATAACCTCCATGGAGGAAGATTTCGCGCAGTGGTACACGGATGTGGTAAAAAAAGCGGAGCTGATCGATTATACCAGCGTCAAGGGATGCATGGTCATCAAACCCGCAGGCTATGCGATCTGGGAGCTGATCCAGCAGCAGCTGGATGCCCGGTTTAAGGAGACGGGAGTGCAGAATGTGTATCTGCCCATGTTTATTCCGGAATCCCTGCTCCAAAAGGAGAAGGACCATGTGGAAGGTTTTGCTCCCGAAGTGGCCTGGGTGACCCATGGCGGCCTGCAGCCTCTGCAGGAACGTCTGTGTGTGCGTCCTACTTCGGAGACTTTATTTTGCGACTTTTATAAAAACGACATTCACTCTTACAGGGATCTGCCCAAAGTATATAATCAGTGGTGTTCCGTGGTGCGCTGGGAGAAGGAAACCAGACCTTTCCTGCGCTCCCGGGAGTTTCTCTGGCAGGAGGGACATACGGCTCACGCCACAGCCCAGGAGGCGGAGGAGAGGACAATCCGGATGCTGAATGTGTATGCGGAGTTCTGTGAGGAAGTCTTGGCGATTCCGGTGATCAAGGGACAGAAGACGGATAAGGAAAAATTCGCCGGAGCGGTGGCAACCTATACGATAGAAGCTCTGATGCATGACGGCAAGGCGCTGCAGTCCGGCACCAGCCACAACTTTGGAGACGGTTTTGCCCGGGCCTTCGAGATCCAGTTCGCGGATAAGGATAACACTCTGAAATATGTGCATCAGACCTCCTGGGGCATGACCACCCGCCTGATCGGTGCCATCATCATGGTGCATGGGGACAACGAAGGTCTGGTGATGCCTCCCCGGGTGGCTCCCATCCAGGTATGCATCGTTCCCATCCAGCAGAAAAAGGAGGGGGTGCTGGATAAAGCCTACGAGATGCGGGACCGTCTGGCAGACAAATTCCGTGTGAAAGTAGATGACACCGACAAAAGCCCCGGCTACAAGTTTGCCGAGGCGGAGATGCGCGGCTATCCCATCCGTGTGGAGATCGGCCCCAAGGACATGGAGGCGGGCAAGTGTGTGATCTGCCGCCGGGACACCAGAGAAAAAATAGAGGTGGAACTGGATCTTTTGGAGGAAAAAGTGGGAGAACTGCTGGAGACCATTCAGCGGGAGATGCTGGAGAGAGCCCGCACCCATCGGGATGCCCACACTTATGAGGCCCGGGATTTTGAGGAGTTTCAGCGCATATTCGCGGAAAAGGCGGGGTTTGTCAAGGCCATGTGGTGCGGCGACCAGGCCTGCGAAGATCTGATCAAGGAGAAGATGAGCGTTACCAGCCGCTGTATGCCCTTTACCCAGGAACAGCTGTCGGACACCTGCGTCTGCTGCGGTAAGCCCGCGAAAAAGATGGTATATTGGGGCAGAGCCTACTAGTTAGCATATTGCCTGCGTTATATACAGGCGAACCTCCGCCGGATTTAGGCCGGCACACCGGGCGGGATATACTGTAATAGAAAGGCGAAAAAATGTTGCACGAAACTTTTGAACTGCGGGAGGAAGGCTCGCGGGCTGATGCCCGGCTGGAGATATATATTCAGGAGTATTCTCAGTCTGTGGCGATACAGGAGCGGCCTATGGTGCTGCTCTGTCCCGGAGGCGGTTACGGATATACATCGGATCGGGAGGCGGAACCCATAGCGCTGCAATTTTTGTCTATGGGGTATCACGCGGCGGTGCTGCGGTATTCCTGCGCTCCCGCCCGATATCCTACGGCGCTGCTGGAGCTGGCGCGGAGCGTACTGCTGATTCGGGAACATGCCGTGCAATGGCATGTGGATACGGACAGGCTGGTAATACAGGGGTGTTCCGCAGGAGGACATTTGGCGGCCTGCTACGCCATGTTCTGGAACCGACAGTGGCTGCGGGAGAAAGCGGGCGTGGCGGACCGGGACCCGGACCACAGGCTGCTGCGCCCCAACGGTCTGCTGTTGTGTTATCCGGTGATCACCTCCGGGGAGTTTGCCCACAGAGGTTCCTTTGAGAATCTGACAGGAGATTTGCCCGACCGGGAGCGGCTGCTGCAAGAACTTTCTCTGGAGCATCAGGTAAATGCCGATGTACCTCCTGTCTTTATCTGGCATACCTTTGAGGATCAGGCGGTGCCAGTGGAAAATGCACTGCTGATGGTAAGCGCCCTGCGTCGGGCGGGCATTTCCACGGAATTTCATATGTATCCCCAAGGGGGCCACGGCCTCGCCCTGGCCACAGCCCTCACACAGACCTCCGACGGACGCTGCGTTCAGCCCCAATGCGCCGGATGGATCGAGCTGGCCCACACTTGGCTGGAGGGGATATTTTAGGCGGGATTTCCGAAGTGAAATCCCGCCTAAAAAAATCAAAAAAATTTTATTTAGTATCTTGCAATATATAATAGCTTGTGATATACTCATCTACATAAAGAGAGAGTCATTAAAGACAAGGAGGAAACGGAATGAAAAAACAGGCGGTCTTAAAAGGAAAGGATAACTGCGAAAGGCAGCGGGCGTGGGAGAAGTCCAGTATGCAGTCTGCGGAAATGGTCAGATACGCCAATGGCTGGCAAAAAGGAGAAATTTTTTTGCCCACATATATTGCATTGAATAATAGTGTGTGATACAATCAACTAAACGAAACATGCTACAGGATCGTTGGGAATCCAAAACTATAGCAGGAAGGGAGGAATTGCATGAATACACAGTTAAAAAAAGGCGCGTTGGAATTGTGCGTGCTGTCTCAGCTTGTGGGTGGCGACAAGTACGGCTACGAACTGACGGAGCGCATCTCCGAGGAAATGTCCATTGCCAGCGGCACGCTGTATCCTATTTTGCGCAGGCTCAAGGAGGACGCTTATGTGATTACTTATCTGGTGGAATCGGAATCGGGACCGGCCCGAAAATATTACCAGCTGACGGAAAAGGGCAGAGAATACCAACAGGCCATGCTCCAGGAGTGGGAACAGTTTCAGACGGCGGTGAACCGCTTAGTGAGATGACAGACAAATATGAAACGTCAGGAAATGATAGGAGAGGAGTTATTATGACAAAATCGGAATATATGGATGCATTAAGGGAAAAATTACAGCATTATAACAGGGCTTTAGAGACAGAGATCCTGGAGGACTATGAGCAGCACTTCGCGGAAGGCCTGGCGGAGGGCCGCACGGAGGAGGACATCATTGCGGAGCTGGGCAATATTGAGGATATGTTGCAGGAGTTTTCCCAGGAGGATCTAAAGCAGGAGCTGGAGATCGTGGAGAGTGAGGCCAGCCAGAGCAACAGCTACGAGCAGATCTATCGGGCGGTGGTGATCGAGGGCCTGGTGGCGGATGTGGAAGTATCCGCCTCACCTGATAGCCGGATCAAGGTCGACTATGAAAACAATGGGAATAAAAGCCAGAAACTGCGGTATTGTTTTTATCAATATGAAAAAGACGGCGTATTCTACGCGGGAGTAATGGAGCGCAAGGATAAGGATGCAAGGGCATCGCGGGGGGAAATTAATTTCGGGTTTGACTGGGAAGACAATGTGGCGGTGTCTTTGCAGGGTATTTTATCCACGCTATCCAATCTCAGGAGCTGGTCGCCCTCCGGAGATATCCGTCTGCATATACAGATTCCCGCGGGAATCCCGTCGGTAAAATTCTGCAACACCAGCGGTGACTTGCAGATAAAGGGCATACAGACCCGGAAACTGGAGACGCAGTGTACCAGCGGCGACCTGCGGATCGAGGATGCCGAATGTAAGGAGCTGTATACCAGAACCCAGAGCGGCGATCAGGAGATATATCATGTCGTCATGCCCCTGGAAGAAATGACGGAGATCAAACTTTCCTCAGGTAGCGGAGATATGAAAGTCGAGAAGGTGTCGGCTGTGAAAGTGCATATGCATACGGCCAGCGGCGATATGAGCGGAAACGAACTGAGGGTAAACTTGCTGCAGGCACAGACTGCCAGCGGAGATATGGAACTGGACGATGTGGAGTGCGCCAGCGGAATCCTGCGCACGGCCAGCGGTGATATGAGCGCGGGATCTGTCAGAGGCGGGGAACTGACTGCTGAAACCGCCAGCGGAGAAGTGAAACTGCGCGCGAATATGGGGGAACTAAATGTTAAAGCGGGCTCCGGCGACATCGACCTGGAGGCCGATTCCGGGGCGGATCGAATCCGTGCAATCACCGGCAGCGGCGAGATATGTCTGGATATAAGCCGGTTGGAGGGTGCGTCCATCACGGCCCGCACCGGCAGCGGCGTAATGAATATCAAGGGACAGCGGATTCCCGGCTGCCGCAACTACAACACATCTTTTGGAAACGGTGCCTGCTCCGTGAATCTCACCACCGGCAGCGGAGATATCGAAGTAATATAACTGACTCTTTCCCAATCGCCCCGGGTGTGGTATACTGAGTAAAACGCCTTGCGTTTAACTCTTCTGATTAAAGAGCGCGCTAAAGCGCGAGGAATCAAGGTATACTGAGTAAAACGCTCTGCGTTTAACTCTTCTGATCGAAGAGCGCGCTAAAGCGCGAGGAATCAAGGTATACTGAGTAAAACGCTCTGCGTT
>CAJTMX010000008.1:0-11059 GCA_910577235.1 uncultured Acetatifactor sp. | reverse complement strand
TAACTCTTCTGATCGAAGAGCGCGCTAAAGCGCGAATAATCAAGGTATATTGAGTAAAATGCAATATCCGCAGACATGCCGGCGGCAGATTACGGGAGAACACAGTGAACTATATCATTTTAGATTTGGAGTGGAATCAAAGCAGCACCGGGCAGGAGCCGGAAACGGCTCTGATGCCCTTTGAGATCATAGAGATCGGTGCGATAAAACTAAATCATGACCGGATCATGGTCAGCGAGTTCAGCCAGCTGATCCGTCCCACCGTGTATCATCAGATGCACAAGATTACAAGCAAGCTCATTCATATGCGCATGGAAGAGCTTGAGAGAGGAAAACCCTTTACCCAGGTGGTAGAGGATTTTCTGCGTTGGTGCGGGGAGGACTACATCTTCTGTACCTGGGGGCCGCTGGATCTGACGGAATTGCAGCGCAATCTGCGCTATTATGGCATGGAGCCTCTGGCAAAAGGTCCCATAGCCTTTTTGGACGTGCAGAAACTTTTCAGTATAGCTTATGAGGACCGCAAGAGCAGGCGGGCGCTGGAATGGGCGGTGGACTATCTGGATATCGAGAAGGATATTCCCTTCCACAGGGCGTTCAGCGATGCATACTACACAGCCAAGGTATTGGCGGCGATCCGGGATGAGGAAGTGCTGAAAAATGTATCTTATGACGTATTCAATCCCCCTTCCTGCAGGGAGGAGGAGATCAAGGTACAGTTCGACACCTATTATAAATATATTTCACGCGCTTTCCCGGACAAGTCCGCCGCGTTGACCGACAGGGAAGTAAGCTCCAGCAAATGTTATCTCTGCCGCCGGAATCTGCGCAAGAAAGTAAAATGGTTTTCTACCAATGGGCGCCATTATTATTGTGTGGCATTCTGTGAAAAGCACGGTTTTCTAAAGTGCAAGGTCCGTATCCGCAAGTCGGAGGACGGACAGATCTATGTGGTAAAGACCAGCCGTTTTATTGCCCCTGAGGATGTGGAAAAGCTGATTGAGCGCCGTGACCATGCCCGCAAGATGCACAGCCGCTCCCGGGGGACAGCCGAAAAGGCGCCGGACAGGGCGGGCCGCCGGAAAGGACACGGTTTATGACCGCCGCACTGCGCCGGGTCTGCCCATGGCTGGTCGTATTGTCGTTGCTGTGCGCCTGTCTGCCTGTATGGGCGGATACTCTGGAGGATCGCATTCAGGCGCAGCGGGATAGGACTGTGGAGAGCAACGAGATCCCGGGCTGGCCCACAGGTCCTGTGGTCACGGCGGATTCCGCCATTTTGATAGAAGCGGAGACAGGGACCGTCCTGTATGCGAAAAACATACATGCCCGACAGTATCCGGCCAGCACCACCAAGATACTGACTACATTGATCGCGGCGGAGCAGTGCTCTCTGGATGAATGGGTTACTTTTTCCCGGGAAGCGGTATATGATACTCCTTCGGACAGCAATCATATCGCGATGGACGTGGGGCAGCAGCTGACTATGGAAGACTGCCTGAACGCCATATTGATCCGGTCCGCCAACGAGGTATCCTTTGCCGTGGCAGAACATATCACAGGCACCAGCTGGCATGATTTTGCCGATATTATGAACAGAAGGGCCCAGGAGCTTGGATGTGTGGATTCCCATTTTGTGAACCCAAACGGTCTGCCGGATGAGAACCACTATACCTCGGCTTATGACTTGGCTATGATCGGAAAAGCTTTTTTTGCCAATGAAATGCTGTGCCGGATCAGTCTCACCCCGCGGCTGCATATTCTTCCAAATGACCACATGCCCTATGAAAAGCTGGAGAATTCCAAGATAGAGCTGTTGCCGGGCAAGGCTTACGGTTATGACGACCTGGTGGGCGTGAAGACAGGATATACCAATGCGGCCCGTTACAGTGTGGTTTCCTGCGCGGAGAGAGACGGACTGAAACTGATCTGCGTGGTACTCAGGGATGAGTCGCCCTATCAGTATGAAGATACCATAGCGCTGTTTAATTATGGGTTCAGCAATTTTGCCAAAATCAATGTTTCTCAGGTGGAGACAAAATATAATATCGACAACACGGGCCTTTTTTATGGGGAACATGATATATTCGGCAGCTCCAAGCCTCTGCTGGCGTTAAACCAGGAAGACTGCATCGTTTTGCCCAGGTCAGTGGATTTTTCCGATACGGAATCCGTCATCAGTTATGATACGGCCGATGAGGGACAGGCGGCAATCATACATTACAGTTATCAAGGGGTGGATCTGGGCAGCGCATCGGTGGATCTGGTGGTGTCCGGAGATCAGGGTTATGACTTTGCCGATGGCCTGCTCAGAGAGAAGGAGACTGAGAGCGGTGAGGAAACGCCGGTCTATGTCTTTGTGAATGTGAAAAAGGTGTCCATTTGGGCGGGAATCGCAGTGGCAGCGGTACTTGTATTGCTGGGATTGAAATATGCTTTGAAAGACTATCATTTCCCTGCGCGGCGCAGTAACACCCGCCGCAGCTGGGAGCGGGACCGGCGCCGGCACCGTCCCAGAGAGTATGAGGACGCTCCCGAGATGAGCGCGGAGCAGCTGCGGCGGAAACAGATTAAGGAGGCCCGACGCCGGGGGTTGCGCCGGGATGAGGAAGAGGAAGATACGGAACCCAGCGTAATCAGGTTGCACAGACAGCAGGTAAAGGAGGCCCGTCGCCGGCAGCTGCGCCGGGAGGACGAGGAGACGGTGGAGTTGAGCTTTCGCCGTCTGCATAGACAGCAGGTTAAGGAAGCCCGTCACCGCCAGCTGCGCCGGGAGGATGAGGAGAACGCCGCGCCTGGATTCCGCCAGCTGCACAGGCAGGAGGTCAGAGAGGCACGCCACAGACAGTTTCGCCAGGAATACAGGGAGAGCGAGGAGCTGAGTTTCAATCAGCAGCGCAGACGTCAGGCAAAAGAGACGCGCCAGGGGCGGCGGAGAGACAGATAAGGGAAACAGAAAAGATATTTGCGCAGTATCACGGGCTGAGTCCGTGATATGCGGGAACGAGGTCAATATGCGTTTGCGAAATATAACGGGTTCGCGGGAAAGGATCGCCGCCAGTCAGTATGTGGTGCATGAGGAGCAGAACTGCCGGGGAAAATGGCAGGAAATATTTGGAAACAAACATCCGGTTCATATAGAGATTGGAATGGGTAAGGGAAAGTTTATCTATACCATGGCCCGACTGCACCCTGAGAACAATTATATAGGGATTGAAAAATATTCCAGCGTGCTGCTGAGAGCCGTTCAAAAGATGGAAGAGGAGGAATTGCCCAACCTGAAGTTCATTCGTATGGATGCGGAGGAAATCGCAAAGGTTTTTGCCCGGGGTGAGGTGGAACGAATATACCTGAATTTTTCCGACCCATGGCCCAAGGACAGACATGCCCACCGCAGGCTGCCCTCCAGGCAGTTTCTGGAAAAGTATGACGCTGTTTTGAGTTCCCGGGGACAACTGGAATTCAAGACGGACAACAGGGGATTGTTCGATTTTGCGGTGGAAGAGATTGCTCCCGCAGGCTGGCTGGCGAGAACGGTCACTTATGATCTGCATGGGGATGCGCAGTTGATGGAAGGCAATGTTATGACAGAGTATGAGGAGAAGTTCTCTGCAATGGGTAATCCCATTTATAAATATATTATTTACAGGGAAAAATAAAGAAAAACCATATTGCCATATCCGGCAATAACAAAGGCAAGGAGGAAAAGAGAACATGAAGTTTACAGCGGAAAATTTTGAGACAGAGGTATTGCAGGCACAGGGAACGGTGCTGGTGGATTTTTATGCGGACTGGTGCGGTCCCTGCAAAATGATGGCTCCCTTGGTGGAGCGCATGGCTGAGAAATATCAGGGAAAGATGAAGATCGGCAAGCTGAATGTGGAAGAGGCCAATGAGATATCCGAGAAATATCAGGTAAGAAATATTCCCACCTTTATCTTTTTCAAGAACGGCGAACCCGTGGAAACCCATATAGGCGGTATGACCGCGGCTGATCTGGAGGAGAAGATCAAGGCGTATATTTAAACCGGGTACGGGTACGGCTCCGGAGACTGAAACGGGGGATCATGGGAAAAACCATGATCCCCAGGGGTGAGGGAAGATGAATGTTTTTAAGGACAAGCGTCTGCTGCTTTATGAGGGCAGACGCACTTTAGTAGCCATGTTGGGGGCGGCTATCTATGCAGCCGGGACCAATCTGTTTATTGTGCCGTCGGGCCTGTACAGCAGCGGTGTAATGGGTCTGTGTCAGGTGCTGCGTACACTGCTGGTGGAATATCTGCACCTGCCTTTCGGCAATGTGGATATAGCCGGTATGATCTACTATGTCATTAATATACCGATTTTCATAGTGGGCTACCGGAAGATGGGAAAAAAATTTCTGCTCAAAACATTGATTTGTGTTACAGTGATGTCAGGTGGCATGGCTATCATACCTGTTATCCAGATTGTGAAGGATACTATGCTGGCCTGTGTGATCGGCGGCATCCTCTGCGGCGCGGGAGTGGGCATCCTGTTGCGCATGGGTGCTTCCGGCGGAGGCATGGATATTGTGGGAGTGATTCTGGTGAAATGGAGACAGGATTTCAGTGTGGGAAAAGTGAATCTGTTCATGAACCTGGCGCTGTACAGTGCCTGCCTGTGTCTCTTTGATGTGGAGACGGCGCTGTATTCCGTGATCAATGCGGCAGTGTATTCCGTGGCTATAGACAGGCTGCATGCGCAGAATATCAATGTTGAAGTGAATGTGATCACAAAGATCAGCTCTCAGGAGCTGGAGAGAGAAATATTCTCCGAGCTGGGACGCGGCATCACAAAGTGGAGGACCATGGGTGCGTACACTCATGAGGAATCCCATATTTTGTACATCATGATGTCCAAATACGAGGTACATCAATTGAAGAATATTGTTCATAAATATGACCCCCAGGCGTTTATTGTGGTAAACGAGGGGGTCCATGTGGAGGGAAACTATCTGAAAAAGCTATAACGGTGTCAGTTGTGGTATAATCCGCCTGATTCGTATTCCGGTTCACAGGTCAGGTTTACGCCCAGCTTGCGCAGTACATTCCTGTCCACCTGAGACAGGATCACGCTGGAATGTACCTCGGAACCCCGCAGATTCTGGAGCTGCCTGATGGCCTGTCCTGCGGTCTCGTCTGAGGCGGCACAGATGGACAGGGCAATAAGGATCTCGTCTGTATGCAGACGGGGATTGCGGTTGCCCAGATGACTTGTTTTCAACTCCTGAATAGGGCCGATGGTGTTGGGGGAGATCAGCTGTACCTCGTCGGGAATATCCGCCAGAGCCTTCAAAGCGTTTAACAGCATGGCGGAGGATGCCCCCAAAAGCTCGCTGGTCTTGCCGGTGATGAGCCTTCCGTCCGGCAGCTGGATGGCAGTGGCTGGTTTGCCTGTGGCGGCGGCTTTGACTCTGGCGGCGCTGACCACCGGTCTGTCATCTGCCGTGATGCCGGCCTGTTTCATCAATAACTCTATTTTCAGTATCTGTTCGTCGTCCGCGTTGCCCTGACGTTTTTCGCACAGGGTGTTGTAGTATCTTCGGATGATCTCCTGACAGGAAGCCTCCCTGCAAACTTCATCGTCAATAATACACAGTCCGGCCATATTTACGCCCATGTCAGTGGGCGATTTATAGGGCGACTTTCCCATGATCTTTTCAAACATGGCGCTGAGTACCGGAAAGATCTCCACGTCCCGGTTATAGTTAATGGTGGTCTCGCTATAGGCTTCCAGATGGAAAGGATCGATCATGTTCACATCGTTTAAATCTGCCGTTGCCGCCTCGTAGGCCAGATTGACGGGATGTTTGAGGGGCAGGTTCCAGATGGGGAAAGTCTCATACTTGGCGTATCCGGCTTTGATTCCCCGCTTGTGCTCATGGTAAAGCTGAGACAGGCATACAGCCATCTTGCCGCTGCCCGGGCCGGGGGCGGTGATCACAACCAACTCCCGGGAAGTCTCGATATATTCGTTGCGCCCGTAACCTTCATCACTGACGATCAGAGGGATATTGGAGGGGTACCCGGGGATGGGGTAATGGCGGTATACTTTCATGCCCAGAGACTCCAGCTTTTTCTGGTAGGCGACGGCGCTGGGCTGTTCCGCGAAACGGGTCAGGCATACGCTGCCCACATACAGTCCGTAACCCCGGAAAGCGTCGATCAGCCGCAGTACGTCCACATCATAGGTGATTCCCAGATCGGAACGCATCTTGTTTTTCTCGATGTCCGCGGCGTTGATGACAATGACGATCTCGGCGTGGTCCCGCAGCTGGGCAAGCATATTGATCTTGCTGTCAGGCTTAAATCCGGGCAGTACCCGGGAGGCGTGAAAGTCGTCGAAGAGCTTGCCGCCGAATTCCAGATAGAGCTTGCCGCCGAATGCGGCAATCCTCTCCTTTATTTTTTCCGATTGCATTTTCAGATATTTGTTATGGTCAAATCCGATTCTGTTCATCTGTTCTCTGTCCCTCCCCTTAAAATATGACACCAAACTTCTTTCATTTTACAAAAAAACAGTTGCAAAATCAAGATATGTAGACGGAAATCTTAATGATCTTTGGAGAAGAGGGGGGAAATAGAAGAAAGTGATATATTTTATTACACATATCATATAGTGGAGAAGATTCAAAACAGAGTCGGTATATACTTGAAAGAATTGGGAGGCGGCGGTAAACCTCCCTTTTCAGATTGGTGTTGCTAACGCTCAACTTTTCAAATCTTTAGTCAAAGCGCCAGATATGAAGTGTAGAAAATACAGGGTGACTGAATTAAATCAATCATCCTGTATCTCTCCTGATGTTATACTTTATTCTCCTCGATTGATGTCTGCTTTTTCTTTCTAAAAACAAACGCCAAAACCACACAAACAACGATGCCGATGATATATGGGATGCTCAGAAGTAACGCAGTACTGGCGGGAGCACTATTCCCAGCGTTTTCAACGCCCCACACCATTTTACCATAGTTGAATCCAACGACTCCACACATTACATTGGACAGCAGAATTGCCAAAATGCCAAAAAGAGTACTAAGGTTCTTCATACAAACGTCTCCTTTCATTTTTTGCCTCTGAGGATAAAGCTGGCACCGCAGATGACAGCTACAATGCAGATAACAAGAAAAATGCCATTTCCATCAATATATATTGTAGAAGACTCGCTGATTTGGCTTGATATTGGAGGATTCAAAATGGAAATTAGCCCCCATATAACCAAACCAATAATTCCCGCAACACAAGTGATGATTCCCAACAGCATCCCATTGTGACTTTTGAACGATTGTCCATTTATTGTTTGCTGTTCTCTTTCTTGAATATGGTCAGCATCATCTTTCAACAGATAGTCCAGCGTGACATTGAAATATTCGCTGATTGCTATAAGCTTTTCACTTTCCGGAACGGATAAGCCTCCTTCCCATTTTGATATTGCCTGCCTTGAAACGCCAATTATTTCTGCAAGCTGTTCTTGTGACAGTCCGTTCTTCCGTCTGAGTGTATATATTTTTTCAGACAACATTTGCTTTACCTCCTTATCAAAACTATATCGCAATTTCCCATGGCATACTATCAACTACTCTTGAAAATTCCGCAACCAGCGATTGCATTTTGAAAAATCATCATATAATATTTCCCTGTTTATTGCAAGGATTCAAAATAGGCCGAAACTGCTCCCAGCTCATTTTTGAATGAATGATAGATGGACGCCTTAGCAAAATCGATGGAGTTTATAACCAGCAACACTTTTCTTAAAAGGGACCGGTAAACTATGAGGCATATCCCTTTTTTGGGACACGGATAGAACAGTATGCTGCCGCCAAATGTTTATGTTGGGTAATTGTAGACAATGTTGACAGATATATGCTGCACCATTATAATATATATTATAGAGTTTTTATATAAACATTTTCAACATACTATAAATTTAAAGGAGAGTTTTGAAAGGAAGAAATGAAATATAATTATTTCTACAGTGTTTTGCATTGCGTTTTGTGTAGGCAGCGGGATTACGGCCAATGCGGTGGAGGCTCGGTATCTTGCGTGTACGGATTCTAATTGTCCGGGAAGAATGGTGGAGCAGGAAGTAAAAACCGAAAGAGTCTATGAAATTTAGATGCACTGAGTGCGGACGCGTTAGTAGGAGTTGGTCACATTATGATCATTTCTACACTGCGCACAGCAATCCGAAACCGTAGGGATATGATGATAATGTATAATAGAAAAATGCGAATGTTGACGGGTTCAAGGAGAAGATTTTTTGAGCAAATTGGTAACTAAAATAGTATCAGTGATAATACTTTATGCCGTTATCTCCAGCTTGATGGCCTGTTCGGGTCACTATACTGGAGATAACGTTTCATTTGAGTATGTTCCCACTTTGCAGCAGATAGACGCGCAGGGTGGGTTGGTGCGGGGCGCTTATCTTTGCGACGAGGAATTGGTATATGAGGTATACTTTGAAGAGGTAGAAGTGAATGGAATCCTTTCGGCAAGAAAAGAGTATTATGTCTTGCCGCTTTTGGGCGAAAAAAATGGGAGCAGGCAGATATGCTTTCAATTTCCGAGTGAATGGACGAGAGTCTTAGGTATTGTCAGAGGTGATAATGGGAATTATTACATATTGGCGCAAGATGAGAATTACGCGGTCACGACAGATAAGAATGCCAATTCTTCCGGCTATTTTATTGGTATATATGATGCGAATGGTAATGCGCTCCATGCGCAGGGAATCGGCGAGTATATGCCCGAAACAGAGGAGGGGATCAACGGTCGGCGTTTGGTTCTGGACAGTCAGCAGAATATCTATGTAGTGTGGCATGACTTTCTGCTGGTGATGGATTCTGAGGGTACATATCGGTGCTCATTCTCAGAATCGAACATACTGTTTGCCGCTCAAATGGCGGACGGCAGGGTAGGATATTGCTGCGCAGCCGGGCCGGGTCAATATCAAATAAAAGTCATAGATCCGGAAACCATGCAAAGCGAGACGGCCATTTCAGACTGTCCCACAGGAACAGGAGGGATCGTGGGAGAGGATTCTCAGTTATGGATATTTGGCACAAACGGTATCTACTGGCAACGGGAGGAGGGGCAGGTTCCTGAGCAGATCTTAAACTGGATAGACACGGATGTTGACTCTACTCATCTGGAGGATATGACCGTGCTTCCGGACGGACGGCTCCTGTTGCTTTTATATGATAAGCGTGCGAATTCAAAGAAAGAGCTTGAGCCGGAGAAAGGACAACCGCCGGAATTGATCTATCTGGAGAAAATTGAAAATGGGAACGCTGGTCGGGAAACCGTGACTGTGGGAGTGATGCACCTTACGGACAACATGCGTGAGGCGACGATTTGTTATAATCAGGAACACCCGGAGTATAGGGTAAGCATAAAAGAATATATGGGGATAAACGGGTACACTACCTATGAGGAGGCCACGGCGGCTCTGGATCGGGATATGGTGGCGGGCAAAAGTATGGATATTATCGCTGTAACATATGCGGATCTGGATAAATATGCCTCCAAGGGTCTGTTGGAAGATCTGTTTCCCCTGCTGGAGAGCAGCGCCCGTCTGAGGCGGGAAGATGTGTTGAAACCGGTGGCCGATACCTATACGCTGGATGGAAAACTGGTGGCGCTGCCTACGTGGTTTCGGTTGGAAGTTGTATCCGGCAGACAGTCCATGGTGGGGGAGAGGGAAAGCTGGACTCTCCCGGATATGATCGATTTTTTTGACCGATACCAAGACGAACAAATGTTGCGGTGCATCAGTCCTGAGGATATGTTGGAGATATGCCTGAAATTTTATTTGCCCTGCTTTATAGAGGAAGAGAATGGTACTTGTGCCTTTGAGCAGGATGAATTTTATCAGATACTTGAGTTTGCCGCACGTTTCACCGGGAAGAGCAGTTACTATGGATGGACGAATATTTATTGGGGGGAGACGCGCGTACTCAAGCGGAATTGGTGTGTACAGCCTGACTATATGTCTGAGATGCCCCAGTGGTTTGAGGGGGAGGAGACCAGCTATATGGGGTATCCCACGCCAGACGGTCAGTCGGGTATCTTGATAGAGACTTCCGATGGGAATGCTTATGCCATTCTGTCAAACAGTGCTCACAGGGAGCAGGCATGGGATTATCTGGAATACCTGATATTGGAAGAGGCGGAGCGAGGGGACTATTTTTCCATATTGACGGATAAACTGGAGCAGAACCTGAATGCCGCCATGCAGGAGCCTTATAAACGGGATGAAGGGGGAAAGCTCGTGACAGACCGAGAAGGGAATCCGGTGAGGAAAATTCTGGAGAAAAATTTATTTGTCGGTTCCGATCTTGTGATCGATCGCTATGTACCGCTACCGGAGGAAATAGAGCAGTTGAAAGACCTGATCTTCCGGGCCGGACATGTGCCGGGCTATCAGGAGTCTGTCATGACCATCGTCCGGGAGGAGGCCGCCGCCTACTTTGCCGGGGATAAAGACGTGAGGCAGACGGCCCGGATCATCCAGAACAGGGTGCAGGTATATTTAAATGAAAAGCGGTAGGGCAGCGGAGTTTAAGCGCTTTACAGCCCCTGATGTATGCTGAAGAAGTGGTAAAAGTACAGTATGTGAACATTCCTTTATTTCAGCCCTGTGTGATCTTATACGTACTGCCGTCCCGTATTTCAGAGAGCGTTTCCGGCTTTCTGCCGGCAGGTTTGGCAATGTCCGAATTATCAATGATGATGACCGCATAGTCATCCTTCACATGGCGTTTTACCAAGTTGAGGTAATTTTGCATAAGGGAATCCTTGCTATCAAAGATGTTCAGGTTTCCGGATAGCCGGTGGATGGTCTATTTCAGGGTAACACTTTCTTTTAAGGAGCATGCAATCTCACTCAGATGCAGCTTATTTCCTGCAAGAATACCATAAACCATCTGGTGTACGAATTTTTTCTGAGGACGTTTAAGCCCCTTGGAAATTCTTTGTGAAAAGTTCGTAAAATCCCTTTTAATTTCATACCCCAATCTGCTATAATTAATCATGCAAAAAC
>CAJTMX010000007.1:92171-134632 GCA_910577235.1 uncultured Acetatifactor sp. | reverse complement strand
CTCTGGGGTTTCTGCAGTTTTATCATTTCATTACTGTCAAAGACAGGATTATATCGGATATTTCACTGCTGCACAAGTAAACTTTTTATAAAGGAATAGTTTGGAACATCAGGGCCTTTCTCCCAATGTCAGCTCCAGTTCCACATCCTGATAGCTGCCCTGCAACAAACGTTTCACTACCACCGTCACCTTTGCGCCGGGGCCATAATACTGCAAGACATCCTGCAAATCTTCGTAAGAGGTAATTCTCTCTCCCTCAAAACGGGTGATGATATCTCCGCTGAGCATACCGCTGGCCTCCGCGGCGGAGCCCTCCTCGATATCCGTGATCAGGATACCCTCGGGCACACCGTACAGATATGCGAATTCCTGTGTCACGGTCTGCAGACTGATACCCATATATCCGGTCTCACCCTCCGCCACCTTGAACCGAGTCTCTTTTGTCATCAGATTCTCAATGATGGGACGGGCTGCGGAGATGGGAATCGCGAAACCGATACCGTCTACATCCACGCCGCCGATCTTGCTGGAGTTGATACCGATCACTTCCCCGTTCATATTGACCAGCGCGCCGCCGGAGTTGCCGGGATTGATGGCCGCATCGGTCTGAATAAAGCTGCCGCTGGTGCCGTCACTATAGGTGACTTCTCTGTTGAGAGCGCTGACCCAGCCTCCGGATACGGACTGCCCGTACCCCAGAGCATTGCCGATGGCTACCACCTGTTCGCCCAGACGCAGGGTTTCGCTGTCGCCCAGACGTGCCACCGCGATTGTGTTTTTGGTGTCCTCTTCAAGACTGTCCATGGGAATGGCTATCACCGCCAGATCCATGTCCGCATCGCTGCCTTTGATCTGCGCCTCCGCGGTGGTGCCGTCAATAAACACTACCGTCAATTTGCTGGCGCCGTCCACCACATGATGATTGGTGACAAGGATTAACTCCGTATCGCCCTGTGCCACGATAATACCGGAACCGCTTCCCTGTCTGTCTTCAAAATAAGTGCGTCCGAAAAAGCTGGCAGTCTCCGTGTAATCCTTTACGATGGACACCATTGCCGGCATCACATCCTCCACCATGTCGGATAAGTCCGAACTGACAATGTGTGTTCCGTCAGCTGTAGTCAGTTTTACATCCGCCACAGGAGAGGCGGTAGGCTGCGCCATCCCCTGGACATTGTTTTCCTCCCTGGAGGAGTTTTCAAAGCTCATGCCCGTGGCCTGCTGTACCGCATACAATCCCAGTCCTCCGAACAGGCCAAAACAGAGTCCCAGACAGGCACAGAGCAGCAATTTCCTGCCAAAACCGCCGGAATGTTTCTTTTTCTCAGGCTCCGGGGGAATATTGCCGTATCCTCCGCAGGCCCCCCGATCTGTCTGATAGCTTTGATAAGTACCGGTAGTATGATCGCCGGTACGGTCACCGGAATAGATTTCATTTTCGTACATAACAATTCCTCCTTTATCTTCTATGACACTAAGTATAGCCGCCATTTGTGATAAAATTGTGATGAAACTATTAATGTCCTGTGAAAATTCGTATCAATATCCGGTATTTATTCCGGCTTTTGTTTCTTCTATTATTCTACTGTGACCGACTTGGCTAGATTGCGCGGTTTATCCACGTCACATCCTTTACCCACCGCAACATAATAGCCAAAAAGCTGCAGCGGAATGATGGCCAGTGAATTGGCAAAATATGGATTGGTCTGCGGCAGATAGACGCAATAGTCGCTGGCCTTTTCCATGGCCTTATTCTCCTCGTTTGTCACCGCCATGACAAAGGCTCCTCTGGCCTTGACCTCCACGATATTGCTGATGGTCTTCTGATACAGTTTCGGCTGGGTGGACACCGCCACAACCAAAGTGCCGTCCTCGATCAGAGAGATCGTGCCGTGTTTCAATTCGCCGGCCGCATAAGCCTCCGAATGCACATAGGAGATTTCTTTTAATTTCAAGGAGCCTTCCAGAGAGATGGCATAGTCAATGCCTCTTCCGATGAAAAAGATATCCTTTGCTCCCACATAGCGATTGGCGAAACGCTGTATCTTTTCCTTTTGTCCCAGCAGCAGCTCGATCTGATCGGGCAGTGTACGCAGGTCTTTGATAAGCGCCGCGGCAGCGGTGCCATCGATGGTCCCTTTCACCAGCGCAAGCTTGATCGCCAGCATATAGAGCGCCGCCAGCTGGGCGCTGTATGCTTTGGTGGTAGCCACGGCGATCTCCGGTCCCGCCCAGGTGTACAGACAGGCATCCGCTTCCCTGGCGATGGAACTGCCCACCACATTCACAATGCCCAGCACCTTATATCCTCTGGCCTTGGATTCCCGCAAAGCTGCCAGAGTATCCGCCGTCTCGCCGGACTGACTGATCACAATGACCAGGCTGCCCTCATCCATAATGGGATCGCGATATCTGAATTCACTGGCCACATCCACTTCCACCGGAATCCGGGCCAACCCCTCGATCACATATTTTCCGGTAACTCCCGCGTGGTAAGCGGAGCCGCAGGCCACGATATGCAGCCTCTTCACGGCGGCAAGTTCCTCATCCGTCATATGCAGCTCGTCGATGGATACCGTATCCCCCTTCAGGCGGGGAGAGATGGTATCGGCGATGGTTTTGGGCTGTTCATACATCTCCTTCAGCATAAAATGCTCATACCCTGCCTTTTCCGCCGCATTGGCGTCCCAGTCAATGGTGACGGGCTCCTTGGTAATCTCTTCCTCATCCACAGAATAGAATTGCATACCGTTCTTACCCAGTTTAACGACCTCCTGATTATCCACATAATATACAGTGCGGGTGTATTTCAGGATGGCGGGGACATCGGAAGCGATAAAGCACCCATCGGAGGAGGAGCCCACGATCAGCGGGCTGTCCTTTCTCACCGCGTAAATCTCATCCGGGTGTTCCGCAAACAGGATTCCCAGGGCATAAGATCCCTCCACCCGGTGCAGCACTTTCGTGATGGCCTCCAGAGGATTGCCCTTGTAATAATAATCCAGCAGATGTGCCAAGACCTCCGTATCCGTCTCCGATACAAAGGTATATCCCTTGTCCGTCAGTTTCTTTTTTAATGAAATATAGTTCTCTATAATGCCGTTATGTACCACGGCTATGGTCTCCGATGTATTCAGATGAGGATGGGAATTGGTATCGCTGGGGGCGCCGTGAGTGGCCCATCTGGTATGGCCGATACCCATACATCCGTTCATAGTCTCGCCGCCCCGTGTGAGATTCTCCAACACCTTCAGACGCCCCACCGCTTTTTTCATTCGGATCTGTTTCCCATCGTATATGGCCATGCCCGCAGAGTCATATCCTCTGTATTCCAGCCTGGCCAGACCGTCCAATATGATGGGGGCCGCCTGTCTGTTGCCTATATATCCTACGATTCCGCACATTGTTAATTCCTCCTGATTTCCGGCCTTATATTATTTATCTCTTTTTATCTGTTTGTCTCCTGCTCAGTCCTGCCGTACCCCCGGGCTGCGTTGATTCCGGCCACATCCCTGCGTCTGCTCTCCTGTTCCCAGTACTCTCTGTTCGCCGTGCAGGCAAGCACCAGTCTGCGGGGCAATCTTCTGTAGTGTTTCCCCAGCCAGTAACCAGCGTATTTGCATCCGCTCTGGAGTATAAGTCCCGGTATCCTGCGCCGCTGTTTTTGTCCCCGCAGCCAGTGGGCGGTCATCTTCACGCTCCGGATGCCCTCTCCCTCGGACGGTACGGCCCGAAATACCTCCGGGTGATCCGCCTGGGATACTCCCAGGTCAAAATTACGGTGAAAATACTGTCCACAGGTATAATTATGGGAATGAACCACTCTGGCATCCGCCGCGTAGGCGATCCGATAGCCCGCCTGCATGGCCCTGGCTGCATACAGCATATCCTCGTTGAAAATGGCATGGCGGGTAAAACCTCCCAGCTTTTCATAGATATCCCGCCGGTACGCACAGCATACATTGGAGCAAAAATAGGTCTTGATCCCCAGTCGGGGCAGGTCTTCCAAGGATTTGATCCGGGACTCATCCGGATAATTGTAGCTGCGCATATATGTTTCCACCGGCTCGGCGTCCTCGGCCGGCAGCTGCCTGGCATAGGCTGCCGCCACATCCTCCGACACCAGCGCTGCCGTCAGATTTTCGATCAGTCTGGCGTCCTCCGGCATGGCGTCCTGGGTCATCATGACAAAGATTTCCGCATCGGATTTGGTCACGCCCTGGGCCCGTGTGCGACCATGGTCAAACTCTTTTTTTGACAGATGGCAGACCTTCACCTGCTGGTGCTGTTCCAAAAACTTTGTGCCATAGATCAGCTGTGTGAAATATTTTTCCTCTGTGTTCATTACTATGATACGCCGGACAGGCATCGTTTGTGTTTCCAGCCTTTCTATCAATCGGAAAAACGTCTGATCTGGCCTGTAAACCGGAATGATGACATCCACCTTCATATTTTTACTCCCGATCATCTCCGCCTATGCGGACAGTACAATGTAAGAGGGAGCTTTCGTCAGCTCCCCCTCATATTTCACTGATTCAAATAAGGACTGGTATCGGACTTTATAATGTCGCTGTATTTTTTCACTTCCTCTGTTACCTGATAGTCCTCGTCGTCAAACAGGAACTTATGCAGCCAGACCACATTGGAATCCAGATCCAACGGAACCACACAGCTGCCGGCGGCTCCTATGGTGCCTGTGGTACGCATACTGTCAGTGGGGAAACCACCTTCGTCAACAATCCGATAATTTCCGATATTATTTATCATGGTCATGATATCATCCGACTTGATCGAAGTATATACATTTTCCATAACCTTTGTGAATAGATTGGCAAGCGTATTCAAGTCCGCTTTCTTGGCCTGATCCTCTATAGCCTGCAGCACCGCTCTCTGACGCTCCGTGCGCTTAAAGTCATTGCCTCTGGTATAACGGATACGGCAATATGCCGCAGCCTGTAGACCGTTCAGCCGCTGATACCCTGTCTCAGACACCGGGGTATAATCCTCCATATCCCTGTTGGGCATGGTGTCACGGATGATACTGGCCTGATAGTTGTTTAGGTGCGTGATCTCCTCCTCTGTCTCGATATCGATCCAGATTCCCCCCAGACCGTCCACCACATCGATGACTGCCTGATAATTAACTGTCACAAAATCCTTGATATCCAGGTCCAGGTTCATATTCAGCATGGCAATGGCCTGCTCCGCACCGCCCACTCTATAAGCCTGGTTAGCCTTTTTGTACCGGTCGTTGCCGATGTTCATATATGTGTCGCGGAACACAGACACCAGCTTGATCTCCCCTGTCTCCAAGTTGACAGAGGCTATCATCATACTGTCGCTGTGACTGCTCTTATACAGCTGCGCGGAGTTAGTGGCATCCACGCCAAACAGCGCTATATTCCAATAATTCTTCATGATGGGGTCTTCCTTGACGGCGTCATTGACGACAAAGTCCTCCTGTGGAGGAAGGGATGAACTTCCTTCCGGATTTTCTCTCACCGGATCAAAAATATTGGGTCCCGCGCTGCCGCCCTCCCCCTCCGGGTCCGTCATCTGAAAGACTTTTACCACCACCAGAAGCATTACCAATATCACCAGAATCTCCACAGAAAAAATGATCATACGGGACATTCTTTTGGACTTTCTGGATCTACCCTTTGTTTCATTTGCTTTTGTCGCCATTCCTATTCTCCTATCCTTCCGTAACGCATCTAAAACTTATCTGTTTCATATATTCTTAATAGGCGTTTTTGTTGACAAAACCTGTGAAAAATGTCATAAACACAATTTTTATATCAAAGCCTATAGTCCAATTTTCAATATAATAAATATCACAGTCTATTCGTTTTTTGATAGAAGTGTCACCCCGGTATCCGTTGACCTGCGCCCAACCGGTAAGTCCGGGACGCACCTGATGCTTTACCATATATCGGGGAATCTCCTCGCGAAATCTCTCCACAAAAAGCGGCCTCTCGGGTCTGGGCCCTACCAGGCTCATATCCCCCTTCAAAATATTAAACAGTTGAGGCAGCTCATCCAAACTTGTCCTTCGCAATAATTTGCCGATGCCGGTGACTCTGGGATCATCCCGCACCGTCCATGCCTTTTTCTCCTCCTCTTCCGACTGTTGTTCCATGCTGCGGAATTTGTACATATAAAAAGGCTTGCTGTGCAGTCCCACGCGCTCCTGTTTGAAGATCACCGGACCGGGGCTGCTGATCTTGACCGCTAATGCTATCAGCAAAAGCAGAGGCGACAATATCGCGATACCCAAAGCGGAACCCAGGATGTCCATGGTACGCTTGATCACTTTGTTGCTGTTATTGGCCAGGGGCACATAGCGTATATTGATCACCGGAAGCCCCATCAGGTCTTCCGTATAAGGTCTGGTGGGGATAACGCTGTTGTAGTCCGGAATAAATTTTGTGTGTACACCGGACTTCTCGCAGATATTCACCACATGTTCCAAGTTGTCATAATCCTTCAGCGCCAGCGCGATGGCTACTTCATCCAGTTCGTGATGCGGCAGGATCACTTCCAGATTGTCCAATCTGCCCAGCACCTTTATCCCCTTATATAATGTACCGCTGGGCACCGTATCATCCAAAATCCCGGCAATCTTATACCCCCACTGAGGATTCCACAAAAGTCTGTCGATATATTGCTCTGCGGCGCGGGAGTACCCCACCACAAGCACATGCTTAAGATTATATCCTTTCTTGCGGATAGTACTGAGCATCTTGCGCAATACGATGCGGCTCAGGCAGGTGATAAAAATGTTCAGCATGTAAAATATGGCCATCATCCATCGGGAATAATTGATCTCCCGGATCACCACATACAGAATGATGATATAAAAGGCCATACCCAGCGTGTTGGCCTGAAGGATCGCCAACAGCTCGTGCCGTCGTTTTACCGTGCGTTTCGGACCGTACACATTACAAAGAAAATACAGGATCACATAGGCTGGCACCAAAAACAGCAGCACCCTAAAGTAATCCTCCACCGGCAGAACGCCCACCTCAGGAGATTGGGCGTCGATAATATAAAATTTGATAAAATAGGCCAGCGCATAGGAAACCACCGTGATCATGATATCCATCAGCACATGCAGCCTGTTAAATACCTTCTGGTTGTCTTTAATCATACGGCATCACTCCGTCAGGCCCTCAAGTCTCTATGATCTTACCTTATTCTACATGAATCCCGACGTAGAAACAACTTAAGATTTTATGAAGATGCGGACCATATCCAGCCAGAGTGTCCCCTGAATGCGGCAATAATTCCACAAATTATGCCATTTAAACCGCACTTTATGTTCTTTTCCCGCGCTGCTAAAACATCTTGCGATTCCTTCCGCATATCCTTTTACATATAGCATGCCCATTTTTTTCTTGGTAAAAAAGGCAGTTTTTACGCAAAAGCCGATAAAAAGAAACGGAAAATTCAGGAAAATTTGAATAAGCGGCATGTTTTTGCCGATCATATACGCGTTATTGGCCGAGGAAAGCTTAACTTTAAAAGCATTGTAGCGGGACCCGGAGACAGCGCTGCCCGCATGCAGTACCATGGCCCCGGGTTCGTAGACATTGTGCCAGCCATGGATTCCGGCCCGATAGCCCACATCGATATCCTCCAGATAAGCGAAATGATTCTCGTCAAATCCTCCCAGCTCCAGCATCGTCTTCCTGCGGTACAGGGAAGCGCCGCCGCAGGCCGCGAAGATCCGGGCCGGTTTTCGGTAACGGTCCGCAGGCTGTCCTTTCCCCCGGGCAAAAGCCCAGCCCAGCGCATTGTAACGGTCCCCCGCGTCATCGATGCGTGACTCGTCTCCCATGGTCAGCATCATGGGGCTGACGGAAAAAATACGGTCATCGGACTCCATGCGCTCAAGCAGCGCCTGCACAAACCCCGGCTTTACCACCGTATCATTGTTGAGCAGCAGCACATAGGGGGTATCCGCCGTCTGAATCCCCACGTTAACCGCATGGCAAAACCCGGTGTTCTCCGAAAGCTCTATAAGCGTTACCTCCGGGTACTCCCGCTTTACGATCTCCGGTCCGCCGTCCGTTGAACCGTTATCCACCATCAGTATTTTAAAAAGCTGAGATCCGTCCGTTTTCCCGTCCGCATACTTTGCCTGCTCTTTCCGCAGGCTGTCCAGACAGGGCCTGATATAGTCTTTCCCCTTATAGTTGGGAATGATCACCGTTATTTTCATCGTTATACCCCTTTGCGCGATTCAGCACGCATACCTGTAATAGATCATTCTCCGTTCCCGCTGCAAAGATCGCATACCAGCTGGGGGTCCCATAGAAGGATATAGCCAGCCTCCCGCAGGGCGCGGCTAAGCTTTAGCCCCATATTCCCATAGTCGCTGCCGGACGGCAGACTCTGCCAGCAATACATACCGGTGGCTTCGTCCTCCTCATATTCCATCCCCAGGACTTTGGAAAAAAGCTCCCTGCATTGCCCGCTCAGTTTTAGACAGCGCATATCCAGCGCCTGGGCCTGCTGTACCAGAATAGCCCGGTTCAAGTAACCGCTGTAGCCGTCCTTCAACCCCTGATACTGCACCCGTCCCGCCTCGTCCATCATACCGCCCACGATCCGGCGGGCTTTGCCCAGCACTCTGCCCCCGATGGCTCCGATCTCCGGACGCTGCTGCAGGATCGGAGGATCGTACTCTGTCCGGGAAAATCCCATATGCTGGGTCATGGACACTTTGGCCTTCCATCCCCGATTGTCCGCATAGTCCTGAGAGGCTCTCACCCCCGCCTCATAGGCGTACAGCTTGCTCTCCGGGTTGGCCGCCGTGGAGGCGCTGTGGCAGCGCCAGTGATACAGCACTCTGGGAATATGCAGGATAGCGCCGGGTACACGCCAGAGCTCCGCCGCCGCCCGAAGTACCAGATCATGATCCTGGGCCCCGTCATACTCCGCCCGAAATCCAAGTTTCTTTATCAGCTCCGTCTCCATCACCAGCAGATGACAGATATAATTGTTGGTGAGCAGCAGATCCAGATTAAAGTCCGGCTTGATATTGGGTTCATAGAATCTCTGCGCGTTCTCGTCGCATTTATCTTCGTCCGAATACAACATCCTGGGCAGTGTATCACCATGTTTCCCCCGCTCTATCGCCGCCGCCATCTCATAAAGGGCATCCGGTGTCAGCAGGTCGTCATGGTCCAGCAGAGCCACATAATCTCCCTCTGCCCACCGCAATGTCTCATTGGTGTTGTCCGCGATGCTGCGATTGCCGGATAGGCGGTGATAGCAGATACGCTTGTCCTCATAGGAGGCAGCCAGCTGCCCCAGACAGTCGTCCTCTCCCGCATCGCCGATCACCAGCTGCCAATGCGGATAAGTCTGCGCCAGAACGGATTCAAGCAGCTCCCTGTAATATTGCTCCGGGGTGCGGTAAGCAGGCACCACGATGCTGAAAGTCACAGGACTCTCCCACTCCTTTCCGCGCTGCCGCTCCAACTCCGGCTCCGTCACAGGGGTATAAACATATGTCTCCCGGGAAGTCCGGGGCAGATGTTCCCCGATCGTTACAAGCGTTTCCTTCAGCCCGTTTCTTTTTAGATATGATACGGTTTTCCGCAGATTGTGGATACTCAGTTTACCCATAAATCCGTTCCCCTCCTGTTTATTATTGCAGACCCTATATAGTGTTCCCCACATTCCCCTCCGGCACACAACCGTTGAAACACAGAAGTCGCCCCTTTCGGGGCGGCTTCTTATATGGAATCGTTAAGGAACCGTTTTATAAGATTGCCTTTAAGTCCTCCGTCAGTTTCTCCACTCTGGCCTGGGCATCCTCCAGACTGTTACCTACCACGCCCATATAGAACTTGATCTTGGGCTCCGTTCCGGAAGGTCTGGCGCAGCACCAGCAGTTATCCGGCAGTTCAAAGTACAGCACATTGGACTTGGGCAGACCGGTCTCGGACACCGCGCCGGTTTCCATATCCACCACCTTATTCTCCTGATAGTCGCGGAACTTCAGTACCTTGGCATCTCCGATGGCCTTGGGCGGATTGGTGCGCAGCTTATCCATCAGAGCCGCGATCTCCTTGGCGCCGCTGACGCCCTTCATGGTGATGGTGTACTGAGTCTCCTTAAAGTAGCCGTACTTCTCATACATCTGCAGCATCATATCCCACAGGGTCATACCATGTTTCTTGCAGTAGGCGGCAACCTCGCACAGGCACATCACGGCTACGCAGGCGTCCTTATCCCTGGCGTGAGTGCCGGCCAGACAGCCGTAGCTCTCCTCCAGGCCAAACACATAGTTGTTGGAGCCGGTCTGCTCGAACAGCTTGATCTGCTCGCCGATGAACTTAAAGCCTGTCAGCACCTCGATCAGCTTTACATTATAGCTCTCGGTGATGGGGAATGTCATATTGGTGGTCACGATGGTGGTCACCATGGCGGGGTTCTCCGGCATAGTGCCGCTTGCCGTCTTCTCCCGCAGTATGTACTCAGCGATCAGCATACCTGACATATTGCCGGTGAATGCCACATATTCGCCGGTTTTGGCGTCCTTGGCATACACGCCCAGACGGTCCGCGTCGGGATCGGTAGCCAGCACGATATCCGCGTCCTTCTCCTTCGCCAGGCGCAGAGCATAAGTGAATGCCTTGGGGTCCTCGGGATTGGGATAGTCCAGCGTGGTAAACTTGGGATCGGGATTCTCCTGCTCGGGAACCACATATACGTTCTTAAAGCCCAGCTCGGACAGCACTCTTCTCACAGGCAGATTGCCGGTGCCGCACAGAGGGGTGTACACGATCTTGATATCGTCCGCCACTTCCTTGATGATCTCGGGATGGATGATCTGCTTTTTCAGCTCCACCATATATGCGTCGTCGATGTCTTTGCCGATGGTCTGATACAGGCCCGCAGCCTGGGCCTGAGCCTTGCCCATGGTCTTTACGGTGTGATAATCCTTGATGGACTGTACCTCGCCGATGATCTCCTTGTCCTTGGGAGCAGTGATCTGTGCGCCGTCCTCCCAGTATACCTTGTATCCGTTATACTCCGGGGGATTATGGCTGGCGGTCACAACGATGCCTGCGGTGCATCCCAGAGTACGCAGCGCGAAGGACAACTCCGGTGTGGGGCGCAAGGACTCAAACACATATGCCTTGATACCGTTGGCTGCCAGGCACAGAGCGGCCTCGTCCGCGAAATCGGGGGACATGAAACGGGAATCGTACGCAATGGCCACGCCCTTATTCTGCGCGCCCTGCTTGATGATATAGTTAGCCAGACCCTGGGTGGCCTTTCTCACGGTATAGATGTTCATACGGTTCGTACCTGCGCCGATAACCCCTCTCAGGCCTCCGGTACCAAACTCCAGCTCCCTGTAGAAACGGTCCTCGATCTCCGTCTCGTTACCACCGATAGCCTCCAGTTCTTTCTTGGTGTCCTGGTCAAAATAGTCGTCTTCCAGCCAGAACCGATACTCGTCCATATAGCTCATCGCATATCCTCCTCCAATTCTAATAGCTTTTGCTTATACGCCCTGACGCCCGCACCCTTATGTCCGGACAGGCGCTGTTAAAGGTATTATAGCATAGATTTTTCCATTTTCACAGTACTATTTTACAGGTTTACAGATGAGTCTGCATCTGTGCCTGATTAAGAAGGATATTACCTCTATCGCAGATCCGGTCTGTCCGGCAGGTAATGTCAATGTAAACATATTACAGCGCGGTCGACCGGTACTCGATAGAGACGATGCTGTCCTCCTGCAGGATAAAACACAGTTTCATACCGTCTTTTTCATACACCACCATGCCGTTCTCTTGTTCGCCTTCCCCATAGGCCCCCTGCACTTTTTCCAGAGAGTCCCCGATGCATATACCCTCGGCTGTGGTGACGGAATCGTCTTTCAGGATCACCGCCGATATCAGGTCCTTGTCCTGCGCGGGATAGGTGTCGATCTCAAAACCGTTGTAGGTATAGGTCTTATCCAGTCCCTCAAAGGCACAGCTGGCCGCCTCAAAATAGGACACCGGCTCTCCCAGAGCAGCCAGAATAGGGTTCATATCCCCATCCATCTCCACGGTGATACCGCCTGTCATGAACACATAGCCTTTGGCGGCTGTCTGTGCCTGCTGCTCGGGGGGCTGTACGCTCTCCGTCTCTCCCGTGGTCTCCTGCTGACCGCCTGTGGACACATTCACCACATCTCCGCTGATCACCTTTTCACTGTCTCCGCATCCCGCCAATAAAAGCAGGGCTGCCGCCATCGTTACCGCCAATATTTTTTTCATAAATCTCCTCCTTTTCCGGGTTCCGCTCAGTTCCCCTGTTCCTCATACTGCCGCTCTTTTTCCTGTTCATAGGCTGCCAGCTTTTCCTCCCACACCAGCGCCAGATGTTCCTCATCCCGGCGGTCCGCCAGACCCGCCTCCTGCCGCAGTACCCCGCCCAGATGTTTTGTGATCTTCTCGGCGCCGGACAGATTCAGATGCAGCCCTCCGTCGTAGGTATCTGTGGAAAAATCCAGTCCTGTCTCTTCCACCAGCTCCAGATAATTAATATACAGCAGGTCGTTCCGCGCCGCGTAATCCTCGATCTGCTCCTCCCACTGATCATACCAGTGGGGATAGAGGCTGGGCGCTTTTACCAGGATCAGGCGGATATCATTCTCCCGGCACAGCGCGGCCATCTTTTCCAGATACTCCCAGGCGTTGTCTCCAAAGCTGTAATCTGCCAAGATCCTGCCCTCCGGCACATTTTCAGCGGGTTTCACATCCACCCGCATATAATACCCGTTGTGCGAGACTTTGGGGGTACGGAACATATATCTCACATCCTCCGCCCCCAGCTCGCTCCATCTTGAATGATAGCGCAGCAGAGGAAATACATACTCCAGAAAATGCTCCTCCTCCGTCATGGAAACCGCAATGGAGGCGGCCTTGGAAGAGGACCACCTCATGCCTTCCAGCGTCATGCGGTTGTAGGCCTCTCTCTGAGGCTCGTTGTACTGCATGGACAGCACATTAAAGATCACTGTATCCGGCTTTTCATATCGCAGCGTATCCTCCAGCAGATAATAAGACTGCCAGATCAGCTGCTGGGCGCTGCCCCGGATATAGCTGTTGATGCCATAGTCCTGCCACAGCACTGCCGGGGAAAAGTTCTCGTATACCTCGCAATCCCCGATAAAGATCACATCATGATCTTTCTCCTCAGAATAGTACTCGGCGATCAGCGCGCCCTCCACCACATCCGATGCGTATTTGGGCATCAGCAGCCTCTGTAGCAGCCCCAGACCCAGCAACACAACAACGGCGCTGCCCACAAGCTTTCCCATTCGGGCACATCGCCGGCTTGTCCCGGTTTTCCGCGATATCCCGTTACCCAGTAGTTGAATACGCCCCATCTCACATTCCTCTTTCCCGCATACCGCAGGCCTTACGCATGATATTGTCTTCTCCGTTCACACGCTCTCCGCCCGCTTTATACCGGACGTAAGCGCATATCTCAGAACTGATTATAGATAAACTGGCTGGCATCATACCCAAATCCGTAAGCTCCCAGCAACAGCACCGCCAAAAACAACCCGTACCACACCAAAAACCGTACCGGATACGGCCTGGCGGCGATCCGATCCCGAACGCCCCCCGTTCTCTGCAACAGACTCACCGTCACCAGCAGTATCAGCCCCACCAATAGCACGGCGTAATCCGCTGCGCCAAGACCGATGCCCAATAGAGAGCCGTCCCACAGAATATGCCAGTTCCACCGGGTAAACATGGTGCCAAACATACGGAAAGTCAGTGGCACGTCCCGGTAACAGTCAAAGGTGCGCAGACAGCTCATCACAAAAACGGTGCGCAGCACCTGAAACAGTTTGAACCACCCTCTGCCCTGCACGTCAAATCGCCTGTGAAACCGGGCATACACTGGCTCCAACTCCTGAGAGATCATGAGCACCACCCAGTTGCCCAGCCCCCACACGATAAAGTTCCAGCTCGCCCCGTGCCAGACACCGGTGGCAAGCCACACCGCAAAAGAGGACAGATAGATGGGAATCCGCTTGCCCATGTTCTCCCCCAGATGCGCTCTTGCGAATCTGGAAAGTTTCAGCATGGGCTTACAGACGGATATGGGATAAAAAATATAGTCTGTGAACCAGGTTCCCATGGTGATATGCCACCTGCGCCAGTATTCCTTCACCGACTTGGAGAAATAGGGACGGTTGAAGTTCTCCTTCACTTCAATGCCAAGAGCCTGGGCAATGCCGATGGTAATATCTATACCTCCCGTAAAGTCCGCGTACAGTTCCAGCGCGTAAAATAGCATCCCCACAAACACATAGGCCCCCTGATAGGTCTCCGCGTCCCGGATAATGGTGTTGACTCCCGTGAGGATACGGTCGGCGATCACCAGCTTTTTAAAATATCCCCACAGGACTCTCTCCAGACCGTAACAGAATCTTTTCGCCTCAAAAGCATGTTCTTCATACAGGCTCCGGGCCAGATCCCCAAAGCGGCTGATAGGTCCCTGTATCAGCTGGGGAAAAAAGGACACAAACAGCGCCAGCCGGAAAGGATTTTTCTCCGCCGCCACCGTTCCTCTGTAAACGTCTATCAGATATCCCAGAGCTTGAAAGGTATAAAATGAGATCCCCATGGGCAGCGCGATATCCCAGAAATCCAGCTGCGCTCCGCTGCCCGTCAGCCGCAGCAGGCCGTTGATATTATAGATGGCAAAATTGGTGTATTTCACCACTGCCAGTATCCCCAGATTCAGCAGCAGACAGGCCAGCATCCATCCCCTCTGCCTGCCCTTCATCTTCTCTTTATATGCCTTTTTTTCCTGGGCGGAGAGCGATTCCTTATTGGCTTTTATGTACGCTTTCTGCCGCGCTCCCACCTGCTCTATCCGGCGGGCCGCAAAATAGGTGGTCGCCGTTGTAGCCACCAGATACAGCAGCCAGGACGGCCCGGCGATAAAATAGAACAGATAGGAGGCAAGCAGCAGAAGTCCCCACTGCAGGCGCCGGGGAATCAGGTAATACAACAGAAATACTCCCCCGATAAAGCCCAAAAACGCATAAGATGTAAAGAGCATGACTTCTTACTCCCCGTCTTCCAGTTCCTGGATCAACGCATACAGCGCCTCCGCGGAATTAAAATTCTGGGGAGTGATCTTCTCCGCCGTGATCGTCACATCAAAACAGTCGTTGATCTCCGCGATTATGGACACAATATCAAAGGAGTCCAGTATCTTGTCGTCAATCAGGGTATCGCATGTCTCAAAATCCACTTCGGGGTGAAGATCCTTTAAGATTTCCAGCAGTTCTTCCATTTTCGTTCTCCTCGCTTTTCTTTTAATATATACAGAGCCCGTTTTTGTCTATTTTGACCGGCTCCGTCGTACAGAGAGTTTCGCAAAGCGCCACCCGCTCATCGGGCCTGCCGGGTTTGGGCGGCATCGTTTTCGGACAGGCGTTTCAACGTCACGCGGTCGATCTTGCCGTTGGCCGTGAGAGGCATCTGTTCCAGACGTACCATGCGATTGGGGACCATGTATCTGGGCAGCCTTTCCCGCAGCGCTGTGGCAAGTTCCCGCTCGTGGACAGTACCCACATAATACAGCACGATCTTGCCCTTTATATCCTCATAGATACAGCCGGAAAGCCTCACACCCTCCACCATATTGGCATTGGCCTCGATCTCTCCAAGTTCTATCCGGTGGCCCATGTGCTTGATCTGGTAATCCTTGCGGGAGACAAACATCAGCTCTCCCCGCTCATTATAGCGGCCCAGATCGCCGGTGCGGTAGATCAGCTCCGGATACGCGGTGTTTAACGGGTTCTGCACAAACACTTCATGGGTTTTCTCAAAATTATTGTAATAACCCAGGGTCAGAGAAGTGCCTCTTATGCAGATCTCCCCGATCTCCCCCTGCCCGGCTCTCCGGTCATGCTCATTTAACAGAAGGATCTCCGTGTTGGCAAAAGGCCCTCCGATGGGAATGGCCTCATCCGGCGCAAAGTCCCTGTCCACCTTATAGTAACAGCACATGCCGGTCCCCTCCGTGGGGCCGTAGAGATTCACAAACTTCGCCTTTGGCAGAACGGCCTTCCACGCGGCAAACTGCTTGATGGGAAAGACTTCGCTGCCAAAGGCAACGGTCCGCAGATGCCGGGGCGTCACGGTCTGAAAAGTTCCGAAAGCGGATATCATCGTCAGCGCGGACACCACCCAGCATACTGTATTGATCTCATAGGCATTGAGAAATTCCACCAGCTTGACCGGCAGCATAAACAGTTCTCTGGGGATCAGATAGGTGGTAGCGCCGAATTTCAGCGTGGGATACAACTCCTTCAGGCAGGCGTCAAAATACAGCGGCGTCTGGTTGCCGAACACGGTGTTTTCGTCAAATTCCAGCACTTCCGACAGCTGTTCGATATAGTCGATAACGGAGCGGTGACAGGCCGCCACTCCCTTGGGCACTCCCGTGGAACCGGAGGTAAAGACGATATAGATGGGGTCCGTGTCGATGGCCCGGCGGCGTATCCGTCCCAGAGCGTCATCATCCGCCGCCGTCTCACAGATCTCGTCATAGAGAACCACTTTCCCGCCAAAGTCAAATCTCTCCGCGATCTCCCGGGTCTGCCCGTCGCAGATCAGTACCTGGGCCTGCACATTGTCAAGTATGAGCTGAATCCGGCTGGCGGGCATCTCCTCGTCTATGGGCACGTAAAAGTCTCCCGCCGTGATCACGCCGAAAAAAGCGGCAATCTCCCGGGGATGCTTGTTCATAAACACCACCACCGGCTGATGATAGATTCCCTGTTTATGCAGAAATGTGCCCACCGCCCGGCTCTGCTGCCAGACCTGGGCAAAAGTGAGCGCCTCCACACCGTTGGAAAAGGCTGTCTTGTCCGGCTTTTGGGTTACGATATGATCCAGATAATCCAATACATGATTCTGCATGTCCGTTATTTCGCCTCCGTGATCAGATTTTTATATTCTTCTTTCAGTCGGCCGCAGCACAGCACCGCTTTTCTTGCCAACACCTCCAAAACATCCAGAAATCCCGGCCCCAGGCCATGATCTCTCCCTATCAGAGACAATTCCGTACAGCCCAGCAGATTGACCTGCGCTCCCCTGGCAAAAAGCTGCTCCGATACCGCCTCAAACAGCGGATATTCCACCGGTTTTCCCGCCTTTACATTGTCGTAGATCAGATGCATCACGGCCCGCTGATCCTGTTTATCCGGCGTGACACATTCGATCCCGTGTTTTTCAAAACAGGTCTGAAATAGCCTGCTTGACAACGTGCCGTCGGTGGCCAGGACTCCCACATGGCCTATCCCCGCCTGCCGCAGGTAGAGAGCCGTCTCCTCGACGGCGTTCAGTATGGGCACCCCGATCCGGCTCTCCAGGCGCTCCTGAAAATAGTGGGCGGTTATGCAGGGGATGGCAAGCAGCTGCGCCCCCTGGGCCACCAGCCCTTTTCCCGCCTCGACCATCTGCGGAACGGGATCGTCCCCGCTCTGCCCCAGAATATACCTGGTTCTGTCCGGAACTTGCGGCACGCTATGTAACAATATCTCTATATGCTCCTGATCCGTTCCCGCCTGGGTCATCTCTACGATCAGCTGCAAAAAATACACCGACGCCATGGGCCCGAGCCCGCCCAGTACTCCCAACTTCTTCATATGTCCCTACCTCTGTCAATCCCATTGCCCTCAATTAATCTCCGGGTACAGGGTCCGGTCATAATTGTGACAATTATAATGCAATGCGGAATATGCCATCAGATCGGCGTCCGTCCACATAAAAAAGACTGTGTGGTCCGTTCTGGGAGTGGTGTCAAAGTGATACCAGCCGTCTCCCACATCCACCAGATTCCAGTAATGCTCCCTCCTGGTGGGAATCTTGGCTATGTCCATATTTTTTATGCCTGCCCTGGTGAGCAGGGCTTTGGCCGTACAGGCATACACATAGCAGTCTCCCTGTCTCTTGGCAAGTCCCTCGTAGGCCGCTCTCACCCAGTCCCCCTTCTCGGAATGATTGATATATCCCACATTGCGCCGGATATAGTTATATATTGCCAGCGCCTTGTCCCAATCCGTCATTTCCGGCGCCAGGATCTTCTCTAGTACCGCGTCCGCCAGAACATTCACCTCGTCAACGGTATAGACCCTTTCCATGACCGTGAGCTGCACCGTCACGCTGGTCGTATTGCCCGCCGCGTCCACCGCAGTATAGACAACGGGATAGACGCCGGCCGCCTTCAGATCAACACTGCTGTTATCCACCGTCAGCTGCAGCCCTTCCGGACAGTTATCCTCCACAGTCACATGCTTGCGGTAGGAGACACCGTCTCCCACAAAGATGACCAGGTCTGCGGCTCCGTATATCACCGGCGGCTCCGTGTCCTCATACAGGGTCAGACGGGC
This sequence comes from uncultured Acetatifactor sp., assembly GCA_910577235.1. Lineage (GTDB taxonomy): Bacteria > Bacillota > Clostridia > Lachnospirales > Lachnospiraceae > Acetatifactor. Next base: position 116,190 of record CAJTMX010000007.1, on the reverse strand, counting down.
CGTTTCCGCCGTCTCATTACCGCCCGCGTCTGTTATAACGATCGTAACCTGCTGGGTGCCGATATAATGCAGATCCGGCTCCTCGCGAAAAGCCACCGTCACCTCTGTGGCATCTTCCACTTCCGCCACAAACTCCTCCGGCTTTCTGGGCAACACCGCAAAGCCCTCCACATCCTGCGTCAGGACCCTGGGGGGGATCGTATCTCTGATATGTAAAACAGAGGTATATTCCATACCGTCTACTTTGATAACCACCTCATAGTCCCCGGGCGCATGATAGTCAAAGCCCGTTATGGGAGTGACAAGTATACCCTTTGCCTCCCCCAGCATAAAGCTGCCCACAGACGGAGGCGACTCTCCGGCCTCCACTGTCAACTCTTCCACCACAGGGGACAGAAACAGTTCCGACTCCACCACCGTCCGGTTACCGCCCCGGTCCGTCAAGGCCACCTGCACCTTCTGACTGCCCGCCAGTGTAAAATCCGGTTCCTCCACAAAGGAGACCTCCACGGCTGTTGCATCCGAGATATTTGTAACAAAACTTTCCGGCTCACAGCTCTCACCCATCTCCAGGCCCACAGGTACTGCCTGGCCCGCCGGGGCAATGGTATCCCCAATGATCAGCGTACAGCTGTGAGTAAACCATCCGCTTTTTACCCTCACCTGATACTCCCCCGGCTCCGTCACAGAAAAGGGTTGGCTGTCTTCGGTAAAAAAGGCGTCGTCATCAGTCTTTTTCAAAAAATCAGATGGGGCGACCGCAACCCCCGCTTCCACTCTGCACAGCTTGTAGGCCAGGCTGTCCACATAGAACCAGCCCCCCACAGTCAGAGTAATAAGCGTCAAAACAGTCACCCCTGCCAGGATCATTCCTATTCTTTTCTTGTGTTTTTCTTTTTTGATGTCTGCCTTTGGCTTACGTACTTTCTGCATAACACTACTGTCCTTTTGACGCAAGATTCCATTGTTGTCGATACTGATCCCCTATACCCCGGTTATAGTATCACCAATAGCATGTTTTGTCAATTCCCGTTCGCCAGTATTCCTGAGACTACTCCTCCTGTGATGGGTGCCATGCCTTGCCAAATTTTACATCCTTAAACAGAGCTGCCAGACCGGTGATCTGTTTTAGCCGCAGGATCTCATCCTTGTCCATACCCAGGTGTTTAGCGATCCATGCATCGGAACGCCCCAGTTCGTGCAGTTCCTTGACAATGCTGCTCATCAGTTCCACATTGTGGGTACCCCTGGCACGGTTATGCCTCACTGTGCTGGCCATCCGGTGATCTATGGACTTATCGATGACAGATACCGGCAACATCCCCCCTTCTCTCTCGTAAATATCAGGATACTCCAGCATGACCCGGTAGCGGTGAAACCCGTCCACGATCTCATAGATATCCTCTTCCTTTGAATAATAACATACGATCGGCATGGTATAACCGTCCTCCTTGATGCTCTCATACAAAAGTTTCATCTCGGGCGGAGCCACCTTGTTGGGATTGTATGTATTGGCTTTCACCTTGTCGATGGGAACCGCTATTACCTGATACACCGGACTTTTGTAATCCATACTTTCTCCTCCTTCGTACAGTACGATCATGCCATTTCTTCTATACTCTGATATTTGCGCCGGATCGCGTCGATATGTCTCTGCTGTTCCCGGGTCAGGCCAAAACCCATGAACCGGCAGTTGTGATCGTTCTTTAATATGCAAAAGCACATGCGTTTCCAGCTGGGTACATCCTTGGTGGTCTTTATGTCATCGGTATCGTCGGGAATCCGCCCCACGAAAATGATCCGCGATTTCTTATTCAAAGTGTAATTGGACACGCCGTTGCGCCGGATGGCATAGCCGTGATCCAAAAGTTCCTGTATCGTGTCCTCATCCAGTCCGCCTCCGGTCTTGTGCCAGAATATAATGGAACTGTTGAACTTTTTGACATAATTGTTTCGCAGCCGCTTGGGCAGGGTATCCAGCAGAAAACGGGTATAGGACTCCCAGGTATGCCCCTCCGGCAGAGTGACGTTGCGATATCCCATAGCTTTGGTCTTTCCGTAGATACAGGCAAAATTGGCTCCTCTGACCCGGCCCACAAGTTTCACCCAGATCTCCGGATCTATGACTCTGTACAGATTCAGGGAATCCTTGGAATAATCGTTGAAAGGGGATGCCACACGCATCTGTGACACCTTCAGCCCCGCCATATAGTACAGATCGTACAGACGGTTATAGTCGTACCCAAAGAGATAGTTAGCATGCCACACATCACTCTGGGACCAGTCATAGAGAGGAGAGGCGCACCACACATCCTTAAACTGCTTACTGATCCAGCACTCCCCATTATACCCGTACCTCTTGTTCAGGAAACCGCTGTATCTCTGCAGGGATTCCTCTGCCCGCATCCCCAGCAGACACACTGTCTTCTGGCCTCCGTGGGATTCCCTGTACCACTTGCCAAACTGTTTCGCCAGATCCTCTTGATGCATCCGGTAACGGTAGGTGGATATGGGATTGTTGTCTAAATTGATCACATACTCCCGATCCGGCATCTCCCTGACCCAGCTTTCCCTCTTGGTGTCATCCCAGGGAAACCAATACATCTCATAGCTGCTGAGAGCCGTCCGGGTAGCCATGGGCAGACAGACCCAGTAGATGTCGGCCTCCTCCTTGATCCTCTCAAAAGTGCGCTCTATGTACTCTGTGGTCACGGTATACTGTGCCTCAAAATCCTGATGAAATATTCCGATACGTCTGTCCGGATAGTATTTTTTCCTGTAGTCCAGTACCAGATTGAGCAGCAGTCCACTGTCCTTTCCCCCCGAAAAGGACACGTATATGTTTTCAAACTCTTCAAAGATCAGCCGCAGACGCTGTTGGAGGCTTTCATAAACATCGCTTTCTTCGTATTCTCTCAGCATTTTTCCCCTTCTTTCAGAAATAGCACAAATTGAGGAAAATAGTTTCCAGTTTTTTCCAGATACTAAAAAACTGTAACATAAAATTTGACAAATATCAACAAAAAAACAGGGATTTGGCTTTGTGCCAAATCCCTGTCCTGTGAATTTACCTGTTGTGATGCCCTCCGTGGTGTCCGTGACCGGAGTTTCCCCGGCCTGTTCCCTGCTCCGTGTCTTCCCGGCCCGGGTTTTCCCCATCCGTTCTCTGCCCCGTGTCTTCCCGGCCCGGGTTTCCCCCGTCCGTTCCCTGCTCCGTGTCTTCCCGGCCCGGGTTTTCCCCGCCTGTACTTCCTTGACTCATGTTTCCCCGGCCCGTATCCGTACCGGCTCCGTGGTGCTGCTCATGCTCCGACCTACAGCCGTCGATGCGCTCCTGGATCTCGCCCATGGACATTCCGTGGCACTGCTCCACCGTAACGCTCCCGTCGTATTCCGCCAGCTCCAGATAGGCCCGGTACTTGCCAAAGGACATATTATAGAGATGAGCCTCCTCCATACATTGGCTGTCACTGGAGTAAATCTGTATATCGCAGGATTTTCCCACATCAATGGAGTCCAATTCCTTCCATATATCATCCGCATTGTCAGAGACAATGGTAAACACAAGGGTGGCGTCCTCCTTGAGATATCTGCCGTATGTCCCATCCTCCAACAGACTTCTCACCGCCTGGACATAGGGCTTATTTTTCAGAGATAGCCGCCGTAGTACGTTTTGGGCGTCCTCATTGTACGCCTCTGCCGCCACCACCCGCCCAAAACGGTTGATCTCCAGTTCTATAGACGGATTCACATCCATGCTGATAAAAGAGATGGGGGTGCGGTACATATAATGCCACCCGTTTACAAACAGCAAAAGCAGGCACATGGCAGGCACCAAGGCATATGCAAGGCCCCTGCGCCATATGGGACGGGCACGTCTGCCGCGCTGTCGTTCCAGATACTGCAATGTAGCGGCTTTCAACTCCCGGGAGGCTTTTACATCTTTCATGCTCTCATGAATCCTGTTCATGCCCATTCACCTCCCAACTTTTCCCGCAATATGCCCTTGGCCCTGGATAACCACGTGTAGACAGTATTCTCCTTTTTTCCAAGGATTCCCGCAATCTCCACTGCGGAGTATCCTTCATAATAAAACAGGTAGACCACCCTTCTGTATTTCTCCGGCAGCTGCAACACAGCCTCCAGTACTTCCTTTGAGCCGTTGTCCTGTATACCGCTCTCCTCCAAAGCCGATTCCAGAGGCAGCCACCTCCTGCGGGAAAGGCTGCGCAGCCAGTCCGTACAGGCATTGATCGTCACACGCACGAACCAGGCCTTCTCATGCTCCTCATTCTCGAAGGACCCCTTATACAGCATGTATTTTAAAAAAATATTCTGAAATACATCCTCTGTGTCGTGCACGTTTTTCAGATGCACCAGACAGATCCTCCGCACCATGTCCGCATATGCCTCCACGGCGCGGTTTACCTCTTCCGGGCTTTTCAAGGCTACTCCCCCCTGCATCGCTTATCCTCTGACGCCCCGTTTCTTCTCAGCGGTGGCAGCCTGACCTATGGGAGCGTCCTGCGTGATGAGATCTGCCATGTCTGCCATAGCATCCCCCGGCATTATCATATCCGGCGCAGTTTCCTCCATACTGGCACACGCCGTCCACATCGCAGCTGCCGTCCTCCAGGCACACGCCGTCCTGATAACAGGCCGCATACTCCGTGGCACAGGTATCCTTGGCATGATGCCCGCATCTGGCATAAGCCACCTCGGATACTCCTCCCGCCAGTAAAGATACTGCCAGCAGTACTGCTGAAACTTTGACCATTGCTTTCATGTCTGTGTCCTCCTTGTTCTGTATATTCATTGTTGGTACTTCATTAAGAATACGTCTCCCAAGGCTCTATCCTTTCACCTGGATCATAAAATTTTTCCGGTTTTATCCTCCGCCGCTCACCTGGCCGAGTCCGGCAGTTTCAGGGAATAATCGCTTTTCTCCAATGTAAAATTGGGGTTGTAGTAGGGATCTCCCTGCTCCAAAAGCGTTTTCCATCTCTCTCTAAACCGGGCCGCCTCCTGATTATAGCGGTCCGCGTTTGCTCCGTGCAGATCGTCTCCACGGGACTCCGACTCATAATGATACAGTTCTGCGAAGGGGGTGAATATGTTCAGCTTGCCCAGCTCCCGCAGCCTCAGGCAGAAATCCACATCATTTAAAGATACCGCAAAGCTCTCCTCAAGGCCCCCCACCTGCCGGTACAGACTCTTTTTGACCATCAGGCAGGCTCCAGTGACGGCGGACATATTCTGGGCATAACACAGCCGGCCCATATAGCCCAGATCCCGGAAATTATGTTTGTAGTGGGTGTGTCCCGCAGTGCCGTGAGCGCCCATACCGATCACCACGCCCGCATGCTGGATCGTGTGATCCCCATAGTACAGCTTGGCACCCACCGCTCCCACGTCGGGGCGCTGGGCATACATCAAAAGTTCCTCCATCCAGTCGAAAGTGATCACCTGAGTGTCATTGTTCAGCAGCAGCAGATATTCCCCTGTGGCATATTCCGCTCCCAGATTGTTGATCCGGGAGTAATTGAATTCACCTTCATAGACCACGATCTTCACTCTGAGGCCGGCCGCCCCGGAGGCGGACGCCTCCATGACGCCCCTGTCCCAGGGCTTGTCCGTAACCCCATGTTCCGGGAGCTGCTGTACCGCGTTTTCGTAGTCATAGCCCAGGAGCCGGGAATAATACTCTCTGATCTCCTGGGAAGTGCTGCCGTTCTCCACGATCACCATCTCATAATTGTCATAGGTAGAGCGATCCATAATGGAATCGATACAGCGTTTCAGATCCTCGCTGTGGTCTCTGTTGGGGATGATAATGGACACCCTGGGATCATCCTGCACCTGATACCGAATGCGGAATATCGTGGGAAAGGCCCGGGTACTGCTGATCTGAAAATCGCGAAACCCGTGTTTCTCCAGATGATCCGCCACAGCCCGCCTGGCCGCTTCCACCGCGTAGGGTTTTGCCTCAATGTCCGCCGCCACGCTGCCTTCATGGCTGCGCCAATAATATAACAGTCTGGGGATATGAACCACCTTTTCAGCCCGGTCCGTGAGACGCAGGATCATATCATGATCCTGGCTGCCGTCCAGGCTGGTGCGGAACAGTTCTGTATCCTCCTCCAACAGCTGTCTGGAAAAGACACTAAAATGACAGATGTAATTATTCCCGTGCAATGTGTCCGGCGCATAGTCCGGCTTGAAATGCATATTGATCAGATTGTCCAGGCCTCCGCCGCCAAAAGTCGCCTCGTCACAATAGAGGAAATCCGCCCCGGTCTCATTGATGGCTTTCACATATTCGTAGAGAGCGCAGGGATGCAGGATGTCGTCATGGTCAAACAGGCCGATATAACTGCCTGTGGCCAGTTTGTAGCACTGGTTCGTGTTCCCCGCGATACCCTCATTTTTCGCAAGTTTCTGATAGATGATCCTGCCCCCTGCCTGAGCGGCGTACTTTTGACAGATCTGTCCCACATAGCTGTGTTCCTCATCCGAACCGTCGCCCAGACAAAGCTCCCAATTTTCATACGTTTGATTTATAACGGATGTTATCATGTCTCGGAGAAATTCCTCGGGCGTATTCCACAGGGGCACCAGAATGCTGACGCGGACCATCTGCGGAAAGACTTTCTCCCGCTGGGCGGTGATCTCCGCCTGATCGGGAAAGCTGGCGCTGCCAAACTGCAGACCTGCCTGCCGCTCCCTCTTTTTGTATTTCAGTTTCTTGATCAAATCTCTGGGATGTAATACCCGCCTTGCTCTGGATGCCTGACGGATACAAAAATGAATGGCCTTGCGAAAGGGCTTGCTCATTTTCCAGAAAGCGCTGTTCTGAATAAAGTCCAGTCTGGCTTGCAGTACATCCCTCTCCTCCTCCACCTGGGACAGTCTGTCCGTCAGGTAGGCGCAGCGCTCCTTCTCTTTCTCATACGCACTTTTGTAATCCATATCCGTTACGCATTCCTTTCTACACAGCATTCCGTTCTATACAGCATTCCATTTCCGTGCCATCCGCCTCAAACATCCCGTTTCTGACGCGCAGATTACAGTCTGTCCATGCGGTCAGGCGGCGTCGGCCCATGCGGCTGCGGGCCTGTATACCGATACGGTAACAGCCGTCCGGCAGTATACCCTTTTTAAAGCGCACCCTGAAACCGCACAATGCCACATTGGGCTGCTCCTGCATTCCGAACTCAGCCTCCCGGCTGTACTCTGCCTTTAAGCGGACCGCGTAGGCGCCGGTTGTATCCTCTTGCCCCTGCAGCAGCAACAGTCTTTCATAACATGCGTTATTCTCCCACTGAACCACCGCGTAACCCTGCGCGCAGAGCATGTCCGCCGTGTGGCTATCCCTGGCTAGTGTCACTTTATACAGCAAATTCTCCGGTTCCTGCTCCGAACAGCCATTTTGCCACTGCAACCGGGATACGGCTTGAAACTCTGTGCGAATATCCAGGTAATTCTCATAGATATGCATATCTCCCAGCTCTCTGCACAGCGGCTCAGGGTAATAGGGGTCCGTCTCCAGATACTGAGGATGTCTGTCATACAGGGTTTGCCTCTCCCGGCGCAGACGCAGCATCTTCTCCCTTGTGAGATCGCCTCCCCGGCTCAAGGACTCATGGTGAAAAGCGTGGAAAGTGTTCAACGCCACATTGTGCAGACCTGCCTCCCGCAGCCGGAAACACAGCTCCACATCATTGTAGGCCACCTGCAGGTCTTCCGGAAAACCGCCTGCCTGCCAAAACCGTTCCCTCTCCACCATCAGACAGGCCCCGGTGACAGCGATCACATTGCGGTCCAGACCGGCATATCCCCGGTCATCCTCCTGTCCGTCCAGGGTAAACTGCAGCTTGTGTACCGGTCCGCCGGGCAGGTTGGTAACGCCCACATGCTGTATCTTCACCGAGTCAGGATAATACAGTTTCAGCCCTACCGCTCCCGCATAGGGGCGTAATGCGTGACCCGCCATAGCCTTCAGCCAGCCGTCCCCGCAGACGGTAATGTCGTCATTGAGAAACAGTAAAACTTCTCCCGCCGCCTCCTGCGCTCCCCTGTTACACATTTTTGAGAAGTTAAAGGGCATGGGCTCATATATATACTTCATCCCATGTGTTATGTTTATTATTTTTTCTTTGTTTTCCGGGCTGCTCCCATTATCTACTACCAATATCTCAAGTTCACGGAGCCATGTCTTCTCCTCCTCTGTCACACTGTCTCGCAGAGAATCCAGACATTTTTTTAGCACTTCGGGATTATCCTTGGAGGGGATCACCACGGAAACCGTGATCCTCTGTCCTTCCCTGTCTATGTCCGCACTGGACCACTTAAGCCTGTCCTCCCGGCAATACCCGTCCCGCGCCACGCCCCCGGCGCAGTTCATATGAAACAGGATTCGGGGCAAATGCATTACGGCATCGCGCCCCCTCTCAAATCCCCCTGCCAGCTCCAGCAAGCGGTGGACCAGCGGACGCACATCCGCAGGCCGTTCAAAATACAGGATATCCTGACCGTCCTGAGGCCACATCTCCCGGGGCAGGCTCAGCACCAGCTCCCGGCGGACAGCGATCACACTGCCCAGATAAAAAGCGGACATCCATGTATCGGGGGACCAATCCGGCCGGAAAACAGGATTGCATCGGTGTTTTCCCCCGGCGTCGAGCATATCTTCATCTCCATACAATAGCTGTAGATCCGGATGCTCTCTAAAACAATCTCCGGTCCAGGAGAAAGCCTGAGGTTCCATATACCCGTCCCTGTACAGTATCAGGCAAATGCCCTGTTCCCGCAGTTTCCAAAGGCCCTGCTGCCCCGCGGCGGCATACTGCTCCGCCAGAGATCTCCCGTCTCCTCCTGCGGTGTCCCCTGCCCGGCCCTCCTGTATGCCCAGCCAGTCTTCATAAGATATACGCCGCTTTACCTCTTTCAGCCTGTCCGCATACTGTCTATTCAGTTGTCTCTCCAGAAAGCTTCGCAGCTTTGTCTTGACACCCAGTCCCATTTTTACCTCTCAGAACCATTTTTTCACCGCTCCGGCCACATCCCGGGCCATCTGCGGCGGTATCCGCATATATTCCAGCCTGATATACAGGATATTTTCCGCTCCCGGATGCAGGCGGTCGATATCTATACTGATATTGGGGTCCCCGGTGGGAAATACCACCGTCAGGTAGATGCCGCCGTCCTCTGTCTTCGACCGTATCACTCTTCCGTTTAACGTCAACAGTTTCGGCATATTCAACGGCACCCTTTCCCCGTTAAAACGCAGTTCCATGATATTGCAGATCCCACAGTCCATAGCGGGGTCGATCCGCATTCTGCGCACATTGTCGTGAAACAACAGTTCCAGCTCCACATGCCCGTTCTCATCATAAGCCTGCTCAAGAAAACGGGAACTGTTCTCCGTATATCCTTCCCCCGAGTCCTCATAGACCTGTATCCTGGTGAGCTCCTCCTGTGTCTCCTGCCTCCGGATCAACTCCTGGGGGCTGCGTAGCTTATTGCCGATAATTTCCCGCATCGCCGCCATGGACGCGGACTTTCCCTCCACATAGCGCTGGAATTTTCCTTCTTTCTCTCTGTACTCCTGCGCCTGTTCCTCCGTTATCTCCAATGTCTTCAATAGCCGGTCCAGATCCAGACGGTTTCTTTTCTCGTTTTCCAGCAGATAACAGTATACCGCCCTGAATGCCAATTCCCTGGGCTCCACCACCTTTTCAAAGGTCCACTCGTAGTCGATCAGCGTCCAGTTCTCTCCGTCCACCAGCAAGTTGGAAAAAACCAGATCAAAGTCTGTCACAGGGTATTGCTCATGATAGCCGATCAACTCCAAATAGCGCTGAAAATAGCGCCAGAATCCCTCCTGGTCTCCTTTATCCAGACATTCGTCCAGCAGCTCCGTAAGCGGTCTCCCCGGCACAAATTCAAACTCCGCGTAACAGTCGTCCCCCTGTTCAACCAGACGGCATCTGTTGACAGACAACCCGCTCCCCTGGTAGCGCCGGGTAAGCTCTTCGCAGGCCCAGGCCATTCTCCGCACATGTTCCCGTGCCTCCTCGGTCAGCGGATATTTGCGCACCGACCTTCTGCCCTGGGCATCCAGGCAGATCTCTGTCCTGATCCGGTACTCTCCGGCCCGGTCATTGGAGTATTTGACAAACTGCACGGGCAAAGGTTTACCGATCACCGCCATATAGGAGTTGGCGAACACGGAAAACAGGTCTTCCTCCACGATTCCGTCGAAGGCGGTTTTTTCATCGAAGAGCACCATCCTGTCCCGGTCATAATTGCGCAGATTATTGGACAATTCTCCTCTGCCCGGCCCGCGCAGGTCGGAAAAAACGGTTGTCATGAACTTGTAATCGGGATACGGATAATAAAAACTGTATTCGGATATGCCACAGTCCGCAAATATCTTCTCCAACCCTCTGCGTGAGAAAGTCCGGGCGTTTCCGCCGTCCTGATAGTTCTCTATACCTGAAAAATAGTTTCCCAGGTGGTCTTCCTTACAACCGGCGAAATATTTCAATCCGTATTTGTTCTCTATGGCGATCAGTATCCTTCCTTCCGGCGCAAGATGCCCCGCCAGTATCCGTAAAAATTCCTCATAGGGGCGGTCGCCGCCTATATACCCTCTGCCATACTCGAATACGCCGATCAGGCAGATATAATCATAGTCCCTGGGCAAATCCGGCTCGATATCCTGAAAATTGCCCACATGGATGGTTATATTGTCATAATCACTGTGCCGGTAAGCATTGATCATGCTGCGCTTTTTGGACAGATCCACACAGGTGACACTGCCGGCTTTTCTGGCCAGCGCGCCGGTGATGGCTCCGCAGCCGCTGCCCACCTCCAGCACCTTATCCCCGGAGATCATGGGTATAAAATCCACGATATTTTCCCGCAGAGAAGACAGATGATACAGCAGAGGCCAACTCTTGCGCTGCTCGATGATCTGTGGGTATTCCACCTGAGAGTAATTCCGGACAATATCCAGCAATTCGTCTTCCACCGCCCCGTCACAGTATAGATCTTCCCCGGGATATTTGCTTAGATCCAATGTGATATTCCCGATCTGTTCCGTCATATATTCCCCTTTCCTGCATGCCTGCAGCCGCGCAGCCAACTGCGGGATATCCCCAACAGCGTACTTTTATTGCTCCAGATCTTTTACCGATATGCGGGAGTTCATATCATAGTATCCCACGGTATTTTTATCCGATACCACAGTGATGTTTAAAGCGTCATAGAGCCTGTGATACACCTGAAACCGGTCCCCCTCGTAACCTGTCAGCCCCAGCGAGAGCAGATATTCTCCTCCCTGCAGATTCATCTCCTGCGTGAAAATAATCTCCTTCACCTGCCCCGGCTCCCCGCTGTCCAGATAGGCTTTTTCCACCATGGTATTGGTGCCGGTGATCTCCACGCCGATGACGTTTTTCACCGAGTACGCAAAAATAGGAGATGGAATATGCTCGTAAAAGGCCACTTTCATATGGATGGAGAAAACGGAACCCTTTATGATGGCGTTTGCTCGCACGCCCCGCTCATCCGTGATATACACTTCCTTGATCTCCGCCTGATGGGTGCCATACTCCAGCAGCTCCGGATTCTGCCCCGGGTCTGCGCCGCCCTTTCCGTCCTCTCCCTCTTCGTACTGCCCTACCAGCACCTGCTTGTATGCGTCAATCATGTTTTTGGGGGAGCCTTCCCCCAGCAGCACGCCCTGATTAAGCAGATATACCCTGTCGCAGTATTTACTCACACTGCTCAGATCATGGCTGACAAACACGATGGTCTTGCCTTTCGCCTTAAATTCCTCAAACTTCCGATAACATTTTGCCTGAAAGAAAACGTCTCCCACAGACAATGCCTCGTCCACGATCAAAATCTCCGGGTCGATATTGATGGCCACCGCAAAAGCCAACCGCACAAACATACCGCTGGAATAGGTCTTCACCGGCTGGTGCACATAATCCCCGATATCCGCGAAGTCCAGAATCTCCGGCAGCTTTTTTTCAATCTCCTCCTCGGAAAAACCGATCATGGTGCCGTTGAGATACACATTCTCGATCCCGTTATATTCCATATCAAATCCCGCACCCAGCTCCAGCAGCGCTGAGATCCGCCCATTCACCTGCACCTGGCCGGAGGTGGGATTTAACACCCCGGTAATGATCTTCAGGATCGTGGATTTCCCGGAACCGTTGGTGCCGATGATACCCACCGTCTCTCCCTGGCGGATGGACATATTCACATCCCGCAGCGCGTAATGCTCCCGGTACTGCCTTCTGGTCAGCCGCAGAGCTTCCTTGAAACGGTCTGAGGGCTTGTCGTACAGCTTATATATTTTACTGAGATTTTTGACCTCTATGGCCACCTCTCCGATATTTTTCTCTTCCATACCCGCCATATCCTCTTCTATTCGTAACGCGGACTGCACAGACGCCATACTGTCTTTGCGCCCATATGTCAGATCACATCCGCGAAATGCACTTTCAGTTTCTTAAATATAGCCGCTCCCATCAGAAAGAGCGCCACTGTCACCCCCCAGAAATACAGGGTTCCGGAGACGTCTTCAAAAAACCAGTGATGCCCGTACACGGACTCACGGTAACCGTTCACGATATAAACCAGAGGATTGAGCTTTAAAATCGTTACCACCACCGGATTGTGGATCGAGTCCAGACTCCACAGGATAGGCGTTGCCCAAATACCGATCTGCAGACAGATACTGATGATCTGGGACAGATCCCTGAAAAAGATCACCACGGCGCAGGTAGTATAGGACATACCCAGCACCAGCAGAAACAGGCACATGGCATAATAAATGATCTGAACCAGATACACGCTGGGATAGTAACCGTAGATGCAGCCCAGCAATATTGCCAGCCCCAGGAAGAACAGATGGCTGAAAGTAGCGGCTATGACTTTGATAACAGGCAGTATGCTGATCTTGAACACCACTTTTTTAACCAGATAACTGTACTCAATCAACGACATGGTTCCCTGGCTGATCGCCTCACTGAAAAAGAACCAGGGCACCAGACCCGCCGTGATAAACAGCGCAAAGGGAACCTCCACGCCGCTGCGCAGCTCTATGGCCTTGGTGCCAAAGATCTTATCAAACACCAGGTAATACATCAGGACTGTCACCAGCGGCTGGGCGAATCCCCATACCGCTCCCATGTATGACCCGGCATACCTTTTTTTAAAATCATTCTTAGACAGTTTCCAGATCAGTTTTCTGTTCTGCCACAGTTCCATAAGCAGTTGCGCCAGCTTTGAAACGAAAGACCTCTTTTTCTCCATAAAAGTATTACCTTCCGTATTCTTCCAGATAGGCGGAGAGCCCCCCCCACTTGGTATCCCTCTCCAATATTATCAGCTCCATTCCCTGGGGAATGGGCCACTTGACTCCTATCTCGGGATCGTTGTACATGAGCCCGCCCTCATCGCCGGGATGGTAGAACTCGGAACATTTATAGCAGAATTCCGCATAATCCGACAGTACCAAAAAACCATGGGCAAAACCCTTGGGGACATAGAACTGTTTCATATTCTTTTCCGTGAGCAGTTCGCCGTGCCACTGCCCGAAAGTGGAGGAACCCTTGCGCAGATCCACAGCCACATCGAAGACTTCTCCCTTGATCACCCTCACCAGTTTGTCCTGGGGGTACTGAATCTGAAAATGCAGTCCCCGCAGAACGCCCTTTTGGGAGGCAGATTGGTTGTCCTGCACAAATTCCACATCTATGCCTGCCTCCTTATAGTCATTGTAATTGTATGTCTCCACAAAATAGCCTCTGGCATCTCCAAAGACTGTGGGAGTTATCACCTTCAGACCTTCGATTTCACATGTTTCCACCGTAATCTTACCCATTACAACCAATCTCCTTATAAATTTATAGTTCCGCCTCCGGCTGTCCGGTGCCGGCATTATCTTCCCATATAACTGATGTTCATATCCACATTGCCCTCGATACCGTCGATCTTACCCTTGGAGGTATACTGCCACATATGATAATATCCGTCATACAGAGGAGCACTGCGCCATTCCGCCAGCCAGATGCAGTAATTCTCCAGTCTCTCCATCTCCAGCTTATTGTAAAACCAATTTCTGCCGGAGTACACGCCTGCCTCCTGACCCGCGTTCTCAACCGTGCGGCAGAAAGCATCGCACACCAGCGTCCGCATCTCCACGTCAAGGCCGTCCGCCCGCCCGTTTCCTCCGGCACCCTCCGTATCGATGAAGATAGGGTAGTCCAGACCGTATTCCTTCACAAGCTCCAATACCATGGAGGCTTCTTCCACCGCCTCCACCTCGTTGACGGCCTGGGTGAAAAAGTACACTCCCACTTTCACTCCCGCTCTGGTGGCTGCCTTAATATTTGTCTCAAAGTAGGGGTCTACCACCAGACTGCCTGTAGTAGATCCACGGTAGCCCGCGCGGATAATGGCAAAATCCACCCCCGCAGCCTTGACCTTTTCCCAGTCGATCTCCCGGTTCCATTTGGATACGTCTATACCCACCGAGGAATTGGCGGTAGGAGTCTGCAATTTCTTGATCTCCGTCTTGTCACTGTCCTCCTCGGCCTCCTGGATACCGGTGTCCTCCTCCAGCGCGTCAATATCCTCCTCCGTCTTCATGAGCAGAGAAATATCGTCGATAAACACATACTCAACCTTATCCTTGACCTGCACTCTGGTGGGATTGACCGGGACTTTAAAACCCTCAATCTCCTTAAGGCTCACAAAGTATTCCCCTGCGTTCAATTCCCCGATATACAGAACGCCGTCCTGATCCAGATCCTTGTAATCTCCCTGCCCCTCCAGCTCCACCAGAAAAGTCTGTCCGGTCACCGGATGACCGTCAAAGTCCACCACCTGTATCCTCAGATCCTTTTCCACGGATGTAACCATCAGAGACAGCCTGTTCTGTTCGTCCATCTTTTGCTCCAGCCAGGTGTTTTCCTCGGGATCAAAAAAGGTGGCATCCCCCAGAAAGGCGGAGAGATCGTTGCCGATACGTTGTCCGTATTCGTCATATGTTATATCCTGCTCCTGGGCCCTGGGAGTGGCCTGGGGGGGCTGTGCCTGTCCTCCTCCCGGATTCTGGGATTCACGATTGGCATAGAGTACCAGCAGTGCCACCAGCGCGATCACTCCCATAGATGCCATGATACAGGTTCGTTTCAGCTTAGAGTCCATTAGCTACCTCTACCAGATATCTACCGTAGTCAGTCTTCATCAACGGCTCCGCCAGCTCCAGCAGCTGCCTTCGGTCAATAAATCCTCTCTTGTAAGCAATCTCTTCAATGCAGGAGATGTACAGGCCCTGCCGTTTCTGGAATGCCGCCACAAAATCCGCCGCATCCAACAGCGCGTCATGATTACCCGTATCCAGCCAGGCAAAACCGCGCCCCAATGTCTCCACCATCAGCGTTCCCCTGCGCAGATACTCATTGTTGATGCTGGTGATCTCTATCTCTCCCCGGGCTGAAGGTTTCACGTTCTTGGCGATCTCCACCACATCGTTATCATAAAAATACAGTCCCGGCACCGCGTAATTACTTCTGGGGTTCTCCGGTTTCTCCTCTATGGACAGCGCCTTGCCGCTGGCGTCGAACTCCACCACTCCATACTCTCTGGGATCACGCACATAATATCCGAAGATCGTAGCTCCCTTCTCTCTGGACGCCACCTCCCGCAGTACCTTGGAAAAACTCTGCCCGTAAAAAATATTGTCGCCCAGCACCAGCGCCACACGGTCGCTGCCGATAAACGACTCTCCGATGATAAAAGCGTCCGCCAATCCCCTGGGGCTGTCCTGAACCGCATAGCTGATCTCCATACCCAGCTGATGTCCGTCACCCAAAAGTTCCTCAAAAACCGGCAGATCTCTGGGAGTGGAAATGACCAGCACCTGGCGGATACCTGCCAGCATCAATATGGACAGAGGATAATAGATCATGGGCTTATCATACACCGGCATGATCTGTTTGCTGATAGCTTTTGTCAACGGGTACAGTCTGGTGCCGGAGCCTCCGGCTAAAATAATTCCCTTCATACTTTTTCCTCCTTATTTCCGGTTCATTTAAAACGCGCCAAAGGGATTGCCGCAGCCCGTGCGGCAATCCCCCGGCCGAAACCATTTATTTTTCGTACATTTCCGCGTAGTACTTCTGGTAGTCTCCGCTGGTCACGTTCTTCATCCAATCCTCATGTTCAAAAAACCATGCAATGGTCTTTTTAATGCCATCCTTGAACATGGTCTCCGGATACCAGCCGATCTCGGCTTTGATCTTGTCGGGTGCGATGGCGTATCGCCTGTCATGTCCCTTTCGGTCCTCCACATAAGTGATCAAGTCCGTACTTACCAACTTCTTGCGGGGATCGCCTTCCGGCAGCATCTCCTGCAAAGTCTCAATAATGATATGGATGATCTCTATATTCTGTTTCTCGTTGTGGCCGCCGATATTGTAGGTCTCAAACAGTCTGCCCTGCTCCTGCACCATGTCGATGGCCTTGGCGTGGTCTTCCACATACAGCCAGTCACGCACATTTTTGCCGTCTCCATACACGGGAAGTTTCTTCCCCTGGAGCGCGTTATTGATGATCAGCGGAATCAGTTTCTCCGGAAACTGATAAGGGCCGTAATTGTTGGAGCAGTTGGTGATATTGGCCGGAAAATGATAAGTATCCATATAGGACTTCACCAGCATATCCGAACTGGCCTTGCTGGCCGAGTAGGGACTGTGAGGATCATAGGGGGTCGTCTCATAGAAAAAGGCGTTTTCATCGTCCGGCAGAGAGCCATATACCTCATCCGTAGACACATGCAGGAACTTCTTCCCCTCCTTGAAACTTCCGTCGGGCTGCTCCCACGCCTCCTTGGCACAGTTCAGCATAACCGCCGTGCCCAGCACATTGGTCTGAACAAAGACCTCCGGATTGCGGATACTGCGGTCCACATGGCTCTCGGCGGCAAAGTGCACCACTCTGTCGATATCGTTCTCCGCAAAGATCCTGCGAATGGCCTCCCTGTCACAGATGTCCGCCTTAACAAAGGTATAGTTGTCCCGCTCCTCCAGATCTTTCAGATTCTCCAGATTACCGGCGTAGGTCAGAACATCCACATTGATAATGCGTATTGCATTGTCATATTTCTTAAACATGTAATGAATATAGTTGGACCCTATAAATCCGGCACCTCCTGTTACTAAATACGTTCTCATGATCCTATCCTTTCTCTCCCTAAATAATAGGTAATTGCATAACCACGTTTTTGTCTATTTTGACCGGCTCCGCCACCAGGGGAGATGGTTCCGCAATCGCCTGCATAAATAATTATCCAATTATAGCATACTTTTCCAGTTTGTACAACTGTGTCGGCAAAAGAACCACATCGCACGCCTCAGGCAATCCCCTTGGCGCTTATGATCATTTCCCGCATGGGGTCATAAACAATTACCGTCATGCCGTTCAATGCTTTTCCATAATATTCCCCGTTAATCCTGATATTATTGGTTGCCGGTTCCCCTGTTTTCAAAGACACATTGTCAAAAATAACGTAATCCTGCGCACTAAGTTCAACACAGACGACCTCTGTAGATGTGTTATCCAAAGAGGCCTCCACCTGCCCTCCACTGATCACCCATTTACCGCCTTCATCGCATTGCTCCTGGGGAACTCCCAGCCATGCGGCATACTGAGACAGGGGGAGTGTGGAGTTTGCGAAGTCTCCCTCCAGAGCCAGAATGAGTTTCACCCCCTCAAGTTCGGCCGCCCTGTGCAGAAAACTTTCCAGGTCCAGTTGGTCCAATCCCTGAGCAGTCTCATAATGCTCATACAGCTGTAAGCTTTGATCCCAATCCGTGTAGGCCGTTTCCCCCCTGTGATCCTCCAAGCAGTAATTCTCCTGCAGATATCTGCCCAAATAAGCGGTAACTTTTTCCGCGCCGTATGCATTGCAGTGATACGCGTCCACAAAATCTGATTCCGGCGCAATCCCGATCTCGTCGTACAACTTGTTAAAATCAATCCAACTTGCCCCGGCGGCCGTCACATATTCAGCCGCGCTGTTATAAACAGCCTGCTCCGCATCGTAAACCTGCATAGGGGCGACGTAAAAGACAATATCTATACCCTCTCTGTCTCCCAGAGCCAGCAGCCTGTCCAGCCACCGCAGATTTTCCTCGCTCAGAGGCGCAGTGGCCGTACAGCTTTTTGCCGCGTCAGGCCAGGCGCCGGCTCCCTGTCTCCACTCCCAGTTGGCCCCCCGTCCATATTCGCTGGGAGCATACTGTACGAAGTCGTACCGGGTCAGTTCCGCATAGCGCGTATGAACTATCGGCCAGCGCAGCAGATAGTCCGACTGTCTCTCTTTGTCGACTGTTTCCCGCACCAGTCTGAAGTTATTAACAGAATTTTTCATAGACAGCAGATTGCGGTATGAGTTACCTTCCTGGGAATATCCGTCATACAGCAGAGCGTACGCCTCAACAAATATCGCCTTGGGACGCTGTGTCTTTAACAGTTCCAACAGCGCGTAATAATTGGCGGATTTATCCTGTCCGGAAACCGCCATATCAAATGTGGCATAACCGTAGTCTCTCCACAAATATTCGGGATACACGCTACAATAACAGTGACTGCTGCCGGAAAACACCACATCTATGGTATTCTTTGGCGTGTGATACAGCTGTTGTACGGATGACAGATAACCTCCTGCCGTATCCTTCCAGGACAGCACAGAGTAGATATGTCTCAGTATAAGACTTAGCAACAGTACAAAAACCGTGCCTCTTATCACTTTTTTCATTTTCACGATACTCCAATCTGCCCGTTATGGCGGGCATAATCTTCGCTTGCGGCAACTCGCGGATTATCCGGGCCCTAAAAAGCAAAATATATAAATTGTCCGGAGCTGAACTTTATCCCATATTCACCGTACACCAGCACACCGATTACCAACAGGATCAAAACGCTCCAGCGAAACCACAGATTCTGTTCGAGCAGAAACCGCCCCAACTCCATCTTTTTGAAATACTGAAGAAGATCCACCAGCAACAGCGCCAACAAAGCCACCAACAAAATATGCGTTTCCCTCTGGTCCAGCCCATAACCGTAAATTGTGCCGTCAAACAAGACCCACGGATTCCAATGTGTAAACATCTGTTTCACATAATATCCCGCCTGCCGGACCGACTCTGCCCGAAAAAAAATCCATGCGAATCCGGTCAGAGCAAAAACCACCAGCATCTGCCCCACCCGGTAACTGATCACCTGCGTCTTTATCCCGCATTTCTCTATGATCCACTGCCTGACAGGGCGCAGCAGGTCCCCCAGTATCTGGTACAATCCATGAAGTCCTCCCCATATTACATAAGTCCAGGAGGCACCGTGCCACAATCCGCTAAAGAGAAAAGTAATCATAAGATTACAATACTTTTTTATGCGGCCACAGCGGCTGCCTCCCAGAGGAATATACAGATAGTCCCGCAGCCAGGTGCTTAGGGAGATATGCCATCTGCGCCAAAAATCCGCGATATTGCAGGCAAAATACGGGGTATTGAAATTTTCCATCAGTTCAATCCCCATCACTCTGGCAGCCCCAATGGCAATGCAGGAATATCCAGCGAAATCACAATATATCTGCACCGAAAAGGCCGCCGCTCCAAGAACCGTCTCCACAGTCCCCATCGCCTGCGGATATTTAAACACCGCATCCACAAAGATAGAGAGCCTGTCGGCAATCACCATCTTCTGAAACAGTCCCCACAGCATCTGCATCAGTCCCGATGCCACTCTGTCGTAATTCCAAAGCGCTGCACGATGTATATCCCGCAGTTGCCCCATCAAACGTCCGGAACGTTCGATGGGCCCGGCCACCAGCTGAGGAAAAAAGGATACAAACAGCGCATACCGCAACGGATTTTTCTCGGTTTCAATATTGCCGCGGTACACGTCAATCACATAGCCAAGCGTCTGGAAGGTGTAAAAGGATATGCCCACCGGCAGCAGAAAACTAAAAGGGTTTCCTGCCAGTTGGATGTGAAATATGCCAAGCACCCTGGCAAGATTGCTCCAAAAAAAACCAAAGTATTTGAAAAAGAACAGGATAGACAAATTGCCCAGCAAAGTGCCTGTCAACAGCAGTTTCCGCCTTCCTGCCCCCTTCTGTCTCTCCACAAGCAGGGCTCCCAGCCAGGTTATACCCGTGGACGCCACCATCAGCAGTGCGTACTTCACATTCCACGACATATAGAAGTAATAGCTGGCTATTAACAGCCAGATATATCTGATCTTTTTGGGTACAACAAAATATATCAAAACCACAATCGGGAAAAAAATCATAAAATCAGCCGAATTAAATAGCATCTTATCTCCCATCTGCCCGCCGGTGCAGGCATGTAAATCAATATCCCAGATAGCTGAGATTTAAGTCCACATCGCCGCTGATGCCGCTGACCCTGCCGGTAGATTTGTACTGCCACATCTCATACCGGCCATTGTAAGTGGGAGCGGAGGCATATTGGGCAAGCCATATCTTGTAACCGCCCAACTGGCCGGGGTCGAGTTTCTCGGTCAGCCAGGTTTTGTTGGCATAGATGCCTGCCGTGTATCCCGCATTCTGTATGGTCTGGCAGAAAGCGATACACACCTCCGTGCGGGTTTCCTTACTGATGCCGTCAGCCCTGCCGCCGCTGGCCTCCACATCCAAAAATACAGGGTAAGATATACGGTAATTCTTGATCAGGTCAATGACCATGGATGCTTCCTCTACAGCCTCCACCCGGTCCACTGCCTGAGTAAAGAAATACACACCCACTTTCAGACCCGCGTCCGTAGCCCCCTTGATATTGCTGTGGAACATAGGATCTACTATCAGTCCTCCCAGAGAGGAGCCGCGATATCCGCAGCGTATAATTACATAAGAAACGCCGGAGTTCTTTACCGCGTTCCAGTCGATCACACCGTTATATTTGGATACATCTATTCCCATGATTCCCGCGCCGGTGATCAGAGATCCGTCACTGGCAAAATTGTACTTTACTCCCTGTATAACCTGCTCGCCGGTCACTGCGTTCCCATTGATGTCAAAATATTTTACCGCGCCGTTAATAGTCTGCCAACCGGTATATTTAGCATCTCCCTTTTTATAGAACTTATCAAAGATGTAGTAATCCGCATAGTATGCCTGACGGTAGTTATTGTTCTCAAGTACATACACTTCGTTGCCGTCCCTGTCCTTCAGCAATGATGTCCGGTTGTCCTGGGGATTCTGCTTTACCGTGACCGTACATACCGCAGAGATCACATTGTTGTTTTCCGTATATTTTACAGTGATATTGGCTGTTCCGGCCCCAACACCGGTGACAGTCACGATTCTGCCGGATATCTCGGCTTTTGCCACATTGGCGTCGGAGGACTCCACGGTGAGAACATCCGTGTCCAGACCGTTTTCCAAAATGGCGGTTAGATTTACGGCTGCGCCCGTATAGACCAGCTCGGTTGCCTTATCCAGTTTTAAGTTCCTGGCCGCCGTGACCGTCACGCTGCAAGACGCCGTCAAACCTGCCACCGCATTACCCGCGGCATCCGCGCCGCTGGCAACATAAGTAATCAGTACCGGCTGTTGTGTGAACGCCACAGCCGTCACGGTACCGTTGCCATCCACTGTGACCGCCCCCGGATTATTGCTGCTCCAGATAATGCTTTGAATCGTCACACCTTCGCAGGAAGCACTGAGGCTAAAGCTTTCTCCCACCCGCAGAGTTTTACTGACAGGATCAATCCCGCCCACATATACCGGCATTGGCGTAGGCGACGCCGCAGGTTCGGGTGTGGGAGGTGCCGTTGGTCCGGCCGTAGGGGCAGGCGTAGAAGGAACCGCTGGCTCGGCCGTAGGGGCAGGTGTCGAAGGAGCTGCTGGCTCGGCCGTAGGGGCAGGCGTGGGAGGATCTATCGGAGATTCCGTGGTCGGATCGGTTGCCGGAGTGCCCTCAGGGGCTGTAGTAAACTCTGCGGGGGGTTCGGACAAAGTTTTGGATAGCCGGGCAAAGCTGCCGCCCATAGCCAGAGTCGACGGATCGGGGATATTACTCTTTTCCACCTCCGTATAGGTGATCATCGTATTGGTACTTTCCACCCAGACCACCGTATCCTGAAGATAATTCTCCACAACAGTCTGATTGATCTTAGTATCTTCCTTTTCCACGTTTATCTGGGACTCTGTCTTAACTTCATCTGACACATCGACCTTTTTATATTCTATCTCTTTCTTAACTTCCGTCTTCTGCTCTGCTGTTACCAGGCCGTAACTTTTATATTTATCATCCGCTAGAGAATTCATCGCCAATCTGTACTGTCCGGGGGTCAGATTCTTTTTATAGATAATGCCGTCCATGTCGTCATCCGACCACATGACCGTAGAACCGTCAGGATCTGTGATCGTAATACTAAAGGGCACATTGCTGATCAATTTGCCCGTCTCCTTGTTCACAAACTTAATCTTCAAGTCCTTTTCAATGGAGCTGAAATTCATCTGTACATCGATATCCGGCCGGTAATCCTGCTCGTCATAGATCTCCGGCGGCTGAGTGGGTACAGGCTCAGGAGTTGCCTGAGCGATCTGCATGGCAATAAGCGTCTGCCGGGCACTGGCTATGGCCGCCAGTCCCTGACCTCCTATCAGATCTACATCCGCCAGTTGCGCGCCGGCTTCCTGATAAGGTTGCTGATGGGAACCGCGAAACCTCATGCCTATGTAGACCCCACCTGTGATCAGTGCCATCAGCAAAACGGCAGCCCCGACAATCAAAATTAACTTATCCAGAATTCGGCCACCCGTTTCATCCGTATCGTCCGTATATTCCCACCTGCTCTTATTCCGCGAAGATATGGTTAACTCCGGCTCTTCGTACTGTTCTGATCCGCCATACTCTTCCGGCTCTTCATACTCCTCTGATTCTTCGTACTCTTCTAACTCTTCGTACTCCTCCGCTTCGCTGTACTCTTCCGGCTCCTCATACTCCTCTGGTTCCTCGTACTCTTCTAACTCTTCGTACTCCTCCGGTTCACCGTACTCTTCCGGCTCCTCATACTCCTCTGGTTCCTCATATTCTTCTAACTCTTCGTACTCCTCTGGTTCCTCGTACTCTTCTAACTCTTCGTACTCCCCCGCTTCCTCGTACTCTTCTAACTCTTCGTACTCCTCTAATTCGCAGTTCTCTTCCGGCTCTTCGTACTCCTCGGATTCCTCGTACTCTTCTAACTCTTCGTACTCCTCTGGTTCCTCGTACTCTTCTAACTCTTCGTACTCCTCTAGTTCCTCGAACTCTTCTAACTCCTCGTACTCCTCTGGTTCCTCGCACTCTTCTAACTCTTCGTACTCCTCTAGTTCGCAGTTCTCTTCCGGTTCTTCGTACTCGTCCAGTTCTTCACATTCAAATTCCCCATCACCGTAATAGTCTTCTCCGTATTTATCTATCGGCTCACCGTCGTAGGTTTCACCGCCATATTCCTCATACTCCAGGTCATCCAATTCATGTTGAAATTCCTCTATGATCTCTTCCGTTGTTTTCATTGGTCTGCCAAAGCGTCCCATCGGTTTTCTCATGTCAGCTCCCATCTACCCGCTAATGCAGGCGTGGCCTTACTATCAGGGCATTTTCTGTTGTACAGTATAACATTGAACCCCATATTGCCGCAAGGGGGAAAAACATATTCATAAAATATTAATTTCTCCGCAAAATAAGGCATAATCCGGTCTTTCCCTAATTTTATTTCAATATGGACAATTAGCAAAGATGATAGTAGAATAGGAGACAGAAAGCGAGGTATACCATGCGTCAAGAAAATACACCACACAGAAAATCCAATATTCCCAATATAGAGATCATAGATCTGGACCTGGTACCCGCAGAAGAAAATCCCTACGATGAACCGGATGATATATATGCAGAAGACATTTCCCGGGATGATTCAGAGA
>CAJTMX010000007.1:0-92071 GCA_910577235.1 uncultured Acetatifactor sp. | reverse complement strand
ATGCATACGCAGAGGACTTTTCCGGGGATGATTCGGAGAATGCATACGCAGAGGACTTTTCCGGGGATGATTCGGAGAATGCATACGCAGAGGATTTTTCCCAAGATGTTACAGAGAATGCATACGCAGAGGATTTTTCCGAGGATGATTCGGAGAATGCATACGCAGAGGACTTTTCCGGGGATGATTCGGAAGACACCTCCGCAAAAGAGGATTTGCCCGGACGATCCAAAAGCTCTGTTTATCGCACTATCTGGCATGTGGCGTTTGTTTTGACTCTGGCGCTCTGTGTGGGCCTGATCTATTTCCGCTTTGCCAACTGGGGAGTCCGCGTGCCTTCCCTTTTTGATCCTGACGCCGAGTATGATGACAGCGAGTTTATCGAAGTATTGGATCACATGATGAATGTTCCCGCAGATCAGCGGCAGGATACGGACGGCATACGCACGGTGGTACTGCTGGGCAACTCTCCTTTTGCCGATGAGCGGGACTCCGAGGACAGTGTTGCCAGCCTGATCGGGCAGATGACGGACGCCACCATTTATAACTGTTCGGTTGCCGGCTCTCATCTGGCTGCCGCAAAAGAAACCTTCATTGCAGACGAAGACCCCATGGATGCGTTCAATCTGTACTGGTTAAGTACTCTGCTCACATTACAGAATACCTCCATATACGAAAGCGCCTTTGCGGCCATGGGGGACGCTGCGCCCGCAGACGCGCTCTATGCCTACGAAACCCTGTCCACACTGGATTTTCAGAATGTAGATGTGCTGGCAATCATGTATGACGCCTCGGATTATCTGGAGGAACGCCCTCTGTATAATGTGTTGAACACAACGGACATTCAGACCTTTGCCGGTAATATGGATGCCAGTCTGGATTTGCTCTGCAGTGCCTTTCCCCATCTGCGGATCATTGTCATGTCCCCCACGTATGCCTATTATGTGGACGAGAACGGACAGTATATCAGCAGTGATATCCACAAATCCACCGGCTATTCCCTGTCCACCTATGCGGGGAACCTGGAACAGATTTCCTATTATCACTCGGTATCTTACCTGGATAATATCTACGGTACCGTCAATGAAGACAACGCCGGAGAATATCTGAGCGATCACCTGCACTTAAACGCCGCCGGGCGCCGGAGACTGGCGGAGCGCTTTGTCTATGCGCTGGAATATTTTGATTAGACTTTGATCATGCTCGCAGTCTTTTCCATAAGCGGTGCAGCCGCCGTACAGTTCCCGGTGCCGCCGTCAATGCCAGCAGATACAGCTTGTTCTTAACCGTCAGGTACGGGGAACGCACCGTATCTCTCACATGAATCCGCAGGAACCCCACGATAGCTCTGTACGGCCTATTGTCTCTGCGCATCTGTCCCACAGGGATATGCAGCAGATAGTCCAGCCTCTGATACAGGCCGAAACGCACCGCCACCGGACGCAGCTGCGGGTATTTCTCCTCCACAAGTCTCAGAACCAGATCCGCATTGTTTACGTTGTCCGCAAATACCCTGGAAAAATCGTTCTCCTGTTTCTTCCGGGTATTGCTGCCCAGGCGATAAAACACATGATAACCGCACACCGGCAGGGATATCACGCCCTTGGACCGCTGCAGCAGCCGGATCATCAGATGAAAGTCCTCATTCAGCTGTTTTTCAGGAAAGCGGTCCCCTGCCAGAAGCCGCCGGGGAACCAATTTTGTACAAAAAGAACAGTCTCCCTTATGCAGCAGCAGTTCCCGCAGAAAATCCACGGCTGCAAAGGACAACTCCCTCTCGGGAATCTCACATATACCGGGCAATTGTCCGCCCTGCTCATCCACCTCATCACGGCCTACCTGTACCAGCCAGTCCTCTTTCCCTGCCGCTGCCTGATACAGCCGCATATACATGTCCGGCTCAATATAATCATCGCTGTCCACGAAACCCAAAAATTCGCCCCCGGCAGCCTCTATTCCCATATTGCGCGCCGATGAGGTTCCCCCGTTTTTCTTGTGCAATACGCGGATACGCCCGTCCCCGGAGGCCAGTTCGTCGCAGAGCCGCCCCGTACCGTCCGTGGAGCCGTCGTCCACCAGAAGTATCTCCAGATTTTCATAAGTCTGCCCTTTCAGAGACTGTACGCATCTGGGCAGATAATCCATGATGTTATACACCGGTACGATGACGCTGATCAGCGGATAGCGGGCCGCCTCCCCGTATTGTCCTGTTTCCATACTTACCTCGTTCCTGCGCAACACGGGCATGGCCCATGTTGCTGCGTGGGACTCCATATATCGGAATCCCCGTTTCAGACTCGCCGTATATTCACCGTTCTACAGACAGACCGTATCCCTGCTGAGAGGTCCCTCTTCGTACACCGGGATCTCCTCTCCCTTAAGCTCCGCCTCTATGCAGGCATATAGCCGCTCCGCCGCAACCCGGGGATTCCATAGGGTCCGCACTGTCTCATAGGCCGCAGTTCCAAGGCGGCGGCACAGACCGGTGTCCCCGGCCAGCCTCGCAGCAAGCTCCGCCGCCTGTCCGGGCTGCCTGTGATTAAATAGATATCCGTTCTTCCCATGACGTATCAGATAGGGAGCCGCCCCCATACCCTCTCCGGCTATCAGGGCACAGCCGCTGTTCATCGCCTCGTTGACCACGGCACCCCACCCCTCCTGCCTGTCGCTGGTTGCCAGAAATATGTGGGCCTTCTCCATATACCTTCGGGTCTCTTCCGGATTGCG
The DNA here is from genome assembly GCA_910577235.1 of uncultured Acetatifactor sp. Lineage (GTDB taxonomy): Bacteria > Bacillota > Clostridia > Lachnospirales > Lachnospiraceae > Acetatifactor. The sequence goes on along the minus strand of CAJTMX010000007.1, from coordinate 89,344 downwards.
GTACCCCATAAAGGCAACCTGCTCCGTCACTCCCAGCGCCCCGGCCAACTCCCGCATCTGCCCGGCCATCGCACCGCCGCCTATCATGTCCAGCCGAAAGTCCACGCCCCGCTTCCGCAGCGCCGCCGCCACATGCAGGGCTGTCTCCGGGTGTTTCCAGTCTATCATACGGGCCGCCCACAGCAGCCGCAGCTTACCGTCGCAACCGTGATCCTTATCCGCCATCAAAGTCTCCGTATCCTGCTGCCGGAATGCAGGAAAATACCCATAGCGGAATCTCTTTCCGCCGTAGGCTCCCACCAGCCGGAAATCCCCTGCCACATAAGCGCCTGCGCAGAGCAGATAAACCCGGCTTTTCCGATACCGGGTATGGTCGTGATACTTTTTTATCAGGCCTCTGGGGCTGACCCATTTGTACCGCCCGGTCTTATATAACGGTTCGCTGTAACGCCATACCGGAGCGCCTGTCTCCAGCCGGGTCCGCATATATCTCTCCTCCTCGCAGCCCCCAAAGATCACTGCGTCCGCCCGGTCTATAATTTCCTGGCAGCCTTTTTCATCCTCCCAATAATCGCGGACAAATTCCGGCTTTTCCAAATCATCCCCCCAGCCCATAGCCACGCGTTCCTGCTCCATCGGCTCCGTCTGCACAAAGGCATAATCCCCGCCGTGCAGGCCGCACAGCCGGGCAAGCTCCAGACTCACGGGCATCTGGTGATGATTGATATAATTGGATACGAAAACAAGTCTCATATTCCCCATACCTCTTATGATAATTGCCCATACAACTCTACAAGCTGCATTAAATTGTTCTCGCCGTCATGTGTCCGCCTGGCATGAATCCGTGCTTTCTCCGTCCGTTCCACCACCTGGTCCCCCTGGGCAAACACCTCCAGCACACTTTGGCCGAGTGCCGTGCTTATCCTCTTCCTCTCCCCACTCTCCTCGCCCGAAAAGCCCGGAAATAACCAGCCTTCGTCCGGAGCGATCATACTGCCGATCCCTCCCGTTAATCCCGCCGCCACGGGAACGCCCAAAAGCATGGCCTCTCCCAGAGAGTTGGGAGAGTTCTCTATGGAGGACACGCAGACATAGGTATTGCAGCGCAGATACTGCTCCTTCATCTGTTCCCCTGTCAGACTGCCCAGAAAAGTAATATGTTCCGCCAGCCCGTACTCCTTTATCTGTTTTTCCAGATACTTCCCGTAGGCCGATATCTTAAGCCCCGCGGCAAAGCCCTTGCGCAGCAGACAGTTTCCCGCCACAAAGAGATGAGCGTCAGGATATTTCTCTAAAACGGCCGGCATGGCCTCCAGCATATAGTGCAGTCCCTTGATGGGATAGTCCCCCTGACTCATGAAAATACTGTGTCTGCGGCAGTTTTCAAAACGCCACTGCCCCTGATAAAAAACAGGGCGCAACGTCTCCTGCAGCACATGATACTGGGCCGTGGGATTCCACTTTGCCGTCCAGTATCTGTCCCAGTCCGTACGCCCAGCCACATGCCCTGTCAGCCGCACCGCCTCCTGCTCCCATTGCCCACGGCGGCGGAATTTTTCCTGCTGCCTGAGCAGGCCGTCCCTTTTCACACAGTCCCGGAAAGTGATCATGCGGCATATCTCCCGGGGCATATTGGCCATATAGGCATCGGCGTACACTGCGCACAGACCCTGTATGCCGATCAACGTATTCCGGGGTTTGCCGTAGGCCCGCACCGCCGCCAGAGTATGAGGGTACTCCGTACCAAAGCAGTGCAGCAACTCCGGCCGAAAATCCTGCATGATCTCCTGCATATCCCGCTCCAGCCCGGGGTCATAATTCTCCGGCTTTTTCGTGTTCTCCCGAAAACCGTAATAACGTACCCCCGACGTCTCCCCTCTCAGCATCTCCTCCCCGAGGCCCACGGGAAATGCCACCCCCAGCTCCACCTGAGATGCTTTTGCCATCAGGTTGTCCAACAGACCGGCCAGCCAGCCCTCCTTGTTGCTGCAATCCCGTCCCAGAGCCCGGGCAATCACCGGCAGCATAATATTACATACCCACAGAACTCTCATTTTACACCTCTTTAAGTGCTCCACCGCGCATACCAATCAATATTTGAAAGTATACCTGCAAACTTTACCTCTCCCCGCATATCACAGTCCGATATACACATTGGTATCCTGATAAATGATATAACCGTCAATATGATCTTTTAGCGTAAAACCGTACTCTTCCGGATCGCCCACAATCTCTTTGTCTTCCGGCACAATAACAAAATGGCTGGAATACGTCTTGGCAAGCGGCAGTATCACATCCATATCCAGCACCTCCGCCTCCATGGCGTCATAGAGAGGATTGTCCGCATTCCAGCGTTCCACCAACATCTCTCTCCCGTAAGGCATACATACCAGAGGGGTATACTGGCGCACAAAGGAGAGCATTTCCTTGGGAAAAACCGCCATTACCTCCCGGCCTTCCACCTGGATCGCGTCGCAGATATCCACGACGGCCTGAGGCATATGGTAAAGATTCTCTGCCCTGTGAAAATGAGGACTGGCGTAAACGCAGCTGCCGCTGACCGTTACCAACACCGCCGAGATCAGAGCAAAACAATATTTCTTCCCACCCTTGATCCGTCCGTAGATGCTCACGGTCACATAGGCTATCACCACCGTCATCGGCAGCAGCCAGAGGATACGGTAATAGATCTCGTCTCCGGTGGCTATGCATATCAGACGGGCGAATATGGGGTTGAAGTACAGTAAGAGCAGCAGCAGAGGCATATAGAGGAACAGGACACGTATGCGTCTGTCCTTTTCGGTAAACCACAGATACAGCAGAGACAGTAGATACCAGCCTACGATAAGTCCTGTTCCCATATATTCCTGGAATAGTGTTCTGATCATGTCCCACATATAACGGTTCCTCCTAAACGGGCTCCGATGCAGTGGCAAGTCGCCCTTATTTTGTCTATTTTGCTCATCTCCTGTATCTTGAAACGGGGTTACACAATCGTATATTTCTACATTTTCCAGACAATTGCAAAACTTTCTCCCCTGGTGACGGAGCCGGTCAAAACAGACAAAGTTCTTAAACCAAAAAATACAGCACCGCATAGACCAGAGCGGGGGTACAGCACAGAGCGGTCTTTACCGCCAGTCCGGGCTTTCGGTAGACGAAAGCGGAGCACAGGCCGGCGGTTCCCAGCAGCAGACATATGAGCATGGTGCCCATGGTAGTGCAGAGGCAGGCCGCCAGCACTGTAACCCACAGCAGCAGCCAGAGCATCCATGAAGTTCTCTTATATTTCCCTTTCCCCGGAGAGCCTTGTGAGGCCGACTCGTCCTGGAGCTGGGTCTGCTCCAGAATCAGCATATATAACAGAAAAGCCATGGGGATCACAATGCTCCCCAGCGCCGCCTTTCCCTGGCGGCTGCGGGCCAGCATGAAATTCTCCGCCGTGTAGATCGAATAATTGCCGAATATCGTGAGAAGGGCCGTAAAGCTCAGAAACAAGGGCAGTTTTTCCTTCTTTTTCACAAAAAGCTGCCCGCCTATCTGATAGAAGATCAGGTAGGTGGTGGGAATCAGAGCCAGCGGAACCGCCACATGGGCAACGCTGACTGTGGGCAGACCCGAGATCCTGGCCAAAAAGGCGATCCAGACGGGAAAAGGCGCCAGACCGTGACGCAGGTCCAGTCCTGTGACTCCCATGGAATAGGGCATCTTCTCATACATGGTATTGCTGCTCTCCGTCAGAGTGGATACAGCCACATAATAGGCATCGTCGCCGTCCTGATAGTTCATGGCCACTGCCAGCACCAGCTGCAGCGCCGCCAGCGCGAAAAAAATCCCCCAATAGATCCTGTTCGTCCTGCTCTCCTTTGTGTCTCCCCTGACCAGAGACAGGCGGGACGCGCTCTTGCGGGAACGGATGAGCAGAAAGGCTCCCGCCGCCGCCACCGCCAGGGAAGAAATTCCGAATATCTTTACCAGCGCCGCAAAGCTCCGGGAGATATGAGTCAGCACCAGAGGCACCGTCTCCAGTTGAAACAGGGCCCAGGAGATCATGTAACCGCTCACCCACATAAACGCGGGATTTCTGTGACGTTTTGTGAAAAAAGCAGGGATTGCCCCTGTGAGCAGCGGTATCCCTACAAGCCATATGCACAGTATCAGACAACCCATCACCGCTTTCATCCTTCTCCCCCTTCTCTGTTTCCCAGCCGCGACAGCGCAGCCACGTACCAAAGGACCGTAACACACAAAGTCTTTTTATAGTCCATGATCCCGCTGCCCTGAGCCACAAAATACAGTATCATCCACTCCGCACCCGCCAGCACCGGAAACCAACTTTGTAGAAAATTACGCGCGCCGGGTGTCCCAGACTTTGCTTTCCCTTCGCAGGTGCCGGGTGTCCCAGCCTTTGCCTTCCCTGCACGCACGTCGGGATTCACAACGCGCTCCGCCAGCTTACACCCTGTCAGGATCACCGCCAGGCCCAGCATCAGCCACCACCATCTGGCGGCATAAGTCACGTAGCGCCGGCTCAGCAGCGGAGCCCGGTTCTTCATCTGCTGATAATTGATGCCGCTGTGGGAATCGTAAGCTCTCCCTTTAAGCTGCATGGCAAAGATAGGCGGCGTGGCATGGTAAGCCGCCATGTCCCATATCACATTTTTCACATCCGCCCGCAGATTTCTCTTCAGGCACAATCCGGCCAGTTCCCACAGAATGGAAGTGGTCTCCTCCGGTCCATAATATTCTTCCAGTTTGGGGATCAGCGATATTTCCACACCGTCCGCGTAGGCGGAAACCTTGCGGGCCGTGTCCAGCCCGATCTCGCTGTGCAGCGGCTCAGGTATACTGTCATAATCATTTTGAAAATGGGGCCAGCCTGTACGGCTCAAGGCATTGGCCGCCAGCTCCCGATTCCATGCGGACGGGCTGAAACCGCAATTCACCGCCATGCAGCAGACTGCTATAGCCAATCCCGTCAGTCCCAGGAATACACGTCTCTTAATCCCCCCGCTTTTTCCCGCGCGCCATAATACAGCCGCCAGCAAAGGCAGAGAAAACCAGGCGTACACAGGTACGATGCACACCAGCAGCATCCAGCTCCCCAGCATGGCGATAACAGTCTTTCGCTCTCTGCCATACTCCTTGGTCCTGTTGTGGGTCAGGTCTACCCACAGAGCAATCTGCGCCAGCAGCAGCGACGTCCCCAACGACCAGGGCAGCACCGCCAAATGACATTGCAGAGTCTGCGGTATGAAAGTCAGTGCAAGCGCTCCCAATATCCGCAGCGCCTTTTGGTCCTTTCCCATAAAGCAGGCCGCCAGCCCATAGGCCGACGCGAAGGCCGCCGCCAGCTGTATGCCATACAATATCCGCAGATGGGAAGACAGCAGTGACACCAGACCTCTGTACAGCGCGCCGCTGTAAAGTCTTCCCGCCACGCCCCCGCCTGTGAGCAGCCATCTGCTCTCCTGAAAGGTTTGCAGCCCTCCCATATTTTTCACAAGCCAGGCCAGGCCCAGCATTATCTGAACGGTCATGCCACAGACCAAAACCGCCCGCAGCACCCCCCGTATATGCATTCCTACTCGCCGCATCTATATACCTTTCCGCCCGGCCCCCCCCCGGCTGGCCGCCGGTCTACCTTCCGTAAAACCCTTTCACATGTGCACTGATCTCATCCACCTGCTCCGGAGTGAGCCTATAGAACATGGGAAGGCGCAGCAGCCGTTCGCTCTCCCGGGTGGTAAACCTGTCCTCCCCATGGAACCGGCCGTACTTCAGGCCCGCGGGCGCAGTGTGCAGCGGGATATAATGGAACACACTGTGTACGCCCCTCTCCTTCAGATAGTCGATCAGCGCCGTCCTCTCCTCTATATCCGTAGTCTTGATATAAAACATATGCGCATTGTGAACGCATCCCTCCGGCACTGTGGGCAGCCCGATCTTCCCGGCCTGAGCCAAAGGATACAGATTCTCATAGTATCTGTCCCAACAAGCCATGCGGGCAGCCGTGATCTCTTCCGCCAGCTCCAGCTGAGCATACAGATAAGCGGCGTTCATATCGCTGGGCAGATAGGATGAACCGTAGTTGATCCATGTGTATTTGTCAATCTGGCCCCTGTAAAATTTGCTGCGGTTGGTTCCCTTTTCCCGGATGATCTCGGCGTCCTCGATATTTTCCTCATCCCGGATCAGCAGCGCGCCGCCCTCGCCCATACTGAAATTCTTGGTCTCATGGAAACTGAAACACCCGTACTCTCCAAAAGTGCCCAGGGCCTTGCCCTTATAGGTGGACATGATGCCCTGTGCCGCGTCCTCCACCACCGCCAGATGATATTTTCCCGCCAGTTCCATGATCTTACCCATCTCGCAGGAGACACCGGCATAATGCATGGGAACGATAGCCCTGGTCCTGTCCGTGATGGCCGCCTCGATCAGATTTTCGTCTATATTCATGGTATCCGGCCGGATATCCACAAACACGGGAGTGGCCCCCCGCAGCACAAAAGCGTCCGCCGTGGATACAAAGGTGTAAGAAGGCATGATGACTTCATCCCCCTCCTTAACCCCGGTGAGCAGAGCCGCCATCTCCGTGGCATGGGTGCAGGAGGTGGTGAGCAGACATTTTGCGGTACCCGTTTTGTCCTCTATCCACTGATTACACTTTTTGGTATAAGGCCCGTCGCCGCAGATCTTTTGATTCTCCACGCATTCCCTTATATATTCCATTTCCTTGCCCGTGTAGGGCGGCACATTAAATGTGATCATTTTTCTCCTCCTGATTCTCCTTTTTTCGCAGCAACTTTTCTCCGGCCTTCTCTATCCCATGAAACGCCGCTCCCCGGGCCATATCCACCAGAATACCCACGGTGAACACCGCCGTCACGCAGCCCAACGCCCGGGGCGCCAGCAGCCAGGAGCTATACTCAGCGTCTGCTCCCAGCCAGTGCGGCCAGAGAGCGCGCAGTTCCACATGTTCATGCAGCAGATACACCCCCAGCGTATAGGGAGCTATCCGCAGGATCACTTTGCCGGGGAGCCTGTCCCCCGACAGTTTTAGGCCCGAGAACGCGTAAAACAGGGAGATCGCCGCGAACAGATTCAATATATGGTTATAGTCGTAGGGCGCATGGATAAAGTTGCCCAGCCGGCCTGTTTTCAGATAAAACAGCCGCACTCCCATGGTGAACCCATAGATCAATACGCAGCTGCCCAGATAAAAAAGCGCCGCCCTTTTGCCCTTTTGCAGAAAAGGTATCCCATACAGGCGCATATAGGCCGCCACCAGAAACACGCAGATAAACCACAGGCCGTCGTATCCCAGATTATCATTCTCCAGCTGCACGGGCAGCACGGACTTGCCCACGGAAAAAAAGAGCAGCAACAGCAAGATCGTATTCCTCAGCTGTGTCCGGCTCAGCGCTTTGGCCCCCGCTGCCAGCACCGGGGATAACAGGTACATGGCCAGATAGGCGGTGATAAACCAATAGTGGGACATCTGTCCCGGAAACACATATTGCAGCAAACGGTACACCGTCACCTGCCGGGGCTGCAATATCCCTGCTGCCAGCAGCACCGGGGGAATCAACAGACTGTAAAACAGTACCTGACAGACCAGCTCTGCCAGCCGCCGCATCTTAAAACCCGATTCCACCAGAAAGTACCCGCTGATCAGCATATAGACGTTCACGGCCACAATGGAGAATGCCTCCATAAGCCAGGCGATATAAGCCCCCGCCCCAAACTCCTGGGTCAGGGAGGTGAGCAGCTCTCCCTTGGACAGATAATGCAGCATAACCACCATCATCATGGCCAGAATACGCAGCAGCTCGATACTTACGATTCTTTTTTTCATCGGCCCCGCGCCTCCTTCCCATGCACATTATCCGTCATCTGACTGATAATATACCGGGGACGGCCCTTGACCTCCTCGTAGATCCGGGCAATGTAATGACCGATGATTCCCAGGCTCAGCATAATAGAGCCGCCGATGATCAGGATCAGCAGGATCACGGTGGTAAAGCCCTCCACCGCCGTGCCTGTAATGTATTTTACCAGAGTCTGCACCGCCAGTACCAGGCTGAAAAGGATGGAGACTATTCCCAGCACCGTCACCAGCTGCAAGGGGAGGGTGCTGAAAGATGTTACGTTGGTGACGGCATAGCGCATCAGACTGAAGAAAGACCATTTGCTCTCCCCATAGACACGCTCCTGCACTTCGTACTCCACGCTGACGGTCTTAAAACCCGCCCAAAAGGTCAGCGCCCGGAAAAATGTATTTTTCTCCGGTAGATTCAGCAGCACATCCACCACTTTACGGTCCAGAAGTTTGTAGTCCGAGGAGGCGTTCATATCCATCTTCATCAGGCCGCTCATGATCTTGTAGAAAACTCCCGCAAAGCATTTGTGCAGAAAGCTCTCCCGTCCCCGACTGGTCTTGATGCCCTCCACCACCTCGTAGCCCGCGTTCCACAGATCCCACATCCGGGGGATCACCGAAGGGGGATGCTGCAGGTCGCAGTCCATGACCACCGCCGCGTCTCCCGATGCCAGCTGCAGGCCCGCGAAGATACTGGCTTCTTTTCCGAAGTTTCGGGAGAACTCTATCCCCTTGACCCGGGTGTCCTGCTCCGCCGCCTTGAGGATCTCCTGATATGTGCCGTCCCGGGAACCGTCGCTGACAAAGATCAGTTCGTAGTCTATCTGCTCCTGCTGTAGCAGCTGGGACAGCACCTGGACGGTGTTGGCGATATTCTGTTCTTCGTTGTATGAGGGTAGTACGATGGACAGTAATGCCATGGCCTGTCCCTCCTTTCTGGATGGTTCGGATATTGTGCTAAAGGGGCATTGCCCCGCCTACTCCCTGTTCTCGGTCTTGATATACAGGACACCGTCTATGATGCGGATGGAGTCAGGGGCAGGGAAACTCTCCATCTCACGGTAGGGTTCGCTGTAATACATGTCTTCCATGGCTTCCGGGGGGAGGATGTTCAGCGTTGCCCCCAGATAGTTTTGAATAAATGCCTGATAGTTGGCTCCGGTGTAGAGCAGGCTGTCGCCGCCCATGCCGATCATGCCTGCCGTCACGTCCCCGGTCAGATCTGTGGTCGGGTAGGATTGATCTCCCACCACGCCGATCATGGCGATGGGGATGCCCTGATAGTAACCCGGCGTCTGCTCAATGCGGTCCAGCAGGCGGACACAGTAGGCGTAAGTCTTCTCGTATTTTTTTTGCAGGTTAGAGTAGGCGATCTGGTCTGTCACCCCGTAGTTAAACAGCAGCACCAGGCCGCAGGCCAGGGCCAGCCAGGACGCCCAGGGGATCTTTTCGCCATATCTGCTGACGGCGGCTGTCATGCATATGGGCAACAGCACCCAGTGATAGCGCATCAGCAGATGGTAAGTCACATCCGGGGAGATGACCAGGATCAGATTCATGGCAAGGGGTAGCCCAACCGCGGTTACAGCTATTATAGCGAAAAACCAGATACTCTTCCACCATTTTTTTTGACGGCACAGGCAGATCAGCGTTGCCGCACAGCTCAGCGCCAGCAGGATCATGGCTCCCCAGGAGAAAAAATTGTTCATAAACACATTTCCCTTTAGAGTAAACGCCAAAAAGTCCCGGTACATTTGCAGGACGGTGCCGCCGAGTCCTGCCTGGGGCGCGCTGCCCATGCCGCTGATCCCCTGGTAGGAGGCCAGTTCCTTGCCCTGGATGAGCAATAAAAGCCGCAGGATCACATAGTAGGCCGCCAGCCCCAGCCCCCCCATCCACACATATCGGAAAACTTTTTTGAGCTTTTCCCGAAACGCATCTTCCGACGCCGCGATCATATAGACGCCGTACAGGCAGAGCAACACCGCAAAGGGCAGGTAGGACTGATAGATGCCCAGGCTGCAGGCCAGACATAGGGCACCGGGCAAAAAACCCAGCCGGTATTTTTTGGTCAGCAATACCGCCAGCACGGAAAAAAGCACCGCCAGCATATATCCGTCCATGGTAAACACATAGGCAAAGGTGGAGGCCAGAGAAGGGAAGACAGCCAACAGGCCGCCGGTCAGTATGATGGCCCAGCCCTGTCTCAACTCGAGAAATTCCGTCAGCAATACGGACGCGACGCCCAGATACAGCATGGCCAGCAGGCCGATAAGCCAGGGCAGCGTGTAATAGGAAGAGACGCCGCAGGCCACCGTCAGAAACCACCTGCCTGAGGTGATCATATTCTGGTCAAAATACATGCTGGCCAGCCCGTCATGGTTGGGGATATCCCGCAGCATAACGGGCATATGCATCAGAATGCCCAGCACGAAAGTACTGGAAAATGCCAGTTTCCATTCCTTTTTGCAGTGTCTTTGTATGCAGTTCCAGATTTCTGTAGGATTTTTCAATTCAGCCTCATTCCTGTCCTTTTAATCTCGCAATAATTCCGCCAATGTCCCGGCTATCTTTTCTCTTCCCTGCTCACTGGGATGTATCCCGTCATTGGTGTACAGTACCCAATCCATGAACTCCTCATGGGGATAATAGGCATGGTACAGATCTACAAACTCCACGCCGCTCTCCTGAGCCACCTGGCGCTGTGCCTCCACATAGTCCTCCAGATACCCGCCCCCGAAATCGTTGGTCTCACAGGTTTCGTCCGTAACCCCCTGGGTATTGACAAACCAGCAGTACGTGGGGCTGATAAAAATAATCCGCAGCTGCGGGTAACTTCGCCGCAGATAATCTATGCCTACGCGCATGGCTCCCTGCATGGTGTAGGGGTCCGTTGGATCGTCCTCATTGCATATGGAACTGCCGGTGGTATAGTCGTTCATCCCGTAACTGATGACCAATGTCTCCACCGATGTGAGATCCAGACAATCCAGTTCGTCCACATAATCAATAAAATCCATGGTGACATAATCTTTGGTGCGGATGGTCTGCTGCAGGCCAAAATCCTGAGCCGCCACAGCCCTGGCAAGCTGTGTGCAGGAAAGGCCGTCCCAATAATATGCGTCCCGCCAATCCCGGTTCTGCAAGCTCATGGTGGTGCCTCCAAATGCGCCGTTGGCAACCTTCACGTCCAGCATCTGTGCGATCAGCATGGGAATCGAAGTCTCATCCCTGTACTGGCCCACGATACTGTCTCCCAGAAACAGTACCTGCGCCTGTGTATCCGTCTTCCGCTCACTGCCTGTTAAAAACGGGAGCAATGCCAGCATCACAATCACACCGCAGATTCCATATATGATTTTTTCTTTTATTACGCTTTTCTGCCTGTCCGTATTCAAATTCCTGCCACCTCTGCATTACTGATCCATATACGCCGCAGCCTCCAGCGCCTCCGCCAGTCTCTTTGCCCCCCGGCCGTCCACCAATACCTTGGCTCTGGCAGACATACGCCGACGCAGCCCCGGCCGCGCCATTGCCTGACGGACCAGGCTGTCAATGCGTTCCAGTGTCCCTTTCGGATCGTGATGAAATTCCCCTGCGTTCCAGCCCATGTCCCCTTGTCCCACATATGCTGTCAATGCCTCCTGGTTTTCGGCATAGGAGAAACAGACAAACGGCACTCCCAAGGCGCACAGCTCATACACTGTAGTCCCTCCCGCCGTCACCGCCAGATCGCATCCCCGCATCAGCCCCGCCATGTCCGTCACCTGCCGGTGTACCTTTACCCGGGGATGGGTGGAGGCATAACCGTCAAGCCACCCGCCGTTGGGATTGTAAGGTCCGGACACCACATGGATCTCACAATCTATATCTTCGATCTTCTCCAAGATCTTTCCGGCTATGTTCCCGCTGTCTCCGCCTCCTGTAGTGACCAGCACTCTCTCCACCGGCCCTGCCTGGGGCATGGACCCGGCGGACTCCGAAAACTGGCGGCGCAGAGGGACATACGCCGGGCCGATATATAACCGGGGGAAAGTTCCCCGCCCATAGATCCTTCGGTAGTCCTCCTCCCTGGCAAACGCGTTATAATTGATCACGCCGTCCACGGGCCAGATATGGCCCGGCACGTCCTCCAGCAGATACACGCTGCCGTATGCCCGCAGCGCCTGTAGATACCCGGCGTCTATATAATAGCTGTCCACCAGAAATGCTTTTCTGCCCTCTCCGGCCGCTTTCTCCAGCAGGGGAACTTCCTGGGCCATCCGGCGGTAATCCGTGCCCAGCGCCAGAGCCTTATAACCTCTTGCCCGTGCCTGGGTCGCGCCGCTTTCGTCCGCGCACCAGAAAACAACCCTCTCTCTCTCCCGGATCTCGTCCGCAATAGCCAGACAGCGCATCAAATGTCCCGCGCCGATCTCGGCGTTGCCGTCCGCGCGGATCACAATATCCGGATTTTTCTCTGCCGCTGTAATCTTGCTCACTTTGCTTTCCTCATACAAAACCTTTCCTCCCACAAGCCGTTTCCGGGCTTGTTTCATTCCGGGTTTGTCTCATTCCAGGCATGTGTCTGTACGCATAAAGCGCCTATGCTGTATTGCCTATTCGGATGCATGGCCGAAAGGATTTACTCTCCGGCAAGATCCCAAGTCATGGGAGTTCCCATTTTGGTATCACGGGTGATCTTTTTGCCCAACAGCTGTTCATAATACTTGGTGTGCAGCCCGTCAGCCGGTCTCACGGACCGCAGATTATCCGGGGTAAACACGTCCCCGGCCTTCATATCTTTGGCCACAAACAGGGAACGGCTGTGTTCCCTCTCCCGGACCTGCTTGTCCGACAGGTCGTAGGTCACTCTTCCCAGCGCCTTCTCCACGATGCGGATATTGTCCACCATCTCCTTAAACTCCTGGGGTTCCATGGAAAAAGCGGCGTCCGGGCCACCGTCGCTGCGGCGCAGCGTCATATGTTTTTCCACCATTCTGGCCCCCAGGGCCACCGCCCCGGCAGCCACCGCCGAGCCCATGGTGTGATCGGACAGGCCCGCCAGACAGTCAAAAGTCTGTGCCATGCTGGGAATCGTGCGCAGATTCACATCCTCGTAGGGAGTGGGATAGGCCGAGCAGCATTTGAGCAGGATCACCTGCTCGTTTCCTTCCTCCCGGCAGGTCTGTACCGCCAGCTCTATATCCGCCAGCCGGGCGATGCCCGTAGCCAGGATCACCGGTTTGCCCAGCCGGGCGATCTTGCGTATCAGCGGGATATCGGTGATCTCAAAGGATGCAACCTTGTAGGCCGGTACGTCCATCTCCTCCAGAAAATCCACGCTGGAGAAGTCGAAGGGGGAGGAAAACAGGATCAGCCCCATTTCCCGGGCCAGCTTTTTGAGCTTTGGCTGCCACTCCCAGGGGGTGTATGCCGTCTCGTAGAGTTTGTGCAGTGTGATGCCGTCCCACAGCGTCCCCTGGGTGATCTGAAAGCAGGGGGCGTCGCAATCCAGCGTGATGGTATCCGCCGTGTAGGTCTGGATCTTTATGGCGTCCGCTCCTGCCTGTTTTGCTGCTTTCATGATGTCTACGGCGCGGTCGAAGTCCATGTTGTGGTTGCCGGACATTTCCGCTACGATGAAGGTGGGGGAGGTTTCGCTGATTAGGTGGTCGCCGATTTTTATTTGTTTTTTCATGGTGTCCTTTCTGTGGTGCGGGTTATTATGTTGGGGCGCCGCAGGGGCGTTTCTGGCGATGTTTGGACGCTGGCTGGTGGGTGCCGCAGGGGCGTTTCAAGTGATGTTGGGGTGCCGCAGGGGGACGCTCCAGATGGGGTATGTCCCTGGCTGGACACGCTCTCGCTCGGTTGAACAGCGTAGCGGACGCTAGGCTCAAAAATACTTCGCCAAGCGCCGACGTGTTCATACGGTCCTGCCAGGGACATACCCCATCTGGAGCTGGCTGCCGGCAACGGCATAAAAGATACTGCGATACGCCAAATACCGATTTATCTATTTGATTATAGAATATTTGCGTGTAACCCGCAATGCGTATTTATTGCCTCATTTTCAGCGGATATATCCTTCCGAAATAGAGTAAAATAAAAAACAGATATTAGGTTTCATAGGAAATATGGTCGTATTTCTTGGTTGTTCTTATTTGTTGCCAGCGCTCTTTGGTCATGCGTAGGAATGTTACGTCGTAGGCTTGACCGCCTTTGGTGATGTGGGACTTTTTTTCATCGGTGATCTCGCAGCCGCATAGGAGATGGAGCTGGATCACGCCTTTGTTCAGAGTGAAGACGTCGCTGATCAGGGCATTTTTGCCCAGGCTGTAGAAGATGTGGTCGTACAGACTCATCTCCAAAGACAGGGCTGTCTTCAGGCCGCGCAGTTTCTTTACGCCTATATAGTAGGCCCAGCCCAGTATGCCGTCCTCACGGGTAAGTCCGGTGAGGTTGATGACGCCGGCCTCCTGGCCGTCTATCAGGATCATCCAGTAGCGGACATCCGGGTTGCCGTTTATGGAGGCCAGCCATTTTTTCTGGCCCTCCGGAGTGAGTTTCGGATCTGTGTTCATATAGCGGGTGATATCCGGGTCCATCCTCCAGCGCATGATATTCTCCAGATCGGACTCCTTTATTTCTCGCAGTGTTACGCTCATAGCTTTACCTCGCATATCGTATGCTTGTCGTGTTGCTCCAATAGATATACAAATAGGACGTTCTCTCTCGATTGCACCCCGAAACGGGAGTTTGTATGCTCCAGCGCCGATCCGGCCCCTACTGCGCTTTATTCAGAAAATCGGCTACTCCGGTCATCTCCTCCGCTTCCTCCAGAGATATGGCGATTCCAAGGCGGGATTCCAGTTCGCCAATGATCAGGACTTGGGCCAGAGAGTCCCATTCCTCCAGGTCTTCTATCCGGGTGTCCTCGGTCACTGTGCCCGCCGGTACCTGTAAGATTTCTGTGATAATATCAATGATCTGTTCTTTCAATGCTGTCCTCCGATTCTGGTTTTTATAGTGTATTTGCCTTTTATGTTCCTGCTGCGGTTATCATATATTGTTTCCGCTGCCGCTCTGCTTGGGACTCTGTAAAAGTTTCTATTCCGGTTGTTTCCAATTCTTTGTCTCGGTTCCCGCCCATGTCACATGCGTCCCCCGCGCAGGCCGCTCTTTCAGATGTATGCGGTACTGCAACGCGCCGTCCTCTTCCCGGGAGATCTCCCGGGAGACCGGCTGATAGCCCATGCGCTGGTAGAGTCCGGATACAGGCTGGTTTTTCGCCGTGGGTACATAGCGGCCCCGCAGTATTTCGTAGCCTGCTGCCTGGAGCTCGCCCTCCATATGGCCCAGCAGGGCGTCCTCCACCTGCCTGCCCATCACCCGGCAGCTCAGTACCCATTCCGCAAGAATCGGCTCTTCTCCAGCCATGTCCACGATGGCTGCCGAGACGATGCCGTAATCTCCGAAACGGTCCTCCACTCTATAAAGATACACCTTTTTGGAAGAATCCGCCACTATCTTTTGCATTTCTTCCTGTGTATGGCGAATTGTGGTCAGGTTAAACTGATTGGTCTTGTTAAATAGCTGCGCCAGCCGCTCCATATGGGCCGCAGGGTCCATGGGCTGTATCTTGAGGCCCAGACCGCGCAGATATTGGTCAAAATCCCCTGTCTGCCGTTTGAAATGGCTGCGCTTTTCATTTTCCGCGTACTGTTTTGTCTTCTGTCCGTCCTCCTCGGTGAGCCGGGCCTTGCGGAAATATTTTTCATAGATCTCTGTGAGCGCCGGGGCCAGTTCTTCCGGTCTCTCAGGAAAAGAGGGCACTTCCACCTGGGGCAGCATCTGCTTTACCAGCTCCCGCTCCGCCGGGCTGTCGTCCCAGAACACGATGGAATCCAGGCCTAGATTCAGGTCCTGGGCGATCTGGCGGATATTTTCGTGCTTGGGTTCCCAGTTGATCCGCCATATGGCGAAATCCTCCTGCCGCAGCACCATGTGAGGATGGCTGCGGATCACCTCCAGGGCGTCCTCCTCATTGTTTTTGGACACGATACCCAGCACCGCGCCGGACTGTTCTATCAGCCGCAGCACCCGCTGGGCGTTCTTATAGGCCAGGCCCTGATGATCCTCCGACAATTCCAGGAGCGTGTGTTCCCGCTCACCTGCCAGCCCTCCCCAGAGGGTGTTGTCCAAGTCTACCAGCAGCACCTTTTTTGCTACTCTGCCCTCTGTCTCAGTCAGAGCCGCTATCTCCCGCGCCAGTCTTTTCTGCGCCTCATTGGTGTGCAGTATCTTGCCCAGATACCACATTTTCAGGGAAAAGCTGTTCTCCTCCCCCAGTTTTCCGATGACCTGCCGATAGGGAAAGAGACGGACATTTTCATGGCGGCGCTGTAACCACAGGACGCCCTCCAGCCACTGCCGTTCCAGCTCCTGCCGCACCCAGGGCCTGGGCAGCGCGCCGATCTCCGGCCCCCACAGCCAGGCATCGGACAGATAGTACAGCCGCCCCGGCTGTATACAGCTCTCCATCTGTAAGAGCCAGTTTCGCATACCTGCAGGCATGTGGGGAACTTCCTGCTCTTTCTCAGTCTCCCCGTCTGTCGGCTGTCTGCCTGACTCCCCGGCCTCTGTATCTGTCCGCTCTCTGCCTGACTCTCCGGCCTCCGTATCTGTCTGCTGTATACCTGTCTTCCAGCTCTCCTGCAAGTCCAGATCATGTCCCAGCAATTCCATCAGATCCATGAGCAGAAAGGTGATCTCCGGCGCAAAATCGTAGTATGAGGACTGCCTGTTCAGCAAGACTCCCAGCTCATTGCCATAGCCTTCCGCCTCGTATACCTGATACTCTTTTTTCAGCAGCCGGATGACATAATTCATATTTACATTGGATAACACCGCGATTTTTGTGCCCATATCCCATCCCTTTTTAATGTACTGATGATGCAGTCTAACGGCTACATCGGTTTCAGATTTTTGTTAAGCCTGTCCACCATCCAGGCAATCCGCTTTTCCCGCCCGGCATCGGTCTTGGCATCAAAATACGCCCGTGCGTAAGTCTTCTTTACAGAGGGGGACATGGCTTGGAAATTTGTGAACGCAGGCTCATATCCCTCCAGCAGCGCGGACAGGGCAGCGATCTGTTCCTCCGTGACCGCCACAGGCTTGGGCGCGTCCCACTGGCCGTTTTGTTTGGCCTCCTCTATCTTCTTTCTGCCAAAATCGGTCATAAGCCCCCGTTCTTCCAGATTCTGTGCCAATGCCTTATTTTTCTCCGACCACTTGCTCTTATCTCTGCGCATGGAAAAATATTTCCTATAGGACTTATCGTCAATGCTCTGCATCTGTCCGTCGATCCATCCAAAGCACAGGGCCTCTTCAAGGGCCTCTCCCGCCTTTACGGTTTCCGGTCCGCCGGATTTGCCAAACACAAGCCAGATACCCTCGCTGCTAAGACAATGCTCCCCAAGCCAGTTTCTGAATTCTTCTCTGCACGCGAATTGCATAATATCGCTCATCATCTGCTCCCTTTTCTCCGCTCTGTTTTTTACACTGCCCGGAATACTTGTTGCGGATTATTCTGTGTCTGCCATCTTTCCGTCTTCGACCCGGACGGCGACCTGCCAGTCGTCCTCGTAAATGATTGTTCCCACAAAATTTGTATATACCACATCATACGGTTTTTGATATTTATCCAGCAAAGCCATGGCCGGTTTCAATATCTCCAGCATTTCTGCGGTATTATTACTCTTGAAAAAAGTGATGACCTTTTCGCGGTTCTTACAGGGTTCAGGTTCGGGAAGATTCTTTTTAAACCATTCATCAATCGCTATGAAACGCTCTCTTTCTTCCTCGCTCAGCCGTTTCTCCCCGATCAGATTCCAACAGAGGCTGAAAATGCCTTTGGGATATTTTGTAATGTAGGAGTTCTCTCTGCCTTGTATTCTCACATACCTATATTCCATATTTTCCCCTTCCCCGGCTGTTGCCCGGCATCCCCTATAGTTTGTATTGCATAAATTTTTCATTGGGAAGAAATCCATAGTCCGCATACAGTTTTACTCCCATATCGGAAGCAGTAATCTGTACCACCCCGCACCCATGTTCCTTTGCGTCATTTACAACACGGGACAATAGTTCTCTTGCTATGCCCTTTCTTCTGTAGCAGGGGTTGGTATACATGCTGGAAATCAATCCTATTTTACCATTGGGACTGCCGAAATAAGGGGGTTTTTCTACAAACGACATGCCGCTGGTTCCGATGATCTTATCCCCTTCAAAAGCAAGCCATGATACAAATGTGCCGTCGGCCATATGGCGGTGATAATAGTCCATCAGCGCCGGTTTTAGATCAATCTCCTCCGTTGCTCCCTCTTCCCGCAGCTGATCGATCCTCATATGGATAAAGGTATCCAGATCTTTTTCTGTAAGTCTTTTATACTCTATGTCCATGTTATATTTGTCCTCTCTGCCCGATTCTCATAAATATGGGGACAAAATTATTCCCCGTTGTCAGCCCTGCATGAAACGGAACTTTATCTCCGCGATCTCCCAGTCCGTCAGATTGTCTATATCCTGTACCTCCAGCTCCGACACCACATAGGGCAGGATATCACCTGTCATCAGTTTCCGGTTTCTCTTAAAAGCCTCGGTATAAAACAGGTAGAACTGTCCCACGTCATGATAGTGAGGCTCCAGATCCTGGGATCTGCTGTCCAGATACTGGGGGTACTCAAACACCAGCCGCCCTTCCTTTACAAGCATAGCTCTCTGGGGCGGGTAGGAGAATGCCACCACCGGGATCAGCGTATCCGCGCCGCTGCTCTCCAGCCTTTCCATGGCGTCCCGCAGCTTGTCGGCAGTCACAAAGGGCGCTGTGGGATAGATGCAGCAGCCCAGCTCATAATGCTCCCCTCTCTTTTCATACTCCGCCAGAACTTCCAGCAGCACGTCATTGGTGGTGGCATAGTCACCCGCCGTACTCTCGCTGCGGTAAAAGGGCACCTCTGCCCCGTAGCGGCGGGCGATTTCGGCAATCTCTCCGTCATCCGTGGACACCATCACCGTGTCAAACAGCTTAGACTCCAAGGCCGCCTCTATGGAGTAGGCCAGTATGGGTTTGCCGCAGAACTCCCGGATATTTTTTCGGGGAATCCGCTTACTGCCGCCCCTGGCCGTTATGATCGCTATCTTACGCATGTTTTTCTCCGCCTTTCCGCCCGATGTGTGCCCGCATCCTCTTTTTCCATTTGCGCACCCACACTTTCAGCCCGTAATAAAAGTAAAATTTCGCGTCAGACCGCATCTGCAGGGCGATCATCTGCTGCTCCTCATGGTCCGTATACTGCCTGTAGTAGGGATTGTCCTGAAAATCGGGAAAAGCCTCACGCATCCCCCTGCCCAGTTCCCTCACAAAGGAAAGCCTTCTGTGGGGGCATCCCAGCATATAGGAAAAAAGGGTTATGGCATAATACAGTTCCGTGAACCGGTACTGTATCTCCGGGTAATACTGCCGGAGGAACCCTCTCTCCCGACACTGCCGGAGCATCAGCCCCGCCGCCGCCATCCTGTCCCGGCATTTCTCCTCGGATATATAGTGCACCGTGGAGGAGGAATGCTGGTAATAGTAGTAGAGGGGTTCCTCCACCCGCTCAAAACGGGTGAAATACAGAGACCAGACCGGGCCGGCGCAGTTGTCCTCATAGAAGATCCCCTCCGGGAAGTCCAAGTGATTGTCTTCGATCACCTGGCGCTTATAGATCTTGATCACCATACTGCCGGAACGCATAATGAGGCTGCCGTGTTTCTCCCGGTCCAGCACCCCGGTCTGCTCCGATGAGTTGTTCTGTACCACTTTTCCCACCTCAAAGGTATGGGAATCCACCAGATTATAGTCGCAGCCCACCATATCCGCGCCGGTCTCCCTGGCCCGGTTCAGCAGCTTTTCGTAATAGTCCGGCGTCACCCAATCGTCGCTGTCGATAAAGCCGATCCACTCCCCTGTGGCTGCTTTCATTCCTGTGTTCTTGGCGCCGCCCTGCCTCCTGTTCACCTGATGGGTCAGAACCCGCACCTTGTCCGGATACCTCTCGGCATACTCCTGCAAAATATCCGGAGAATTGTCCGTGGATGCATCGTCCACGGCGATAATCTCATAGTCGGTGACGGTCTGATTCACCAGACTGTCCAGACAAAAATTTAATTTTCCCTCCGCTGCCATATTGTAGACCGGCACGATCACGCTCAGTAGCATGAGATATCCTCCGTTCCTGCGGCGCCAATGCTGCCATCCCGCTTACATCTCCCGGACGTTACGCGGACAGCGCCCACACTATAATGTCAACCGGCATGGGGATGTTCCCCCTCTGGATTGCCTCTCTCCACCACGGCCCGGCCGTCCTGCACCCGGTATACCAGGTCGCATTTCTCTATGGTCTGCAACCTGTGGGCAATGATGATCAGCGTCTTGCGCCCCTGGAAATGATTGATGGATTCCATGATCGCCGCCTCGGTGTCATTGTCCAGCGCCGAGGTGGCCTCGTCTAATATCAGCACCTCCGGGTCGTTATACAGCGCCCTGGCAATACCTATACGCTGCCGCTGTCCGCCGGAGAGCCGAATCCCCCGCTCGCCGATGCTGGTCTCCAGGCCTTCCGGCAGGGTCCTGATAAATTCATCCAGCTGCGCCTCCCGCAGGGCCTCCCACAGCCTGTCCTCGTCGATCCTCTCCTCGGGCACTCCGAAACACACGTTCCTGCGTATGGTATCATCCAGCATAAAGATCATCTGGGGGATATAGCCCACATTTTTCAGCCAGGCCCTGTAATGGGCCATCACATCCACGCCGTCCGCCGTGATCTGCCCCTGCTGCACCTTGAGCAGTCCCAGCAGGATATCCACCACCGTACTTTTACCCGCGCCCGAAGTCCCCACGATGCCCACGCTCTTGCCGATGGGTATGGTCAGAGACGCGTGGTCAAAGATCTTTTTCTCGGTGCCCGGATAAGCGTATACAATGTCCGCAAGCTCAATCTTCTCCCGCACCGGCAGCTTTTCGTCCGTGTCTGTGGCGTAGCTCATATCCACGTTTTCGCCGCTGATCTCCTCCTGCAGGTCATCGCTGACCGCCATCAGAAAAGGCTCGCAGAAATCTATCTTGTTCATCTGGTTGTTGATGCGGTTGACGCAGGGCAAAAGCGCCATGGCCGCCGCGGCGAAAGCCGTCAGCGTGGTCACCATGTCGCTGCTGTCCACGCCGCTGGCCAGCATATAGATGATGTATCCGATCATACATGCCACGCAGACCGTCTCGATCAGCAGCTTGGGTGTCTGGCTGTACAGATCGTTCTTGCGGGCCGCAGTGACATAGCCGTTGCCGTAATTTAAGTATTCGTCCACAAAATACTGCTCCTTGCAGGATATCTTGATCTCCTTGACTCCCTGCACCGTCTGGGATATCCATTTCAGCAGGCCGCTGTAGCAGTCCTGGTGCTGGGCCGCCGCCCTCTGCAGCATGGGTTTTAACACCCACTTGATGGCGGCCAGCAGCAGGACCATCACCACCGCGATCAGGATCGTCATCACCGCGTCCTCCACCAGCAGGAATCCCACCAGAAACAGAAACATGATCATGTCGGAGGTGAGCTGCAAAAGCGCCAGGATCAGAGCGTACATATTGTTCACATTGGCAGTGATATTCCTCTGGATCACCGCCGTATCCGCGTTGAGATAATATTCATAGCTCCGCCGCAGATATCCCCGCATCATCCGCTCGGAAGTGCTGAACTGATTGGAATATACAAAGGCCAGGGTGGCTTTCTGCTGAAAGAACAGGAACACATTCTTAAGCACATACGCCAGCACCAGTCCCAGCATTACGATCACGGAAAAACGCATCCGGGAGCCGCCCCCCAGCCATAGATAAGCCTGGTGGAGCAGTCCCGGCCTGTCTATGGCCTGGCTGTCCATGACGATCTGCACCACCGGCAGGATCATCCCCACCCCCAGAGTCTGCAGGGCCGCGCTGATGACCATCAGCACCACCAGCCATCCCATAGCGCGTTTCTGGGCCTTATCCAGTAAAATGTTCAGTTTCTTTAATATATGTCCCATAAATATATACTCTCAATCCTGTCTGATTTCTTGTCCCAGATTGACGCCCGGCTGCCCTGTTTCAAGTCCACACTGCCAAATCCGTCTGTGCCGTCTCTGTGCCTGCCAGCCCTTAATCTGCTCATGCCCTCTGTGCCTGCCGCCCCTCAGATCTGCTCATTCTGCCTGTGGACCAGCGGATCTTCATACATGTCCATAAAAGCCTCCCCCAGCCGCACTTTTTCATCGGCGAACCGAATGGCTCCCACCTCCGTCAGCACCGCCACCACCTTCTTAAAGTGAATGCCCGGGAAAAAATTCAGCATCTCCATGGGCACCGTGGCGTCAAACTGAGGATACTCCCCAAACAGCGTCCGGTAGTCCAGCGCATCCCGGGGATGGGGCTTTAAAAAGATCTTTCCCTCCGGCTCGAATCTGGCTATGATATCCCGGAATATCCTCTCCCGTATCTCCAGACTGCACAGGGGATCGGTGAGGATCAGTATCTTGTCCTGCCCGGAAACACCGTCCCCGTCTGCACTACCCAACTGAGCCTTCAACCCCTCCATATCCCGCACAAAGGCCCGGAGGATGATGTCCTTGTCCTCCTGGGTCAGCCGGTCCACCAGCTCCTGCCGGGGCTGCTGCACATATTTTCGGTAGGGGTATTTTAACAGGGATATGTCGTTGACTTCCATATCTATACAGTATTTCCCATATCCGTTTTGAATAAAGATCAGATTGCACCGCTCAGACAAAAATGCTTTCAGTCCGAAATGCCCTCTGTTGTCATACCTCGCCGCGTCGTAGTTTTTCAGACAGTTCAGCCCGTCCTCCAGCGCGTGATAGGGAATCCTGTATACGTTCAGATAATATCCGATGGGGTCGGAGTCGCAGTACACATACACCTGGCCGTACTCCCGCAGATTCACCGGGATCGTGGGGGCCAGCGCCCGGGCAAACTTTCTGGTGAACTTCACCCGGTTTATCAGATTCTTTACCAGGTTTCCCGTGTCCCGGCGGTATCTCGCCAGCTCCGGAAAGGCGGTGTCCCTCTTTTCGTCAAAGGGTATCACAGCCTGAAACAGCCCCGTGGCCTCCACCCTCTCCCCCAGACGTTCAAAGTCTATGGACAGGCTGCTGAGCACCAGCGTGGCCTGGCCCCGCTGCTCTCTGGGGCGGTTTAATTCCTTTAAAAACGTCACATATACATGATAGTAGGTGTGACAGATATAGATGCGTTCCTTCATACTCCGGAGCCCTCTCTTCATCGGCATGATCCCGCAGGCCTGGGGCGCAAAACAGCAGGCCCTGGGGACAGTATAGCATATTATGTTCCCTTATTCCAGTGGTTCCGCAGGGGTCAACCGGCAGATCACAAAATCATAATACATATAGTGGAACCGGAAAGCCTGTTCAATGTTGTAATAAGGGGCAAAATCCGGCATGTCCCTGTGGGCAAATCCATATAGCCAAATATTGCCCGTCACATCCCGGAGCTGTTCCCACTGTGTGAACACGGACGTATTCCGAAAAGGGGAGAAGGGCGGCAGATACCCGTAGCCCATATACTGCCTGTCAGGATGATAGACACTGAGGAGCAGGGGATGGATATCTGTGGCCATGATCATATCCTCCTGTCCCACATTGCTCTCAAAAAATGCCTCATACTCCTGCAGCCCCGGGTCATATTCCAGTTTCAGCTCGGATCGGTACTGCGCCGCAAAGCAGCACACAAACACCAACAGCACCGCTGCCCTGACCCGAAGAGAAGATATCTGTTTCATTCCCACCGCGTAAAACAGTGCCAGGGCTCCGAACCCCGGAAAGATATAGCGTCCCAGAAAACAGGGCGTCACGTAATAGGACAGCAGACCTCCGGTCAGCGCGGTAAGACCCAGTATACCCATGCCCCAGCCGGGAATATAACATTTGCTGCTCCGCATCCTGTCCACGGCGTAATATCCCAGAAACAGGGTGAGCGCCATACCCAGATAGATCACCGACATGATCGGGGTATCCATGGCGGAAAACCATTCCTTGCAGTAATCCATCAACGTATACATATCGGGGACGAACAACTGCTCATTGGCCCCCGCGGACGCGATTCTGGTCTGCATCTGCCTGTAGACCACCAAAAGCCAGGCCATATAACACAGACCCACGGCCAGCCCGCTGGCCAGATACCATTTCAGCAGGGCGTACTTTTTGCGGTAGAGCAACGCCCCCAGAAGTATCAGATACAGTATAAATGTTTCGATCATGGAAAAAGTATGGCTATAGACACTGCCTATGCCGCACAGGCTGAGCAGAATCCACTTCGCGGAAGAGGATTGTTTCAGAATGCCGCAGGCCAGCAGTCCGGCGGCGGTAAAAAAGAACAGTCCCATGGCGTACATCCGGGCGTTGCCCGCCTGCACGCACATGCTGGGCATCAGGATCGAAAAAAGCATAAAATACACGGAAGTCTGCTCATCGTACAGCCTTTTTACCCCGTATTTTCCCAGGAGCATATAGGCAAACATCCACAGCAGAGAGAACAGCTTTAACGGCCAAAAATGGGGCCCGCCGCCGCACAGAGTATAGAACCCTTTCAGCAGTATATAATAAAAAGGAGCGTGGACGTCCTGGGAGGTGATCCTCACCAGCTCCCCCAGCGGATGGGAGATCAGCGCCGCCGTATATGCCTCATCATACCACAGATTGTCGGTGATACATAAGGCTCCCCACACTATCAGCCCCATATACGGAAGAGCTGTCCACAGGATATGATATACCTTGGATGTTCTCTGTTCCATTGCCGCTCCTTTCATTTCCATGCCTTTTTAGGCACCGTTTCCGATTTATGATAGTATACAATAGGGACGTCAAGGATGCAATGATAAAGGTAGACAATTTGTAAGAAGTTGGATATAATGTTACAGAAAAGAATTCCAGCCATGAAGGAGACAGAGCAATGGAAAGATCAACCAGACTCCGGATAGACAGCGGAGCAGCCGCCGATTGGAAAAATATTTTTTTCGGGATTCTGCCTGTAATAGTACTTTTGTTCGGCGCGGTAATACGCCTTATATATCTGGGCAGCGTACCCGGGGGCCTACATCAGGACGAAGCGTTTGTGGCCTTGAACTCTTATGATCTATATCATGAAGGCAGAGACTCCGCCGGATTGCGTATGCCAATATATATGTCCAGCTGGGGAGACGGCCAGAGCGCGATGTACAGCTGGCTGCTGACCTTTCTGATGTTCCTGACCGGCGGGGAGACAAGCATATATCTGTACCGTCTGCCTCAGGCACTGATATCCGTCTTTACGCTCTGGGCAGTCTATTGCCTGATGCGGCATATGTTCAATCGGACAGCCGGGCTGTGGGCCTTGTTTCTACTGGCGGTATGTCCCTGGCATGTGATGATGTCCCGTTGGGCCCTGGATGCGAATCTTGCTCCCGGTTTTCTCATTTTCGGGCTGTTTTTCTTTGTAAAAGGTCTGGAAAACCAACGCTGTTTTATGTTGTCGGCTCTTTTTTACGGTATGAGCCTGTATTGCTATGCCGTCATCTGGATCATCGC
Source organism: uncultured Acetatifactor sp. (assembly GCA_910577235.1). Lineage (GTDB taxonomy): Bacteria > Bacillota > Clostridia > Lachnospirales > Lachnospiraceae > Acetatifactor. Next base: position 63,810 of record CAJTMX010000007.1, on the reverse strand, counting down.
TCCCATATTACTTTTTATGCAGATTGTATATGGGATATGCGCGAAAAAGATCCGTCTGAGCAGGTGGACTCTCCTGTCTGTGGTCATCCTGTTCTTGCTTGCGTTGCCCCTGTTGCTCTTCGTGCTGATAAATATAGATGTTTTGCCGGAAATTTCACTTCCGTTTATAACCATACCCAAAACGGTGGGATTCAGAGGGAGGGAAGTTTCTTTCAGACTGCAAAATATCATAAGCAACCTGAAAACAGCCGCAAGACTGCTGATCAGACAGGACACCGGCAATGTATATGACGTGCTGCTGCCCTGGGGACTCTTTTACAATATAGGGCGGGTGATGATCCTGCTGGGTGCCGTCCTTCTCTTCTTAAACACCCTCGTCCATATGGTCAGGAGAAAATTTTGCTACGAGTTTTTCATAGCCGCCAATGTACTGTGCGGCGTGATCAATTGCCTGTATCTGTCGGCAAGGATGCACCAGGTGAACAGTCTGTTCATCCCTCTGGTTCTGCTTGAATCCTATGGTGTGTGGCAGATCACGGCCTGGTTTACCCATAAGAAGAAAATAATCGGCCTGACTGCGGCAATATTAACCGCCGGCTGCTATTGCGTGTGTTTCCTGCTGTTTCAAAAAGATTACTATACCAAATATAAAGCCATTACGGAGGCCTATTTCGCGGCAGGAGTGCAGGAATCCGTGGAATATGCCCTGGAGGTGAGCAAAGAACAGGGATTTTCAACCATCTGCGCCGAAAAGGCCACCCAATGGCCACGGCTGCTCCTGTTCACCAATACCCTGCCTACGGAATATCTGGCCCATGTTAAATATGACCAGTTCCCGGCCCCGGCCAGCTTTGAAAAAGACGGATTGCTTATCAAAACCCGCGTAGATTATGAAAATATCGATCTAAACAGCATATACATCATCTATTTCGCGGATGTAGAACCGTTTTTAAATGATTTTGATATTACCGAATTTTATGACTGGCGGGTGGCCGTGCCTGTTAACAACAGCAAAGATGCGACAGGCCCGCAAATTGATACCGCATCTTATGTACAGCAATGATCCACGATATGAGGAGAATCCGATTATGAATCCGTTTACAAAAATTGGAGGGCAGATATACAGGGCGGGGCTAAGATCCGTACAGGTTCTTACCCTTTGCCTGCTGGGAATGCTGACCGTATGCAGCCTGTTATGGGGATATTACGCGGAGGAGATGGAAACCCAGGCCTCCATTGCCCATAACGAGCCCTTTCTCCTCTATCTTCCCTGTATGCTGATCCTTATTCTTCCGCCGGCCCTGCTGCTGCGTTTTCTCCATACACATAATACCCGGATGGAGCTTAAAAAACAGTGTTTTCTGGGAATCGCTTTATGCTGGATCTGTATCTGGGGCATATTTCTGATCCTCTTTGGCAGATCCATTCCCTTCGCAGACTCCTCCAGCGTATTTTCCATAGCCGAGGCGCTGGCGTTGGGACATACGCAGGTGATCCATCCCACAGACTCCTATCTCTCCTACTATCCCCAGCAGATTGGCCTTATAGCTTTTTACGAGATAATTTTGCGGATATGGAACCTGTTCGGGATCACCTATTCGGCCAGCTATATCATACAATGCGTCAATGTGGGTATGGCCTGTCTCATCGTATATTTTCAGTACGGCATCACCGGCCTGTTATCCCACGACAGCGACGGTGCCTGCATTTCATATATTTATCTGGTCATGCTGAACGCGCCCCTGATCGTCTATACCTCTTTTGTCTACGGGGAGATACCCTCCTTCGCTTTTCTCAGCGGAGGATTGTGGCTCATGCTGAAGTATCTGAAACATAACGGCGTCAGCGGCAAAAAGGGATATCTACAGATGGCCGGATGTCTGATGATGCTGACGACCGCCGTGGCGCTGCGCAAGAATTCACTGATCGTCATTATTGCCGCCGTTCTCGTTTTCCTCTGGGAGTGGCTCATATCCCACCGGCACCGGCTGCTCTTGTTCGGGATACTGCTGGCGCTCTGCTCCGTCACCGCCTTGCCCGGCATCCAGCACATATACCAGCGGCGGGCAGGTAATACATTGAGCAGCGGAGTCCCGGCCATTTCCTATATCGCCATGGGGATGCAGGAATCGAGCCGTGGAAACGGATGGTACAACGGTTTCAACTTTTACACATATCAGGACAGTCACCTGGACACCGCCGTCACCGCCGCAAAAAGCAAAGAGGCCATCTCCACGTCTCTGGCCGCTTTCCGCGCGGACCCCGGTTACGCTTTCCGGTTTTACCGGGACAAATTCCTGTCCCAGTGGACGGACGGCAGCTATTTTTGCAGACAGGCCACATATACGCATACCAATGCCCGCAGGGAGATCGTAGAATCTCTCTACTCCGGCAAGCTGTCTAAACCCTTTATTCATTATTGCAATATCTATCAGCTGTTGGTGTACGCCTGCTCCTTCCTCTGTCTGCTGAGCCAGTGGCGCCACCGCAGGACCAACGGCGTCCGCCTGCCTTTTTATACGGGTGTGATCGCCGTGTTAGGAGGCTTTTTATTCCATATGATGTGGGAGGCCAATTCCCGTTATATCCTGCCCTATTTTCTGCTCCTGCTGCCCTATGCGGCCTCAGGGCTGGGAACCGGGACAGAACGGGCAATACGCAAAGGAGAGTTTTATGAAAATACCTGTCAGAAACATTAATATTCCCCATCCCTCCCGCAAGGCGCTGTCTCTCATATGCCTTCTCGCGCTGGTATTATCTCTGGTTCCGCTGCTATATATGGGACGCTATACCCATCCCACCGGCGATGATATCTATTATGGCGTGGACGCTCATCTTATCTGGGAAGAGACCGGCTCTCTCACACAGACCATAGGCAGTGCCCTGCGGGGAGTGGCTCATGATTACCGGACCTGGCAGGGCACCTACGCCGCTATGTTCCTTATGCGATTACAGCCCACCGTTTTCTCCGAAAATCTGTACTTCCTAACATCTTTTCTGGTCATCGGATTACTGCTGGGCGGGTATTGGTATCTGCTGTGCCAAATACGTAACTATATCATTCCTTTTGAGAAATACGAACTTATCGGAATCTGGTCCGTGTTAATGGTCCTCTCCCTCCAATGGGTGGTTTCACCGGGAGAGGCTTTCTATTGGTATAATGGAAGTGTATATTATTCGGGCTTTTACGGTATCACAATGTTTCTGTTTGGCATGCTCTGCAAGTACATCTTCACACACAAAAAAACTACACTGGCAGCAATTCTGTGTCTGGCGTTTCTAGTGGGCGGCAGCAATTATCTGACTCTGCTCTGGAGCATGTTGGTGCTGGTGCTCACCGCCCTCTGGAGTTTATTGAAAAAGCATCCCAAACGCCTGTCCCTAATCTGTATCGCCCTATTTCAGATCGCCTGTTTTGCGGTCAGCGCCTCTGCCCCGGGCAATGAGGTCAGACAAGCCCTCTCCGCTAAACTCCCGGCAGGAAAGGCCATCCTGTTCAGTCTCCTGCAAGGTACGGCCTATCTCTCTGCCTGGCTAAACGGCTGGTGGGTGCTGGGCGCAATAATACTGTTGCCTTTCATGGTACCTGCCTTCGGAAAATTAAAGTATCGCTTTTCCCACCCTTTTATAGTGACGGCATTTATGTATGGTATGTTCTGCGCCCTGTCCTGCCCTACGTTCTATGCGCAGTCCAGCACAGGTCCCGGCCGTGTACTGAATGTTGTCTATTATGGCTTTGTTATTACTTCATATATTTCTCTTTTCTATTTGGCGGGGTGGGTATATAATAATTGCGGAGAATTACAGGACAAACTGCATGTTTTGTTTCCCCTGTTCTGTAAGCTGCTGGTGCCCATCACCGTTCTGCAGATATGCATAGGGCTAAATGACGATACTGTCATGCTCTCCGCCAGTGTACAGGCCATGCGTGATATTGTCCGTCAGACCGGCTCCGCCTATGACCGGGAGTACAAGGCCAGAATACGACACTTGCAGGAGCTGCCTCCTTCCGATATCGTACTGATGCCCTATCAGAACCGCCCCCTGACCGTATATGTGGGAGACTATGGCCCCGCCGCCGATCAGGGCAGCAACCGGGCGCTGGCCAGATGGTACGGCCACAACTCCATCATTGTTGACTATAGCTCGCAGGAGAATTGATCCGGGCGGGCAGAAATGAGGTATATTATGGAAAAACCTGCGATCTGCGGCGGTGTTCCCGTCCGCTCCACACCCCTTAGTTACGGGAGACAGTTTATCGACGAGGAAGATATACGTGCCGTGACCGACACGCTGAAAAGCGATTATCTGACCTGCGGCCCGCGTATCACACAGCTGGAACAAAAGCTCTGTGAGATCACCGGGGCAAAATATTGCGTGGCCGTCAGCAACGGCACGGCAGCGCTTCATATAGCGGCACTGGCGGCAGGTATAGGCCCCGGGGACGAAGTGATCACCACTCCCATCACCTTTGCCGCCAGCGCCAACTGCGCTCTGTACTGCGGGGCCAGACCTGTGTTTGCGGATATCAACCCGGATACCTACAATATAGACCCCGCATCAATCCGTGACCGTATCACCCCCCACACCAAGGCTGTGGTGGCGGTGGACTTTACCGGTCAGGCGGCGGAGTTGGACGAGATAAGGGCTATCTGCCGGGAACACGGTCTGACCCTGATCGAAGACGCGGCCCACTCCATCGGCACGCGCTATAAGGGACAGCCCGTGGGCAGTATCGCGGATATGACCGCGTTCAGTTTCCATCCCGTCAAGACGGTGACCGCCGGAGAGGGCGGAGCCGTAACCACAAACAGCAGAGAACTGTACGACAGACTGGTCCTGCTCCACGCCCACGGCATCACCCGTGACCGCAGCCGGATGGTACATCCCACCGACGATCCCTGGTACAATGAACAGGCCGCTTACGGTTTCAACTATCGCATGACGGAGTTCCAGGCAGCCCTGCTGATGAGCCAGCTGGACAAACTGGAGCGCTTTTCCCGCCGCCGCAGGGAGATCGTGGCCAAATACGACGCGGCCTTTGCCCGGATTCCGCAGCTGCAGGTACAGCAGGAGATACCGGAGTCCGATACCACCCGGCATCTGTATATCCTCAGGCTGCGCAGTGAAACCCTGCGCTGCACCCGCAGAGAATTCTTTGACGCGATGGAAGCGGAGGGCATCCATTCGCAGGTACACTATATGCCGGTATACTGGCACTCCTACTACGAGAGCCTGGGCTATGAAAAGGGCCTGTGCCCTCAGGCGGAGCGCTATTACCAGGAAGTCATGAGCCTGCCCCTGTACTATTCTCTGACAGACGGGGACGTGGAAGATGTGATCCGCATCGTGGAGAAATTGATATCCTACTATGCCAGATAGATCCGCATTTACTTCCGGTTATCGCATATTTAAAGGGGTTGTCGCATAAGCTGCATCAACCCCTTTATCTATGCCAAACTTCATTATTTTATCTTCTCACATATCCATAATGCCAGATTGAAACGCCCTTTTCCGTTGAGATGGATACCGTCCGCATGCAATAAACTCTCTTCTCGGACGCACTGCTCCAACTGCTCATATATATCCATATATGGCAGACTGTATTCCTGCGCCACTTCTATCGCCGCCTCCGCATACTCCGCCAGAATTCCTCCCGTTTCATTGGCAACCAGAGAACCGTTCTCCCAATAGGTAATGTAACCCGGCGTTATGACCACGATCTCCGCCCCGGGGTAGGCGGCCTGCAACTGCTCTAAGCTTACCCGCATGGCACCCGCATATGTGGCCGTATCATATTTGTCCCCGGATTCCACCAAAAGCCCCTGCATATAGTCATTGATCCCATAGTTCAAGAAAAATATCAGACGCCCCTCCCCCTGTTCAATCCGGGAGAATTCCTGTACCCCTTCATATGCGGCTACTCCTTCCGGTATATCGCCGGTCTGTCCGCCGCATAGGTTTGTAATCACATCCATTCCGGACATCCCTGCCCATCCGCCTGCCGACAGGCAGATTCCTCCGTATCCGCAGTTAATACATTTTGCCCCGGTAAATCTCTCCACCACACCCGGTACGGACGTGCTGTCCGTATAATTGCCAAAAATACTGTCACCCAAAAATACAAACGTGGATTGTTCCCATTCCCCCATGTCAGGTATGCGGTGCTGCCAGGAGTCTAAAGTGTTCTCCAGTTCATTCAACAGGTCTTTTCGATTGTCCCCTGTCACCTTATACCGCTGGTCACAGAACACCTCCAGCGTCAGTGTATGAGTGACGCTGGCGTTCAGCACCCCTTCCCCGGCATAATTATCCTGATTGCAGATCAGCCATTCCTGTCCGCCAATATAGAATGTCAGCACATTTTCCGGCGTAACCAACGCCTCCATGGCCCGCCCGTAGCTCCCTATGCCCTGTACTCTTTCCAGGTCCGATACGGACTGCCATTCCTCCCAGGACGGATATGACAAAAGAACTTCCCACCGGATCTCGTCCCGTTCCCCCAGCAGTTCTTCTATCGTATCCTGCCAGTCCAAATCCTCCTCCCAAGCCAGATGCCGCTCCAGCCTGACAGGGTCAATTCCCAAGTATATCCGCTCCGGCAAATCCTCACCGGAGAGCAGCATTTCCAATGCTCCCGTCAACTCCATATAATTATCCAGAACCGGCTCGACCTTCAGGACCGATACTCCCCGATAGTTAAGGAAATCCTCCTCCGCGAAAGACTCCAGCGGATACATGGCTAAAAACACTGCCTCATATTTTTCATCACTTAAAGCCTCCAGATAAGGCTGCAGTGTATCCATCTTGGTCTTATAACGCAGATAGCGATAGGTCTCCGCAGGTCTGTGGGTTTCCGGTATTGTATAGGATTCCACTATGCTGCGCTCCGCGGGCGGGAACAGAATGTACACTGCCGCCGCCACTGCCATAAACGTTGCCACCCATATGAAAATCAATATAACTCCAAATAACTTGGAAAAGAGAGTTGTCTGTCTGTTCTTTCTCATTCTACAACTACATTTTCTCCTAATTTAGTGTACTGTGGCATATGTGCCCGTTGCCCACTATCTGGTCCGGTAAATACATACCCTGCCATCCTGCCCAATCTGTTCCATACCCAGCTCTTCACATCTTTCCTGCAATCGCCCGTTCACAGGGATCGCCAGATACAGGCTTTGCAGCTCCTCCAAATGCTCCTCCACATATTCCCTGTAGCAGCAGCTGACGCCCCATCCGGGCGGCAGGGCGTACAACACCTGCCAGTCCGTAAGCACGGCTCCCTGCTCTCCGGAATCCGCCGGAACATCATTAAAAGTCCAGATCACCACATTGTCAAAATTGGGGACATCCTCCTCCCGCAGCCTGAGTTCCCGGGCAAATGTCTCCTCCCACTGCTCCATCTGCGCCACTCTGTCCTGCTGCGTAAAATAAATCTGATAATCGCCGGGCTGATCCCCCCGATACCAGAACAGATAAATACACAGAGCGCCTATCACCGTGGCCTTTTTGTAGAATCTGGTCTCCATCAGCGCCACAGCCAAAATCCCCACTGCCATAAAGGTCAGCAGATGCTTACTGCCCTCCTTCATTTTATACATTAACAGCAGAGCCATCCACATGCTGAAGAAACAAAATGCAAGATATCCGTTAAGTAACGCCTGCTTTTTTCTTTTTTTGCGGATATCCGCCACACACTGCCACAGCAGGAGCCCCAGAAGCGCAAGATACACTGCAAAAAAAGCCCCCTCCGCAAGACCGCTCTTTAACCCTTGCAGGGTAAGAGCCATAAAAGTCCGCCCCTCATAATAAATCTTAGCCAGAACGCCCTTGATACCTGCGAAAATATGTCCCTGTAAAAAAGGCTCCAGCCACTCGGTCTTAAACAGGGGCGTGAAGTATTCCGCCCCCAGATAGCGCTTGATCAGCAGATAGCCGCCCGCGGTCAGCCCCATTGCCGCAAGGGAACCCAGAATACCGGATAGCCTGTGCCTGCGCACCCACAGATATGCCGGAGCCAGCATAAACAATATCAGATAGGGGCGCATCAGCGTCATGACGCTCCCCATCACAAAAAGCAGCGCCACCTTGCCTGCCGTCTCCTTTTGCGCCGTGTGTATCAGCAGCCCCCAGTACACCGTCAACATGCTAAAACAGATGATCTCAGGCATGCCGCACAGCATGTAGCGGGTATAGGGCCAAAAGCAGCAAAACAGCAGCCCCATCAGTCCCAACTGTTTCCACTTGGGCTTTGTTAACAGCACAAACAAAAATACGGCCAGCGTCATCAGCAGGATATTGCTGTAGACCGGAGCCATCAGATCCCAGCCAAAAAGCAGGCCGTACAGCAGCCAGGGCCACACCAGCACCGGGCTCCAGGCCGCAAAAGAAAGTTTCAGCGCATGGCTCTCGTTAAACCCAAAATATCCCTGAGGATAGCCATGGGATAAGATTCCCTCTACCTGTTTATAATAGAACAGCTCGTCATTCCACTGGGAGGAGGGCAGATAGACCTGCCACAGGCTGCCCCCCTGGGCAGCGCAGGCCGCAATACAGCACAGCAGCGGCAGCAGCGCCAGCAGCCCCGCCTTCAACGTCAGTATCCGTCTGTCCCGGTCCCACCAGCTCCATAATGTCCCGAAAATGTTACTATTCCTCGTTTTCTTCCCCATTAATACGCTCCCTTATCACATATTGAGGCGAGTTGTTAAGACTGATATAGATCCTGCCGATGTACTCTCCTATCATTCCCAGCAAGATCATGATCATACCGCCGAAAAAGACAATGGCCGCCATAGTGGAGCTAAATCCCATAGGCACCTGGGGATTCAGCAGGCGTTTTACGATGGTATACAGCCCGTACACAAATCCCATCGCCGCGCTCAAGATCCCCACACAGGTGGCGATCCGCAGGGGTTTCACGGAGAAAGCGGTAAACCCGTTGAACCACAGGCCAAACAGTTTCTTAAGCGTGTACCCTGAGCTGCCCTCCTGCCGCTCTCTGTGATCCACTTCCACGTTGGCAATATTTCTGGTGGCACGCAGCACCAGACCGATCACATACGGATAAGAGTTCTCATAGCGGATCATATCGTCGACCACAAATCTGCACACCGCAAAATAGCTGGAGATATACAGATCTTTGGGCTTTTCCAGCATAATCCGGGTCATCCGTTCATTGACTCTGCTGCCAAGATTGCGGAACAGGGAATGCTGCTTACGGGCATAACTGGCATATACCGCGTCATAGCCTTCCTCCAGTTTGCCGATCAGCTTGCCCGCCTCGTCCGCCGGAGTCTGGCCGTCATCGTCCAAGCATACGACATACTCCCCCACGGACTGCCGCAGCCCTGCCATCAGCGCCGCATGCTGGCCGAAATTCCGGGCAAAATTGATCCCTCTGATATGACCGTCCTTCCGGCACAGCCTGCGGATGACCTCCCAGGTGGCGTCGGGAGAGCAGTCATTGACCAATATGATCTCATAGCCATACCCCAGTTTTTCCATCGTTCCATGAATCTCAGCCACCACGTTCTCCAGCGTATGTTCCGACCGGTAACAGGGGATCACAAAGCTAACTGTCTTTTCCAGAATATCCATCTCTTCCATATTCCTCTTTCCTGCAAACCACGGCTTTCACCTGTGATATCGCATATCCCAATATCCTCACTCCTGATTCACGATTCCCATCAGCACTATATCCCTGTAGCATCCGTCGATACAGACATCGTCTCTCAGATAGGCCTCCCTTTCAAAGCCGGCCTTCTCATAGCTGCGGATCGCCCGGGCATTGTCCGCAAACACCCTCAGAAACAGTCTGTGAAGTCCCATTTCATCAAAGGCGTAACGGATCATCAGGCGAGCCGCCATGGTGCCGTAGCCTTTCCCTCTGGCTCCCTGGGCTCCGATGAAAATACCGTACTCGGCCTTTCTGTGCCGCCGGTCAATATCCCGCAGATACACGGACCCAACCGGCCTGTCGCCGTCCGTCTCACAGATCATCATCTGCGCTACCCTGCCCGTCTCCACCATGGTGTGAATCCATTGTTCATGGCTCTCTCTGGTAAAAAGCTCCTGATAGATAAAATTCCGGCGCACCGCGTCCTGATTGCGCCACGAAACAATGCTGTCCGTATCCTCATACCCCATAGGCCGCAGATACACAGCCATTTCCGGGTCCCTGTACTCACTCTCCATCGTTGGTCTCCTCAAGTCTGTCCTTGCTCTGTCCCCCTAAACCGCCTGCCCTCTTTCTCACATACCCCGTCAAGTTGCCAAACAGAGTCTGGGCGGCGGAAATACCCAGCCCCATATAGGGGATCAGCAGCACAATATATGGCAGCACATATCTGGATTTGGCCTCCCACAATATGCTGAACAGAAAGCCTCCGATCACACCCACCAGCAGCATGCACTGCAGTATATCCGTCTTTCTCAGCAATCCGGCCCCACAGTACAGGATCACGCCCAGATATAACACCGTCATATACCGGTTCATATAGTCCCGATAGTGCTGCTGCCAGGAGCCATAGTACAGTTTTTCCACCATTCCCGTGGGCGGCGTCTCAAAGGTGGCCGTCATCACCAGACTGCAGACTGTGGGCTCATTCCACTGCTCCTGTATCTTTTCCTTGTAAAAATCCTTTGCCAGTCCCGGATTCTCCCGGAATTCCCGCAGACGTTCCCGGATATAGGTTCCCGCGATCTCATTGGCCTTATCCTCGTCACTCTCCGCCTGCCCCCGGAACACGGAATTGTTATATCCGTTATAGACACCGGCACCTCCTGTGGACTGCTGCATACCCATGGCAATATACATGCTTGCCGGAATACCGCCCTCGATCTTTATGCCGGATCTCAGCTCATAACTCAGACGCATGGCCCCCACGGCGCAGAGCGGCACCAACAGCGTGAGCGCCCCTGCCACCAACACACGAAGGTTTCTGCTGCCCAGGCCGTGAACCAGCATGGCAATGCACACCGCGATCAGCAGCACTGTCACGTTCATTCTGGCAAGTGCCGCCACGCTGAGACACAGAAGGGACAGCAGGAGATAAAGGTTCCTCTTTCTGTGATACCACCGGATCAGCAGCCAGATACCCAACATACTGAACCCCATGGAGAGCAGCTCCCCATACACATAATTGACATAGATAAACAGAGGAAGAAACAGCAGATCTCCCATGAGCACATACAGACAGGCTTTCGCGTCCCCGAACAACTCGTCCACCAGCGCATAGGAACTCCAGACCACACACATGATCATCAAGGCGTTGATATATTGCAGCAGACGCCAGCCGCCGCCAAATGCCAAAAATATTTCATACAGAAAAGTCAGACCATATTGATGGGGACACATAAAAATGTAGCCTGTCATATCCTGAAAATTGCCGGCTTTGAAGTCCATGGCATCCAGATATACCTGCATCTGATCCCACACCGGCATGATATGGCAGACGGACACCCAAACGGCGGATAACACGCCCGACAGCAGCGTCACCCCCACGGCAATGCGACGTACCCGCTTTCGCCAAAGGTTCTCCTCCCCCCGCAGTATGATCCGCTGTATCAGCCAGGTAACTGTCAGCGCGATACAAAAGATAAGCAGATTCCACACGGCTGAATCCGGCTTGATCTGAATATAGTCCTCCTTGAGATTATCCGGATAGCCATGTGTATAGCGCACCGCCCAGTATCCAAGCATCAAACTGATCCCCAGCATCATGATCTGTACAGCTTTCACACAAACCTTTTCAAATATTTTCGGTATCCGCTCCATACCTGCCTCCTGTTCTTCACATTCTCTATGAAGATCCCCCTGCGGGGCTGTGCGGCTTGACCAGCCGGTATACGGCAAATTCCACTTGATCCCCGCAGGAGATGATTTCCTGTCTCTTCAGTTCTACCGGGCCCAGCCTCTGGCTCAAATACTCCTCCAGCCAGGAGATATCCCTGTCTGCCAGCGCCAGCAGGCGCACTTCGGGATGCAGCAGGGCCCCGGCGCCATCCTCCGCGCCATACAGCGCCAGACGCTGCTCCACCAGAGGGCATTGGCCCAGCCATCCTCCCAGCAGCAGAATCTGCCCGCAGTCTCTTCCGTATACTTCCCCCGCGTAGGCCACCGCAGAATACACATCCATCAGATACAGTTCCACACCGCTCCCGGCAATCTGCTCTGTGAGCCGGTCCCACTGCCGCTGTCTCTCCTGTCCGATCCGCATATTTCCCAGCGTCTGCCGCAACTGCATGAAAGCCGCGCCGCCCGACAGCAGCAGGCACAGCGCCATACAGACGGCTGCCGCACCGCGCCGCCACGTCTTTCCCGCCAAAGCGCTGCCCTCTGGGGACGCGGGATTTTCAAGCCACTCACCCAGCAGCATACCTGCCAGCAGCCCGATCTCTATGAGATACAGGGATATCCAGATCCGCTCCGGAAACCTGTCCCTGTGGATCAGATAGAGCCAGATCAGGCTGCGCCCCGCCAACAGGGCCGCGGACAATATAAGCCTGTCCCATCTCCTGTGAATGACCTGCAGGATAAGCAGCAGTCCCAGACACCCGGCCCATACCAGGCCATAAGGCACGCCGTCGTATCGCATATGCAGATAATACGACCGCAGGTATTGCCGGATGCGCTCCCCCATGGCCACAGGCTCTTTCATGCCTTGGATACTTTCCTGCACGCGCTCCAAAACCTCCGCGTCTATGCCCTGATCCAGTATGGTGTCGTAATGGATCAGCACCTGATATTGTCCCCAGTCCAGCCCAAGTTCCTCATATCGGTTCTCATATCGGTCCGTGGACGGGAAATCAGTGTAATCATACAATTTTACCCGATTGTCAAAATACCTCCAGAACTCCTGCCACTCACTGCCGCCGTATCCCACACGGTCTATTCCCCAACAGACCAGCACCGCGCATAGCAGGATCAGCAGAGGACGTCCCTGCCGCTTGAGAGCGCAGCACACCCGGTCAAGCAGCTGCCTTCCCCGGGCCGCGCGCTCCACCTCCCCCAGCGATTCGTCCAAGACCGCCACCAGCAGAAACGGGACGGACAGAAAAAAGACTTCCGACCGCACCAGATAGCACAGTACCAACATCACAAGCGGCAGTCCACGCCCCTGTCTCCGCCCCCATAAAAACAACCCGCTCCCGGCAAGCATGGCGGCGATGATGGTATAGTGCATATAGAGGTAATGGGGCAGCAGCAGTCCCGTAAACAACACTGCCCCGATCAGCGCGGGCGCAATGCGCGCAAAGCCCTTTTTTCCTCTGACTGCCTGCATCATACCGGCAAGTATACCCGTGCCGGCCAGCAGGACGCACCCCGCCATAAACAGGTCAAACCATGGCACAAATACCTGTAACCCGCCGGTGATCCGGTACAGCGCCGCCAGCACCCAGGTCAAAGGATATTTCATCTGTACCCCGTGGCTGTCCGGCATTCCCGTACAGGCTCCGGAGAGAATATACCGTATGGTCACATCATCATTCAGATAGTATATGGGGCCTGTCAGCCATCCCGCCACTGCCATGATGAGCAGCAGGACCGCCGCCGCTGTTCCCTTTATCCACCGTTTGGCGATCTTGTCACGCATAGCCCTACTCCACCTCATTTATCCGGTTTTGAGATAAACCCACGCATTTCATCTGTTTCTCAGAGTAGATCTTGTTCAAACGGTACTCAAAGTCTCTTCTGTCCTTGGCCACCTGCACGTCCAGCACCATGCCGGAAAAAAACGCCTGTATGGCCGCCATGACCAGAAAACCGCACACGATCAGCGTGGGGAACCGGGGCACAAGCCCGGTCTCCAGATACTCCAGCAATATGGGGGCGAACATGACCACCGCCACCATAACAAACAGCAGCCCGATCAGGCTGAAGAATTTAAGGGGCTTATGGTTCTTGTATAATTGTATCATCTTGTGTATGACTTTCATGCCGTCCCGAAAAGTGTTGAGTTTGGATACGCTGCCTTCCGGGCGGTCACGATACTCCACCACCACGTTTTCCACCTGCATATTGTAGTTGACAGCGTGTATCGTCATCTCTGTCTCTATCTCGAACCCCTGGGAAAAGACCGGGAAGGTCTTCACAAACTCATAGGAAAAAGCCCTGTATCCGGTCATGATATCCTTGATATCCGCCCGAAACAGGCTGTTGATGCTTGTGCGCATCAGGCTGTTTCCAAAGTTGTGGAAAGGCCGCTTATTCTCGGTAAAATATGTGGACGAGAGGCGGTCGCCCACCACCATATCCGCATGTCTCTCCAGCACCCGGTCCACCATCTCCCTGGCGCAGTCCAGCGGATAGGTGTCATCTCCGTCCACCATCAGATAACACTGCGCGTCGATCTCCCGGAACATGCGCCGGATCACATTGCCCTTTCCCTGCGCGTACTCCTGACGTATGACGGCTCCGGCTTCCCAGGCAAGCTCAGCGGTTCGGTCGGTGGAATTGTTGTCATACACATATACCGTGGCCTCCGGCAGTGCGCCGCGCACATCTGTGACCACTTTTTCTATGGTCTTTTCCTCATTATAGCATGGTATCAGCACTGCGATCTTATCCATGAGTTCCACCAATCCTTTTCCCGCTTACTCTCTATTGATTATCCTCTATCGCGCGTATTCTGTCAACCTCTTATGGAGGCACCGCCCCCCAACGCAAAACCATATACCCGGCAATACCCCTTCTATTTCTCCTGTTGTCCGGTTTGCGGCTCCTTGGAGACAACGGATACAAAACGCGCCACCTCATCCCTGTAGACGCTATCCCGCACCAGCCAGTCCTGCGGCTTGAGACCGTAGCCGGACAGAGTCTCCAGCACCTCCTGCCATGCCTCGGAGCTCACATTCTGCTTGCGCAGCACGATCACTTCCGACAACTCTGCTATATCCTGCCTGCCCGCCAATTCGGAGGGCTTGACCAGCAGAGTGCGCTCATACACCTGAAATTCCAACAGATTGTCATAAAAGCCATACCCTTCGTAGACGCAGATGCAGGGGAGATCGGCATAGTATTTTTCCCCTATACCCAGCTGCCCGCTTACAGGAGAATCATAGCCGCTGTACAGGTAATCTCCGTCTCCCGGATAGGTTACGACACTGACACAGGATACGGCCAGCAGGGCGCACAGCACGGCCCCGGTTCCTGCCGGACCCCGGCGGCTCCACAGATACAGCAGCAGTCCCGCCGCAGCCATGGCAGCAAAGGGAAATACAGGCATAATATAACGGTCCACCATATAGGGGGACATTTTTGCGGCCAGCAGATAATATACCGACGGAGGCAGAAACAGCAGCCACCACAGTTGTCTCCGCTCCTTTCTGTCCGCCTTGCAGCCGGACTCCGCCATCTGTTCCCCGGATGTCCTGCGTTTATCCCAGACAGTCACAAACACGCCGATGGCGGCCAGGGCCACTACGATCATCGTGCCGATTATGTGTTTTCCGAAGGTGCTTCGCAGCAGAATACGGCCGAAGGCAATCAACCGCTCCCCGTATTCCCGCATACTTCCGCCCAGATTGGCCACAGCCTCAACCGCCCTTCCGTTGGTGAGGATATTCATTATTGAAAAAGGGTAAACCGCCACTCCGATCACCGCCGCGGTAACCATACTTCTGATATAGCGAAAAGCCTCTCTTTTTCTGCCGTTTCTCACCAGGGCGACCACTGTCACAAGCGCCAGCAGTATACAATAAAACAGGAAAAAATACTGGGTCCAAAACCCCATGGCCGTCACCAGGATCAGCCCCTTATTTCCTTTTGTAAAGTCTTTTCCCGTCCGCGCCTGGGGCCCCAGCCATTTCCGCAAATGCAGATACAGGGTGAGCATACACCAGAAAGCCAGAAGGCCGTACATACGGATGAACAGCGTACTGGCTATCGCTCCGGCGGAGCAGCCGTACAACAACCCGCTGTACAGCCCCCAGCACTCCCCCGTCCGAGCCTTCATATAATGACAGTCTGCCAGCAGACGGCCCATCGCGAACATCAGGACACAGCAGCCCAGCACCGCCGCCAGGTTAAAGATACATCCCATCCACGGGGATATCCTGTCCCGGAAAATAGAGGACATGGTGTGTACCAGCATATAGTACACCGGGGGATGGTCGTCTTCCCTGCCGTTGAAATACACGGACAGATAATTAAAACCGTCCCGCTCTCCCACCGTGATATACTCATGGAACTGCTCCCTGCTGATCCAAACCGGCTCATCGTAGACATCCGCGCGGTAGCTGAGCAGCTTGCTGTCCCTTCCGTTCTGCAGTACATCCATTGCCGTGTCCCACAGATTCCCCAGCGTTTCTCCCAGACTGTCCTCATAGATCTCCTGCTGCATGAACTTTGCCAGACGCCCCACCGGCTGGGTGGGCACGATCCATGGATTATATTCCGCGTTGGCCAGTTCAAAGGTCAGCAGCTCATCCATATGATAGCCGTCCTTTTGGCTGATATAAAAGCACTGTACCAGCAGCACCAGGAGCAGTACCAGGCACTGCCATTTATTCCGTTTCAGACTTTCCTTTACTCTCACGACAACTCCGATCCCCCCGCTCCCGAATCTCCTATCTGCGGATGCTGTACCACAAAAAACAACAGCAACACCACCTGTCCCATATTCCACACCATCTCCATGATCCCGTAGCAGAAAAACACCACGCACAGGAAAAAAGGTATGATGGCATAGACGTTTTCGGAGTGAGTTTTCATACTCGCATAATGCTTTCGCAGCAGCAGTACCGTCAGGACAACAAACAGCAATCCGGTGGGAATTCCGTAAGAATACGCGATCTGCAGCCAAAGGTTATGGGCATGCCACACAATATTCTCCGTGTCCTCCATGACATAATGCCCTTCCCCCTGGCTGTGTCCCAGCAGATTTAACTCCTGAAAATACATCTTATAGATACTGAGTCGGACATTTAATGATTTGTCCAGCACTTTTAGGTCCAGTATCTCCATGGCGTCGCCGTTTTCCGTCGCCGCGGTGTCCGTCTGAGTCATGGAGACATTGCCGCTGTCCGCAAGCCCGGAGCTGTCCGCCGCCTGAGCCACCAGCAGAAAAGGATCATTCATCCGGCTGGCGTGGAATGGCAGCGTCCCCCAGATCCTTCCCAGAACAGTCTCCATAAATTCATCCCATTCGATATACTTGGGGGAATCCGGCGGATCAAAGGAGTGAACCTTATTCTCGCTGTATTCCGCCAAAAACCAGACAGGATGATGCAATATGGTGGGCAGCCAGCGTACCGTGGCGAACACCGCCGGAAACAGCAGTATCGTGGTCAGCCCCAGCGCCATAAACCGCCCCAGCACCGCGCTCCACTTTTTCTGCCAGTTCTGCCGGACCACAAAAATGCCGTACAACATCGTCACCAGAAAAGCCGTCACCCAGGCGGTGCGTCCCATGGTAAGGAACATAAAGCCCAGCAGACCGCAGGCACCCGCAAAATAGAACAGTTTCCAGCCCTTCCTGGCTCCTCTTCGGTGCAGCAGATGCAGTTTAAAAAGTACCATCGTATAGACCAGCAGGTAATGCAGCGCTGTGATATTGCAGTTGCTGAACGCGCCAAGATAGCGCACCACATCATAAGGTCTGAAACCGTAGGCAAATATTTGGAGTATGAAAAAAGATAGTATCGTTCCGTCTATCATACCGTCCATCATGGCATCCCTGTCCCGCAAGCTGTATCTCGTCAGATAGAACATGCCGAACATCGCAAAGAACCAGACCGGCCATACCCTGCCGCTGCGGGACAAAGTCATTAACACTGTCATGGCGATCCATATCCAGCCTGTGATACCCGGGTTAAATGCCCATTTCCCCTGGGGCGCTCTGTACCGCCAAAGCCTGCCGATCATATATTTTCCATAGATCAATATCCACCAGACATTGAAGACCGCCAGCACAAAGGCCCACACAAACATGCCCATAAAACTGTCCCGTCCCGATGCAAACGCCCGTACCGTCGGCACTGCAGCCACAGCCACGCACAGCCCTGTCCATATAAGGTTTACCCTCGTCAGCATGTTCCTGACCGAGTGCCCTGTGGCTATAATAACAAGTATCACAATGCCCATAGCGTTGACGGCCATGCTCTGGATATCACCGTTTTGCGTATTGCATACAAAGTCCAGCATATTTATTGCGATAAAGCAAACTGTATACAGAATCCGTTTTTTGTCCATGCTTTCCCATTCTCCACATCTTATGGCGTAGGCCCCGCCGCGTCCCACAGCGCCTCCACCGATTCATAGCCCAGCACCACATATCCCTGCCGGTCATAGACCACTTCTCCCGCTGCGATCACCGGCACCGAGGCGTACTCTGCCGCCTCCTGAGCCGTCAGCAGGATAAAGGTCTTACCGCTGTGATACCCTTCTCTGTAATACCGCGCGGGGCTGGACCAGGTAAACATATCCATCCTGTCTATCTCATGGATATTGGCGATCTCCACGGCACCGTCCGTAAGCTCCGTCATGATATTGCCGTTCCAATAACTGGCATAGCCGAAAGTATAGCCCTGCTCCTCCAGATAGGCAGCCACAGGCCTTTTATCCTCATTTTTATCCTTATCCGCAAAAGAATATACACATTTTGCAGTGGTGAGCGCCAGCGCGCCCCACAGCAGCACCGCCAGAAGCAGCCGGTCCAGCGGCATCTTTTCATGCTCGTAATAGACACAGAGCAGCGGCAGCGCGAACAGGAACACAGTGATGTAGTACCTGGCCACGATGGTGCTGGTAGTGAACAGAAACACAAATGTGTTCAGCGCAAAGGCCGTCACAAAAAACCACAGCAAAAACCGGTGATGGGAGGGAGCTTTCTCCTCCCCTGCCAGCAGGCGGCTGCACCGCACCGTCACAAACAAGATTCCCGCCAGGAATCCGAAAGCCAGCATGGAGATCAGACCCCTGACCGACAGAAAGCCTTTTTCCTCGATATAACCGAACAACTGCAACAGGTTCCCTATGGTATCCTGGGCGCGCTCCAGCAGCACTCCCTGAAACACCCGGATAAAGTTGGTGGCCTCATACATCTGGAACCGGAATCTCCGTCCCAGCACCGCCACATTGACCAGATACCCCACGCCTGCCGCCAGCAGCCCCGCAAAACTCCAGAGCAGATAAGCCAGACGTTTGCCGCAGAGCACCCTGCGGATCTGTTCCCAGGGCTGCCGCAGGGATAGATCTCTGCGCAGCGCTGCAAACTCACTGCTCTTTATAACATAGATACCCGCCGTTATACACAGCGGTACCTGCAGCGCCAGCATATAGCGCACGCCTGACAGACCGCAGACAAGGCTGAGAGCCATATAGGCCGCAGCCGTAACGGCCTTTCCCACGCCTCGCCCCTCCCGGGGCTGTGAAAGCCGCAGAAACATGCCGAACGCCGTCAGGATCAGGATCACATGCCACATATAGGTATTCCCCATCTGCATATGGGTGAGGAACGTCTCCGAGAAGGGCAGCAGCAGGATCACGGAGCTGAAGATGACGGTACTTTTGCGGATCTTAAGGGGTCTCACGCAGTAAAAATACGCGCCCAGCATCAGCAGATATGTGATGATGTTGGTAATTGCCCTGATCAGATGCCAGTCTCCCAGCAGATGAAACAGGGGAACCATGAGCAGCTGCGTATACAGCACCCGGAATTCCGTGGAATAAAACCAATTCTCCGTGGCGATCCACTTACCCTCCTGAGCCAGCAGACGGGAAAATACCATCTCCGCCGCCATATCCGAATCGATCCAATGATCCCCCCACAACACATTCATCGCCACCAGCAGCAAAAACACCGCTCCCAGCAGTCCCCATGCCATTATTTCCCAAAAACGCTCCTTTTTATCCATATATCGTCTCCATCCGTTTCAGCCGGTCAGCGGCGGACGCAGCGCCGCCTACGGTATTCTGAACATTATAAACTTCTGATTTTCAAAGCATGTTTCATATCCGAAGTGCTCTATCCAGCGGGCCAGCAGCGTCAGCTTTTTGTCCCCCGCGATCCTCTCTATCTCCCCGGCGCTCAGCCCCAGCGTTTCCAGAGCCTCCGTTCCGCCTGTCAGATATTCCGCCTGCCTTCTTTCCAGCAGCAGTACCGGCACATCCCTCTGTCCGGCGGTTATCTCCCCCTCCAGCTTTTCCAGCTCCCCGAGCATGACTGCATAATTATACGAGGGCAGATCCGGCCAGGCGGATATGGCAAAGGGCATCTCCAGATAATAGGACAGGGACGGAATCTGTCCATAGAGAATGACCTCCTGTCCCTTTAGTCCCTCCCGGTCCACATACTCCGACAGCGACCCCAATACCTCCGCCCTGTCCGGTGAAGTGAGCATCCCTCTAAGTATCTCATTTCCCTCGATGGGAGTATGTAGATTCTCGCCGCCGTCACTCTCGGAAAATACATAGCCCATGCCAAACAACGTCCCCTGCACTGTGATCATTACCAATATACACACCAGCATAGCCTTGACCGGAAACAGGCTCACCGTGAGGAAAACGCTCCTTCCCCTCCCGCTCAGATTTTTGGTCAGACGCCCCGGCAGCCAGCGGAGGAAACGCGCCAACAGCCACAGCGTAAAAGGAGCCACCAGAAACAGATTGTTTATGGCGGAGTACAGGTGATTGTTGCTGCCCAGCGGCGTGATCAGTATCACAAGTATCGCCAGTCCGCACATGAGTTTTTCCCGCTCTGTGCTCTTTTTGCGCAGGATCGTGATAAGTCCCGCCGCCAGTGTGGCAGTGAGCAGCATCGCCCCCCACTGGAAAGCGCTGACCTTGGTGCTGTATTTAAAATTGAACATATTCTGCAGCATCAGATAATAGAATCCACAGAACACGCATCCCACATAACCCACGTTTTTCAGCGGGTTCAGCTTTTGCGGCAGCAGCGCGTACACCATAAGGCCCAATAACATGAAAAATACCAGATACCCCAGCCAGATACAATTCTGCAGATAATTGCGAAACTGCTGCATGATCATCGAATAAACCGTGTACTCCGATGCCTCCGAGGGCATGGACAGGAGCCTCCCGATCCCTTCGATATATGTCCGCGGCCCATAACGCAGCATAACTGCCGCCAGGCCGCCTCCCAGCCCCAGCAGATAACCGCCCAGACACTGCATGGTCTGCTTTACCGTCACCATAAACTTCTGGCGGCGGATAAACGCCATAGCCCATACCGCCAGGATCAAAGCCATCTGAGCCAGATTGGGGAAACGTACCAGAACATTCACTCCCAGGCACACACCCGCCGCCACAAAATACCGCCAGGGGCATCGGGCCTCTCCCGACAGCGCGTGGTAGAGCAATATCACACCCGCTCCCATCAGCACATAAGTCAGGTAATTGTATAAGAGGGCCGTGGGACACCAGCAGAAACTGACGGCCAGCATCTCCCCCCAAAATGTGATCGTCCGGGACAGCCCTATCCGGCGTGTGAAGAAAAAGTATCCCCCCAGCGCGAGCAGGCTTACAAACAGTCCCGTATAGATATTCATGCCCAGCATCGTACCGCCGCCGGGCAGCAGCGTGAGCAGATGCCCCGCCGCATTGCCCAGATAGGTGCTGAGCAGCCACATGGGGTCCATGCGTCCCATATAGGTAAAGTTACCGTAATTGTATCCTGTATCCCACCATTCCGCGCCCACCCGGATATGCCGCAGAGGATAGAGCAGCAGTATCACGGGATACAGAAGATACAGGTATTTTTTACCCAGTTCAACAGCTTTTCTCATATTTTGATCCCTATATCGCCTATTGCAAAAAGAGCCGCTCCGACAGCTATCGCGATACGGCTCCTTTCCGACTTTTATTTCTCCATTTCCACACTCTTAAGCAGCTCTTTGATCTCCTCCACACTCAGCCATTCGGTATTGTTGCCGGAGCTGTAGGAAAAACCTTCCTCAACTTTTTTTCCGCCCGGCAAAATCTGCTGCCGCTGGCTCCACACCATCTGCGGATATACGATAAAATGCTTATCATACTCATAGGTATGGGCGGAATCCTCCACCGTCACCATCACCTCATGGAGTTTCTCGCCCTCCCGTATGCCCACCTGGGGCATCTCACAGCCGGGCAGCATGGCCTGGGCCAGATCCGTGATCTTAAAGGAAGGAAGCTTGGCGATAAAGGTCTCTCCGCCCCGGGCCTCCTCCAGCGCCTTGATCACCAGCTCCACGCCCTGGCGCAGGCTGATCCAGAAACGTGTCATACGGTAGTCCGTGATGGGCAGCTCCGTGCCGCCGTTATTCAATATATTGTGGAACAGCGGGATCACCGAGCCCCGGCTGCCCGCCACATTGCCGTAACGCACGATGGAAAAGCAGATATCCTTGTTGCCCGCGTATGCGTTGGCTGCGATAAACAGTTTGTCCGACACCAGCTTGGTGCCGCCGTACAGGTTCACCGGGTTCACCGCCTTGTCCGTGGACAGCGCCACCACCTTTTTTATGCCCCTGTCCAGCGCCGCGTCAATCACGTTCTGGGCACCGTTAATATTGGTCTTGATGGCCTCCGCGGGATTGTACTCACAGGCCGGCACCTGTTTCAGAGCTGCCGCGTGAATCACATAATCCACACCCTCAAAAGCTCTTGAGAGACGTTCTCTGTCCCGCACGTCCCCGATAAAGAAACGCAGCTTGGCGGCATGCTCCTTGAACTCATTCTGCATGATAAACTGTTTGAACTCATCTCTGGAGTAAATGATGATCTTTTTGGGATCATAATTCTCCAACACATATCTGGTAAAGGCTTTACCGAAAGTTCCGGTGCCTCCTGTGATCAGGATTGATTTATTATTCAGCATTTCCATGTCCTCCTTATTATATGGCTCTGTGGCAGCTTGTACCTATATCTTCCAGATTATAGCATAATTGTTCGCAAAATGCAATTTCTGTTCCTTATTCCACCAGATATACCATAAAAAAATTGTCTTTTCTGAGCAGAGTATATCCCTCCACATTGGGATTTCTCTCCACCAGAGGGTCCAGCGTCTCCGCCGGAGCGTCCATATACACAACAAAACCTTTGGCCTGTGTGAGCAGCGGGTCCTCCGGCAGTTCCAGCATGTGCTCGTAATCGGAGTAGATCACATATTGATACGGCCAGATCTGATCGGCCATATACCAGCTCCGCTGGCTGGCCTCCTTGGAATATACCATGATCAGAGGGTACTCTTGCCCATAGCGGTAAGACAACTCCTTTTTTTCTGCCTCCTCCGGATAGAGGAACAACACTCTGTTTTGCATATGTCCCGCCAGAAGAGGGACACAGGCCAGCAGAACCGCCGCCACGCCGATGATCCCGCGCCGTTTTCTTCCGGCCGTCAGTTCCGATACCGCCCGATACCACAGATATGCCTGTAACGGCAAAAGCAGCGCCAATACCGGATAGAAATACCGGCAGGAACTGTCTCCCAGAAACAGGGATGTCTTGACCAGAAAGCATATGGACGCCAGACAGGCCAGATATACCACGGCTCCCCGGCCCAGGGCAGCCCTGTCTGTCCCCTCCATGCCTCTGCGGACTGTCAGCAATACCAGCGCCGCCACGGAAAGCGCCAAAACTGCCCACATCATTCCCGCGTACACATTCTTGTCCAGCACCGGCAGAAACATGGCGCACATTTCCCTAAAGCTTCCGTTCAGCAGGACAGAGAGGGCCGCCTCTCCCCGATATCCGTGAAAAATATGCTCTATGGAGGCAGGATAACAGTATACCGCCAGCCCTATAGCCCCGCACATACAGAGACCGTACACCAGCATACGCAGGATTCCCTTTCGCCGCCACAGTGTCACTACGCCGTAAGCAAAGGTCAGGAAGAAGGGGACCAGCAGACAGAAGTAGTGGGTCATGAAAGCCAGCCAGCACAATACCGCCCCCGCCGCCGTATAGACGGCAAACCGTCTCCTGCCGCACTCCCCGCGCCGCATCACCGTCACGATCACGCAGGTATACAGCACCGTCCACATGGCCGACATGGCATACATGCGAATAAACATCACATTGCTGACCGTGGAGGGGGCTATGGCATAGACCAGCCCGCCCAACAGCACCGCCGGATAACAGGCCTCCCCTTTTCCCAGACTGTGCAGCAGATACATGATCCCTCCCAGCGTAACACAGGAGCATAACATATTAAGCGCCAGGCCAAACCATTTATAAAAATGTTCCGGCATTAGAGACATGATCACATTCAGCGCCAGATAGTAAAGCGGCGGGTGAACATCCTCCTCCTGATTTTGTATAACCTCCGCAAACTGAAAACGTTCTCCCTGCCGCACCATGAACTGCCTCTGCATCTCATGACCGGTACGGACGTCATAGGCGCTTCTGGGATATACCGCCGCCGTGCCCGTACTGGAGAAAAAAGAATAGTATTCATCCTCGTGATACCCCTCCTTACTCATGCCGTAACCTGTAAGGACCGCAAGATGTATCAGCAACAGGACAACGCCGCACAGATAGAAATATTTCTTATTCATATTGTTCATATTGAATTTCATATAATATTGTTTCCTTTCGGCTGTCAGGAAATACTGACAGTTTCCACTTTTTTGTCTTTTTAAGTCCCGCTGTAAGAATTATCATTCAAACCATAGCACATAAGCCACCTGCTGACAAGTCTCTTATCCATGCATTTTTTTGTCGCAAAAAAAAATTTTAGAAAATTTCACGTCACATCTTGCACATTTTCCTTTGGTGGATTATAATAGTATTGGTTTGAGACTATTTGAGACGCTATGAAAGGAGATTTTTATTATGAAACTGAATCCAAGAGAACTGGAAGTATTAAAAATTCTGCATGAGTCTGAGAGAGCTTTAACCTCCACCGAGATCGTCAATTCCGGCGCTGAGCTGACCCAGAGCACCGTTCAGGCTGTACTGCGTAAGCTGTTGGCCAATGAGCTGGTTGAGGTTCAGGGTGTGACTCACAGCGGCAATGTTCTGAGCAGAACCTTTGGCGCTACAGAAAAGTCCAAGGATGTTCTTACCGAGAAGTTCCTTCAGGACTACAAGAGTTTCCGTTCCATCATCAGCATGCAGACTGCTGTAGCCGGTATGCTTGAGATGGCTCCCGATGAAACTAAGAAAGAAAAGGACATCAAGGAGTTGGAAAAACTGTTGTCCGACCTCAAGAAAAAAAAGTAGGATAATAACATGATCTATTTCAGTTTTTCATCTGTACTGACAGCGGTATTTGTCAGCGGTTTGCTGTTGGCTTTGATCTCGTTGCTTTTCCGCAGCGAGGAAACATTGGTAAAGATTGGATATAAGGTAATGGCTGTGTTTTGCATTGTGATCTTTGTGAGACTGCTGTTTCCCTATGAATTACCGTTTACAAAGACGGTATTATTTCCAGCAAGTATCTCAAACCCAATATCTTTGCTGCGCCATCGGCATGAGATCATTCCGGGATTTGCGGTTTCCGTTTCCGACGTACTCCTAGTCGTCTGGTTAGCGGGCAGTATAGTATCTTTCGCCGCACTGTTTATACAGCACCGGAAACTGCGGACAATAATTTTGAGCAACAGCAAAGATGTCACCGGTAAAGAGCCTTATGCGTCTATCTTAGATCAGCTCTGCCCGGACAAGGCACGCAAAGGGCTTTGCCTGCGTACCTCTGTATTTGTTGACTCTCCGATGATCCTTGGGCTACGCAAAACCATTATTTTGCTGCCGCAGGAGTCGGCCCCCACAGATGAAAACCTACTGTTTGCCCTTCGGCATGAGTTACAGCACTATCGGTATCATGATCTGTGGCTGAGATCCCTTATAAGAGGCTTGTCCGCATTTTACTGGTGGATTCCGTTCTGCCACACGCTTAACAGCCAAGTCGGGACTCTGCTGGAAATACGGGTTGACGCCGCCATAGTATCTGACGGCGACGAGGCTACTGCCAAGTACATCTCCACGCTCCTGCACTATGTGCAAAATACGAAAGAGCACATGAATCCTTATATGGGTTTGACTCTCAATAAAAAGAGCAGTCTGGAGTACCGCATACACATGATACATAACCGTAACAAAAAGCCCAATATGCTGATTTCGGCAGCATTGTTGTTGCTGGTGTTTGGCTTGTACTTTGGTTCTTATCTGTTTGTTTTTGAGAATAGTTCTTATGATGACTCAATAACTAAATCAGAGAATTATATTCACCTTGATGCTGACAATAGCTATGCAATATCTAATGTGGATGGCAGTTACACAATTTATATTTATGATGGACAATATACTGAAATTGTTGATTCTCTGGAGTATTACCCAGATATCATAGTCTATTCCAGCAAGGAGGAGCACAATGAAACATTTCAAGAAAATCAGTAAATTGGTATTTGTCACCGCATTATGCAGCATGTCGCTTATGTTCGCAGCGCCCAGCCACATTATGCAGGCTCATGCCGCGGTGCCTGCCGACACAGAGACGGTTTCCCCTCATGCAGACGTTTTAAGATGGATATATGAGGAGCGTGAAGACGGACTGTGGAAACGTTTGTACAACACCACCCGCGGCGAATGGGTTGGCGATTGGATTTATGTCGGTCCGGCCAATTAATGATCAAAAATAATTGAATATCGGTATCCAACAGCGTCCCTAAGGGGCGCTGTTTTATTCTCTCTATTGAGCGAGTTGCTGTCGCATAAACATTATGCAATATATAATGCCACATCCAATTCCAATTTTTTCCTTACTTAATTACTCTGCACACGGGAATTTATCATCTGATAAGAGTTGTAAAGTGTTGATGTGGGTTATTTCTCATTTTTTTCAAGGCACTCATTGATAATCAGATTTTGCACTCTGTCCTTGAAGGTTTTATCAGTGTCTTTACTGAAATGCGCTTTGACGGTGTAAGTGATATTACCTAACTTTCGTTTGAAACTGTGGCTTTGATGCTCGTTTTTGATTTCTGCCGTATTTTCTACTCCTTTATATAAAAATAGGGCATTATCCATAGGACACAAGCTTTTGCATAAACCGCAACCGATGCATTTTTGGTAGTCAATTTTTAGTTTATCTGTATATCTTTTCGTTTTCCGGACCAGCTCGTAGGCGCTCACTCTGAAAAGTCCCATAATGCGCCGAATGTCTACCACGTCCAGAACCAGCGGGTTTTCCGGCTGATCGGCTGGAAGAAATACTGACCGCCTTTGAAGCGTTCAAGAAAAAAGCGTTGCAGAGGAAAAATGCTGTATCAACAGAGCGGGGTTATTATGAGATTGGCCGAGAAATCTGCTGAGAAATCTTCTTGAAGGCTCTTGCTTTATTTCGCTTAAACGAATATAATTATACCAGTTTTCAAAATCAAAAACAGGTTCGAGCTGTCGCAAGTGAATGGATATATAACAGTTCAAGAAGCTGCTGAAAAATGGGGCGTAACGCCTCGTCAGGTTCAAATTCTCTGCAAAGAAAACAGAATTGTCGGAGCTATGCGTATGAGCCGTATTTGGATTATTCCTGAAAACGTCAAAAAGCCTACCAATAGCAAACAGACTTTAAATAAGGCGGGAGGAAACACGATTGTTACAACGCACTCTGTATAAAAAACAAAATATTGATTTGTCCTCCGCGCCTTGGACGATGCATGAGTTTTTTGCAGGAAGCGGGTTAGTTGCATACGGTTTGAAAGGTATGTTTGCGCCAATTTGGGCTAACGATATTAGCGAACAGAAAGCGGCTGTATATGAAGCCAATTTTGGATGTGAACATTTTGAACTTGGCGATATAAAAAATGTTAATGGCAGAGATTTGCCTTTTGCTCATTTATCCTGGGCTAGTTTTCCGTGTCAAGATTTATCTTTGGCCGGTTCTTTGGGCGGCATTCATGCGTCCAGAAGCGGATTGGTATGGGAATGGCTACGCGTATTAGATGAAATGGCAGAAATGCCCCGAATACTAGCGTTAGAAAATGTAACTGGCTTACTTTCCACAAATGGAGGCAATAATTATCGGGTTCTCCATATGGCTCTTGTGGAACGTGGTTATGACTGCGGCGCTATCGTTATAAATGCCTCTCACTTTGTTCCACAGTCAAGACCGAGAGTTTTTGCTATTGCCGTGCTGCATGGTTATGAAATCCCTACATATTTGACTGGAAACGCTCCTTGCTGGCTACATAATAAAGCCGCCTCCGATTTAGGGAGAACTTTACCCGGATGGATTTGGTGGCAAGCGGAGAAACCTCCTCGCCGTTGCAGCGCATTAAAAGATATTATTGAGGAAGAATCAGAATTTGATAAAGACACTGTTTTGCGGCTTATTCCAGTACGCCACCAAGCAAAACTCAATGAACATGATACGGTTTACGCTACAGGCTATCGTCGAACACGCCATGGAGAGCAACAATTAGAATTGCGTTTTGACGGCATAGCGGGTTGTTTGCGAACTCCTGAGGGTGGGAGCAGCAAGCAGTATTTGGTTGTAAAAAGAAATAATGAAATCCATGCCCGTTTTTTGACGGTGCGCGAAACCGCCAGACTAATGGGCGCACCGGACAGCTTCATTCTTCCCGGTAGCTATAACGATGGCTATAAAGCGATGGGAGATGCCGTTGCAATGCCGGTTGCTCAGTTCATCGGAGAAAAATTTCTTATAAAACTTGCGGAGACCATATACAATGATTAGTACGGAAGAAAGATTGAAACTATTTCAAGATGAAAACAATATCTATACAAAAGGACCTTTGTCGTTAGTGGTTCAATTTACCCGAATGGTTCAAGATAAAGAATTTCCGTTAAATCAAGACGATTTTCAAACAAGCGGCAAAGGTCAGGTCGCTGGACTTGGCGGCGGTAATCTCCAAAAGATTTTGAAAGAGCATGACATTACCCAACAGTTATCTGCGGAAGGCGGGCGCACCAGTCGCGGAAGTATGGGGTTGATGATTAAATATGTTGATTTTCTTAATGCTTGGAACGAAGAAGAAACTATTATATTTTCAATCGTTGAAGAATTTTGGGCCGAGCAGGTCAGGGAATATTTCAGAAATCAGCCGTTTGTTTTAACCGCCGATACTTCTAAAACGATTGGAGCGAATTTAGACGAATTATTTGAACAGGCAAAGAAACGCCAGAAACAAAATCCGGGAACGCAGTACCTTGGAACCATTTTGCAGCATTTAGTGGCTGCGAAATTATGTCTTATCTTGCCTGAAAACGCATTTGAAATACATGGTGTTTCTGTTGCGGATGCGCCCACGGAACGAAGCGGAGACTTTGTGATAAACAATACCATTATCCATTGTACCACAATGCCCGGCGCTTTACTGATTGAAAAATGCAAAGCAAACCTACGCGGAGGCTGCCATCCTGTTATTATTACGATTTTTGAACGCGTACATACTGCATTAAATCTTGCTGAGGATGCAGGACTTGCCGGGCGCGTTGAGGTATGGGACATTCAGCAATTTCTTTCGGCTAACGTGTATGAGCATAGCCTTTTTGATGAAAGTAAGAGAAATTCTACGCTTTCAGATATTATTGATCGTTACAATAAAATTGTTCTTGAGGCTGAAACTGACCCGAGTCTCCGCATCGAATTTGAGGCGAGATAATTATGATGGCAGATATTTTGACGAAAAAAACGCTCTGAAATCATGCAAAAAGTTAAATCTAAAAAGAACAAATCAACAGAACTGCGGTTAATAGATATATTTAAACAAAATGGCATTACCGGTTGGAACGCAATTATCCGGTCAAAGGTCATCCTGACTTTGTATTTCAAAGAGATAAAATTGCTGTGTTCGTAGACGGTTGCTTTTGGCACGGTCACGATTGCCGGAACACGCGCCCGACGGAAAATCAAGAATACTGGCAAAAGAAACTTTGCCAGCCTGCCGGGCAGAGTCAACCGTATAGAAAAGGCTGATACAGATGCATCAGCCTTTTGATCACAATATTTGTATTTTCAGGCCCGATTACAGATAATCATCCGACCACTCAATATCCTCACCGTCACCGGTGTTGTCTCCGCCGGGATTATCGCCTCCGCTGCTGCCGCCGTCTCCGCCGCCGGGATTGTCGCCTCCGCTGCTGCCGCCGTCTCCGCCGCCGGGATTGTCGCCTCCGCTGCTGCCGCCGTCTCCGCCGCCGGGATTGCCGCCTCCGCCGTTTCCGCCGTCTCCTCCGCCGGGATTACCGCCTCCGCCGTTTCCGCCGTCTCCTCCGCCGGGATTACCGCCTCCGCCGTTTCCGCCGTCTCCTCCGCCGGAATTACCGCCTCCGCCGTTTCCATTGTCTCCTCCAACCACTGGCTGGGGAGTGGGTTCCGGTACAAGGATAACAGGGTCCGTAATCGGCGGGGTCACCACAGGCTTGGTGGGCTTGGGCTTATCCGCGGGTTTGGGTTCTTTTTTCTGTCCCACCGACAGCGTCTCCTCCTGCTGGTCGACATTGGCCTCCTGCTCTGCCCTCTGAGTCTCCAACTGTTGTATCAACTGCTCCTCAAACTGCCGAAAGTCTTCCTGGGCCGCATAAAACTTATCTTCTTTTTCCATCTCGTCCACCGCCGCCACCGTATGCCACATTGTGCCGTCATACCACTGTACTTCTCCGTCGTCAATACGTACGTCCAGTGTTTCCACAGACAGATATCCCTGTGCCCGGAGTTCCTCGGCGGACAGCTCCTGTTGCTCCGCCTCCACCACTGTATCCTGTTCCTGCTGCCCCGGCTGCGCCGCTGCCTGCTGCTCCTCCGCAGGCCAGATCAGCGGTCTGGCTGCAAGGCCCGCTCCAAAAGTTGCCGCTCCGAACAATATTGTTATTATAAAATACATTTTCTTCATATTCGGTTACCTGCCCTCTACTGAGTCTATGATTGCCTGTACATATCTGTATCCATTGCTGCCGACTGTAAATTCGCCCTTGGCCTGCACCTGTTTGGCTACCGTATATATGCTTCTGTATACCGGTGGACCATAAATAATGATCTCTTCTCCGCCGCAGTCCAGCACTGCATAGGCCCTAAAAGCAAAATCCTTGGCATACATGCTGGCAGGCTGGCCCGTAAAAACAGAGGTAAAGCGATTACGTCCGGCAACTGTCTCAAACACTTTGTCATTGACTTTTCCGTTTTCTATCCAGTATGCCCGCCCGCCTTTCACTTTCGTACCGTCTTTTACAAAGGGATATTTTTCCCTGTTCTCATTGAGCATGAGCAGAGTACCGTACTCTTTCAGCACACACCCATCCACACCTGCGGTAGTCAGACGCTGTTTCAGACTCTCTTCTATTCCCGATTTAAAGCGGATACCCGCAGGGCTCTGCACCCGTATGGAAAATCCGTGATAACTGAGCATATCCTGTAGCCCCGGCATGGGCACTGCTCTGCACACATTCCCCTGCCATTCCAATTTCCATACATACATACCCACCGGAATATTTTTATCGTTGTAGCTGTACATCACTGCCGTCTTGCCGGAAGTGTCGGGCAGCCGCACCTGATAACTGCCGCCGTTTTTCTGCGCCTCATATTCCACGCCGTCAACATAGATCGTATTGTCTCCATATCCTGCCGGTGGTGTCAATGTCAGCATATGCGGTGTCTGTTCCGGAGTGCCTGTTCCTCCCTGGCTAAGGGACTTGGTGCGCACTATCATGCTGCCTGTGTTCACTGCTCTGGTAGCTGCGTAGAGTGTATCTCCATAACTGCAGATCTCCAGATAATCCAGACCCGATCCCAGTCTGTCGCCGCACTCCTCCAGCACAGTGCCCGTTCCCTTAAGCAACCTGCCTCTTCCGAGGTCTGTGTCATAAAACGCCAGATATATCTCGCCGTTTACCACATCCATGGACGCATTGCTAAAATGATTTATGGAGACTATGGGTTTGGTGCTCCAGCTGTTCCCGTCGAATACCGTCATATAGGAGCTTTCCTCTGAACTGCCTGCAAAAACATATATCTTCTGCCCCTGCTTTACCATACTGTGTTCATTGGTGAAAGCTGACGCGATGGTGTATTTGGTGCTCCATTTGCCTGTAGACATATTGTATTCCCTGATCTGCGTTGAGGTACTGCTCTGAAACCCAGGAAACTCTGAGCAGACCATATAAAAACTGTTTCCAGTCTTTACCAATCTCGGATCGGAAAAATCAATAGCCGTAGTAAGGCTGTCTGTTACCGTAGCGCCGCTCTTGATGTTCCGTATAACCATACGCACTCCGGCAGAACAGGTTCCCTGATACGCTCCGTAGATATCGTTGCCGTCCACAACAAATTGCATGCTTCGGGGATACTGTGACGCATATGCCCCGATCTGTCCCCACTTACCACCGCCAAGCTTGCAGTAAACGGCGGCATGGTCGGTGCTCCTATAGTAGGAGAGATAAACCTCCCCTGCGCAGACAGCCAGCGATGGCGTACGGGCATTGGCGATAGTCTGCCCCACCTGTTGCCATGCCGTGCCGTTCCAGGATTTGACACGGATGCGGGTGGCTCCAACATCACTGCCGGGAATCTCCTCCGCATATGCCGCATACAGGGTTCCCGTGGCAGGATCTATACAAATGTCCGGAACATCTCCAAACTGGCCGTTTATCTCCTCCCCCAGATCATCCCATACGCCGGTATTACTGTAATCCGCAAAAGTTACAGTAAACGTCAACTTGGTCTGGTCTGAGGACAATTTCAGACCGCTGATCTGTATGCCGCTGTTAGAACCGTCCGAATAGTACAATGTATTCTGAGAAAAATCCGCGCTCAGATCCGTAGTGCCATACCCTGTCTGTCCTTTGGTGACATCCAGCGCCGCATTATTCACGCCTGCCACATCGGTACCCGCCTCCGGATGCGTAACTCCGGGACGGTACACATAAATATAGTTCTCACCCGCGTGATTGGATAACCCTTCCACCTTGTTGTCTACCCGATACATGAGCAATCCGCTGCCGGGAAGTGAATACTCAAACCCGTTAGGGTCCGTACCCTTTCTCCGGTACTCCAAACAGATCAATTCACTGTCCGAAAGGGGTGTACGCAATGCGAACACCTTATTACCGCCGGTTCCTGACGCTACTGTCAGCGTGTATTGGCCGCTCTGGGTGATGGTTTTCATGGGAATCCATCCTTCCCTGGCCCGCAGATAAGACAGCGGATATTGCAAAGCACCGCTGACAGAAGCCATAATATCCCAATAGCCCACGGGAGTTCCGCTGTTCTGGGCATCTCTGTATAGATCCGGCAGCCCCATCGTGTGCAAAAATTCATGGGCAATCACTCCCTGCCGCGACCGATAGCTAAGAGAGGCATTCTCCGAAACCAACGATGCGGATGGAAGAACATTATAATCCAAAATCCGTATACCGTTAAGACTTCCCTGACCCGAGTATCTGGCCTTATAGGCCGCCTCGCCCCAATCCGTTTTATCCCCCTGTATGATGATGGTCAGATTATCTAAAATACCCTTCTCTCTGTTATCTACCTTATTGTTGGTGGTGTCCATCGAAATCTTTCCGGCAGTTATCGCTTTCACCACCTCGCCCACTATATATCCCTGTCCGTCCCCACGGGGGATCACCAGCGTCTGCACTCCTTTTCTGTCCGCGCGTTCCTGTGGAAAGTAGTTGGTCACATGTACTGTCCCCTCAGTTATCGCGGAAATATAGTTACTGAAGGAATCCTGATCCAGATCATACATGTTTTTGAGCTCTTGCCAGTTGGAGCGGGCAGGTGTAGCCAGATTATTGACGGCATTATATATGTCTCTGGTATCGTCCTGGTATTTGACAAATACCACTACATTGGCTATCTCCTGAGTGCGCCCGGCCGCCTGCGCCTCTCCCATGCCCTGCATATCCGGCAGCGGAAAAACCACAGCCAGCACCACGGCCAACATGGCCGCCAGCAGTCGTCGCCGTCTCTTTTTCAGCATCGCTTTACAAAGGCTCTCCATCATGTTACCTCCATTCCTCATATTCCGGGAGACCTAAAAACGCCGTGTCAATCCGGAAATCCGCCAATGCCGCGTTTTCCTGATACAGATAATCTTTCTTGCCCGGACCGTAAGCATAGATTACGCCGCCCTGCTCCGTTACTTCTTTTAACTGCTCCTCGCTGGTGGTTCCGTCCTCCAGAAAGGTTCCGGTATACTCTTTGCCCTGATAGGCCACGGTCACCTGTCCCACAATCATACCATTTTCCAGCGTTCCCTGAATGGAATGTGTCAAGTTGCCCTCTCTGTCAAAATATGATACTTTAATGTCTCCCGTATAAGCTCCGTCCCGCAATGTGGCACTGCCCAACACAATCCGGCCGTTCTCTTCCCGGTAAAACATAAATTTTCCCTGCTTATCGAGGCTGGTAATGTCTACTGTGAGGCCCCCGGCAGCAACCTGCATAGTCTGTTCTCCCGCATGATAGCAGGTGCGGGTCTCTATAGCGTCCATATCCTCCTGTAACAGATGACGCCATTCTCCGGTGGTTGTTAGTACCTTAAGCGCCGCCGCGTCCTGCAGTTCCAGAGCCTCTGTGATCTGCCCGGCCAGAAGGGTCATTCCCTCCTCCGTATCGTCGCGATACACTGTCACTGCACTAAGCTGCTCCGCATGTTCCACAGTGGGATAGAGACGCAGCAGTTTATACAATATGCGGCGCTGTCCCTGCCAGTTTCCCATACCGCCGTAGATCCGGGCCAACTCCTCATAGTCCTCTTCCTCAAAAGCATCCATAGCCAATAGCCGTTCGTAATACTCCTGCTTTTGAGCCAGGTCCGTCTCGTCATCTTTGAGTTCCAGAACAGCCTGCCGCAGTTCTTCCTCTGTAAAAGGCTCTGACGGTGCGGCTGTAGCCACGGGTGCCGCCGTGGGAGACGGCGTTGATATCGCCTGTTCGTTCCGAGGCTCACTACATGCAGTCAGTAGCAAAGTTGTCAGTGAAATCACACTGAGATACATGGGAAATATAGTTTTTCTGTTTTTCATAATCACCTCTGTATGTATTAGAGTAAATAAATCCAATATTGGTTTCGGAGAAAAAAATGAAAAACATTACTGGTAAAAATATCTAAACTTTTTAGCATTTAATTTACTCTTTTTACAGAAAATGCGCTAATACATACCTTATATTAATAGCAATATACCTTGACAGGCGAAGTATCTTGACATATAATTTACTTATAAGCACAAACAGCGACACTACCCAGTCCCCCTTTCCTCTCCATTATTAACCTGACGAGGAAAGCCGGACCTCCGGCAGCCCCAAAAGAAAGGTCACTCCATGTCAATTACCGCCGATATTATCCGTGGACACACGGAAACCATCATTCTGGTCAGCCTGTTAGAGCATGACAGCTACGGATACCAGATCAATAAAGACATACTGCGCAAGACCGGCAACCGCTACGAGTTGAAGGAGGCCACCCTATACACCGCTTTTCGCAGGCTGGAGCAGGCGGGCTACATTACCACCTATTGGGGTGATGAAAAAATAGGGGCCAGGCGCCGTTACTATTCCATTACCCCGGCAGGACGCAAGGCTTGCGAACAGGGTCTGAGAGAGTGGAACGAGGCCAAAAGCATGATCGACCGTCTGCTTGCACCGGAGTCAAATTCATCTTAAGAGCAGACATCTTACGCCATGTCTGCTTGCGGAATATACAATATGCACAGTTCATATGCGGGACCGTCAGGAGGCAGTTTCACTATTATTATGAGTAAAACTTTATGAAAAAGGAGGGGGCACGCGCTAATGTAAGTGCCAGGAATTATGGACAATCTGCGAATCAGAAAATATATGGATCAATTATTTGAGAACGCTCCGGTAAACCACCGCACGCTGGAGTTTAAGGAAGAGCTGATCGCCAATGCTCTGGAAAAATATAATGACATGGTTCTCCGGGGATACGGCGAGGACGAGGCCTTTCAGCTGGTAGTGGGCTCCATAGGAGACGTGCAGCAGCTTTTCCAGGAGATGGG
This sequence comes from uncultured Acetatifactor sp., assembly GCA_910577235.1. Classification (GTDB taxonomy): domain Bacteria; phylum Bacillota; class Clostridia; order Lachnospirales; family Lachnospiraceae; genus Acetatifactor. Next base: position 27,887 of record CAJTMX010000007.1, on the reverse strand, counting down.
GACCAATGAAGACTACTCCCATGCCTACTATCTCCAATGGGCCAAGGAGGCCCAGGAGAAAAAAGCAGCCCTCACCGCAGTGTCCGCAGGGTTATTTCTGCTGGCCGGAGCCGTGGCGGTGGTCTCCCTTCTGCTGTATTATTGCAATGTTAAGCTTATCTATATCGGCGGACAGAATCTGAATCTGCTGGGAATCGGGCTTGCCCTGCTGATCTGTATCGTGCCTGTCTCTCTGCTGGTATATGCCCGCAAGATCCAGCCCCCTGCGGAGCTGTCCGGTTATGCAGCCGGACGGGACATGGCAACTTCCGAAAACAAAAAGCAGCGCCGTAAGCGTTTTAAACAGATCAGGAGCAGTCTGGAAGGACTGATGTGGCTGCTGATCGTAATCTTTTATTTTGTAGTCAGTTTTACCACCCATGCCTGGTATATTACCTGGATCATATTTCTGGTCGGCGCAGCCGTGGAATGTCTGTTGGACGCGCTGACAAAGATCTTCTTCCCCGCCGACAAGGATTAAAAATGGCCCTACTCTGTGTCCGGGCGCTTATGGCGCCGGGGCAGTTTCCTAATTGATGCCGTTTTCCTGTTCGACGGGGATCAAGAGCTCTACGTCCGGTCCGGACAGTGAACCCTTTCAAACCGAAACCATTTAAAGTCAAAGTCGCATCCCGGCAGGAACACGAACACCACTTTCTGCACGCCCTTTACAGGCTGCAGCGCAAAGCTGTGGGCCGTGTACTCCTCCTCGTGAGGGAATTCCACGATCTGGTTAACGCTTTCCTCTCCCACAAAACGCACGTGAATGGTATTGTTGGCAAGGGGAGTGCGGCCGCAGATCGTGATCCCGCCAATGCCCTGCTCTCCAAAGTCCATATCCGCGTATTCCAGCGATACATTGTTGCCGATGCCCTCTATGGCATCCTGAGTCACCTTGAAACTGTCGCCGTATATCTGTCTGTTTTCCACCACATGCAATTGCTCAAACGCCTTGTTTATCCTTGTGAATGTGAAACCGCCCAGCTCCATGGAAGATTTGGTGCAGATATAGAGCGTGGTCTGTCCCCGCAGCCTCTTTTTCAGCTTATAAGTCTCCGGCTGGAATACCTGCCACTGGCTCTGCTTGTGATATACGCCGTCATACAGCAGTTCACTATCCTCCCCGCCCGGCAAACCCTCCCAGAACTGAATGAATTGAGGGTCGTTGCTGTTGGCGAAAACAGATACCGTGATCTCATCCGATCCATAGTCGCCAAAGTCCAGGCCAGAGTAACCCACCGCGGTAAATCCTTCCCGGGCGGTGGAGGCAGCATTGGCAATACCGCTCAGCACGGTACCCTGCTGACAGTTATACAGGCCGCCCACTACAAAGGAGTACGGGTCTATGGTTGCCGGGCCCATATCCTTGATGTTAAATTCCATCTGAGAGATCAGTTTCACCTTGTCTGTTCCGTTTTTCACCATGCAGCGCACATTGAATTTCCCGTCGCCCAGCGCCGTGACCACTGCCCTGTCTCCCCGGGTTTCCACCGAGGCTATATTGGTCTCGATGCCGGAGGCATTGACGACTTTCCAGATCATCTCCTGGTCTGTGGCGGATGCGGGATGGCAGACAGCCTGTAGAGTGACCTGTCTGTTCTCCGGGCCCAGATTCGTCCAGCCGCTGTGCCCGGACAATATCCCGTCGGCAGATGCCGATGTCTGTGCGCCGGCTGACTGTCCCACGGTCTGGGGCAGCGCGATACCGGATATTTCCCCAAAACCATGCATATTCTCCCGGATATGATGCAGCTCCAGTTTGCGCACGGGCACAAAACCAACAGGCACCTGTGCCAGAGGCTTAAAGCTGTTCCGGGGAATAAGTGCCAGTCCTTCCCGCATCTCACCGGGCTCTACCGTTACGGACAGGCTGCTCTCCCTCAATATATTTTCCGCTCCGGCCTGCCTGATCTGCAGCACATAGCCGCTCTTATCCTCATCCGTGTAGGCGGGCAATTCTCCCAGATGTACGCTTTCTCTGGCATCCCTCACAGTGACTTTGATCTCCCCGGGCCGGTCTTCCACTGCGATCATCGCCATCAGCCTGCCGCTGAAAAGCTTGCGCACTGTGCCTTTGTATGGATCATAGTCCGTGCTGTCCCCGTTGTCCAGGCCCACTAATCTACCCGGCCCGGAGACCTCAACCTCCACATAATCGCCGGCATTTTCCACCTGAATGCCGTTCTCATCCACCGCGGATATCTCCACGAACAGCAGGTCCTCCCCGTTAGCAGTCAGAGTCATACACTCCCGGGGTATCTTCTGCACACCTTCCGCAGGGCTGCCCTGCCAGGTCAGTATACGGTTCCCCTGCATTTTCTCGGCCCGCAGAACCAGCGCCGCCGGATCTTTGCTGGTGCGGCGGCTGTCACGGGCAATCTCCCGGCCCCCCTGATCGTAGGCCACCGCGCAGATCGTTCCCGGCATATAGGGCAGTATCCAGTGCCCCAGCAGTTCCATTCCCGAACCGGCCTCATGTCTTATTTCCTTTGTTCCCTGAGAGACACCGTCCACAAACAGTTCCACCTTGGGCTGATTGCTGGCGATACGCACGTCTATTGTCTGTCCCTCATTAAAATCCCAGTAGGGAAAAATATGGACAAAAGGCTCTTTTTCCCCATCCGTCCACTCTCCCTTATAGATAAAATAAGCGTCCTTGGGAATACCCGCCGTATCGATCTGTCCAAAGTAGCTGTTTTTGGTCTGATAGGGCGTCGGCTCTCCGATATAATCAAATCCGGTCCACAGAAACTGTCCGCAGGAATAGGGTGTATCCCTGTCCATGGTGATACAGTATTCCTCGCACTTCGCTCCCCAGCTGGTGACGCTGTTGCCCAGAGAGGAACACTGCTCGTCCTCGTCCGTCAAAATGCAATGATTAAACGGAAAATGATAGATTCCACGGCTCTTTATCACTGAGGCCGTCTCACTGCCATAGATCACCCACTGGGGATGCTCCCGGTGGTGGGCCTTATAATAGCCCTCAGCGTAGTTGTATCCCGCCATCCCCACGATTTCCGCACACTTTTGCGCGCCCTCCCAGGGCATGTAATTGCTGCCGATGGTGCAGGGGGCGTTCCCTCTGGGATCATGCTCCCGCACAAAATCCATCAGCTTTCGGGTAATCTCCTGTCCATGCTCACTGGCATGGGTGTCATATATCTCGTTTCCCAGGCTCCACATCAGCAGGCTCACATGGCTGCGGTCCCGGCGCACCCAGCTGCGCACGTCCGTCCCCGCCCAATCGGCAAAAAACCGGGCATAATCGTACTGGGTCTTGGGCATCTCCCACATGTCAAAAGCCTCGGCGACCACCAGGAAACCCAGCTCGTCCGCCAGCTCCATAACCTCCGGCGCAGGCATATTGTGGGAGGTGCGCAGGGCATTTACGCCCATGGTGCGCAGCCTTAAAAATTTCCTACGCATGGCCTCCTTGGAAAAAGCCGCTCCGAGCGCCCCCAGATCGTGATGCTCGCAAACACCATTCAGACGCAGTTTCCTGCCGTTCAGTAAAAATCCTTCCCCGGGCGTGAATTCCTTGCTGCAAAATCCTACTCTCAGGCTTTCTCTCTGGATAACCTGCCCGTCCTCCAACAACTCCGCCTGCAAAGTGTAGAGATAAGGGTCCTCCACATCCCACAGATGGGGGGCATCCACAGTATAGCGGCTGTCAAACCGGACGCCATGCTCCAGCCTGCGTCCGTCCGGAGTCAACACCACCCTGTCGTCCCCAAGGGCATTTTCTCCGCGGCATTCCAATACTTGCCGCCAGACCAAACTCCCGTCGCAATCTCTCCGTTGCCGGGTTCCCCCGGCAGCATCTGTTTCCGGTGTTTTTTCTCCTTCGGACACAGCTTCCCCATCTTTGTGAGAGGCATCTGACAGCGTATACCGCAACTGATATTTTCCTTCCGGCAGCTGGGGCACGCCGCCCTGTCCGTCTGTCAATTCAGACTCGACCCGCAGCTCATAGCCCTGTTCTGTCTTTCCCACGGACACATAGATACCGTCGCTGGCTATATGTACCTCGGGCACCGTCACCAGCCACACATTCCGGTAGATACCCGCGCCGCTGTACCAGCGGCTGTTGGGGGATTGATGTACCACCCGCATGACTAACAGGTTTTCCCCCTCCCGCAGAGCGTCGGTCACGTCATATTCAAAGGTGGAATAGCCGTACTTCCATTCTCCCACCCGGCAATCATTGATATAGAGGGCGGAATCCATGTACACCCCGTCAAAACGCAGATGTATCCTCTCACCCGCCCTCTTTTCCGCCTTCCAGCTCTTGACATACCAGCCTATGCCGTCCTCATACAGCTTGTCTGTCTGCCAGATCAGCCAGTCGTGGGGCAGCGCCACCGGCCGCAAATCCGCCTGCCAGATTTCCTTCTGCTCATAGGATACTCCCAGCGCAGTCTTGGCAAAACTCCATCCTGTATTAAAGAGTTCTCTACGGTTCATATTCTCCCTTTCCCGCATATCGCAGGCAATACCCGCATTGTTGCGCTAAAATATATTTGGACATATAATAATCAAGTTCTTGATTACAGGATAGCACAGCCCGAAGAAAACACCATGGATTATTTTGTTTTGCCACATGCATTTTCCTGCCAGACCCGGAGTGCGTTTGAAAAATGCTCTCTGCCGGATGTGCGTCACGATTTGTGGGAGATCTGCGCCATCAGCATTTTTACATTCTCTTCAATATCCCCACGGAACACCGCCGAACCTGCCACGATCACATTGGCGCCCGCCTCCAGGGGAACGGTAATGTTCTCCGCCGTCACGCCTCCGTCGATCTCCACATCCACCCGCAATCCTTTTTCCGCGATGGCCGCTCTTACCTGCCGGATCTTTTCCGTGCATGTGTCCATATACTTCTGCCCGCCAAAACCGGGTTCCACCGTCATCACCAGCACCATGTCCACCTGTTCCAGCCAGGGCAGGACCGCCTCCACCGGGGTACCGGGTTTGATGCTGATCCCCACCTTGGCCCCGGCCTGCCGGATTGCGTCTATGGTCTCCTGTATACGCTCTGTGGCCTCCAGATGGAAAGTCACCAGATCCGCGCCGCACTCCACAAACTGTGCGGCATACCGCTCCGGCTCCCGGATCATGATATGTACATCAAAAAAGATGTCGGTCCGCTTCCGCAGGGAAGAGATTACCGGCATCCCAAAAGAGATGGAAGGCACAAAAATACCGTCCATCACGTCTATATGCAGATACTTTGCGCCGGAGCGCTGTACCTGTTCTATCTGTTGTCCCAGCTGCCAGCAATCCGCAGCCAGAATGGAGGGAGATAAAATATTCATTCGTTTTTCCTCAGCATCCTTGATTGGTTAGTATTGCTTACTTAAATATTTTACCAAATTCCCTCCGCTGCCGCAACTGTTTTCTGGACAGCTGCATTACTGCCGTACAATTCATTCCCGGCAAGCAGACTGCGCCTCATTGTATGGACAACATCCGGTCTGCCACATCCTGTTTCAATATCCTCCATGCGTCCTCATGATCCACATAGTACAGAGGGCATTTTTTACCGCCGCAGTCGTAATGCCGCAGAATATCACCCGGCTCCAGATCATATGTATCCGCCAGCCATGCCAGCAGTTTGATCAGACTGTCATAGGTCTCCTGGGTAAACTGCCCGTTGTCGTATTTATAGCAGCACTCTATGGATATGGAATCCTCATTGCGGCTCTGCACCGCGTAGGCTATTTCATCCACAGGGACGATCTGCAATATCTCGCCTTCGATCCCTATGATAAAATGGGCGCTGGCCCCCGGTACGTCATGGTTGTCCTTAAGGTTCTCAAAATAATTGCGGTTGTTAGCTGCGCTGGTATTGACATTGGCGGTATAGTGTACAAAGATATTGTTTACCTCCGTCAAGGGTTCTCCGGGACGGGAATACTCGCTAATGGTCAGAAAATCTTCGGTCCACGACGGATGACGGTTAAACTGACTTTCGGGGATACCCTGAATAATTCCTTCCACAACGTTGTCGTCTCCCCCTTCCGCCAGCACTTCGGACATAGTCTCACCGCCTGTCTCTGCCTCCGTGCCGATGTCAGTCCCCACCTGCCGTAATTGGTAGGCGGCAAACATTGCTCCGCTTACCAATATGCACAACAGTACCGCCAACAACTGTTTTTGGCGACGCAGACGGCGTTTCCTCTTTTTCAGGATCGCTGCCTGTCTCTGTTTTTCCTGCATGGTCAACGGACGACCCCTGTCTGCCTGCGGAGTCTGATATTGCAGTTTTTTGCTCTGGGGCTCTCCGGTTATCTGGCTATGTCTGCCGGATACCCGGTTCTGCCTGCCGGATGCTCCAAATTCCCGGCTCTGTCTGCCAGATGACCCGGACGCCCGGCTCTGTCTGCCGGATGACCCGGATGCCCGGCTCTGTCTGCCGGATGACCCGGATGCCCGGCTCTGTCTGCCGGATGACCCAAATTCCCGGTTCTGCCTGCCGGATGCTCCAAATTCCCGGCTATGCCTGCCGGATAGCGCTGATACCTGCCCCTGTGGGTTCCACGCTGTCTGCCGATTCCCCGATATCATATCCGCCATTTTGTCTCTGCTCTTATCGTCTGCCGTCCGGCGTCTCGCTGCCGCTCCTCTCGGCTGCTGCCGCACGCTCTGTCTCAAAAATGAAAAATCAAGTTCTTCATCCTCGTCGTACATTGCCCCCATACTTGGTCCCCTGCCCTCTTTCTCTGTCGTTTCTGAAGTCAGTATAGCAGGAAAATGCATCATAATCCTCTATATTTTCTTAAATTTTCTTAAGAATTTATGATACTTTTACCACGACCAAATCTCCCACTTGTTTAATATAACCTGGCTCAGGATAGGCGGGCATGCCTGCAATGTCCGCTTCCTCTAACTCGGCGGCGCATGAGCTGGAAGGCCAGATACTTATGTTGGTCCCACAGAAATAATGAAATATCCCCCTCCAGGATTTCATGGACGAATCAGGGTCCGTCCAGCCCACACCCACCATTGCATAGTTATTGGCAAGGGCATATGCATCGCTCACATAAAACAATCGGTTTCCGGCGGGAATCCCGATAATGCAATAGCGTAGATCCGGATCAAGGCACTTCTCTTCGGCGCATTCATGTAATATTTCTTCAGCCATAGCGCTTGCCGCCACCTTTCCCTCATACATTGCATTCTGATCAATCTGCACCTGATAAATGTTTCCCCACAGAACGATCACAAATGCAAATCCTCCTGCGAGCCGTGCCCAAGTACTTATTTTTATATGGCGCGCTGCCTTGCTGGCAATACAGACAAGGATAGGTATGATAAGCGCCAACGGCGCCGTCATCTGTATGCTCACGCCCGTATCTGTCGCAACCAGCATCACCGCATTTGCCGCAACAGGTAACAGTAACGTCAATGCCAGAAAGCAAAGGGCTCTAATACGGCCACTCTTCCATATATGTATAAAACCAATGACAATAATTACACCGGCCAGCGCAAAAAGCAGCCAATATATTTTATAATTCTGCAGCATATTAGTCTTGTACAGATTCTTAAAAAAATACATTACAAACACGGAATACGCGTTTTTTATAGTCGTTGGCAACTCTTTTATAGTATTCCAGAGGGAATAAGAGTCTGCCCCATTATAGCTTGACATGGAAGTGTGAAAAATAATCAGATGAGCTTTCAGCAACAGGACATATAGAATCCCTCCCATCGACAGCATTGCAACGCTTTTGCCCAGATATTGCCCTATCTGTCTCCATGAAACTTCCGTACAATATAATTGCCAGAGCAAATATCCCGCAATGACCAGTCCGCTACATCCCAGATACGCCTGATATGCACCCATTGAGAGGGCAACCATAGCGCTCCCCAGCAATACAGGCAAAATAAATTTATTGGATTTTTGAATGACCCATGGAGCCAGAACGCTAAGCAAAAACGCTAAGCCAAAGACCGGAGACATAAATCGGTATGACAGAGAGACGCATACCGCCGTACTGCTGATAAATAATGCGGAAGACAAAAAAGAAACTCTTTTGTCCTCCATACTGAAAATGTCAGATATAACACACATCCCCACTGAATAAAGCAAAATAGTTATAATGGAAGTCCACGGATCGCTGTTAATCCCAAAGCGAATTTTGTCCAGATACAGCCAAAACCACCTTCCCAACGATAACTCCCACTTTCCGGCATAATGATATGTGTATTCCCACAACCCGTCATAAGCATTAACTAATTGCTGGGACATAAGCAGTGAATATACAGCTAGGCCGAATATAAATACCAAGCCGCAGGAAGAACAAATTTGTAATAATGCTTGTACCCCCCCCCGTATAATTTCTTGATATCATCATCTATGTGAAGTATTGCTTTCAAGATCATCCTCCTCTTCCCATTAAAGATATATTACACATATCCTGTATACAATTCTACCCCAAAAAACAGAGCTGCCGCATAAGACAGATAATCACCACTTACGCAGCAGCTCACATAGGATATATGTTTCTTACAAAAACTCTTTAACGGACTTGTATACGCCCTCTGCGTCCAGACCGTACTTGGCTACCAGAGCCGCGGCGGAACCGGACTCGCCGAACACATCCTGCATACCCAGCTTTTTGACAGGTGTGGGCAACTTTGCGCACAGACAGTCGCAAACCGCGCTGCCCAGACCGCCGATGACGGTATGCTCTTCCACCGTCACTACCTTGCCTGTCTTTTTGGCACTGTTAATAATAATCTCCTCATCCAGAGGCTTGATGGTGCAGATGTTTACCACCTCTGCGCTGATGCCTTCCGCTGCCAGCTTTTCCGCGGCTCCCAGAGCGGAATCCACACAGATACCGGTGGCCACGATGGTCACATCTTTACCCTCTCTCACTATAGTACCCTTGCCGATCTCAAACTTGTAATCCGGTCTGTCGTTGATCACGGGCACTGCCGCACGGCCGAATCTGATATACACAGGGCCTTCATACTCCAATGCCGCGCGCACCGCAGCCTTGGCCTCCACGTCATCGGAGGGGCACATTACCACCATGCCGGGTATGGTTCTCATCAGCGCCAGATCCTCGTTACACTGATGCGTAGCGCCGTCCTCGCCCACGGTGATACCTGCATGGGTGGCGCCGATCTTTACATTCAGCTGGGGATATCCCACGGAGTTACGCACCTGCTCATAGGCACGTCCCGCCGCGAACATGGCGAAGGAACTGACAAAGGGAATCTTGCCCACGGACGCCAGTCCTGCCGCGATACCTACCATGTTACACTCTGCGATACCGCAGTCAATATGTCTGTCGGGATAAGCTTTCTTAAAAATGCCTGTCTTGGTGGCGGCTGCCAGATCGGCATCCAGCACTACCAGCTGGGGGAACTCCTCCGCCAGTTCCTTAAGGGCATTGCCGTAGCTTTCACGAGTTGCGATTTTCTTGATTGTGTCTGCCATTACGCCTGACCCTCCTTCTCTAATTCTGCCGCGATCTTATCCAGATCGGCCATAGCCACCGCGTACTCCTCGTCGTTGGGAGCCTTGCCGTGCCAGTCAACGCTGTTCTCCATAAAGGAAACGCCCTTGCCCTTCAAGCTGTGCATAACGATACAGGTGGGCATACCCTTGGTCTCCTTAGCCTCATTGAGAGCGGCTCTGATCTGATCGAAATCATGGGCGTCGATATTGATCACATGGAAATTGAAAGCCTCAAACTTCTTATCTATGGGATAAGGGGAGCAAACCTGATCGATGGGGCCGTCGATCTGCAGATTGTTGTTGTCCACGATCACACACAGATTATCAAGCCTCCGGTGTCCGGCAAACATGGATGCCTCCCACACCTGGCCCTCTTCCAGCTCGCCGTCGCCCAGCATGGTATAAACGCGAAAATCTCTGTTGTCCAACTTGCCGCCCAGCGCCATGCCTACCGCTGCGGAAATGCCCTGTCCCAGGGAACCGGAGGACATATCCACGCCGGGAATATGTACACAGGGATGTCCCTGCAAATAAGAACCGAGCTTACGCAGAGTGGTCAGATCCTCCACCGGGAAATACCCTCTGTTGGCCATGGCGGAATACAGGCCGGGAGCCGTGTGGCCCTTGGACAGTACGAAACGGTCTCTGTCCTCTTTCTTGGGGTTCTTAGGATCGATATTCATCTCCTCAAAATACAGGAATGTAAACATGTCTGCCGCTGACAAAGATCCGCCGGGATGTCCTGCTTTCGCGCTGTGCACGGCAGTCACAATGCCCTTGCGAACGTCATTAGCATGCTTTTTCAGCTCTAAATTGTTCATTGTTTCCTCCTTCTGCCACCCCCTGGCGGCACATTCTTGTTCTGTCTTTTATACTAGCATAAAATGGTGTTCCCGTCTATACAAAGCGGTAAAATTTCTTGATTGTGTTCGGGCACACAAAGCTTTTTAAGATACAGCCCACAGGCTGTTCTCCCCACGGTTCCCGCTCTCCTACTGTTCCTTCTGCCCGTAATAAGCGTTGGCTCCATGTTTGCGGTAATAGTGTTTATCCTGCAATTCCTGGGGAGCAGGCTGTATCCGGGGATTGATGGTCTCCGCGCGGTAGGCCATCTTGGCCACTTCCTCCAGCACCACCGCGTTGTGTACCGCGTCCCTGGCATCCTTGCCCCAGGCGAAAGGACCGTGGTTCTTGCACAGCACCGCGGGCACTGCCATGGGGTCTTTGTTCAGGCGCTTAAATTCCTCCACGATCAGATGTCCCGTGTTCTCCTCATAGGCATCCTCGATCTCCTCTTTGGTCAGACATCTGACGCAGGGCACCTCGCCGTAGATATAGTCGGCGTGGGTGGTGCCGTAGCAGGGAATACCCCTGCCGGCCTGGGCCCAGCTGGTAGCGTAAGAAGAATGGGTATGTACCACGCCGCCGATCTCGGGGAATGCCTTGTACAGCTCCAGATGGGTGGCGGTATCGGAAGAGGGATTGTATCTGCCCTCCACCTTGTTGCCGTTCAAGTCCATGACCACCATGTCCTCCGGCTTTAACTTGTCATATTCCACGCCGCTGGGCTTGATGACAAACAATCCGCTCTCTCTGTCGATGGCGCTCACATTGCCCCAGGTAAAAGTCACCAGGCCATAGTGGGGCAGATCCATATTTGCCTCATATACTTTCTGTTTTAATTCCTCTAACATGTATTTGTCCTCCTGCCTTGAGATCCTTGGATCTCCTGTTCCGCATCCCTCTGCCGGTACACGCTCCGGGAATAATTGTCCGGGCGGATGCTGTTCATATTATCTCTCCACCGTGCTGACACGGCTGTCATATCGCGGTTTATTGCCGCCCGCTCTCAGTTCAGACCCTCAACGGCGGCTTTCTCCGCGGGCAGGGTCGCCTTATATTTCTCGATAAACGCGTCAAATCCGGCTACGTCCTCCGCCTTGGGCGCGATGGTCGTGCCGCTCTGGCCCGCAAAGATTTTGTCGGACAGGTAATCCGGCAAAGTCTCCTCCGGTGCCTTCTCCGCCATATAGCATGCCAGCACCGCCATGCCCCAGGCGCCGCCCTCGCTGGCAGTATCCATCACGGTCACAGGCGCGTTCATGGCCGCCGCCATCAGCTGCTGGCCCACTACGGGAGTCTTAAACAGGCCGCCGTGTCCCATCAGGGAATCCACTTTCACCTGCTCCTCCTTTAGCAGAATGTCATTGCCGATCTTCAGAGCCGCCATAGAGCTGTACAGATGACTTCTCATAAAATTCGCCAGGCTGAAACGCGCGTCGGGAGTGCGGACGAACATGGGCCTTCCCGCATTTAATCCCGTCACCGGCTCGCCGGAGAAATAGTTGTAGGCCATCAGGCCGCCGCAGTCGGGATCAGCCGTCAGAGCCTCCCGGTACAGTGTGCCGTACAGCTGGTTTTTGTCAGGTTTCATGCCGAACTTGCCCGCAAACTCCTCAAACAGATTGACCCAGGCATTCAGATCGGAAGTACAGTTGTTGCAGTGCACCATAGCCACCGGATAGCCGTCCGGCGTGGTCACCATGTCGATCTCCTCATGCACTTTGTTCAGGGCATGCTCCGTCACCACCATGGAGAAAATAGAGGTTCCCGCGGAGATATTACCGGTGCGCACTTTAACGCTGTTGGTCGCCACCATGCCCGTACCGGCGTCTCCCTCGGGAGGACACATGGGTACTCCCGCCTCCAGATCTCCGTCGGGGTCCAACAGTCCGGCGCCCTCCGCCGTCAATGTTCCGGCAGCGGCTCCCGCAGGCAGCACCTTAGGAAGGATATCCGCCAGTTTCCAGCCAAGGTTTTGATCCGCTGTCAGCTGGTCAAACTGCGCCAGCATCTTCCGGTCAAAGTCACATATCTCGGAGTCAATGGGGAACATGCCGGAGGCCTCGCCTACGCCCAGCACTTTTTCACCGGACAGTTTCCAATGGATATAACCTGCCAGAGTGGTAAAAAAGGTGATATTTTTTACATGCTCCTCACCGCTTAAGATCGCCTGATACAGATGGGCGATGCTCCATCTCTGGGGGATATTAAAGTTGAACACCGGCGTGAGTTTGCCGCACGCCTCCGCAGTCATGGTATTTCTCCAGGTGCGGAAAGGCACCAGCAGCTCGCCCTGGCTGTCAAAGGGCATATAGCCATGCATCATACCGGAAAAGCCCAGCGCCCCCAGTCTGGTCAAGGTAACGCCATACTTGCTCTGCACATCTTCCTTGAGGCTCCGGTAGCAGCCCTGCAAGCCCTTCCAGATATCCTCCAGGCTGTATGTCCAGATATTATTCTCCAGACGGTTCTCCCAATCGTGGGTACCCATAGCCACCGGCTGATGGGTTTCGTCCACCAGCACCGCCTTGATGCGGGTAGAGCCAAACTCAATACCCAGCACCGCTTTTCCTGCCAAAATCGTCTCCTTACTCATGTTTTCCCTCCTTAACTAATGTTCCGCTATACCCCTCACTGTACCGTTTGCCCAAGAGCATTTACCGGGTACCGTGCCGGCCCTGCTTTTTTGGGGATCTTTACATCCTCCGTTCTACTTTTACCACGCAGTTTTCACGATAACTTATATTTCCAGTATAGAGCCTTTCCCCCGCCGCGGTCAATATGCTTTACCAAAATTTTAAATATTTTAATATTGACTGTGAAACCCGCACCGTCTCCTCCGCATGATGGACAATTCATAACGCATATAATGCATCAACATCCGTAACCAGGAGCCTACCTTGAAAAAACATCTCAAGCTCACCTGGCGGCAGCTGCTGGCGGGAGCCGTACTGCTGCTGTCCTTTGCCGCCCTAACCCTGTTTTTGTCCGCTCCCCAGCGCAACAGGGAGAGGTTTCAGCGGGCCGCAGAAGAATTGTTTCAACAGGAAATGATACATAACACCTTAAATATGCATTACACCATCGCCAGACCCGACGATTACGGCATTCATGACTATATTGCCCGGCTGCCGGGCTATGCCCCCGGCAACAGGGAATCGCAGCTCAAGGATCTGGAAAAGCAGGCGGATTTCTGGGCCGGGCTGTCGGACAGAGGGCTGAGTGACGGGGATGCCTATACCCGCCGTCTGCTGGCGTTTTCTCTGGAGAATTCCCTTAAGATGCAGTCTCATGCCTATTATGAGGAGCCGCTCTCCCCCGCCTCAGGTATGCAGAGCCAGTTGCCCATCCTGTTAGCGGAATACACTTTTCGTACCGAGAGAGATGTGCAGGACTATCTGGAACTGCTGGCGCAGACCGGGGATTACTATGACAGTCTATTGGTCTATGAGCAGGAAAAAGCTGCGGCGGGACTGCCCATGAGCCGCGTCTCTCTGGAGAAAGTGCGGCAACAGTGCCGTCAGATCCTGACTGCGGACAGTCTGGAGCAAAACAGTCATTTTCTCCAGACCACTTTCCAGGAGCGGATCAATGAGCTGTATATCCGTCAGGGGATCGACCGGAAGTCTGCCCTGGCCGCGATCCGCCGTAACGAAGAACTGCTGGCGGATGTGCTGCTCCCCGCCTATGAACGTTTGGACAGGGGACTGGAACAGCTGGCGGCACAGGCCCCCTCCGGGCAGGAACTTCCCCGGGGACTGGCTGCATACCCTGAGGGCCAGGAATATTACCGGCAGCTGCTGATCGCCAGAACCGGCAGTTACCGCTCCCCCGAAGAGCTTTATGATATGCTGAAGGAGCAACTGCTGCTACAGTTAAATACCCTGCGCCGGCTGGTTGCGGAGCATCCCGCCTGCGCCCTGCCCTCCACCCGGGAGCAATGTCTGGCAGCCTTTCCCTACGAGGAACCCGAGCAGATGCTGGCAGATCTGCAGAGACGGATGGAGCAGGATTTCCCCGGCCTGACAATGAACGGGACGGACGCCCCTGCCGTGACGGTAAAAGCCGTCTCCGACTCCCTGGCGGACTACAGCGCGCCTGCCTTTTACCTGACGCCGCCCTTGGATGACACCTCCTCCAACGTGATCTATGTCAATCAGCAGGAAATGCCGGATGTTTTGGAGCTGTACACCACGCTGGCCCACGAGGGATATCCCGGCCATCTGTACCAATCCGTATACAGTCACCGCTATATGAACGGGCAGAATGTAAATCCCGCCCGCCAGCTGCTGAGTTATGGAGGCTATCAGGAGGGTTGGGCGCTGTACACCGAATTTATCGCTTTTGACTACGCCTGCGATCTGCTGCAGGAATGCGGGCAGACGGATGCGGTGTGGTATATCCAGGCGGAAAAGACCAATCGCAGCCTGCTGCTCTGTCTTTATTCCCTGATGGATCTGATGATCCATTATGACGGGGTTTCCTGCGAGCAGATTGGCGTTGTACTGGATAATTTCGGGATCAGCGATCCAAAAGCCGCTCAGGCCATATATACTTATATCGCGGAGGAACCGGCCAATTATCCCCAGTATTATGTGGGGTATCTTGAAATCCTGGCCCTGCAGCAAAAAGCCCGCTCCCTGTGGGGAGCGGACTACAGCGACTTACGATTTCATACTTTTTTACTGAATAAGGGACCTTCGGATTTTTCCAGTCTGGAGGAAGCGCTGGAATCCTGGTCTCTATGAAAGGTCTTCCAGCATACCCTCCAGATATCCCCGGTCCCACAGCAGTATCCGGAGTTTCCGGGCCACCTCCACTGCGGGGCGGGTAAAGTACTGATTGGTCATCACCACGCCTACCATCCGGTCATAGTAATCCCGCCCCGCGTAGACTTCCTGCACGGCTTTCACGCCCACGGGACCGTCATAGCGCTTGCACTGGACGGCGTAAGTCACGCCGCCCAGCTCCGCCAAAATATCCACTCCATAATCCCCGCTGCCCCGGGTGACTTCCACTTCCAGAAAACCCGCCCGGCGCAGCAGGTCCGCGCAGTAATACTCAAACTCATGCCCCTCCATCAGATCCATGTCCCCGGGGCGTCTGCGCCGGAATATCCGCAATATCAGCAGTATCCCCAGTACCGAAACCGCCACCGCCAGCAGGCCTATGCCTATATAGATTCCCTTTTCCGCCATCACGATTTTTCTCCTGTATTCCTATATGTACGCAGGACATATACGCCGTCTGTCATAACATATGTATATATTACTCATTAAAATGGAAAAAAGCAATGACTTGATTTTTTCAGAAAATAGTTCTATGATAATCCGTGGTATCTACAGACATATCTGCTGTGCCATTAGGAACTCTAAGTTGAGGTGTTATACATATGGAACAATTAATTTTCAGTTTAAATGCCACCATCCCCATCTTTCTGGTCATGGTCATCGGTTATATGCTGCGGCGGTTACATGTGGTAGATGAACCATTTATAAAGACGTTGAACTCCTTTAACTATAAGATCACTCTCCCTGTACTGCTTTTCAGGGATATAGCGGAATCCGACTTTTACAGCGTATGGGATACCAAATATGTATGTTTCTGCTTTCTGGCGACACTGACCTGTATCGTCGTTATATGGCTGGCGGCGGGACTTCTTTACCGTGACAGGGCCCGGCTGGGAGAGTTTGTCCAGGTTTCCTACCGCAGCAGTGCCGCAGTGCTGGGAATAGCGTTTATTCAAAATATATACGGCACTTCGGGTATGGCGCCGCTGATGATCATCGGCACCGTTCCTCTGTACAATATCGCGGCGGTGCTGGTCCTGTCTTTCACAGGCCCCTCCTCCCACGGTTTCTCCCAAAAAGCCCTGAAAAAGTCCCTGCTGGACATCGCCAAAAATCCCATTATCCTGGGTATCCTGCTGGGCATGACCGTCAGCGCCTGCCACATCTCCTTCCCGGTGATCGTGACCAAGACCGTAAACAATATCTCCGTGCTGGCCACCCCGCTGGCTCTGATCGGCCTGGGGGCAGGTTTCGAGGGCCGGAAAGCTCTTGCGCAGCTAAAGCCCACCGCTGTAGCCGCCCTGCTAAAGCTGGTGGTCCAGCCCGCCCTTTTCCTGCCCCTCGCCATCCGGCTGGGATTTCGGGATGAAATGCTGGTGGCCCTGCTGGTCATGCTGGGCGCGCCCACCACGGTGAGCTGTTATATCATGGCTAAAAATATGGGGCATGAAGGAACGCTTACCTCCAGCGCGGTGGTGGCTACCACCTTCTTAAGCTCCGTGACGTTGACGGTGTTTCTGTTTGTGCTGCGGAGCCTGGGGTACATCTGAGCGTTCAGTGATCCAACTACTGCCCCGGAAAGGCCCCGTCTCCTCCCTGGGTTCCTTTCCGGGAATGAAAATACAACCCCTCAATTTCTTCTGACACGTCCTGTTTAACATATATCCATGGCTGTCACTAAAATGACTCCTCTCCCGCAGGAACTACATACAGCATAGTCCGGTAACTACATCATCCCCCTGGCCAGCAGCAAACTCATGACCGCGCTGACCCCCAGGGACAGCAGCGCGCCGGGCAGGGTATAACGGGTCTTGGTGACTTTTGCCGCCAGATAGTAGACGCTCATGGTGTAAAAACAGGTTTCCGGTATGGTGTCAATAGGGGGAAATACTTTTCCCTCGTCTGGGATGATTTCCCCTGTGTAACAAAAAAGGACATAATTCTATGCCCTTTTTGTACTTTGTACCTTTATCTGCGTAATATGACCCTAAGTTTTTCATATATTGTCATAAAAATTTCGGCTGATGAATAATAATATGTATCTCTTTATCTCTCAGCTTTCTTTCATAGGTTTTCTGAAAAACAAATGGATTTTCTATGATTTTTTCTTTGTCATAAATAAAGAAATAGATACATTTAGCGCCATAATGTATCATATCCGCCTCTATCTCCTCAATTAACTTTTTTAACAGCATACCTTTTCTTGTACATTTTATTTCAATGACATTATCCAAATTGAGCCAAATGTCTGTCCGCACCGTCCCATATCCTGTATCCTCATTTACCTCCAGTCGCGCCATTGGGTATAGTGGTTTAAGGTAAGCATACAGTAAATATTGCACATCGTATTCATTCCCTATTTTGAGGCATTGCAGCTGTTCCTTTTGAATGTTTCCTTTTTTGTGGGGTTCTCTTTCCAATAGATTCTCCAAGAACAGATAATAATTATCCAGCACCTTAACAAGCAGTTCCCCGTCTGTATGATTGTCTACAATCTCTGCAAGAAATATAGCCACCCTGTTTTTTGCCTCTTCCATCCTTTCTCTCGTGTCCTTTTCGGAATATTCATTTCGCAGAAAATAAGCTTTTCTTTCCAGTTCAATCAAATATCTGGAATCCATCTCAAGATTTTTCATATATGTGCGCAAATGACAAACCACATCCTCAAAAGCCCTGGCATCTGGAGCATTTTTCACCCGCTCTATAGCTTCTCCCATACTTTTTATGCCATTATCACTACTAAACATTTTTTATCCCGCCTCCCCAACGCAAATAAAACAGGAACAAAGGATCTCGTATATATAGTACCCCCTCTTTCCAGTCCAGCACCTTAAAAATGTCTTCCCTTCCATCTAGCAGCTCCTGCAGC
This sequence comes from uncultured Acetatifactor sp., assembly GCA_910577235.1. Taxonomy (GTDB): domain Bacteria; phylum Bacillota; class Clostridia; order Lachnospirales; family Lachnospiraceae; genus Acetatifactor. Next base: position 9,871 of record CAJTMX010000007.1, on the reverse strand, counting down.
TTAGCCAGACTCTCCCTGATCGTCTGCGGAGAGGGCTTTTTGCTATCCTTCTGAATCAAACGGTAAATACGTTCTTTTACATCCTCAATTTCCAGCTTCATAATCGGTGGATTTTCGGCAATTGATTTCACAATCAACTCATAAATATCATACTCCTGTCCATTATGCGCCAGAAACATATTCCTGCTCTTCCCTCTCGTGTTAGGGCCCTTTAACATAAATGAGACCACATCGCCATATTCAAAATTTGCAGTTGTATAGTGATATGCTGTTTCCAATATTTCAAAACCAACTTGTCCGCTTTCGCTTCCTTGCATTTCCAGTATTGTGCATATATTCAGACAAATATACTGCATTAGCTGTGGCGATGAAAGGCTTTCCACAGCGATTTGCGCCGCAACTTCATCCGATATTTGTATGCCAAGCTTTTGAAACCCTACCTTTGCAATTTCCTTTAAATCATCCACTTCCCACGATTCCATGTTAATCAGGCTCAATCGTCCTGAAAGATCCGCGTTCTGCCGAATCGCTTCATCCGCTCGGTGGGGCAGCGAAACAACAATCGCTTTAAAGCCCTTTCTGATCGCATCTTTCAATTGCTGTGCAATCTGCATCCGTTTTGTTTCCGGAGCATAATGAAAATCATCTATTACCAGAACCAGATTCTCTTTTTTATAAAATTCAATAATTTTGTCTTTTGTTAAAGAATATGTTTCCTGCTTTGAATATTTATTGCTGGTATCCGTAATTGTTTTTTCTGAACAAAACTGTCCTTCATAAGCCAATCCCGCTTTTGCCGCAGCTAATCTCCAAAAATCCGTATCTTCCTCAAAATCTGCGCCAGATACTTCCACAATATTTTCAAATCCTATCACTTTCTCACAAAGAATGGTTTTTCCCATTTTTGAAGGTCCCACCAAAGAAGTCAGGAAACCCGACACCTTTATTGCCTGTGATAACCGAAACTCATACGGCAGGTCCGAAACGGCAGATTTGCGTGATATATAGGTGTACTCTGGAAATGCTCCCGGCCTAAAAACATCCTCTGCCCTTAATGCCATGATATATTTCTCCTCTCTTGCAGCAACTGTCTATAAAGCATTATATCATGAATCTTCAATTCATGATTGACATTCACCGCCCGCCAAATAAGTAAACTCATTCTTCTCGCCAACACACATTATATCATATTTTAATCCTTTTTAAACCCTTTTTATCCTATTTTATCATTTTTTTAATAATTTAATCCCTTCCCCCCTCTACAAGTATTGATATGTATAAATATTGGTTCTGTGGCAAAATACGATTTTTTATCTTGTCACTGCATTGCATCTTGTCTCCATCATATCATTCATAATCCTATTTTTTATTTGCCGGCAGCCCTCAAAATCCTCACTTTCCAAGTTTTGATACACCGCTACCCATATCTTTTCCTTATTTTCCACCCTGCAATAGCGAAGCACATTTTCTAATTCCATAAAAATTGCTTTATGAGGCATGTTGACAGCCAGTATCTCTTCTATCAATTTGTTTGGATCAGCATTTTCAGCCATGCACATTTGTAAAAGTTTCACGGAAAGTATATTTGCACCAATGACGCATTCTATCCGGCCCAGTTTCTTCCTATTGTTTTCTGAGATACAATCTCTCAGATCAATTTTTCTGTGAATGAGAAGAGGAATGATTGATAAATAACTGCTTTCCTTTTCGTCAAATATCAGTTGATCAACAATATTGCCTATAATATTCTGTAGTTCTTCCTCACCTATACATCCTACATCCCAATTTATCGCTGTGCGACTCAATAATTCCTGTTGTATACATTGATCTACAAAAGGCAGATCAGGAACCATTGCCCATAATTCCTTTTTATATTTGGATGCTAATAGAACCCCAATTATCGCATACATAGAGTATCTGTAATACCCTCTGCGATTTGCTTCACAAATAATATCCATAATACGTTGTGCCGTTTTTTCGCATATATCTGATATTTGTTGTGTACACTGTATTTGCACTCTTACAGCAAACATGCAAACATCAAAAAACTCCTCATTTAATGCACTTAAATCTCCAAAATTTATTGTTTCATCTATTATATTATTCAAAATACTATTACTCCATGTAAGAGAATATCCAAAATTAATCCCTATTTTCCGACTTTGAAGCCCCTTCACATCCCCTCTTATAAGTTTTTCATAATCATCTTTTCGCGTTAAAGTCCACTTATCAAATTCTTCTTTCGTAGCAAAATCTGCATTTCCTATATAATCTTTCATTACGAGTTTATAGCCATTGTATAAATATTTTTCCTGTTTTTTAAGCTGAGTGTCCAGTTCTTGATACTTACCCCAAGAGGGTTTTAATAATAAACCACAGAAATTTGCCAAATAATTTAAATCTAGTTCCTGCAATTGTGTTTGCAATACCTCTATCTCATTCTTATTTACTCCTTCATCTCTAATAGAAATTTGGATTACTTCAGATATTATTATATTTTTGCAATAGTCATATGACGCAATGCCAAGAGGCCTCAGGCATGATAGTGCTGTTTTCATGCCAACCCCTACTAGTTGACTTATTCTTTCAATCGGTATAAATGGACTATCAATGAAAAAGTATTGCAGAAACAGGTTTTTCCTCAATGTTAAGTTTTGCCCAGCTTTTACAGTATTCAGTAATTCATCCAAAACCAACTCTGACAGGAAAAATTTTACCTTATCTTGTATTAATGCCTCTTCAATCCGACATCTCGCTATCCTGCATACCTCCTTGTTGGTTCCAATCCCTTTTTCCAGAACATGTATGGCAAACATTAGCCGCTGTTCTTCCGAAAGCTTTTCCTCCATACATTTGATTTCTGCATCCAGACTATTTTTATCGTTTTCATTTAGTTTGAGATACAATTTTAGTATCTTTTCCTGAAATTCCTCTTTTTTAAAATATTTTTCTTGGATAAAATGCAAAAGCTTGTCTTTCTGCGCACCTGTAATCAGGCTAAAATTATTGAAATTATTAATCTCATCACAATCTGCCATTTCCAAAACTTTTGCCGCAAGAACAACATACTTATCCTGTTGTTTTCCTCGGAAAATATCTTCCGCAAGAATATCGATTGCCAGCCAGGAACCAAATAAGCACAAATTATTTGTGTCATAATCCACACTTATAATATTATCCCTACCATTCATCTGCTCACATAATTCACAAATTTTTGATTCAAGACTTCTTCTCTGCAGTTCAATATATCCAAGTGCAAAAAGCAGTGCATTACGCCAATACGAACTATAGGCAATCTGTTTGATATTACTTAGTGCCTCTACATCACCTTGATCTTTTACCATATATGTCCCGGCAAAGTATTCCTGCATAGAGCGAATACTAAAGCTATAATATCCTTCACGATTTTCACATAAAAAACAAATTCTCTCTGTGATTGTCATCAAAAATTCATTCACCTTTTTTGCCGTTTGGAATCCCGATTCATAGAAATCATCCTGATTTTCTTCTACATATGTTCGGATGACAGTTTCCAGATTTTCTCTGCTGATTTCCGCAGAAGGATTCCCTGCTTTTTCAGATTCACATTGCAGCTTGTCCCCAATAATATAATGAATCTCTTCCAGCCACCCTGTGTTGTCATTTAAAGTCGCCACTATCTCTTTTTGCTTTTCTCTTCTTACTACCGTTTCGTAATATTGTTGAAACAGTGAATAGCGTTCGTGGGGCGGTTTCCCTCCACTTTTTACTAAAATAGAAATGATGGTTATCTGAAGAGGCGTTTTCATCAGCTTACAAGTAATCTCATCCTCAAGCGCCTCTCTCATAATACGGATGTAAACTTCTCTTCGTTCCGTCTGTTCTTCCATTAACTCGAATAGCTTTTGGATGTACCAATGGCAGTCTTCTTTAGAAAGCTCCGCCACCTCAAGATGCTTATACCTCGTCTCATCAAAATCGTCATTATATCCCTGTGGCCTGGTAGTTCCAACTACTATACAGTCGCAGGACAATTCTTTTAAATCCATTGAAAGAAAAATATGAATCTGTTTTAGTACTTCTTGACGATTAGAAGACTCCGGAACTTCATCCAACCCGTCAAAGAAAAAGATCCACGCCCTTTCGCCCAACATTCTGCGTATGGTTTTTATCGAAACAGAATCTCCTGATATTACTCTGATCCTATCTATCATATATTGAATAATCGAAATATTCTCTGTCCTCTTACGACCGACCCATGCGGCATACTCCCGCAACACTATCTTGAACGGTATTCTACTTTTTCCAATTTGGTATTTGTAGCTTTCTTTCATTTCTTGCGCAAATCCATCCAGCATCAGATCATGATAGTCCATTACCCGCAAGTAATTCTCTCGATATACCTGTGCAATGAATTGACATATAGTACTTTTCCCGTTCCCCGGTCCTCCTATTAGAATATAGTTTTCATCCTTCTCTAATTTACCGTCTCTTTCCCCTTTTTTGTACCCTAAAACTGCATTTCCTAATGTAAAAATATGCTCCGCAAACTTAAATGTTCTCCTTTGCTCCCTGTCCAACACGTTAATATCAATACACACTTTTTCAATGGATATTTTCTTTTCTGTCGCAGAGCCCGCCTGCTCCATTCGAGTGTACATTTCCTCTTCAAATTCACGAGAAAGATATCTTTTAAGCCATTCCAAATCGTTCAGTTCCCACTCTTCCAATACATGCATCAGCACATCACCTGGGAGAATATGTGCCGCGTAACTTGTCGCAACATCCCTGTTATTATCAAGCATGGCGCATATTTCATCGTAACCTCGCACATGAAAGTTTTTAATAATATCATTATGGGCTTTTACGTATGCGTTTATTTTATCTTTAACACCAGTGTCTTTCGTTGGCGTAAGTACAATGTTTGTATAAAAGAAATAATTATCAGGAATATATTCTTTTTCTTTCTCCCGAAAACGTTTTAATTCCCCGGCAATTTCATTAACAAGCCAATTATAGTCATCCACTTTTGTTGTACTGTATTTGTATTTTGCCTGTCCTATGGTACGGCCCTGAAAAACATTTCCCTCCCTGTCTTTTATATTCCCTTCAAAAACAAATTCGCGCTGTCCGTCCGGCCCTGCCCCATACTGTTCACACTTAATACCAAATACCCCTTCATTTAGGCTTCTAATCATCTCCTCAAATGAATTAGAATCCATTTTGTTAAAATCGTAACGCATATCAAATTCTCCTTTGTGTTTTTGCTATCCTGATCAATCAAATTCTTCCTTAGTCATTCAGGTTCAATCAAAAATATGTGTATTAAAGCAATAGAGAATGACTACTTGTAAATAAGTTATCATACCAAGTTGAGTTTTGCAACCTTAACTTCTCTATATGTTTATAACCAAAATTACAATAGAAAACCAATCCTTCACCCCATCCCCCGGGCCAGCACCAGGCTCATAACCGCGCTGACCGTCAGCGACAGCAGCGCGCCGGGCAGGGTATAACGGGTCTTGGTGACTTTTGCCGCCAGATAGTAGACGCTCATGGTGTAAAAACAGGTTTCGGTGCAGCTCATCAATATGGACACCAGCATACCGATATAGCTGTCCGGTCCGTAGGTGCGGAACGCGTCCAGCACCAGCCCCGTGGCTGCGGAGCCGGAGAAAAGTTTGACCAAAATCACGGGAACCACCGCCGCCGGGATACCCACAGGCTCCGCCAGCGGAGCCAGCAGGCCCGATAAAAATTCCAGAAAACCGGAGGCTCGCAGCACTCCCACCGCCACCAGCAGGCCTACCAGCGTGGGCATGATATCGACCACAACTTTCAACCCCTCCCGTGCCCCTGTCAGAAAAGCCTCGTAAACTTTGACCTTGGATACCAGGCCGTAACCTATTATGTAAAATAGGAGAATCGGGATAATGATATCAGAAATATGGCTGAGTACGTTCACGCCGCCCTCCTTTCCACGCCGTTATACGCTTTAACATTTTTGTGTCTGCCCCTGTCCCGGCATTTGCAGTATACCACCGCCACCAGCGTACTGACCAATGTTGCCAGTATAGAGGGGGCAATGATCGCCGCCGGACGAGTACTGCCGTACTGGCTGCGGTAGGCGATCATGTTTACTGGGATCAACTGCAAAGAGGAAATATTTAATATCAGAAATGTACACATCTCCCGGCTGGCGGTGCGGCCCCGGGTTTTCTGTAACCCATCCTCCAAATATTCCGGGTTTCCCCGCTCCCTCTCCAGCCGGGCCAATTCCTCCATGGCTTTTAAGCCCGCCGGTGTACAGGCCCAGCCCAGCCCCAGCACATTGGCAATGATATTGGTGGCAATATACTCTCTGGCCTTATGCCCCTTTGGAATCCCCGGAAACAGAAAACTCAGCAGCGGTCCGATTCCCTTAGTCAGCCGGGCCACCAGGCCGGCCTGCTGGGCAATCTCCATCAGTCCCATCCACAGAGCCATCACTCCCGCCGTAGTGATACACAGAGAGATTCCCTCCCCGGCGCTGTCTAACGCCGCATTGGTGATGGCCTCCAGATTGCCGGTAAACGCCGCGTAGATAATGCCAATGGCGATCATGGCCGCCCACAGATAATTCAGCATTGTCCCTCTTTTCCTGCCTTTTCATGCAGGCAGATAATCTGGCTTTATACCAACATATTCCGGTTACACCTCATACAGAACAAAATGTAAAGGGGACAATCACCTGCCGATTGTCCCCTGCACTCTACTTATTAAATATCCCTTTTATAGCGTCCACCGCGTCCGATACATTATCCGCCGTCAGCTTTGCTTTGACGCCCTGGATCACCTGATTGATCACGTCATCCGGCAGATCCACTCCCAGCACGCTCTCCAATGCCTTTACCGGGTCCTTCTGGAATTGCTCCTGCAGTTTCTTGTCCTTGGAAATGCTGTCCACAGCCTTTTTAATCTGTTCTTTTACGTCCATATTCTGTTCGCTCCTCCTTCAAAATTTTATGATTGCACTATTATAATAGACACACCGGCCTGTTGTAAAGCTTCTATAAATAAAAAAAGCGGCTTTGAATGCCTTCAAAGCCGCCGGAAACTGCCCAAGTTATTCCTCTACGCCGTTATCCCGCATCAACTTAATGATATCGCCAACGGTTGCGATTCCTTCCAGGTCTTCAGAGGGAATCTCAATGTCATACTCCTCCTCAAACGCCATCACCAGCTCAAACAGATCCAGGGAATCCGCGCCCAGATCATCCTTGAAGGAAGTGCTCTCGGTAATCTCATCCACATCCAGGCTCAACTGTTTCGCAATAATTTCCTTTACTTTTTCCAACATATTCGTAACCTCTCCTTTGATCAAGGGTTCTGATATTTAGAATGCCCCTTTTGATAGTAAATAGTGACCATACTCCCGGCAGAAAGTGACCGGATGGCCATTGCGCCGTAAAAACCGGAGTTTTTGCAGCAAATAACATAAAGCTAAAGCAAGTATATGAGTTAACAACACATTTGTCAAGCCCTTTTACCTGTTTTATTCATAAATAGAATAGCTCCTTCCCTCCCGCACAAACACGGGTATAATATCCAGCGGCGCGGGAACGGTAACTCTCCTGCCGCCTTCGTAAACGGTCTTGGTGTTGGCATCCGTCCAGCGGCATCCCTCGGGCAGATAGACCTCTCTCTCCCTCTGTCCCTCCTCCATCACAGGCGCCACCAGCAGATCCGGGCCAAACATATAGGCGTCCTCAACTTCCCAGGCTGTCTTGTCTCCGGGGAAGTCAAAGAACAGGGGACGCATCACCGGGGCTCCGGTGTCGCTGGCCGCTCTCATACAATCCCGGATATAGGGACGCAGCCGCTCCCGAATGAACAGATATTTTTTCAATATCTCATAGTTGTCCTCTCCAAAGCTCCATACTTCATTGTCCTGACCGCTGGTGAGCTGGCGCACACCGTCTATGAACTCTTCCTCCCTCTCATACCAGGGCGAACGCTCCCCATGCATACGGAATACCGGGCAGAAAGCTCCCCAGGCAAACCATCGAACCAACAACTCCTTAAAATAGGGGTCCTGGATATTGCCGCCGATAAAGCCGCCGATATCCGAAGTCCACCAGGGAATCCCGGCCACACACATACTCAGGCCCGCCTGCAGCTGTTCCCGCATGGCCCGGAAAGAGGAGTGAATATCCCCGGACCATGTCAGCGCTCCATATTTCTGACTGCCCGCCCAGGCACAGCGCACCAGACTTAAGATCTCCGTCTCCCCCGCCGTTTTCAGACCGTCATAAAAGCCCTTGACATAACCCACGGGATACACATTGCTGCACTGCAGTGCCGGTCCGGCATAGTAGCGGTAATTGTCAAAATCATAGGGACCGTACTCAGGCTCCGCTTCGTCCAGCCAAAAACACCGGATTCCCTTATCGTAATAGTTTTCCCTGCATCTCTCCCACACAAACTGCTGGGCACCGGGATGGGTGGCGTCATAAAACACCGTATTACCCATCCAGGACATATGGTAGGCCATCCCCCTGTCCGGGGCCACCAGGTAACCCTTTTCGCTCATCTCGCCGAAATTCTCGCTGCGCTCGTCTATGGTGGGCCACACGGACACTACCGGCTCGATCCCCAGCCCGCGCAGCTCCCTGACCATGGCCTCCGGGTCCGGCCAGTCTCTGGGTTCAAACTTAAATTCGCCCTGCCTGGTCCAGTGAAAGAAATCCACCACGATAGCATCCATGGGCAGTCCCCGTCTCTTATGCTCTCTCGCCACGGAAAGCAGTTCCTCCTGGGTCCGGTAGCGCAGCTTGCACTGCCAGTATCCCAGACCGTATTCGGGCATCATGGGACTATGGCCCGTCACCTGGGCATACCGCTCCTCCAGTTCAAAGGGCGTGTCTCCCGCCACGATGTAATAATCCATCTTCTTCGTGCTTTTCGCATACCACTCGGTACGGTTGACGGCAAAGCTGGCAGTACCGATGGCCGGATTGTTCCAGAAGAAACCGTATCCCCTGCTTGAGATCAAAAAAAGGGACGCTGGACTGACTGTTGCGGTGGGCCAGCTCCAGAACCGCGCCCTTTTTGTCCAGATGCCTGTCCTGATACTGTCCCATTCCGAATATCTTCTCATCGTCATAGGCCTCAAACCGCATGGTCAGCTGGTAGTCCGTGCTGCCCGGTATAGGCTTAAGCTCCCGGGCGTCTATCCGCAGCGAAGTACAGTAGCGGTTGATGCGGTTGCGGTTACGCCAGTATTCCTCGGTCAACAGTTCCCCCTTTTGGTTGTAGTAGCCGATCCATCCCTCGGGGTTAATCTTCGCCGTGATCTTACCGTTTCTGACCGTATAGACTTTGCCGGTCTGGTGGTAATGGGCATATTCCTCTGTGGCGTACCACGGGTCCGTGGTGTCGATCTCCTCCACGGTGACTTCCGGCACACATTCTTCCACGGGCTCTGTCAGCGCCCAATCCTGTCCGTCCATCACTGCCTCCCCGGTCATGCGCACCCGAAAGGCGTCCCGGCCCCAAGGCTCCAGCCAGAGGGTCTTTTTGCCGTCAATGATCAAGATTCTGCTCTGTTCTACACATACATGCATTTTCATCTCTCCCTTCATACTTTTTAAGCAATAGGCAATTGCGAAACTGTTATTTTGCCAGTACCGAGTTGTGCGTATTGTATATTCCATAAGTAGGCATGGCGCAACTGCCTATATAGTTTCTGTCTGCGGCTCCCCATACAGCACGCCTCTGGAACCGGTGGCCAGGAAAAATCTGCCGAACACCCTCTTGTCCCCGTCGATGCTGTTGATCTCCCCGTACATCTGCCGCTCTGACGACCAGACGAATAGACGTAGAGGAAAACGCCGAGAAAAACAGGGAAAAT
>CAJTMX010000006.1:126609-135501 GCA_910577235.1 uncultured Acetatifactor sp. | reverse complement strand
GACCGGATGGGAATGCGGAAACACAGTGTACAGAGTGGGTCCGTGCCGCGTGGGAATTGATAAAGACCGGATGGGAATGCGGAAATACAGTGTACAGAGTGGGTTCGTGCCGCGCCGGAATTGAGAAACACCGGATGGGAAGGTGGAAACACAGTGTATGAGGCAGGTCTGCGGCAGAAGGGAACAGGGAAAGATTGGAGCGAGTGATATGGGGGATATGAGTTGGAAAAAATGGGCGGCTGCCCTGACATTGTGCCTGGTTCTTGGCGGCTGTGGCGAACAGGGAGCCGGACAGGGCGTTTCTGTGGGAGCGGGGGAAAGGAGCCTGTCCCAGGAGTCAGGGGAGCAGGAAACGTCAAGTGAGACCGGGGCGCAGGAAAGTTCCGGGGAGAGTGAATCGAAAGAAACGTCCGGGGAGAACCCTCCGGCGGACGGTCAGGAGGAAGAGAGTGACATGAACAGCGACTACGCGGCTTATTTTCAGGATATGGAACTGACGGAGAGCTATAAGGGGGCGGAGGATACCAATCCGCTGATGACACAGCGTTTCGGAGCCGATCCTTATGCCATGGAGTACAACGGCAGAGTCTACTTCTATATGACGGCGGATGCTTTTGAGTACCAGGGCAGCGAGGTGAAAGAGAACACCTACGGCAAGATACACAGCATCAATGTGATCTCCACGGCGGATATGGTGAATTTTACCGACCACGGCTCCATAGAGGCGGCAGGCAGCTCGGGAGCCGCCAAATGGGCCAGCAATTCCTGGGCCCCGGCGGCGGCCTGGAAAAATATTGACGGGCAGGATAAGTTCTTCCTGTATTTCGCGGACGGGGGCGGCGGTATCGGCGTACTGACGGCGGACAGTCCCACCGGGCCTTTCACCGATCCCATCGGACATGGGCTGGTGACACGGCAGACGCCCACCTGCGCCGAGGTATTGTGGCTCTTTGATCCGGCGGTGCTGGTGGACGACGACGGCAGAGCCTATCTGTACTTTGGAGGCGGTGTGCCCGAGGACAAGGTGGCGGCACCCGGCACGGCAAGAGTCGTGGAGCTGGGGGAGGATATGATCAGCTTAAAAGGAGATCCCAAGCCCATAGACGTGCCCTATCTGTTTGAGGATTCCGGTATACACAAATATAATAACAAGTATTATTATACATATTGCACCAACTGGCAGGTGGATGCGGAGGGAACCGCGACCTACGGATTCCACAACGCGGAGATCGCCAGTCTGGAGAGTTCCAGTCCCATGGGACCCTTCACTTTCAAAGAAGTGATCCTGGAGAATCCGGGTAAGCTAAATGGTCTGTACGGCAACAATCATCACTGTGTGTTCAGTTTCAAAGACAATTGGTATATCGCATATCATGCCCGCACGCTGGAAAAGAATATGGGTGTGGAAAAGGGCTACCGCTGTACCCATGTGGACGGCTTTGACATGGGGGAGGATGGGACCATCGGTAAGATACCTCTGACCATGAATGGCAGGAAACAGCTGGAACTATTAAACCCTTATCTGGAGGTAAACGCGGCGACCATGGCCCGGCAGGGCGGTCTGGACACCGTGGCTTTGGATGATGCGGGCCGCATGGCTCTGTCCTCCATTGACAGCGGAGATTTTCTCAAGGTGCAGGGCGTGGACTTTGGAGATACCGCCCCCCGGGCGCTGCGGATAACCGCCCGCTGCGAAGAGAACACGGCGGGAGTGATCCAGGTGCGGCTTGACAGTCTCCAGGGCCAGGTGCTGGGATATGTGCCTTTGAACACGGCCCAGGGGGATCGGGACGGTTTCGCGGTATATGAGGCGGAGCCGGATATGGAGGTCACAGGCCCCCACGATCTGTATTTTGTTTTTTACCGCGGCGAGGGAGGCTCTTATGAACTGGCCGGCTGGCAGTTTGTCAAAGGCGAGGAGGAAATCGTAACCCGGTGCCCGGAGGAGACGGCAAAGCGCGTGGAGGGCAGGGCATACGGCAGCCCGGAGCATATCACCTATTTTTCCCAGACCACAGGGCTGGAGAGGGGAGCCAATGTACTGCTGCCCGCCGGGTATGATCCGGAAAAACAGTATGGGGTGTTGTACTTCCAACACGGTATTTTCGGGGACGAGTACTCCATGCTGGGCGACAGTGCCAACGCTATCCCGGAGATTCTGGGAAATCTCAGCGCCCAGGGGCAGGCGAGGGAAGTCATAGTTGTGTTCTCCAATATGTACGCCACCTCGGACCCGGAACAGAAACCCGGGTTTAACGACGAGGCGGTGGCCCCCTATGACAACTTTATCAATGAACTGGTAAACGATCTGATGCCCTATATAGAAAGCCATTATTCCGTGTCGGCCCGGCGGGAGGACAGAGGAATACTGGGATTTTCCATGGGGGGCAGGGAGTCGCTGTACATCGGCCTGAACAGACCGGATCTGTTCGGATATATAGGAGCCATATCCCCTGCACCGGGGCTGACGCCGTCCAAGGATTGGGCCATGACTCATCCGGGGCAGCTGCAGGAGGATGAACTGCGTTTCGCGGAAGACGTCCAGCTGCCGGAGCTGGTGATGATCTGCTGCGGTACCAAGGACAGCGTGGTGGGGCAGTTCCCCTCCGGCTATCACCGGATATTGGAGCGAAACGATGTGGAACATCTGTGGTATGAGGTGCCGGAGGCGGATCACGACAGCAACGCCGTCCGCAGCGGACTGTACAATTTTATGATCAGATGGAAGGAGAATTGAGACAGGCTATGAGCAGACTTTTATGTTATACCCGGAAACCCATTGACAATGTCCTCTATGATCCCAAGCTGGCATACAGTATGCATCTGGCACTGCAGGAGGGGGAGTTTTTCCGCCCTCTTAACCACAACAGCGGCGTGTTGTTCGCTCTGGCCACGGAAAATCATGACGGTTCTCTGAACCCCATGAGCCTGAAAAGCCCCTGGATCTTTCCCTTGAAGGACGGTGGCTATGGGGTAGCCGCTGTGCGGATCTGCGGAGACGGGGAGGATGATGCCGGCAGTAAGGGCAGCATATTGTTGTGGACTACGAGAGATTTTATTGTTTACAGAGAGCTGGGACTGCTGCGGCTGGGGCAGCAGTATGTGGACTGGATAAAGATCCGTTACGATGAAAAGAGGAACTGTTATTTGCTGGGCTGGAAGGAGAGAGACGGCAGTTGTTACCAGGCGCTGTATCCGTTGGCTATACTTAAGGAGATTTCCGGGGACTGCAAACCGCTGATGAGCTGTATCGTCAATCCTGACAGCGATGAAAATATACTGGGCAGTTTTCCGAAGGGAGCAGGGGAAAGCCTTTCCTGGATGGCTGCCAACATAGAGGGGGCCGAGCCTCAATGCGCGGTGGAGATCAGCGAGCAGGAAGCATGGTATCTGCGGTGCAAACTGCTCACGCCCGTCAGTGTCGGTGTGGAGGTTCCAAGAGAAGTGGAAGTGAGCTTGGACGGCGCGGATACCCGAGAGCAACGGATGGAAAGGGTGCGGCAGGCCCTTGTAGAGCAGCGGGCGATAGTGCGCTACAGCGACGGAACGTTCTGTAAAAAGCGTATAGACTGGGATCTGAAAGAGCTGGATGCCTCGTGTCCCGGCGACAGTGTGGTCCGCGGAGAGATTTACCGCCCGTATTTCTCATTTCCGGTGGCGTTTAACAGAGCGGACCCCTGCGTCACCCGCTGGAACGGGAAGTACTATTTTATCGCCACCAACGATGCGGACAACAATCATACACTGTATATCAGAGAGGCGGATACTTTGGAGGAGCTGGCCCAGGCCGAGGAGATATTGCTGCTGGATTCGGAGACCTATGAGGGAATCGGCGGCCTGCTGTGGGCCCCTGAGTTTCATGAGATAGAGGGACGGCTGTATATTTTTCACGCCGCCACGCCGGGGCCGTTTTATGAGGAAGAAAGCCATATCATGGCACTGCGTGAGGGCGGGAACCCGGCGCGGCGGGAGGACTGGTCGGCTCCCCGCAAGATAGTAAAAATGGATGGCAGCGACCTGTGTCAGGCGGGCAAAACCATCTCTCTTGATATGACATGTTTCCTCTGGGAGGGAGAGTATTATGTGATCTGGTCCCAGCGGCAGTTTCTGCCCAAAGATCTGGGAGCCTGGCTGTATATTGCCCGGCTTGACCCCTGTCAGCCCTGGCGGCTGGCCTCGGAACCCGTGGTTCTCTCCAAGCCCGACTATGGATGGGCAAACAATCATACCTTTGTGGAGGAAGGCCCCTATGCGCTGATGGTGGGGGATAAGCTGTATGTGACATTTTCGGCGGCAGCGGTGGACACTTCCTATGTGGTGAGTTATCTGGTCACGGAGCGGGGCAGGGATCTGCTGCGCAAGGAGAATTGGCGCAAGAACAATTACCCGATTCTTACCTCCCGCAGCGTGGAGGGAGAGTATGGGACCGGGCATAATGCCTATGTGGAAGACGAGGATGGCAATATCTGGAATACCTATCACGCCAGACCCGGCACGGACGGGGTGCGCAGCAGCGGTATCCGCCGTGTGCATTTTGACATTGACGGCGTGCCTGTACTGGATATGACAGAGGAGATGGATTTGCGGGAGACGTTCCGGCAGGTGAACACCAGGTTGGTGTTCAGATAGCCTGTGCCACGTCCCGCAAAGCGGATCAGCTCTCCGGTATGTTGGGCGGGAGAATGTTTCCGTTGGAATCCAATGCGTCAGACGGTATATCCGAACCTGCTATATTATAGTGCGACAAACTGATAAAAGGAGCAGGATCGGTGTATTTGGAATAAGAGACGGTTTCGGAAGAAATATCCGGAGACGTCTCTTTTTTTGCCGTTTCAGACAGGGGGGCAAGGCCGGACTGGACGGCATCCGGCAGGTTGCGGCGAAACGCGCTGGGGGTCGTTCCCGTCTGCTGACGAAACTGGCGGCAGAAATGCTCTATATTGTGGTATCCGCAGGCATCGGCAATCTCGGAAACGGGCTTTTCTGTGTAGGCAAGCTGTTCCCGGGCCTTGCGTATCCTGCTGGCAATCACATCGTCCATACAGGATACGCCGAACATTTTACGGTACAGGATCTGCAGATATCCGGAGCTGAGATGCAGCTCCTGGGCCATGGCGCTGATACTCCACGGATGCTGGGGGCTGTTGTATATTTTTTTGCGCAGACGGAACAGTTGGGAGGAGTGAGAGGTTGCCTCCTGCCGGGCAGTGTCCTGACGCAGCCGCAGAAACAGAACTTGCAGCAGATTCGACACAGACAAGTCGCTATCCGCCGAGGCAAGGGAAGTTTCCCAGGTCAGGAGCTTGAGCAGGAGGTGGCAGTATTCCGTGTCGGACACGGGAAAAGGGGTTCCCATCAGTGGAAACTGTGTCACCAGAGGGTCGTCCGTGGAGAAACGTATCCAGTCATTCTGGTAGATTTCCCGACAGGCCCGGTAAGAGATGGGGTACCCCGGAGCATAGAGGATGGCCGTTCCCGCAGGGTACTCTTGCCATTGACCCTCCAGCAGAAACTGTACCGGGGTGGACACCAGCAGCAGCGTATACTGACCTGGGGAGGTAGTAGTCTCGTAATGAAAATCGGATGGATGGACGGCGCTGTAGCCGACAAAATGTATAGTGTTCATAGAAAGCCTCCGGGGATGGAATATTTGTTTCAGTATAACGCATCATCCCCATCCGGTCAATCGGTGATAAATGGGTATGGACAGAGAGACGGTAGGTAAGGAGGACAAAAATTAGCAAGAAATGATAAATATATAACAAGCTTTAGTGAGATTTTTCGGAGCAAAAAGTCTATAATTATCCATAAGACTATCTATCTGACGGAGGGCATGGCCATGAGCGGTATATCAAACAGAATTTATCGTAACATGTTTGCGGAGATCGGAATCTCTCAGGAGGAGATCGATCGGAAACTAAAAGAGATCGTGCAGACTTTTTTCTATGGCAGTGATGAGGAGAGGATCTATCACCCTGTGGGCGAAGATATGGGCTATCTGGAGGACACCGGCAACCATGATGCCCGCACCGAGGGCATGTCCTACGGTATGATGATGTGTGTACAGCTGGACATGAAGGAAGAGTTTGACAGAATATGGAAATGGGCCAGGACATATATGTATATGACAGAGGGCTGGAGCGAGGGGTACTTTGCCTGGTCATGCGGCACCGACGGTACCAAATACGCCAACGGCGCAGCCCCGGACGGGGAAGAATATTTCGCCATGGCATTGTTTTTTGCCTCCCACAGATGGGGAGACGGAGAAGGTATCTTCGCTTACTCCCGGCAGGCCAGGGAGATCTTGAGGGCTTGCCTGCATAAGGGGGAGAACGGCCGCCAGGGTCATCCCATGTGGAACAGGGACAATCATCAGATCCTGTTTGTGCCGGGTTGCGATTACACCGACCCGTCTTATCATCTGCCGCATTTTTATGAGCTTTTCGCTCTGTGGGCGGACGAGGAGGACAGAGCATTCTGGAAAGAGGCCGCCACTGCCAGCCGGGAATATCTGGCAAAAGCCTGTCATCCCGTGACGGGGCTGAACGCGGAGTACGCGGAGTTTGACGGCAGTCCCATGAGCCGTCCCATCCCCTGGACCAAGGACAGGCATGACTGGTTTTACAGCGACGCCTACCGGACGGCGGCCAATATCGGTCTGGACTATGAGTGGTTTGGCGTAGACGCGGGCCAGAGGGCCGCGGCGGACCGGATACAGAAGTTTCTGATAGACGACTGCAGAAAAGACAGCTATCACATTTATGAACTGGACGGACGAGTGATCGATGAGAAGGCTCTGCATCCTTTTGCCATCACGGCTACCACCGCCCAGGGATCGCTGGCGGCGCAGGGCGAGCTGGCCAAAGAGTGGGTGGAGATTTTCTGGAATATGCCTCTGCGCACCGGTGACAGGAGATACTATGACAACTGCCTGTACATATTCGCGTTTCTGGCGCTGAGCGGCAACTATAGGATTTGGTAGGGAGGAAAGCGGAGATGGAAGGACCTAAAGCACCAAAAGATCCCACAAAAAAGAGGAAGAGTTTTTACATAATGCGGGGAAAGAGCGTGGCAGGTTTTCCCCAGGCGGACGGAACGGGGATACAGTTTTTGTATATGAACGACGGCCGGATGCTGAGCAGCGCCAGGCTGGTGGGCGGCATCACCGATGAAGAGATGTTGAAGATGATGGAGACCACAGAGGGATTCAGACGTCTGGTACACAGCATCGGCGTCACGGTGGAGGCCCAGGACAGAGAACTGACGGCGGACTTCTGCTTACAGATGTACGGACATCGGGATGTATACGGATCGGGAACCACGCTGCGGATGCCGGTGCGGGCCAACGGCATGGAGCATATTCTGGAGCTGGACGGTTGCCAGTGGTCCGATGACGACAATATGCCCGGACAGATACGCTTTGAGTTTCCCAAGGCGGAAACTTTGGCCACGGTGGCCGTGCGGTTTTACCTTCAGGACGGCTTTGACGCGCCGGAAGTGGAGGAGGAGGAACCGGTGGACTTCGACTCTCCCCTCTACCGGAAGATGCTGGAGAAGGCCGTGGTACAGACCGGCAACAATGCCAGGCTTAAGAGAGCCATCGACAAGGCTCGCAGAGGCGAGGATGTGACGGTGGCCTTTATCGGCGGCTCCATCACCCAGGGGGCCGGCGCCATCCCTATCAATACACAGTGTTATGCCTATAAGACTTTCTGCGGGTTCTGTGAGCTGACGGGCAGAGGAACGGACGACAATGTGCACTATGTGAAAGCGGGTGTGGGGGGGACTCCCTCCGAGCTGGGCATGATCCGGTATGAGACGGATGTGCTGGCGGATGGAAAGGTGACTCCCGATGTGGTGGTGGTAGAGTTTGCCGTCAACGACGAAGGGGACGAGACCAAGGGAGAGTGCTACGATTCTCTGGTGCGAAAGATATTAAATGCGGAGAACCGTCCGGCGGTGATCCTGCTGTTCGCTGTGTTCGCAGATGATTTTAACCTGCAGGAACGCCTGTCCCCTGTGGGCAGGGCATATGATCTGCCCATGGTCAGCACCCGGGATACGGTGTTGGAGCAGTTCTACCAAAAGCCGGGGGAGGGCAGAGTGGTCAGCAAAAACCAGTTCTTTTATGACTCCTATCATCCCACCAATATAGGGCATAGAGTCATGGCGGACGGCATCCTCCAACTGTTGCGGACGGTGGACTCCCAGGAGGCGGACACGGATGCGATGGATCTCTCGGCGGCTGTGCCACCTCTCGGCGGCACTTTTGAAAAAGTGCGGCTGCTGGACCGCAGGCATGTCTGGGAGCAGGTTGCGATAGACTGCGGCGGTTTTGCCCATGTGGACGGAGACACCCAGGCGGTGGAGCGGAATATGGATCTGACGGGAACCCATGAGTTCCCGGACAACTGGATGTACAGGGGAGCGGAGGGAGGCAGTCCCTTTGCCATGGATATCACCTGTGAAAGCCTGTTGCTGGTGTATAAAGACAGTGCCGACAATCAGGTGGGCTGCGCCGAGGTATGGGTGGACGGAGAGAAGGTTCTGTTTGCCGATCCCCATATCAACGGCTGGAACCACTGCAACGCCCTGATCTGTTTCAGGGAGCGGGAACGGAAAAGCTACCATGTGGAAGTGAGGATGGTTCCGGGCCAGGAAGATAAAGACTTCACCATACTGGGCTGGGGCGTAGTATAGGAACAGTATATCCCGGCCGGATATGTTTCACGGGGAATGTGTGGCGGTAGGGAATATGCGGAACTATAAAACAGCATATTCCCGGACGGCGCACTGAAACATATCGGGACGCTAGCGGCCGGATATGTTTCACGGGAAATGTGTGGCGGTAGGGAATATGCGGAACTATAAAACAGCATATTCCCGGACGGC
>CAJTMX010000006.1:126429-126509 GCA_910577235.1 uncultured Acetatifactor sp. | reverse complement strand
GCACTGAAACATATCGGGACGCTAGCGGCCGGATATGTTTCACAGGGAATGTGTGGCGGTAGGGAATATGCGGAACTATA
>CAJTMX010000006.1:0-126329 GCA_910577235.1 uncultured Acetatifactor sp. | reverse complement strand
CGGCCGGATATGTTTCACAGGGAATGTGTGGCGGTAGGGAATATGCGGAACTATAAATAGAAAGGAATAAAAAATGAGACTGGTTTATGACGGACAGGCGGTTCCCCTTCTGGTGGAACAGGACGCCTTTGAGGGAGTAAAAAGAGTAGCGAACAAGGTGGCGGAGGATATCTGCAAGGTCACGGGCCACAAGCCCCAGGTGCTGACCGGGGGCCAGTCCGCCGCGGAGCACAGAAGAGTGATCCTGTGCGCTACCGTGGGAAAAAGCCCTGTGGCGGAAACCATGGAGAAAGCCGGGCTGATTGACTTATCCCAGGTAAGGGGCAAGAGAGAAGTCTATCTCATACGCAGGTTCACGGCGGAGCAGCTGCGCGGGGCCAGGCAGCAACTGGAAGAGTTGCAGTTGTTTGAAGAACTGCCGCAGCTGTTTGAAGAACTGCTGCTGATATGCGGCAGCGACAAGAGAGGCACGATCTACGGTATGTTTGCCCTGTCGGAATATATCGGCGTATCCCCCCTGTGTTTTTGGGGAGATGCCCAGCCGCAGGAGAAACCGGATATGGAGATCGGCGATGATATTCAAACTCTGTCCAAGGAACCCAGTGTGCGTTACAGAGGATTCTTCATCAATGACGAATGGCCCTGTTTCGGCAATTGGACCAGCGATCATTTCGGCGGTTTCAATGCCGATGCCTATGAGCATGTCTTTGAACTGCTGCTGCGCCTGAAGGGCAACTATCTGTGGCCCGCCATGTGGAGCGCCTCTTTTCCCATAGACGGCCCCGGCGGTGCCAATGAGGAACTGGCGGATATATACGGCGTGGTCATGGGCTATTCCCATCATGAACCCTGTCTGCGGGCCAGCGAGGAGTGGGATAAGGTCAGAGGCCCCCAGACGAAATACGGCAACGAATGGAACTTTTATACCAATGAGCAGGGACTTTTGAACTATTGGGAGGAGGCCCTTAAGCGCAGCGGCAAATATGAAAACCTGATCACCATCGGCATGAGGGGTGAGCGAGACACATCCATGCTGGGAGAACAGTCCACCGTGGAGGAGAATGTAAATCTGCTGAAAGATATCATCCGCAAGCAGAGGGCGCTGATCGCGGAGAATGTGCACCGGGATGAGGTACCGCAGCTCCTGGCTCTCTACAAAGAGGTGGAGGCATATTTCTACGGGGATGAGCATGTGGCGGGTCTCAAGGATTGGGATGAGCTGGACAATGTGATCTGTATGCTCTGTGAGGACAATTTCGGACAGATGCGCACTTTGCCCACGCCGGAAGTAAGAAACCGCAAGGGCGGCTGGGGCATGTATTATCATTTTGACTATCACGGAGGCCCCATCTCCTATGAGTGGGTGGATTCCACCCCCATGGCCAAGACCTGGGAGCAGATGTGTATGGCTTACGAGTACGGCATACGGGATGCCTGGATCGTCAATGTGGGGGATCTGAAATTCCACGAGGTACCGCTGAGCTATTTCCTGGCTCTGGCCTATGACTATGATAAATGGGGCTACGGCAACCCGGACAGCTACCGGGAATACACCCGCCTGTGGACGGAGAAGAATTTCCCCCAGGCGGACGGGGAGCTGCGAGAGCAGATCGGTCAGGTATTGACGGAGTATATTGACATCAACGCCTTAAGACGGCCCGAGGCCCTGAATGAGCGGATCTACCACCCCTGCCACTATGGGGAGGCGGACCGTATGCTGGAGAGAGCGGAAAACCTGGAAAAATTGTCCATGCAGGTGATGGAACGGCTCTGCGACCGGGAGAAGGATGCTTATTACAGCATGATCCACTTCTCTGCCATGGCCAGCATGAACCTGCTGAAAATGCATCTCTATGCGGGCAAGAACAACCATTATGCCCGTCAGGGCAGGCCTGTAGCCAACAGCTTTGGCCGCCTGTCCCAGGAGTGCGCGGACCGGGATATACAGTTGGCCCGGGAGATGGCCGCATTTAAGGACGGCAAGTGGAAGGGCATGGAGATGGCCCAGCATGTGGGCTTTACCAAATGGAATGACGACGGATACCGCTATCCTCTGATCGCGCAGGTGCGTCCCGTACATAAGCCCCGGCTGAGCGTGTCCCGGGCGGACGGGGAAGAGATCGGCGTGAAGAATTACGGCGCTCCCCAGGTGATACGAGTACCGGATTTCCAATATGCGGACGCGGAACCGGTGAAGATAGAGATCGCCAACGACGGCGAGGGCAGTTTTACATATCAGATCAAAGTCCAGAGCCCGGACGGCGTGCTGCCTTCCTGGCTGCAGGTGTCGCCTATGACGGGACTTTGCCGGGATCTATCATCGGTGACCTTAAGCTGCGTGGAAGAGAAACTTCCAAAGGAGCCGGAGACGGTGCGGCTGCTGATCCAGGGGGACGATTCTGTTGTGGCGGTGTATGTCACGGGACAGCGCCAGAGCGTAGAGGGTCTGCCTCAGGGCACTTATCTGGAGCGCCAGGGCATGATCGTTATGGACGGCGCAGGCTATATGCGGAAAAAGGATACGGAAAAAGGCGCTTATCAACTGATACAGGGCTACGGAAAATACGGCGAGGGCATGAAGGTGTTCCCCAGCACGGCGGTATTTGCGGAGGAAGAGGAAAAGCCTTCCCTGACCTGGCAGTTTCAGATTCCCCAGGCCGGAGAATACCAGGTGGATCTGCTGGTGGCTCCCACCAACTCCCCGGTGAGCAGACAGGGGGTATATGTATTGGTGAAAAACAGTGCCGGGCAGCAGGAGCGTGTGGAGATCACGGCTCCGGACTTTCGCGCGGGGGAGAGCAGCGATCCCAGATGGGCGCAGGGTGTGCTGAATCAGATTCGTATATGCAGTGTGAACCTGCCTTTTGAGGCGGGGTTGCAGCAGCTGACCGTAGAGGCCCTTGAGGCCGGCGTGGTGCTGGAACAGATCAGGATACACAGTTCCCGGGTGCAGGTACAGCCGTCCTATATGGGGCCCCGGACATCTCTAAGGGTATAGGGTCATGGAGACAAAAAAAAGAAACATAACACAAAAAATAGCAAGGTATTTTGCGGCGGCCGCCCTGCTGGGTGTGGTTTTGGGCATATCCGGCTGCGGCCAGCCTCAGGAAGAAGACGATGATATGATCGTTGTGGAGCAGGAGGCGGAGCCGGTTGTATACGACATGGCGGTGGTCATGCGGGGAGATGTGAGAAAGACCCAGCGGATCAAATGCACCTACCAGCAGACAAGTGACCAGGGTCTGAGCTTTGGGATCAGCGGTATCTCCGTGAAAAAAGTCTATGTGCAGGAGGGGGATACCGTGGAGAAGGGCCAGGTGCTGGCGGAACTGGCCAGCGGCAGCAGGCAGGACGAGATCGCCCGGCTGGAGTACCAGATCGCCAGAAACCAGCTGCAGATGGAATACAGCCAGATCAATGAGGATTACGAGATATCTACCCTGTGGCTGAACTATATGTATCAGACCGGCCAGACAACGGCAGACAGAGAGCGGCTGGACGATGGTATAGCTCAAGTGCGGCAGAATTATGACTATTACAGGGAGGACTGGCAGGATGCCATCAGCCTGGATTCGCAGCAGCTGCTTTTGCTGCAGGGGGAAGCCTCTTCCAGCCGTCTGGTGGCGGGGATGTCCGGCATCGTATTCCATATCAAGGAGAATCTGGAGGGTTCTACCTCCGTGCGGGGAGAGGAAGTGCTGACCATCGTAGACAGTTCGGAATGTCTGTTTATGACCGAGGCGGCAGAATACGCCTCCTGTTTCAGAGAGGGCGAGGAGATTTATATGGAGATCGTTTCCGGCTCCGGCGCGGGAAAGTATACGCTGTTGCCCCATGAGATGGAGAACTGGGGCGATCAGCAGTTATTTTCGCTGGCCGAGGGCGCGGAGACCGCAACTATCGAGGTGGGAACCATAGGTTCCATTGTGGCTGTGGTGGACCGGCGCAGCCAGGTGTTGTGTGTGCCTGTCACGGCACTGCACAACGCGGACGGCAAGGATTATGTTTATGTGCTGGGAGATGACCAGATGCGCGAGGTAAAATGGATTGAAACCGGACTCCGCGGAGACGACACGGTGGAAGTGCTGTCCGGATTGACGGAGGGAGAGAGGGTCATACTGCAATGAAAAAACAGAGGCTTTTGGGATGGATATTACTGCTTTCTCTGACCACAGCCATGACCGGATGCGGTCAGACACCGCCTCAGGAGAGTGTGGCCCATGAGGTAGAGCTGTTGGAGCCGGTGGGTATGACCGACAGCGGAGAGGCGGCGCGGCGGCGCAACCTGTATGACACGGACATTTACTCGGCCACAGTGGTTCCTTATGTGGAGGAGTATGGCTTTGACGATGAGGTTACTTTGAAGGAGTTTGGCGCTTTCCCCGGTGAAACGGTGGCCAGAGGCGAGATATTGGCGCTGTCCGATACCGAGAAAATTGACAAGCAGATCGAAGAACAATTGGAGCGGATTCAGGACATGGAGACGGAGTTCGCCGAGTATCAGCTCCAGGTTCAGGAAGATCTCGCGGAGCCCCGGGAAGAAGTGAAACGGCTTGCGGATATAGTGGAGAACCTTGAAAGGGAAAAACCCGAGGAGTATCTCAAGATCCCCCCGAAACCGGAGGAGGGACCGCCGGAGGAAGAACCGCCCGGAACGGTCAGCGGACCGGACGCCGAACTGCCGCCGGAGGAAGAAAAGCCCCAGGTCAATCCGGCCTATAAAGAGTGGGAGCAGCAGTACAATTACTGGAACGGACGCTACCGGATCGCGGACCATGGCGTCAATACGGCACTTTTGCAGCTGGAGCAGCGAACGGCCCTGTACGAACTGGATCACGCTTACGCCATGCAGCAGCTGGGCTTTCTGCGGGATAATAAAAACAATATTACCGTACACTCCGGCATGGCGGGCAATGTGGTGGCATTAACGGATTACGGCTATGGAGACCGCATCGAGGGGGAGACCCCCATCGTGGCGGTGGGAGATCCCCAGCGCTTGGTGCTCAAGAGCGATTATATCAACAGAAAGGCAGCTGCCACGGCGCAGGAGATGTACGCGGTGATCGACGGTATACGCTATGAGGTGGAATATGTCCCCATGGAGAGCGATGAGTATACCCGTTTGACGGCACAGGGGGAGACGGTGTATTCCACCCTGTATCTGAAGGGGGATACACAGAATGTCCATCTGGGCGACTACGTGGCTGTGGTAGTGGTAAATAAAAAGCAGGAGCAGGCGCTGTCGGTGCCTGCGGATGCGATACATAAAGATGATACGGGCAGTTATGTGTACGTGGTGAAGGGGGATGAGAACATATATACCCCGGTCAGCACCGGCATGAGCGACGGTGTGTATACCGAGATTCTGTCCGGCATCGCCGAGGGAGACGTGGTGCGGCTTGATCAGGGCCGCCAGTACAGCGACCAGCGGGTGACGCTTCAGATGGGCAGCTTTTATACCGATTTTTCGGGAAACGGCTATATGATATATCCCTCCAGTGTGGTGCAGCGCAATCCTATAACCCATGGAACCGTGTACTTTCAGGAATTTCAGACTGCGATGTACCAGCATGTGGAGAAAGGGGACGTGATCGCAACCGTGCGGGTAGCAGCGGATGAAATCGGCCTGCAGAGACTTACATTGCAGTTGCAGAGACAATTGGAGAGAGTACAGGATCTGATGGAACAGGGTGAGGAAGAGAACAAAAAGGCGATTGAAAACCGGCAGAAGGAAATCTTGAAACTGCAGGAGGATATCGCGGAACTTACCCAGGATTATCAGACTACGGCTATCCGTGCCCAGCAGAGCGGGATCGTCATATGGATGGCGGATCTGGAGAACGAGGATATCTTGCAGACGGATAGTTATCTGGTGGAAATAGCGGATGAAAACACGTGTTATGTTATTCTTGAAAACGAGGGTGACATCCTAACTTATGGCAATCAGGTACAGGTAAGCTATCTGGACCGAGAGGAACAGCAGAAGGAGACTACGGGAATGGTAGCCAATCTGAACGGGCGGGCGGTGAGCCGTTTCCTGCATCAGGAATATGCCCTGATCCTGTTGCCGTCCGAGCTGATCGGCGATATGTCCGTAGGTACGGCCGGATGGGGCGGCTGGTGGAACCGCGCCATATTTGGCGTGGAGGCGAGACTGCGGGAGATGGACAATGTTTTGATCGTACCCAGGCGGGCCGTGCGGGAGACGGACGGATGCACTTATGTGAATGTGGTGGAGCCGGACGGCAGTATTGTGCGCCGAAGCTTTATCGCAGGCGGTTTTGACAAGAGCAATTATTGGGTGGTAGAGGGACTGACGGAAGGAATGGAACTATGCTTGGAGTAATGTTACAGAAACTTTGGCATAAAAAATGGATGGCAATGTGTATGCTGCTGGGCAGCCTTTTGCTGATTGCTACGGTGGTCAGTTTTCCTCTGTACCGGACGGCGGCTTTTGACAGGATGCTGCAGGATGAGATGGAGACATGGACAAGGCAGCAGGGAGATTGGCCCGCCATGAATACGATAACGCTGATCTCCAAAAAGGACGGCGGCGGCAAGACCATCAGCAAAGTGGAATCTCTGATGTCGGAGATATACGACAAACTGGGAGTGAGGGAGAAAGAGACAGTCTATTATTACAGCCTGGCCAAGGCGGATATATCCTCGCTGATGAACCGTTCAGATGAAAAGGCTGTTTCCCTGCGCCTCAGCTCGCTCTCGGGCCTGCCCCGGCACGCGTCCATGCTGGCGGGACAGATGTACTCTGAGGATGGACTGGACGAGGACGGCAACATAGAGGTGGTGATCAGTCAGACCTGCATGGTGGACGCCGGTCTGCTGGTGGGAGAAACCTTGGAGTATGACGCTCTGAAAGGTCCCGACGGCAATAAGATACGTCTGAAAGTCACGGGCGTCTATGAGGAGGCCACGGCGGGGGATTTTTACTGGCAGAACACGCCGGAAGAGTTGAATATGGTCTGCTTTATGGAGGAAAACCTGTTTCACGACATGTTCACCGGGGAGAATGCCGGAAAGTATACCATCACCTGTACTTATTACAGTATGTTTGAGTATGGGGATCTGCGGGCCACGGATGTGGCGCAGATCTGCGAGTATACCGATTATCTGACCCAGGAGAGTCCTTACCGCAGTACGTTGAAGGAGCCCCCCTACAGGGAAATACTGGACGGCTTTGAGAAAAAGCAGAGCAGGATCGAGGCTACGCTGTTCATATTGCAAGTGCCGGTGCTGATCCTGCTGGCGGCTTTTCTGTTTATGATATCCGGGCAGATGTACGATATGGAGCGGAATGAGATATCCGTTCTAAAGAGCCGGGGCAGTTCGGGCGGCCAGATATTCCGGCTGTATCTGTATCAGAGTCTGTTCCTGACACTGCTGGGAGCGCTGGGAGGGATTCCGCTGGGTACCGTATTCTGCCGCTTTCTCGGCTCGGCCCGCAACTTTCTGGAGTTTGAGGCCAAAGGACAGATGCAGCTTGTATGGACCTTGGACGCGGTGTATTACGGAATAGCTGCAGTGGGAGTCTGTATATTGATCATGACGCTGCCTGCTCTGAAACACAGCCGGCTGACCATCGTGAAACTGAAACAGCAGAAAGCATTAAAAAAGCGGTCCTGGTGGGAGATATGTTTTTTGGATATCATCTGTCTGGCGGTGGCGGCATACGGATATTACAGTTTTTCACGCAACCAGAGCGCTCTGGTGGAAGATGTGCTGATGGGAAAGGCTCTGGACCCGCTGCTCTATATCAGCTCGTCCCTGTTTATCGTAGGTATGGGCCTGCTGTTTTTGCGGCTGCAGCCGCTGCTGGTCAAGGGGATCTATGCCCTTGGCAGAGGTTTTTGGCGTCCGGCCAGCTACGCCTCCTTTATGGAGATCATAGGGAACGGTCGCAAGCAACAGTTTATTATGCTGTTTATGATACTCACCGTCTCGCTGGGGATGTTTCACGCCACGGTGGCCCGTACGATATTGCAAAATGCCCAGGCCAATGTGGAGTATTTGGACGCGGCGGACGTGATCATCCGGGAGGTGTGGAATACCAACGCATCTTCCAACGGCGAAACCGCGGGAGAATTGCGGTATTATGAGCCGGACTACAGCAAATACGCGGGGCTGGGCAGTGCCCGCAGTTATACCCGTGTAATCAGGGACGAACAGGCGTATGTGCCATACCAGGGTTCCGAGCGGCAGCAGATCACATTGCTGGGCATACATACACGGGAGTTTGGTGAGAATACCTGGCTGGATCAGGAACTGCTGGGCAGACATTATTACGAGCTTCTCAATGAGCTGGCGGTGGAGCCCACGGGAGTGCTGGTGTCCCGCAATTTCCAGACCCAGATGGAATACAAGGTGGGAGACACCATACGATATTACAGCAACTCCAAAAAGGAGGTACGCGGTAAGATCGTGGATTTTGTGGATTATTTTCCGGGATACGAGCCTACAACGGTGAGTCTGAGCGCGGAGGGGGAGGTCACCACCAAGGACAATTATCTGGTTATCGCCAATTACTCCGCTTTGCAGAAATCTTTGGGAACGGTGCCCTATGAGGTCTGGATCTCCCTGAAAGAAGGGCAGGATTCCCAGGAGTTATATCAGTGGGTTCTGGACAATGACGTACATGTGGTAAGATATGTGGACAGAGCCGCAGATCTGGAGAAATCCGTGACGGACCCGCTTATGCAGGGAACCAACGGTATCCTCACCATGGGTTTTATCGTCACGCTGATCCTGTGCGCCGTAGGATATCTGATCTATTGGATCATGTCCATACGCTCCAGAGAGATGATGTTTGGCGTATTGCGTGCCAGCGGTATGCACAAAGGGGAGATGTTCTTTATGCTCATCAATGAGCAGATATTCTCCGGCGTATTCGCCATATTGGGCGGCATCGGCATCGGACATCTCTCCTCGCGGATGTTTGTGCCCATTCTACAGACGGCCTACGCTGCCAGCAATCAGGTATTGCCTATGGAACTGATCACCAGACAGTCGGATATGCTGCGTCTGTATGGCGTGGTGGCGGGCGTGATGGCGCTGTGCCTGGTGGTGCTGATCGTTATCGTGTTCAGGATGAATGTGGCAAAGGCGCTTAAGCTTGGCGAGGAGTAGGAGAGGGGTTACCTGTCACCAGGAAAGAGAGTTTCGCATTGCCTGGTGGATGTGGAAAATGAGAGGTGTTGAGAATATGAATGTAGCGGAAAAAAGCGGAGGGAAGGCTCCGGCTATCGTCATCAGCCATGTGAACCGGATATTTCCGGTGGCAGGGGGAGAGTATCAGGCGTTGACGGATATCTGCGCGGAGATTCCCGCCGGGGTACTGACTATATTGAAGGGGCGTTCCGGCTCCGGCAAGACCACGCTGCTCAACATTGTGGGGGCGCTGGATACGCCCACCTCGGGCAGTGTGCTGATCGGCGGGCAGGATGTGTGCAGGTTGTCGGACCGGGCCAGAGAAAACATGCGCAGGACCAAAGTGGGATTTGTGTTCCAGTCGGTATCTCTGATCCCCACGATGAACGCTTTTCAGAACGTGGAATTCTCCTTGCGTCTGGCGGGAGTGAAAAAAGGCCGCCGGGAGCGGGTGGAGGAATGCCTGAAGATGGTGGGGCTGGGCAACAGAATGCAGCACATGCCTATGGAGATGTCCGGCGGTGAACAGCAGAGAGTGGCCATAGCCAGAGCCATAGCCCACAGGCCCCAGATCGTGCTGGCTGACGAGCCCACTGCGGAGCTTGACAGCGCCATGGCGGCGGAGGTGGCCCGGCTTTTCCAGGAGATGACCCGCACAGAGGGCGTGACCATCGTGATGACAACCCATGACACAGGGCTGATGGATGCGGGAGATATGGTGATAGAACTGGCGAACGGCAGGCAGACGACAGAGCAAGAGCAGCAGGACTCTTAATAGGGGGATAAAGTATGGCGGAGGCAATGATACAGGCGGACGGCCTGGTAAAAATCTATAAGACCAAGCAGACGGAAGTGCTGGCCCTGCAGGGGCTGGACCTGACGGTTGAAGAGGGAGAACTGACTGCGCTGATCGGCAACAGCGGAAGCGGCAAATCTACTTTTTTAAACATGATCGGCGGACTGGACAGACCCAGCGCCGGCTCTCTGGTGGTGGGCGGCAAAAATCTGTTCACGATGACGGAGCGGGAGCTGGTGGTATACAAGAGAGATACCGTGGGATTTGTATGGCAGAACAATGCCAGGAATCTGCTGCCCTATCTGTCGGCTCTGGAGAATGTGATGCTGCCCATGTATCTGTCGGACGTGCGAAAGAAGAAAGCCCGGGCGTTGGAGCTGCTGGAGCTGGTGGGCATGTCCTCCAAAAAGCGCAGCAGACTGAATATGCTCTCAGGCGGTGAGCAGCAGAGGATCGCCATCGCTATAGCCCTGGCCAACTCTCCCAAGCTCCTGCTGGCGGATGAGCCCACCGGCAGCGTGGACCCCAAGACCGCCGACTATATTTTTGACGTATTTACCGAACTGAACCGACAGGGTCAGACCATACTGATCGTTACCCATGACGTGGCGCTCTCCAAAAAGGTGAAACGTGTGGTGGCCATACGGGACGGTAAGATCAGCAGCGAGCGCATTCTGAAGGAAAAATACGCGGACCGTATCAAGGAGGCGGCGATCGACTGGCGCACCGAGGACACCCAGGAGGAGTACGCCATCGTGGACAAGGCTGGCCGGGTACAGATCCCCAGAGACATACTCTCTTCCTTGAATCTGCCGGACAACAAAGTGAAACTGGAACTGGCGGAGGGAAAAGTCATTATCAGCGGTCCCTCCGAAGAGACGGAAGCCTCCGGACAGTAAGCAATAAGCGGTACTCTATAACATAAAACAGCATATTTCGAGACGGCGCACAGCATACTGCAGGGACGGAGGAGCGTCCATGCAGTATGCAACGGCGATGTGTGGCGGTGGGAAATATGCGGTACTCTATAACAGCATATTTCCGGACGGCGCACTGCATACTGTAGGGACGAAGGAGCGTCCATACGGTATGCAACGGCGATGTGTGGCGGTAGGAAATATGCGGTACTCTATAACAGCATATTTCCGGACGGCGCACAGCATACTGTAGGGACGGAGGAGCGTCCATACAGTATGCAACGGCCATGTGTGGCGGTAGGAAATATGCGGTACTCTGTATAGGAGAAAATATGAACAGACCGACCCCCATCATTAAAGCAGACTATCCGGACCCGGATATCATCCGCGTAGGAGATACCTACTATATGATCAGTACCACCATGCATTTTATGCCGGGAGGGGTGATCCTGCGTTCCTATGATCTGAAAAACTGGGAGATTGCCTCCTATGTATACGATACTCTGGAGGACACCGCCCAGGAGAGAATGGAAGGGGAGAGCAGTATCTACGGAAAGGGTATGTGGGCTGCGTCACTGCGGTTTCATGAGGATACTTTTTTCGTGTTGTTCAGTGTGCCGGGCAGCGGTACCTATCTGTATACGGCGCAGAGCGTGGAAGGGCCCTGGAGCCGGAAAAAGCTTGAGAGCGGCGCTGGTTATCTCCATGATCCGTCTCTGCTGTTCGATAATGACGGGCGGGTTTATATCGCATATGGGCAGTCGGAAATAAGGCTGACGGAGTGGGAGCCGGACTTTTCCGGTATCAGGGAAGGCGGCCTGGACCGGCAGATCGCAAAGGAGCGTCAGGAAGTCTATCTGGGATACTGCGGCTCTCATCTCTACAAGATAGACGGAAGATATTATCTGTTTACGATTCACTGGCCCAGAGAAAAAGGGCGGGACCGTCGCACACAGGTATGCTTTATGGCGGATTCTCTGGAAGGGGAATTTGCGGAATACGAGATAATCAGCGATGATATGGGCTTTCGCAATCAGGGCGTGGCCCAGGGCGGCATCGTGGATACCCCCGACCGCAGATGGTATGCCATGCTGTTTCAGGATCACGGAGCAGTGGGGCGTATGCCGGTGCTGGTGCCTGTGACTTGGAAACAGGGGCTGCCGATATTTGGAGCGGGCGGCAAAGTGCCTGTCTGCGGCGTGATGAAGAGCAACCGTCCGGGCTATATATATGAATCTCTCTATACCTCGGACACTTTTCCCTGCGAGCAGGACTGGCAGGGGCGTTTTGCACTTAAAAAGCAGTGGCAGTGGAACCATGTTCCCGACAGTAAGCTGTGGGGACTCAAGGAAAAAGGGGGACTGTGGATTCGCACGGGAAAAGTGTGTACCAATGTACTGCAGGCCCAGAATACATTGACCCAACGAATGTTTTACCCACGTTGCAGCAGTGAGGTGACAGTTGACGGCTCGGGTCTCAAAGAAGGCGATTACGCCGGACTGTGCGCGCTGCAGGGATGTTACGGCATGATCGGTATTACCAGAACGTTAAACAGCTTTTTTCTGGTGGTTGTGGCCAGACAGCTTCAGGGCGGCAAGGTGGAAGTGGGCGGCAGAACGGTATACGATTATATGCCGGGTCAGATGCTGGACCGCATCGCTTTGCCCGGACCGGTAGTTCGGCTGAGGGTTTCCGCCAATTTTACGGATATGACCGACACTGTGGATTTTGCCTGGAAAAACGGAAAGCACTGGGAAACGGCGGGAGAAAAGCACAGACTGTACTTTAGGCTGGATCAATTTACCGGCTGCCGCTTTGCCCTGGCGGTATACTCCACCAAGGAAAGCGGCGGTGAGGCCGTGTTCACGGATTTTGTATATCATGAATAGGGATTTTCGTCCAGCAGAGTGCGGCTGTTTCGGGAGCGGTACTCGCTGGGCGTACAGTTTTTGTAATGCTTAAACAGCCTGTTGAATGTGGATATGCTGGGGAATCCGGCCTGCAACGCCACCTCGGTGATGGACAGGTCTGGCCTGGCCAGCAGTTCCTCCGCCACTTTAATTCGCCGGTGACAGAGATAGTCGCAGAACGTAAAGCCGGTGTACTGCTTAAACAGCCGGGAAAAATGATATTTGCTGAACCCTGTAGATTCTGAGATTTCTTCCAGATTCAGTTCCTCCATGTAATGCCCGTCGATATATTCCATCAGACTGTTAAATTTTTGAATATATTCTTTTTGTTTATAAAGCCTCACATTGGGAAACAGATTGCTGGCGTTGATATGATTGTATCCAAATTTGGTAAAAAAGGTGAGTAGCAGGGAAAAAATGGTTAACTCGGCATACTCGTTCTTGTTGAAGTATTCGTTTCGCATCTGTATCAGCAACTGATATATGTCATCGTATATCTGGGGATAATCCTCCTTGGTGACATACAGCGGCTGGGACAGTATGGACTGTATCCCCACAAAGCCCTTGAGTCTGGCGATCATGGAAATATCAAACATAAAAATAAAGCGGCTACCGCTGTCGGGTGCCAGCAGTTCGTGCAGTTCTCCGGGAGGTATCACGATGATCTCTCCGGGCAAAACGTGGTATCTGCGCTCGTTTACACGCACGTCATAGTGGTTCTCCACCGGCATAATGATCTCCAAAGCGGCATGCCAATGAGCCTCAAAACCGTCAGTCTGAGTGTTGGGCCATATCCGCACAGTGGAATTGTTGTGGAAAGAGACGGTCTCCTGTAGATCCTGAACGTCTCTTATGCCGTTGAAATCGTGATTTATGCCATAAAAATCAAGAAAATTTCCGTTAGTCTTCAAATCTGCCATTGTCAGTGCCTCCTGAGAACTTTTCTGCAGTAGAACGATCTCGTATGGAACAGTACTCTTAATATGTGCAAATATTGCTAATCCTGTCAAGAATTGCTTTTACCATCCAGCTCTAAAGGGACGTTTCGTCCGTAAAACTGCCTAAAATGCCCAAAAACAAAGAGATTTTCTATATACATATAGTAACATCAAAGTGATTAAAAGTAAATATTGCACAATTAATTTTTTCAAAATTCACAAAAAGTAAGCAATGTGTGAAGATTAAATAGCAAAAAATAAGAAGACAGACTTTTAGTTCAAAGCTATAATATAAGAAATAAATGCGTATTTTGCATGGAATAAATTTTTATCTGATATTGTACACAGGGAGGCATGTATGAATAAGACTGTCAAAAAATTACTCACACTCATAGTCGTGATAGCAGCGTTTGTGGTATTCTGCATGTTGTTGGGCTTGAGGGGAGTAGAGACCTTCGAGGATAAGTATGCGGGTCATGATCTGACCGCCGACACGGAGGGTGCTGTGCGTGAGGGAACGTATACCCGCTATATCAATGCCCATGCGGATGCCGTGCGTCCCCAGACAGAGGTCGCACTGGATCTTTTTGACTACACTGCCGAGGGCGGCGTGGAGGTTTACAATGATTATGAAGGCGTGGAGAAATCCCTGTTTACTGATACCAAGTCTGTAGTGACCTGGGAGGTGGATGTGCCTGAGAGCGGGTTCTACAATGTGGTGCTGGACTATCTGGTGCCTGAGTCCCGGGGCGTGGCGGCCGAGCGCGCGATTTACATAAACGGCGAGCTGCCTTTTGACGATGCATCCAACTTGGAGTTTACGCGCATCTGGACCGATGGCGGCGAAGTCCGTGTGGACAATCAGGGCAACGAGATCCGTCCCACCCAGGTGGAGGTGTTTGAGTGGCAGCGCGCCTACTGTGAGGACAGCATGGGGTATATCGCCGACCCTTATATGTTTTATTTGGAAAAAGGTGCCAACACCATTGCCATAGAGGCGGTAAACGAGCCTATGGTGCTGAAAAATGTAAGCATTCTCCCGGTGCTGGAAATAGACACCTATACTGAGTACAGAGCCAAGCAGACCGGAAGTGCAGCTACCGGGTCAGGGCTTTCTTATTTACAAGTGGTACAGGGCGAGGATTCTACCGTTCGTTCCGAATCCTCCTTATATGCAAAGTACGACAGATCTTCGCCCTCCACTCAGCCCTACACTGTTATGAACACAGTGCTTAACTATGTGGGCGGTGATGCCTGGAGGAGCGCGGGACAGTGGATACAGTGGGATATCGAAGTGCCCGAGGACGGTTTCTATAACATAACTATCAAAGGACGGCAAAACTATTCGCGAGGCAGCGTGTCCAGCCGTATCCTGTACATAGACGGAGAGATACCTTTTGAGGAAGCCAAGAACATATCTTTTGACTACCGGAATGATTGGGAATGTAAGACTCTGGGAGATGAAGAAGGCAATCCTTATGAGTTCTATCTGACTGCCGGCACCCATACTTTGCGGTTGGAGGCAACTCTGGGAGATATGGGTTCCATTATGGAGGAACTGGAGGATTGCACGTTCCGCCTCAATCAGATATACAGAACGATTCTGGTGTATACAGGAGCCACTCCTGACCGTTACAGAGACTATCATATAGACACCAATTATCCGGAAGTCATGGAGGCTATGGACTTGGAGCGCATGAGGCTTTACAAGGTCGTAGACGATGTGGTGGCATATAGCGGACAGAAAGCCGATAAGATTGCCACGGCGCAGACTATAGCCCAGCAGCTTGACCGTTTCATGGAGAAACCGGGCAAGATTACAACGGAATTCATTACTTTTAAAGACAATATTACCGCATTAGGTACTGCTGTGCTGAATATGAGCGAGTCAAAGCTGGATATTGACTATATCGCGATCAGCGGAACCGAGACTAAGCCGGAGAAAGATACCGCCAATTTCTTCGAGAAAGTGGCCCATGAGATTCGTTCCTTTGTCGCATCTTTCATTGTGGACTATGACGCGGTGGGTGACGTATATGAAGAGGGCAGCAATGATGTGATCAAGGTATGGGTGCTGACCGGACGTGATCAAGGTACCATATTGAAGTCCATGGTGGACGATACTTTTACTCCCGAGAGCGGCATCAAGGTCAATGTGGAGATTGTTGCCCAGGATGCTCTGCTGACCGCAGTGGTGGCAGGGAGAGGACCGGATGTGGTGTTGTCTGTCGGCGCTGACCAGCCTGTGAACTATGCGCTGCGTAATTCCGTGGAAGATATCACGCAGTTTGCGGATTACCAGGAAGTGCTTGCCAACTATACACCCAGCTCCTATGCGCAGTACTCTCTGGACGGTCATATCTACGCTGTTCCTGAGACACAGACATTCAATGTGCTGTTTTACCGCAAAGATATATTGGAACAGTTGGAATTGGAAGTACCCGATACCTGGAAGGAACTGGTGGAGATGCTTCCTACGATACAGGGTAATAACATGTCCATAGGATTGCCCAGCGCGGGCGGGTCCAGCGGCAGCGCGGTGGCAAGCACACAGGTTGCCTCTAATGCGCCGGACCTGAGTATGTATTTCAGTTTGTTGTTCCAGTATGGCGGCGATCTATATAATGAGAAAGGAACCAGAACCACGGTGGACGAAGAGGCCGGCGTGGAGGCCATGGCGGATTACGTAAAATATTTTAATGATTATGGTATTCCGGTGTTCTTTGATTTTGTCAGCCGTTTCCGTTCCGGAGAAATGCCTATCGGAGTGGCCAACTACGCTACATATAATACACTGATGGTGTCGGCACCCGAGATTCGTGGACTGTGGGATTTCACACTGATACCCGGCACAGAGAGAGTTGATGAGAACGGGGAGACATATATAGACAGGTCTGATTTTATCAGCGGTACCGCCACTATGATGATTAAGCAGACCGATGAGCAGAGCAGGCAGGACGCATGGGAGTTTATGAAGTGGTGGTCATCTACCGAGACCCAGATCCGGTTCGGACGTGAGATCGAGGCATTGCTGGGATCTTCCGCCAGATATGCGACTGCCAATATCAACGCTTTCTCCCAGCTGGCGTGGAGTGCGGACGACATTGAGGTGCTGCTGGCTCAGTGGCAGCAGACCGTGGGTATCCGTGAGGTGCCCGGCGGTTATTACACAGGACGGCATATAACCAATGCGATAAGAAGGGTTATCAATAAAAAAGAAGATGCCCGTGAGACGATCATAGATTACGCGATCACAATAAACGAGGAGCTGACCAAGAAACGTTCCGAGTTTGGTCTGCCGCTGGAATAAGGAGGGGAGGAGATAAAGATGAAAGAATACTTACAGAAATATATCACTCTCCGGAAACACAATTTCCGGGTGGCGGTCAAGAAAGCGAAAAGGTCTAAGATGTGTTACGCGTTTTTGGCTCCCTACGCGATACTGTTCACATTGTTTTATATTTTGCCGGTGTGCAGTTCCATCTTTTTCAGCTTTACCTACTATAACATATTGGAGTCGCCCCGATTTATCGGAGTGCAGAACTACTTAAACCTGATACTGTCGGATGATATTTTCCTGCAGGGTGTTAAGAATACCTTTATGATCGCGGTGATCACCGGGCCTTTGGGGTACATAATGTCATTCCTGTTCGCGTGGCTGATCAATGAATTGCCCCGGTGGATCAGGACGATCGCGGTGGTGGTGTTCTATGCACCGTCCATCGCCGGCAATGTGTTCGTAATCTTCTCCGTACTGTTTCGAGGTGATGCTTACGGTCAAGTGAATGCGCTGCTGATCGATATGGGTCTGATCGACGCCCCGATCCTGTGGTTGACCAACCCGGCATACATGTTGCCGATCTGTATGGTGGTTATCCTGTGGATGAGTTTGGGTATGGGCTTTTTGTCATTCGTAGCAGGTCTTCAAGGTGTGGACCGCTCCCAGTATGAGGCGGGTTGTATTGACGGAGTGAGAAACCGGTGGCAGGAGTTGTGGTTTATCACATTGCCCAACATGAAACCTATGCTGATGTTCGGTGCGGTTATGGCTATCACTCAGTCCTTTGGTGTGTGTGATGTGACCATGGCACTCTGTGGTTACCCCAGTACGGACTATGCGGCCCGTACCGTTGTCACCCATTTGTTTGACTATGGTTTTTCCAGATTTGAGATGGGTTATGCATCAGCGATCGCGACTATGCTTTTCCTGGTGATGATCCTGTGTAACAAAGCAATTCAAAGTCTGTTGAGAAGAGTAGGAACCTGATATGAGCAAAGAGAGAAAAGTAGCGACAAGAGAAAAGCAACCGAGACACAAAATCTTAAAAAGAAGGCAGCCCAACCGGTCCAGAGTAGGAGATTTCTTTGTATACCTGTTCCTCCTGCTCATGGCTGTGGCCATGGTATTCCCGTTGGTGTATGCTGTTGAGTCCGCACTCAAACCGCTGGATGAGTTGTTTAAGTTCCCGCCAACTGTATTTGCGCAGAATCCGACGCTGGATAACTTTTCCGATCTGTTCGTGACAATGGGTAAGTCCTGGGTGACTTTCTCCAGATACATATTTAATACGGTATTTATTACGGCAGTAGGTACATTCGGACATCTGATCGTGGCCTCCATGGGCGCGTTCGTGCTGGCAAAGTACGAATTTCCCGGCGGTCAGGCTTTCTTTAAGCTGGTCACAGTGGCCCTGATGTTCAGCGGATATGTAACATCCATTCCTAACTACCTGATCATCAACTCCATGGGCTGGATCGATACCTACTGGGCTATCATTATTCCGGCATTTGCATTGCCCACCGGACTGTTCTTGATGAAACAGTTTATGGAAGGTTTGCCGACCTCCCTCATCGAGGCGGCCAAGATAGACGGAGCCAATGAGTGGAGAGTGTTTAGCGGTATTGTAATGCCCAATGTAAAGCCCGCATGGCTGACACTGATCATCTTTTCCGTACAGGGACTGTGGAATAACAGAGCGGCAACCTTTATTTACTCTGAAGAGAAAAAGACATTGGTATATGCGTTGCAGCAGATTCAGAGCGGCGGTATCGCCAGGACCGGTCAGTCGGCGGCGGTACAGGTCATCGTGATGGCAGTGCCGATCTGTATCTTCATCCTGTCCGAGAGCCAGATCCTGGAGACGATGGCAAGCTCCGGTCTGAAAGATTAACAGGAAACGTATGCAGGAGATTGTGATGGGAATGAGGTGGCGTATGAGAAAGATAATTAAGAGATTCGGTGTGCTGCTGGCAAGTGCCGTAATGTTACTTGGTTCTTCCATGGCTGTATGCGCAATGCCCGATGGTGGAAGATATGGATACAATTATGATTACTGGGGAGATGTGCAGGGTTCTCCGAATCCCTATAACGTGGCCGGTGTATATACCTCCGTGGATATGGGACTGGATAAGAATCTGCTGAATCCTCAGGGAATGTTTGTTTCCGGCAATCTGATCTATATCTGTGATACAGGTAACAACCGTATCGTGGTGGTGGAACGCGTGGATGCGGAAGGGATTAAGCTGAAACAGATTATCGATGAATTTAAGGGCGATGTGGAGGTTAGGACTTTTTCAAATCCTACGGATATTGCGGTTTCCGAGGAGGGATATCTGTTTATTGCGGATAAGGGTAACAGCCGTATCCTTAAACTGGACCCGGATCTGAACTACATGATGCAGTTTGATAAGCCCATTGACAATACGCTGGACCCGGAGCTTACTTTTTCCCCCAACAAGATTGTCATTGATACGGCAGGCCGCGTATACTGCATTGCTACCGGTATCAACAAAGGTCTGATTAAATATGAGAATGACGGTGTGTTTTCCGGATTTGTGGGAGCTACCAAGGTTTCATATGATTTTACCGACTATGTGTGGAAACGGTTGGCTACAGAGGAGCAGAGGGCGCAGATGGTATCCTTTGTTCCGACGGAG
Source organism: uncultured Acetatifactor sp. (assembly GCA_910577235.1). Classification (GTDB taxonomy): domain Bacteria; phylum Bacillota; class Clostridia; order Lachnospirales; family Lachnospiraceae; genus Acetatifactor. The sequence goes on along the minus strand of CAJTMX010000006.1, from coordinate 106,669 downwards.
TATGATAACATTTATATGGATTATGAGGGATTTATCTATGCCTGCACCAGCAATGTGACCGAGGAGGATATTGATGCTGAGAAGGCAGATCCCATCCGTAAGCTGAACCTCATGGGCAACGATATTCTGGTGCGTAACGGCGAATGGCCTATATACGGTGATCTGTACTGGGGCAATAACGGCGGTTATGACGGCCCATCCAAGCTGACGGACATCACAGTGTTTGATAATGACATCTATGTATCCATAGACCGGAACAGAGGAAGGGTATTTGGCTACAATGATCAGGGGCGAATGGTGTTTGCCTTTGGCGGTCCCGGCAATGAAAACGGTTACTTCCGCTATCCAATCGCCGTAGATCATATGGGATATGATCTGCTGGTACTGGACAATCTGGACTGTTCCATTACTCTGTTTACTCCCACTGAATTTGGCCGTCTGGTGTATCAGGCCATCGATGAGTTTGATAATGGAGAGTATATAGCATCCGGAGAGACATGGCAAAAGGTTATGGATATCAACGGCAATTATGATATGGCTTATATAGGTATCGGCCGTTCCCTGCTGCGGCAGGAACGCTATCATGAAGCCATGGAGTATTTTGAACTGAAATATGACGACGAAAACTATTCCAAGGCCTACAAACAGTATCGTAAGGAGTGGGTGGAAGAGCACATAGTGGTCATCTTCATCGTGGTATTTGGTATTTTGATCATTCCTCTGGCCATAGGCAAAATTGGGAACATAAAGCGTGAGATTGATACTGCAGATATCTTTAGAGCATAGACGGAGGTCGGTATGACAATTTCAATAATGACGGAAAAAAGAAAACAAAAATTTGCGCATTATCTGGCGACCCTGCGGTTTGCTTTGTACTGCATTACCCATCCTCTGGATGGGTTCTGGGATCTGACTCATGAAAGGAGAGGGTCCTACGCGGCGGCCAACACGATCTTGGCGCTAACGTTACTGATTCGGGTGATGAAACTGCGATATACAAGTTTTATCTTTTTGTTGGTGTACTGGGAGACGCTTAATATCTTTCTGTATCTTGCCAGCATACTGTTCCCTCTGGCTCTGTGGGTGGTGGGAAACTGGGCGTTGACCACGCTGTTTGACGGTAAAGGCAGGCTAGGGCAGGTATATATGGCATCTTGCTATGCTCTGACTCCCTATCCGCTGATCCAGTTCCCGCTGATGATCTTCAGCAACTTTGTGACAGTGGATGAGGCGGAATTCTACATGGTACTCAGCGGCCTGTCCCTGGTATGGTCTTTAGCGCTGATATTTGCAGCTATGATGCAGATCCACGAGTACTCTCTGGGCAAGAATTTTCTGTTTACCATCGCGTCCCTGTTTGCAATGCTGGTGATGGTGTTTATCCTGTTGCTTTTCTTCAGTATGATCACGCAGGGCGTTTCATATTTTATCTCTCTGGGCAGAGAGATACTGTTCCGAATGTGACAGAGTGCCGCCGGCAGATATGCCGACAGAGACGGAGAGAATATATGGATATATGCCTGATTTGAAGGCAGATGGGAGAAATCAAACCATGTATAGAGATAAAGCGACAAGAAAAGCAGAATTTAAGAAAGCGCTGATCCGGTGGCTCAAAAGCCTGATCACTCCCGGTATTATTGCGTTGGTCATTTTGGTCCTTGTACTGGTGATCATCAATTACAGAAACGTGGAGGAAGAGCCGGAGATCATCCGGGTTAATGCCTGGGAGAGCGATATCACAGAGGTCGTGCTGGAGAATGAGGAGCTGAAGTTTGTTATGGACCCGGCTACCACCCAGTTCACACTGGAGGTGAAGTCCACCGGTAAGGTGTGGAAGTCCAATCCTGACGGCGGCGCTAATGATCCGCTGGCTCTGTCCAGTGAAAAAGGCCGTCTGCAGTCCACACTGGCAATGACCTGGAGTAACAGGACCGGTGTGGATCAACCCTACAACAATTATGACTACAGTATCGCTAAAGGCGTATATGATATTGAGATGGGCGGGGATTATGTAAAGGTCTATTATTCCATCGGCGACACGGAGAAAGAATATATCATTCCTCCCGTTATTACCGATGAGAACTTCAATAAGTGGCTGGCACAGATGAGTCAGCAGGATGCCGGTTTGATAAAAGAGTACTATAAAAAGTACGATATCAACAAGCTTGGCAAGAAAGATGACAAAGAACAATTGCTGGCCAATTACCCGATTCTTGCGGATGAGGTCATCTGGGTGTTGCGAGATACCACAAAAGATCATATCAAAAAGAGATTTGAAGAGTATTTTGCGGCAGCGGGTTATACCATGGAGGATTATCAGGCTGATAAGGAACTGAATCAGGCGGAGTCCGCCTTTGATAAACCTATATATAATGTGAATGTGATTTATCGTCTGGACGGCGGTGATCTGATAGTGGAAGTTCCGCTGAATGAGATCGAGTATAAATCCGAGTATCCGCTTTATAATCTGTCTGTTTTGCCTTTCTTTGGCGCGGGCACTACAGAGGATCAGGGATATATGCTGGTGCCTGAGGGCGGCGGCGCTGTGATCAACTTTAACAATGGCAAGAGCGCTCAGAACGACTATTACGCCAATATGTATGGCTGGGATATGGCTCTAAACCGTATAGCCATGGTACACAGCACCAGAAATTACTTCAATGTATACGGTATCAGTCAAGGCGAGGATTCCTTTATCTGTATCCTGGAAGACGGCGCGGCTTATGCCTCTATAAATGCGGATATTTCCGGCAGGAAGAACAGTTACAATTATGTCTATCCGGTATACAGCATAGCGCTACGTGAGAAATACGATGTGGGTGAGATTGCGGACAGTAGTATCTATGTCTATCTCCCGGAACTGCCGGATGGCAGTCTGAAACAGCGCTACAGCTTTATTGACAGCGGCGATTATGTGGATATGGCTAAGGATTATCAGGGTTATCTGCTGAGCCGGTATGAAGGATATATGACTATGAATGAGGATACCGAGGCTCCCGTGGCCATAGAGATTATGGGCGCGGTAGACAAGGTAAAGCAGGTGCTGGGTGTGCCGATGCCCAGACCGCTGAAATTGACCACTTTCAAGGAGGCCTCCGATATAGTTGCGCAGCTCAAGGCAGATGGTCTGAATAATATGTCGGTCAAGATGGTGGGCTGGGCCAATGGCGGATTGCAGCAGCAGTTGTTAAGTCGGGTGAAACCCGTATCCAGTCTGGGCAGCAAGAAAGATCTGCAAAATATGATAAACAGCGCTAAAGAGCTGGGGGTGGATGTCTATCTGGACGGTGTGACACAGTATGCGTATGACAGTGATATTTTTGACGGGTTCTTTCTTTACAGAGATGCCGCTCGATTTATTAGCAAGGAAAAGGCGATGCTATATGAATACAATCCCATATCCTTCGGGCAATCGGAGTGGAAAGGCGAGTTCTATCTGCTGCATCCCGATCTGGCACAGGAGATGACCGATAATCTGGTGGCAGCAGCGCAAAAGTACGGCACAGGTGTCTCTTTCCGTGAAACCGGCAGGGATTTGTCTGCGGACTATTACCGCAAGGATATACGCAGCCGTGAGGAAGTGCAGCAGCAACAGGTGGCTACATTTAAAGAACTGGCAGACAGCGGTCAGAAGGTCATGATCAATATGGGTAACTGCTATGCGGCACCTTATTGCGATACGATCACCAATATGGATTTGCAGGGGAGCGAGTATACGATACTGGATTCCTTCGTACCTTTTTATCAGATGGCGCTGCACGGATATGTAAATTATACGGGTGAACCGCTGAATATGGCGGGCAACACCGAGAATGAACTGCTGCGCAGCGCGGAATATGGCGCGGGCTTATCGTTCAACCTGATGAACGAGACGGCGTTTGTTCTTCAAAAGACCCTTTATACAGAATACTACGGCTCTGACTTTGCCGCGTGGCATGACAGGCTGGTGGAGATTTATACCAGATACAATGCGGAGTTGGGACACACTTTCAACCAGAAGATGACAGGGCATGAGAAGATTACTGTGGATCTGTCCTGCACAATCTATGAGGACGGTACCAGGGTATATGTCAATTATGGTTATACGGATCTGACGGCGGAGGACGGCACGGTGGTTCCTTCCAGAGATTATAAAGTGGTCCGCTAGGAATGTTCTTAATGCGGCGGCTGTCCGGTGGGCGGCTGTAGAAGAAAATATAGAAAGGGTTGTTAGAGATGAAGAAACAGAAGAATAAATTAGCGGGTCTTCAAAAACGTAAGGCAATAGCGGGATATATCTTCATAGCGCCTTTCATAATCGGATTTCTGGTATTTATGGTAAAGCCATTCTTCCAGTCTCTGTATATGAGTTTCTGCGATGTACAGGTGGGCGCGGGAACTTTCAATCCCGTATTCATGGGGATTGACAACTATAAGAGAGCCTTTACCATTGATCCTGAGTTCACCCGTCTGCTGACGGAGGAGATCAGCCGGATGTTTGTGGACTCTCTCGCCATCATGGTATTCAGTTTCTTTGTAGCGCTGATACTGAATCAGAAGTTCAAGGGGAGGGCGCTGGTGAGAGCCATATTTTTCCTGCCCGTTATACTGTCTTCCGGTGTTATACTGGGATTGGAGACAGATAACTCTCTGATGGCACAACTCCAAGTGGCCATTGAGGAGACTACCAGCGGTGTCAGCATCACAGCAGCCGTGGAGGAGGTCCTCCGTACCGCAGGCGTGGGGGTGCGGGCCTTTGAGAAGGTGTTTGAGATCATAGACAGAGTGTACGACATAGCAATTGCGTCCGGTATCCAGATCATCATATTCCTCTCCGGATTGCAGACGATCTCCACCAGCATGTATGAGGCGGCGGATATTGAGGGTTGTACCAAGTGGGAGAGTCTGTGGAAAATAACTTTCCCGATGATCAGTTCCATGTTTCTGGTAAACTGGATCTACACGATTATTGATTTCTGCATGAGGTCCGACAACGAGGTTATAGAAAAGATTACCACTGTCATGGTAGATCAGATTAATTACGGTTTCTCCTCGGCCATGACCTGGATATACTTTGTGATCGTGATCGCCTTTATAGGTATCACTTCGCTGTTCATATCAAAGGGGGTTTACTATTATGACTAAGACGGCAGCAACACATAGATATAGTAACTTCTGGGAAAGGAACAGAAAATCCGAGGGGTATCTGCTGAAAAAGGTTGTCATGAATTTCGCGGTGAAGATATGTCGTTTCATTCTGCTCTTTGGTTTGTGCTTTATGATCCTGCAGCCGATCTTCAACAAGATCTCCGTGAGTTTCATGGAGGAGCAGGACCTGTACAATCCAGTGGTCATCGCGATACCGGAACATTTTACCACCGAGAATTACCAGCGAGCGGCTGAACTCATGGATTACGGTCACAGTCTTGTCAATTCCCTGATTGTGTCCTTTACCATCGCGGTGTTGCAGATCACAGTCTGTACGCTGGTAGGCTACGGTTTTGCCAGATTTGAGTTTCCGCTGAAGAAATTCTGGTTTGCATGTGTGCTTATGGTGGTCATCGTTCCGCCCCAGATCATTTCCACGTCCCTGCATCTGCATTTCCGGTTCTTTGATATACTGGGAATCTTCGAGGCAGTGACAGGCTCTCCGCTCAATCTGAGAGGCTCGATGGTGCCATATTATCTGATGAGCGCGGGGTGTATGGGCCTTAAAAACGGTTTGTATATCTATATGATACGCCAGTTCTTCCGAAACATACCCAAGGAGCTGGAAGAGGCGGCCTATGTGGACGGTTGCGGCACATTGAGGACCTTTATCCGTATCATGCTGCCCGACGCAAAACCCATATTGACTTCCTGTTTCCTGTTTGCCTTTGTATGGCAGTGGACAGATGGATTCTATTCTAAACTGTTCCTGGGAAAGATCAGCCTGGTCAGTATGTCTCTGGCGAGGATAGGTGATGCGCTGGGCGCTCTGTTGCAGAGGCTCATGGGTTCTAAGACGATGCCTTCCGTGGGATATGTGAACTGTATCACTTCCACGGGTACACTGATGATCGTGGTTCCGGTTCTGATCCTGTATCTGTTTGCCCAGAAGGGATTTGTGGAGAGTCTGAGCAGTTCGGGTATCAAGATGTAACTTACATAGTTATGGTCTCTCTGGTTCAGGCGTCATCCCGGAAAAGAAATTGTGACGTTGGATTAAACCGGGGATTCTATATAGATTAAAGGAGGATATGAAAATGAAAAACAAGATTGTAAAGAAAGTATTGGCAGCCTCTCTGGCAACAGTAATGACTGTTGGCCTGGCTGCATGTGGCAACGAGCCGGCACCGACGACTGGCGGCAGTGACACTCCCAGCGATACCGGCACTGTAGAGCAGTCTACTCCCGAGTCTACTCCCGCTGAGGAGTCTTCCGCTCCCGAGGAGAGCAGCGAGGAGGAGGTCAGCCCTTACACAGTTCTGACCGATGAGAATGGCAACGTATATGATCTGGGCGGTATGGAGATCATCCTGCGTGACTGGTGGACCGGCGAAGTAGGCGAACCCGCCAATGATTTTGAGGAAGCCCGTGATGAGTATCGCGAATGGCTTCAGGAGACTTATAATTTCACTCTTAAGCAGCAGGCCATCTCTGACTGGGGCAGCGCTCCTAAGGATTTTGTTGATTATGCTACTGCCGGCGGCGATGAGAACTATATCTTTATCGTGCGTGAAGATGCCGCTACAACGGCTGCTATTGATACCGGTTTGATGTACGATCTGGCTACACTGGATTGTTTGGATTTCTCCGAGGCAAAATGGCGTGGAGATGTAGGTGTGCATACTCTGATGGGCAGAGGCGATTCCATTTACGCTATGTATGGTGAGGACACTGAGCCCCGTGACGGTATCTATTTTAACAAGAGACTGCTTGAGGATGCTGGCATTGATCCCAATAAGCCGTATGAGCTGCAGGAAGCCGGCGAGTGGACATGGGAAGCTTTTACCGATATGTGCGCACAGGTACAGAGAGATACCGACAGTGACGGTGTGATCGATGTATACGCATGTACCCAGAATGATTCCCAGTTCATCAATACCGCTGTTTATTCCAATAACGGCGACTATGTTGGCAGAGAGAACGGCGAGTATGTATACAAGCTGGAGACTGACGAGACCGTAGAGGCTCTGACTTGGGCGGTTGAGACTTTGAACCAGTATAAGCTGCCTTATCCCGAAGGTGCTGAGTGGAACTATTATGAGCAGGGTTTCTTAAACGGTGAGGCTGTGTTCTGTGTTGAGGGTGCTTACAAGGCAAGCGGAACCTTTGCCAACATGGAAGACGATTTCGGCTTTGTATGTTTCCCTAAGGGACCCAAGGCTTCCGATTATACCAATGTTTACAGCAACAACCCCGTGGTTATTCCTGCTTGCTATGATGCGGAGAAAGCATGGAAACTGGCGTTTGTCTACAATCTGTGGACTGATCCTGTTCCCGGATATGAGGATTACGAGGGATGGAGAGCTAACTACAATAAGAACTTCCGCGATAGTGAGTCCGTTGATTACACCATTGCCCGTATGATGACCAACGGTCGTCTGACCTACCATGGCCTGATCTCCAACTTGGATCTGGGCAACAATCTGACCTATAATCTGCTGGATGGCAAGAGCGTGTCCGAGCATATAGAGGCAATTAGGGAGACCTGGCAGACATACATTGCTGAGAGTAATACACTGCAATAAGCGGAACTGAACTTCTGGTAACTGTAAATATATTTTAATACTATAAAGGGGTGGTGTTTTTCCGGGCACCCCCCTTTTTTTGAAAAAATGTCTGTTGTACAGGGCTGATTTCCAAGCGGCTGAGACCAGACGGATGGAAATGAGATTTGTATGAGAGAGGAGAACACAAAATGACGCAATATGCCCAAAATCCGATTATGCCGGGATTTTACCCGGACCCTTCTATTTGCGCGGTGGGAGAGGACTATTATCTGGTAAATTCCACTTTTGCCTATTTCCCCGGTCTGCCGGTACTGCACAGCAAAGATCTGGTGCACTGGGAACAGATTGGCAATGTGATGGAGAGGGCGTCTCAGCTGCCATTGGCCAATGCGGAGCATTCACAAGGATTGTTTGCCCCCACGATTCGTTACCACAAGGGTACTTTTTATGTGATCTGCACCAATGTATCTTTTGGCGGCAATTACGTGGTCACTGCCGAGAGTCCAGAAGGTCCCTGGTCCGAGCCTCATTATCTGAAAGGGGCGGACGGCATTGATCCCAGTCTGTTTTTTGATGAGGACGGAAAGTGTTATTATATCGGCACTCATCCCAACCCGGAAGGATGTAAATACAATGGAGACTGGTATATCTGGATACAGGAGCTGGATCTGGAGCGCTGGGAACTCACAGGCGGGCAAAAAAATGTCTGGAATGGAGCGATGCGAGGCGTACACTGGCCGGAAGGGCCTCATCTGTATAAAAAGGACGGCTATTATTACATCATGCACGCAGAGGGGGGCACGGGACCGGAGCATGCGGTAAGTATATGCCGCAGCAGAGAGATATGGGGGCCCTATGAAAACAATTTCTGTAATCCCATACTGACCCACAGGCATATGGGCCAGGCATATCCCATAAAGTATGTGGGCCATGCCGATCTCATCGAGACTCCGGCAGGTGAGTGGTACATGGCGATGTTGGCAGTGCGGCCTTTGGAAGGCTATACTACCATGGGCAGAGAAACTTTTTTGGCAAAGGTGACATGGGAGAATGACTGGCCGGTGGTCAATGCGGGTGTAGGCCTATTGACGGATGAGGTAGAGATATCTCTGCCTGAGTGGCTGCCGGAGAAGGATTCTGAGAGTTTTACCAGCCGCAGCGCAGGCAAAAATGCCGTGCCCGGCAGCGACAGGCATTATGATTTTATGAAAATGCAGACACTGGGAGACGAATTCCTCTATCTGCGTAATCCTGACATGTATCATTATGTGTTGGAGGCGGGTAAAGGTTTGTATCTCACGGCAACATCTGTTACACTGAAAGAGAAAGACAGCCCCACCTATCTGGGTATCCGCCAGCAACATCACGCTTTCCGAACAGAGACTACGCTGGCGGCGCAACTGCCGGAAGGTTGTCACGCAGGCATAGCCCTGCTCCAGAGCAACACCTATCATCTGCGTCTGGAAGCTACGCAAAACTGTTTGAATGCGATCTTATGCCAAAAGGGACAGGATAGCGTCGTAGGTTCCATCGAGCTGCCCATGCAATCAGAACAGAATCTGCAGCTTTATCTGCAGGTAAGCGGATTGACCGCAACTGTGGGTTACATGGTTCAAGGGAAGGACGTTCCCGTTGCCCAGGCCGATATCCGCAGCCTTTCCACCGAGGTGGCAGGAGGCTTTGTTGGCTGCACGGTAGGTCTATACGCTGCTACAGAAGGATCTGCGGAATGTAGGGTACTGTTTACGGATTTTGTATACCGCCACGGTTGATGCCGCAGGAATTATTATTGAACAGGGATCATAGCAATGAGATGCCGTACATTTCCTTTGCCGAGAATTCCCTGCAAGCCATAAAGAGAGGAAGAAAGATTCTATGGAAGTAAAATTTCATCTTCCTGGCCTACGCCAGAATTATCCGCTAAATATGCTGGTTCTAAGCATGTTGAAACAGAAACCCGAATGGTTCCGTGAGGGCGTGCAGATAGCCTCGTTTTTTGGTGAGTTTCCCACGTCATTATGGAATGGCGGCAGACCGTCCAACTATGACCAGTGCAGTGCGGATTTCATAGAAAACGTGGTAAAGTGTATCAATGCCCAAGGTGTGCCGGTGCGTTATACCTATACCAATATGCTGTTGACTGAGGAAGATCTGGCCGACCCTTACTGCAATTTCTGCATGCAGGTGGCGGATAACGGGATGAACGAGGTTATGATATTTTCACCGATCCTAGAGAAATATATCCGGGAAAAATACCCCAGCTATAAGCTTAACAGCTCCACCTGCAAGGAGATACGGGATATAGCTCAAGTCAATGAAGAATTAAAAAAAGACTATTATCTGGTGGTGCTGGACTATAATTTTAACAATAATTTCGAGGAGCTTGCCAAGATCGAGGACAAGGCACGCTGCGAGATTCTGGTGAATACTCTGTGCACGCCGAACTGCCCTCGAAGGGGTGAACACTACCAGAATATTGCAAAGAACCAGCGGATATTGCTGGAGAACAGAAAGCTGCCCAAGGAGCAGCAGAAACAACTGGAACACTGGTATTGTGAATATGGGGAATACAACTGCGTTCATACGATCCAGGGATACAGCACCTATATTTCCCCAGAGGATATCTGGGAAAAATATGTGCCTATGGGATTTAATCAGTTTAAGATTGAGGGCAGGACCGCCAATATCTTTTCTTTGGTGGAGACCTATAGCCACTATCTGATCCGTCCCGAGAAACAGGGTGAGGTGCGGATCTTGCTGCTGAATAATCTGGTGAGCAGTAAGGTACTCACGGTGAATCATCCCAGACCGGCCCGCTGGCCGTAGTGTGAAAAGGACTGTGGGGATTTGCGGGTGTGCCCGCACCCCGTAAAGAGCGCAGTTATGAATGCGGGAGAGGGTACTCCCTGCAAAGAGCGCATCTGAAAATTGCGGAGAGGGCCAATAATAATGAAAACAGAGGTGTAGGGATATGGCGGCGAGAGAAGTGTACTGGCATCTGCCGGGTTTTTGCTATTTCAGACTGTTGAATCAGGTGCTCATAAATATGATGAAGGACTACCCCGATAAATTTCGGGAGGGCTACCGGATAGGATCTGTGTACGGCACTTTTCCCGGAGCCATCTGGAACGGAGGAAGGGTTTCTTTCGGCCTGTCCTGCAAGCGGGATATAGAGAATATTCTGAAGATTTATAATTCCAGAGGGATTCCGGTGCGTTTTACCTGGACAAACTCCCTGTTGGAGGAAAAACATCTTCAGGATACCTACTGTAATCTTATCATGCGCCTGGCGGATAACGGATTGAATCAGGTACTGGTCAATACGCCTGTGCTTGAGGAGTATATACGCAGGGAATATCCCCGGTATCCGCTAATATCCTCCACCACCAAGCGTATCACCGATCTGGGCGGTTTGCGGGCAGAGCTGGATAAGGATTACTATCTGGTGGTATTGGACTATGATCTGAACCATGATGAGCGTGTGCTGGAATCCATTGCTCCTGCGGCTCACCGGGTGGAAGTATTGGTCAACGAGGTGTGCTATCCGGGCTGCGCCATGCGGGCCGAGCACTACCGCCAGCAGTCCCAGCTACAGCTGGAATATGATATACACACGGGCTTTCCCTGTCCCAATCAGTCAAAGCCCCGTACCTTTGAGGAGTGTATGGAAAGACCTGCGTTTATCACCAACGAGCAGATCGGCGACTATATTGACAGAGGCTTTTGCAACTTCAAGATCGCCGGAAGAGGAATGCCTCAGGACTATGTGGAAGAGTCTTATCTCTATTTCCTGGTGAAGGAGGAACACAGGGCCTTTATAAAAGGGAAAATCGATGGACTGCTGGCGCAGTTTAAGGCGGCGCAGCAGGGCATTGCACACAAAAAAAACATATAAAATCTTAATGGAACCTCTTGTCAAATCATGGGGTTTATCGTATAGTAAAGTTAACGGGCGGTAGACTTATGATATTCAGGAGGAAATGTTATGACAAAAGCTGAGATTTTGAAAAAAGAAATTTTGGGACAGTATCGCAGTGTACGTCAGTTTGCCTTGGAAATGAATATCCCTTATAGTACTCTGGTAACAGCTTTGGAACGTGGCATCGAGGGGATGGCTTATGGCACTGTGATCAAAATGTGTGACAAGCTGAGTTTGAATCCGGTGGATTTCACCTCATTGGAGAGAGACGCTCCGCTGGGGGCACAGCTGTTGGAAAACAGGGTAATGCAGAATTATCTGAAACTGAATCAGGAGGGACGGGATAAGATACTGGACCTGATGGATGATTTTGTGCAGATAGACAAATACCGGCAGAAGAGTAAGAAAAATAATTAATATAAAAGGCAGACGATTTCCTCACGGCAAACCATCTGCCTTATTTTTAACAATATCCGTTGAATATCATGCCGCTGTAGGCGCTGGACACATAGGGATTGGCATAATTGCGTCCTGGGTTGGGATTCTTGTATGCCACAATGGTCTGGTCCACATACTGCATGGGATTGATGGAAATCTGGTTACTCTTGCGCAGCAACATATTGGAAAAATCCTTCAATGTGTGGAATGTATCGGCTACATCTTCGGAACTGACTACGGCATCACCAAGCTTTTGGCGGTCAACAGTGAGCGAACCGTCCTCCTGTCTGTTTACGCCAATGGCGCGCAGCGAATCCTGATACATGGAGATGATCTGTCCCATCTCCCGCACCACATGCCTGCTGCGGGGCTGAGAATCCAGATAGTTGCTGGTTCCCTGTAAAAAGCGGTTATAACCTTCTGTCAACTGTACTACATTGTCCGTCAAAGACTCCACATTGGTCTTTAACCCGATGGTAACAGGATGTCCCTCCGCGCTGATGCCATGCAGAGAGATATCGAATTTTTTCTCATAGGTGAAACTGTTGGAGGCCGTGGAGTAAGGCTCTCCGTCCACAGTAAAACGGGCATTGGAGGCCGGTCTGCTGATGTAGTCAATTCCCAGATAATTGACGGCACCCCGGGATTTGCTGGTGTGCTCGTCGCTTATACGGAAAAGCTCCGATTTGCCCGCACTTAAACCGGTAGCCTCGGATTCCAGCACCAGAGAACTGCGTCCCGTGATTTCCTGTACTCTCGCTTTGAGTCCGATGTCGGAATTGTTGATCAGCCGGGCCAGTCTCTCCTGAAGGTCGCGATTGGATTCGCCGTCTGCCAGAGTAAACTGGAACTCATAGTTCATATCATTGATATTCACATCAAAGGAGTAAGTGTCGGGGGACAGTCCCACCTTGCCCGCAGGCAGATAATTACCCATATTTTCCTGAGACACTGCCAGTTCCTGCACTTCCAGCTCGATAGACGGATTATCCTGGCCGGCGATATATTTGCCCACATAATTAACGGAGGCAATATCAGGTTCGGTGGAAAAAGCGGTTTTCTTACTGAGCAGATCGGTCTCCTCCAGACCTCCCAGAGAGGCGATGGTATTGTGCAGATCCCGTGCTCCTTCCTTGAGCCCTATGGCAAACTGCTGAACGTCCGGCCTTTTAACAGGAAGATACCAAGGCGTATTTTTATTCATTTTTACAATGGAATTGTATACGGCACGAAGTTCGCTTTTTTTGTGTGTATCGTAGCGGGTGGTGCCGGACGGCGCATATGCGGTCAGATAGTGATTGTATATTGTATTTATAATAGCACTCATTGCCCTGCCTCCTTTCTTCCATGAAATAAGCCGGATCATGATATCAGTCTTTGGGAGATAATAATTGTACTGTCAACAAATCCATTCATTGATCAGAATACAATTTCCCACTTTCTATGGATATAGTTTATCATATGCATTTGGGCGTTGCAAGTGTTTTTTTTGTGGAAATTGTGTAAATTACATTGTTTTTTTTCAAAGTTTTTGGTATGATTTAGGCAGTGACAGTGCTGCACACTGATTATATCGGAGAGACCGGTTTGGATGTTAAGTGGGAATTCTCATATTTAGGCGTCGATCGGTGCAATATTGCAAGTGCAGCTTGCGGTATGTGGGAAAGGAGCAGAAATGGCAAAAAAGCGCAACATCATTGTAGGGCAGTCGGGAGGTCCCACTGCTGTGATCAACTCCAGCCTGGCGGGCGTCTATAAGACAGCCAAGGAGAGGGGCTTTCATAAGGTGTATGGAATGCTCCATGGCGTTCAGGGATTTTTGGATGAGCAGTATGTGGACCTGGCCACGCAGATTCACTCCGACATGGATATCGAACTGCTGAAGAGAACACCTTCGGCATTCCTGGGCTCCTGTCGGTATAAGCTGCCGGACATTCACGAGAATACGGAGATATACGAAAAGATATTCCAGATATTGGATAAACTGGAGATCGAGGCGTTTATCTATATCGGCGGAAACGATTCCATGGATACCATCAAAAAGCTGTCTGATTATGCCATTGTAAAGGGACATAACCAGAAGTTTCTGGGAGTGCCCAAGACCATAGACAATGATTTGGCGCTCACCGACCATACGCCGGGCTTTGGAAGCGCCGCCAAATACATCGCCGCTTCCACCAAGGAGATCATTAGGGACGCTCTGGGCCTGACCTACGGCAACCGGTCCATGATCACCGTGATCGAGATTATGGGGCGCAACGCGGGATGGCTGACCGGCGCTACGGCTCTCGCCAAGACGGAGGAATGCGAAGGCCCGGATCTGATCTATCTGCCCGAGGTGGTGTTTGACATTGAAAAATTCCGCAAGACCACACAGGAACTGCTCAAGAAAAAGAAATCCGTAGTGATCGCCGTATCCGAGGGTATCAAGCTGGCGGACGGCAGATATGTCTGTGAGTTGTCCGGCGGCGCGGGATATGTAGATCCCTTTGGACATAAGCAGCTCCAGGGAACCGGCGCTTACCTGGCGGGGTATCTGGGGGCGGAGATCGGCTGTAAGACCCGCAGCATTGAGTTTTCCACCCTGCAGAGGAGCGCGTCCCATATGGCGTCCCGGGTGGATGTCAACGAGGCGTTCATGGTGGGCGGCGCTGCCGTGAAAGCGGCGGACGAGGGGGATACCGGTAAGATGGTAGTGATAGACAGAGTAGCGGACGATCCCTACATGAGCGCAGCCGGTATCTATGATGTGCACCGCATCGCCAACAATGAAAAGCTTGTTCCCCGTTCCTGGATGAACCGGGAAGGGAACTATGTGACAGAAGAGTTTATCAACTATATAGAGCCGCTGATCCAGGGCGATTATCAGCCGTTTATGGTAAACGGCCTGCCCCAGCATCTGGTGCTGAAGAAAAAATAGGGAAGGTGGCCTGGCAGATTATTTTGGTTAGGGATTATTGATACAGAAAGAACGTTTTCAGAAATGAACTGAAAGCGTTCTTTTTTTTGGAAACTCCGAAGTCCTCCTGCCTCTTGACCGGAGGACATTAAAATAAATTTCCCCTTGCCATATCCGAACATATGTGCTATAGTATTATCGAACAAATGTTCCCGAGCGCAAACAGGTAAGGAGCCGACGACTTATGGATACGCTGAGTACTACGGAAGGGAAAGTGAATATTCCGGTATTGTCTCAGGAGACGGACAATACACGGATTCTGGCACCGGGAGCGGTGCGGGACGGCAGTCCCATGAGCCTTATGGAGAAGTTGGGCATACTCACCGACAGCGCCAAGTATGACGTGGCCTGCACCAGCAGCGGTGTAGATCGCAAAGGAAATGGGCGGGATCTGGGGAACTGTGTTAAGGCGGGGATCTGTCACAGCTTTTCCAGCGACGGCAGATGCATCTCCCTGTTGAAGATATTGATGACCAACGAGTGCATCTACGACTGCAAATATTGTATCAACAGAAAATCCAATGACGTCCCCCGGGCTACTTTTACACCCGAGGAGATCTGCACGCTGACGATAGAGTTTTACCGGCGCAATTATATTGAAGGGCTTTTTTTAAGTTCAGGGATTGTGGAAAGCCCTGCCAGGACCATGGAACTGATCTATAGGACGCTCTATCTGCTTCGCAATCGGTACCGTTTCAACGGGTATGTGCATGTGAAGGCCATTCCCGGCGCTCCGCCGGAACTGATTCAGATGACGGGTTTTCTTGCGGACCGTATGAGTGTGAACTTGGAGCTGCCTACGGCGGAAGGACTGCGGGAGCTGGCGCCTAACAAGCACCGGCGCAATATCCTGACGCCCATGCGCCAGATACAGAACGGGATACAGGTCAACAGGCATGATCTGGCGGTATACCGTCAGGCCCCCAGCTTTGTGGCGGGAGGGCAGTCCACACAGATGATCATAGGCGCTACAGGAGAGAGCGACTATCAGATATTGAATGTCGCGGAGAGTTTGTATCAGCGTTTTGAGTTAAAGCGGGTGTTCTACTCTGCCTTTGTCCGGGTCAATGAGGACAAGTCTCTTCCGGCGCTGCCCGGGGGACCGCCGCTGCAAAGGGAGCACCGTCTGTACCAGGCGGATTGGCTGCTGCGCTTTTACGGGTTTCAGGCGGAGGAGCTGTTGGATGAGAGCCGCCCTTTCTTCAATGTCATGCTGGACCCCAAGGAGGACTGGGCCGTGAGGCATTTGGAGCAGTTTCCGGTGGAGGTCAACCGGGCACCCTATGAGAGGTTGCTGCGGGTGCCGGGGATTGGCGTAAAGAGCGCGAAGAGGATTGTGGCGGCGCGCCGCAGTGCCAGGCTGCGGTTTGAAGATTTGAGACGGATCGGAGTGGTGCTGAAAAGGGCGCTGTACTTTATTACCTGCGGGGGCAGAATGATGTACCCCACCAAGCTGGAGGAAAACTATATCGTGCGGAATCTGACAAATGAGAAGGACAGAGTACAGTTTGGCAGTGACGGTATGACTTATCAGCAGATGAGCCTGTTTGATGACGGACGTTACAGCCTGCCAACGGAGCCGGACACCGTCTATCGGGCAGTCTCCGGCCAGCTGTAGGCCTGTGGGCCGTCTCCTGCCGAAACACGGAGGAAGACAGTCTGTCTCGGCATAGAACTGCCGGAACGGAGAAAAGCCCTTACGGGGTTTGGGATGCAACATCTCGGGAATGACCGTGCGGACTTATGGAGGGAAGAGATGCGTGTATATCAGTGTGAGGACAGCCTGGAGGGGGTCAGTACAGCCATATACCGGGCTTATGAGGAACATGCGGAACATCGGGAAACCTGGATTCGGGTGGACAGGGAACTGATGCTTTTCGGCGAGTATATTCCGGTGGAGACTGATCTGGAGCGCGCGGAGAAGGTGCTGCGGACGCTGCGCAGACGCTTTGGGCAGGAGGACTACCAGTCCCTGTGCATGGCGCTGGTCACTCCCCATCCTGAAAAGGCCCAGGCCGTATATCAGACCGTTGTTTACGGCTTGCAGGCCAGGCCGCTGCCGGGACATCTGCTGGACCATCAGACGGACAGCCGTGTATTGCAGACTTATCAGCTGTCTAAAAAAGCGGGCAGAGAGTACTCACAATTACGTCAATTCATGCGTTTCCGAGAATTGCAGCGGGGCATTCTATATGCGGAGAATCAGTTTACGAACCATGTACTGCCCTATCTGATGGTGCACTTCGCGGACCGTTTTCCACAGGAAGATTTTGCCATAAGGGATATCGGCAGGGGGGTGCTGGGAATGCATCCCGCAGGCGGGGAGTGGTATCTCACGGACAGCCTGGAGCTACAGGCAGCTCTGACGAAAGCTGGCTATTCTGCCCGGGAGATGGCTTACGAGGAACTCTTCTGCTGGTTCTGCCATAAGATAGCCATTAGGGAGCGGAGAAATATAGGACTTCAGAACCAGATGATGCCCAAACGTTTCCAAAAATACACAATAGAATTTTCCAAATCTTCTTAAAATTGTTAAAATCGACAATTTACTTTTGAGCCAGCATATTGTATTGTATATCCAACATGAAAACGGTTTCCTTTTTCGTGTTGGACAGCAAAAAAGGCGTATATACGGTTTTCCTGCGGACAGGGAACAGGGGCAGTCAGCGGTGAATGTCCGGAAGGTCTGTGGGACGGTTTTGAGAAAGGAAGGATGCAATATGGTAAGGCAGATCAGACTTACACAGGATCAGGTGCAGAAGTTTGTCAGTGTGACGTCCAGATGTGATTTTGATATTGACATCTATTATAATCGGTATGTAGTGGATGCCAAATCATTTCTTGGCGTGTACGGACTGGACTTTTCCAAGGCTTTAGAGGTATCCTATGAGGGGTACAATAAGGAGCTGGAGGAAATGTTGGGCAGTATGGCTGTGGCCTGCTAGTGCCCGCTATTTATAAGGGAACCAACGATGCAAAACTCCCCAAAGCAGGATCGGCTCTGAGCCTGCTTTGGGGAGTTTTTTGCGGAGTACGTGATACAATGTTTTGGCGCATATTTTGATCTTCTAAGTTATGTTTGCGGATATGGTCAAATCACTTGGAAGATGACCTGCAAGATGTTATACTGAAATAAGCATGTATAAGCGTAGTCAGAACGGAGGGGACATGCCTATGGAGAAAGAAATGGCAGAAGAAATTCGTATATCTGTGCGTGAACTGGTAGAATTTATTCTGCGCGGCGGCGATATCGACAACCGACACCACGCCTCACCGGATCATGCCATGCAGGAGGGGGGACGGATTCACAGGATGATCCAGCGCCGTATGGGCAGCGAATACCAGGCGGAAGTGTTTCTTCGCTACACCCATCCCGCCGGAGATTATTGCCTGGTTCTGGAGGGCAGGGCAGACGGTATTATTGACAAGCCCGATAGCGTGACTGTGGACGAGATAAAAGGAACCTACCGGGAACTGTCATATATGAAGGAGCCGGTGCCTGTGCATCTGGCCCAGGCCAAGGTCTATGCCGCCATGTTTCTCCGGGGGGCGTGCCAAAGGGAACTGCGGGAAATACATGTCCAAATGACATATTGCCATATGGAGACGGAGGAGATCAGATATTTTCAATACCGCTTTGATCTCAAGGAAATCTCGGAGTGGTTTGACGATCTGATTCAATCATATTTAAAATGGTCTGATTATCGGTTTCAGTGGAAACGCCAAAGAGATGATTCTATACGGAGGTTGGAGTTTCCATTTCCCTATCGGGAGGGGCAGCGGGAGTTGGTGAAATATGTCTATCAAACGATCTACCATGAGAAAAAGCTATTTCTGGAGGCGCCAACCGGTGTGGGAAAGACTATATCCACGGTATTTCCCGCAGTGAAAGCCATGGAGCGGGGCATGGGGCAAAAGCTGTTCTATCTGACGGCAAAGACGATCACCAGAACGGTGGCGGACAATACATTTGCCCTGTTGCGGGAAAAGGGTCTGCACTTTAAAAGCGTGATCCTCACCGCCAAAGAAAAGACCTGCTTTATGGAGGAGACAGAGTGCAATCCCGAGTATTGCCCCTATGCCAAAGGGCATTATGACAGGGTCAATGACGCCATGTACGCCCTTCTGACCCATGAGGAGAGCTTTGGCCGGGAGGTGGTGGAGCGGTATGCCAGAGAGTATCGGGTATGTCCCTTTGAGCTGTGTCTGGATATGAGTTTATTTGCCGACGGCATTATCTGTGATTACAATTACCTGTTTGATCCCCATGTGTATCTCAAGCGCTTTTTCTCGGAGGGGGTGAAGGGCGAGTACCTGTTTTTGATCGATGAGGCCCATAATCTTCTTGAAAGAGGGCGGGAGATGTACAGCGCCGCCCTGGTCAAGGAGGATTTACTGGCCCTTAAAAACAGCCTGCTTAAGCTACAGGAGGCCCAGGGGGGACGGAAAAGACCGGAGGAAAATATTCCGGGCAGGAGTGTATTGGTGTCCAGGGGATTCGCTGCCCGTTTGAAACGTCAGCTGGAAAACTGCAACAAAGAGATGCTGGCGCTGAAAAGGGAGTGCGAACAATGCCGGGTGGTGGAACAGATAGACTCGCTGACCGCCTTGCTGCTGCATCTACAGGGAACCATCGAGTCTTATCTGGAAGAGCAGGAGGAGACCGCGCTGCCCCAACGGGAAGAGATTCTGGAGTTCTATTTTAATCTGACACATTTTCTGGAGATATATGAACTGTTGGACGAAAAATATATCAAGTATACACAGCTGCGGGAGGACGGCAGTTTCATGCTGAAACTTTTCTGCGTAGACCCCTCAGGCAATCTGCGGGAGTGCATGAAACGGGGGCGGAGCAGTATACTGTTCTCGGCAACATTTCTGCCGATTCAGTATTATAAGAGTCTGCTGGGCGGAGAGGAATCCGACTATGAAGTCTATGCCAACTCGGTTTTTAATCCGGAAAAACGGGCGTTATTTATAGCGGAAGACGTGACCAGCAAATATACCAGACGGTCTGGAGAAGAATTCCACCGGATAGCCGCATATATTGAGGAGACAGTGAAAAACAGGCATGGAAATTATATGGTGTTTTTTCCTTCGTATGCCTTTATGCGTGAGATATTCGCCAGATATACGGAGCATTTCGCGGACGATACCAAGGAATGTATCATGCAGTCCGAATATATGAGCGAGGGGGACAGGGAGTCTTTTCTGGCACGGTTTGAAGGCAATGAGGATTGTGATCTGGAAGAGTCTATTCAGATGGAAATAGAGATGGAGGAGGAGAGGACGCTGATCGCCTTCTGCGTCATGGGCGGAATCTTCAGCGAGGGTATCGACCTTAAGGAGGACAGTTTGATCGGTGCGATTATCGTGGGCACGGGGCTCCCGCAGGTATGTTACGAGCGGGAACTGTTGAAACGGTATTTTGACGAGTGCGGTCAGAGCGGTTTTGATTACGCGTATCGGTATCCGGGTATGAATAAGGTCCTGCAGGCTGCGGGCCGTGTTATACGCACAGTGGAGGATGTGGGAATCGTAGTGTTATTGGACGAGCGCTTTTTGCAATATGCCTATATGCGCATGTTTCCCCGGGAGTGGGCCAATTACCAGCAGGTGAATCTGGGGAGTATAGCAAAGAGAGTGGAGCGATTCTGGGATTCTTGGTTATAGAGATTTGAAAAAATAGGGTGTTGCAAAATGAAACCAATGCAACACCCTATTTTTTAATGCCAGAGAATGCCGGAAACGGAAACATTATGTAAACCGAATGTATGTTTGAAAAGCCTGAAACAGTTAAAAATGACAGTTGATTTTTGCAATTTTGACGCCTTAAAGGAGCGCTATGACAGCTATGTACATGTGGATAAGTATGTGGAAACGGTGGATTATTTTTTCACAATGCCGCAAATATGACAAATAATTCACTTCTGTTGTCAAAACCGATTTTTGCATGTAAAATTGCAGGAAAGAAAATCGAAACTAAAGTAGTCAATAGAATTATGTAAAATAAGTAGTCCGTTTTACGGTCGCGGCAACATACCTTTACTTCGACTTTAGTTTCCTTTGCGCTCCGGCATCAATACTCCTATTTCTTCTTACATGCCCACAGTGTGCGCAATATTACTCCAATTAACAATGGACGGGAGGCATCAGAACATCCCGTCTTGCATTTCTGTGAAAAACATGCTACCTTATAGATGCGACTTTATAACACGCGAAATAGAGGAGAGTCTGACATTGACTTTTCAAAGACCAGTTGGCGTAATACCGCAGGCGAAGCCGGCGGCGCGCGGGAAAGAGGATATATGAAAGTACTGATACTGTCCACGGGCACAGGCGAGGGACATAACTCTGCGGGTAAAGCGGTATTGGAGCAGTTTCAAAAGAGGGGCATTCCCTGCGAGATGGCCGACGTACTGAAATTTGCCTCGGAGAAAGCCGCCAGCTATGGCAAGAAGATCTATGTTTGGAGTACCGTCAAGGCCACAAGAGTGTTCAAGGGGGCCTATAAGGCGGGGCGGGCCATTACTTCTTCGCGGCGTAAGTCCCCGGTATATTACGCCAATACCCTTTACGCGGAAAAGCTTTATCACTATATTGTTGACAATGAATACGACACTGTTGTCATGCCGCATCTTTTTCCGGCGGAGGCGCTCACTTACATGCTTCGTAAGCATGAGTGCCGGCCTGACATCCACACCTACTTTGTGGGTACGGACTACACCTGCATTCCCTTTACGGAGGAGACGGAGGCGGACTACTATTTTATCGCGCATGAAGAATTGCTGCAGGAATATATAGATAAGGGAATTCCCAGGGAAAAGCTGATTCCCACAGGTATACCGGTATCGGATCGGTTTCGCAGTCTTCCCTCCCGGGAGGAGGCTCGAACGGCTCTGGGCATGCCGCAGCAGGGCCGCTGCATCCTGATCATGACCGGCAGCATGGGCTACGGCAGGATCGAGAGTTTGGTGCAGGCCTCGGTACTGCATATGGAAAAAGAAGACCGGCTGTATATTTTGGGCGGTTCCAATGAAAAGCTAAAGGGGCGGCTGCGGGAGGCATACCGGGAGGACTGCAGAGTGCGGATTCTGGATTATACGGATCGGACGGCACAGTATCTGGCGGCCTCCGATCTGCTGTTTACCAAGCCTGGAGGGCTTACCTCCACTGAGGCGGCTGTGGCGGGTATCCCGCTGGCACACACCAGGCCTATACCGGGCTGCGAGGACTGCAATCAGGCTTTTTACAACTCCCATGGGCTCTCTCTCAGCGCGGATTCGGAAAAGGAGCTGGTGGAGGCGGCGATGGAACTGCTGGCCAGCCCGGAGGAATGCAGGCAGATGGCGGAGAGACAGCATCAGGTGATCAACGGGAGGGCTGCGGAAGACATCTGCGAGTTTATCCTTCAAAAAAGTATCGGCAGGGAGAGGGAGAAACAGGTTCCGTCGCCGGAGACAGATGAGACAAAAGAGGTGTGATTATGCTGGGACATCAGCTTACGATGATCGTGCTGGGTATATTGTGCGGCAGCGTTCTGTTTAGCCGGTATCTGCCCAGGCTGATCAAAAAAGTGGATATAGTACAGCTCAGTGACGATCACAATCCCGGGACGGCCAACGCCATGCAGCACGCGGGGATACCGGTGGGTATACTCTGTCTGCTGGGCGACATATTTAAGGGAGTACTGCCAGTGCATATGGCGGTCCGGCTGGGATTGGAGAGCGGCTGTCTCTTTTCGCTGGTCATTGCGGCCCCAGTGCTTGGGCATGCCTATTCCCTTTTTCACGGAGGCAGAGGCGGCAAGGCTATCGCCGTGTCGTTTGGGGTGTTGATCGGACTGATGCCCATCCATACGGAACCGGTTTTTGCCCTGTGCAGCATTTATCTGTTTTTTTCTCTGGTAGTGCGCATCCGGCCTCATACCCGGAGAACCAGGATCACTTATATACTGCTGGCGGCAAGCGCTCTATACATGCTTTACGCCCATTGGATTCCCTGGCAGATATGCGGAGGCATGCTGATGGTGTCCTGTATCGTGGTACACAAAAACAGCCTGCGGCAGCAGACTCTGGAGGAGCAGGCAGCCAAGGGAACGGAGAAGACCGGCGCGGTTTCGGCGTGACAGAATTAGGAATACCTCTTATGGGCAGTTTGGCAGTAAGGGGTATTTTTTTGTAAATACATAATTTTGTCAAAATAGGGATTGACAAAGCATATTATATGACGTATAGTATGTTCAAAAGTAATATTATACGCCATATAATATTGTATGGATCAACAGTAAAGAATAGTAGAGAAAGGAAAGAACATGGTATTTAATACAGGTGCCGCTCTGCTGGATGCCATTGTACTGGCGGTGGTGTCCAAAGAGCCTGAGGGAACATATGGGTATAAGATCACCCAGGATGTACGGCAGGTCATAGAACTGTCGGAATCCACGCTGTATCCCGTACTGCGCCGTCTGCAAAAGGACGATTGCCTGGAGGTATATGACAGGGAGTGTGCGGGACGTAACAGGCGTTATTATAAAGTGACCAGCAGGGGCTGGGCGCAGTTGCAGTTGTACGAGAGCGAATGGCGCAGCTATTCTAAAAAGGTCACTTCATTGTTTGGAGGCAAGGGGTAGGAGGTATAGACATGAATAAAGTAGAATTTATGAGGCAGCTGGAGAGTCTGCTGCAAAACATATCCGAGCAGGAGCGCCAGGAGGCCCTGCAATATTATGAGGACTATTTCGCTGACGCCGGTCCGGAGAACGAGCAGGCTGTGATAGAGGCATTGGGCAACCCGGCCAGGGTAGCGGAGAATATACGCCGGGATCTGTATGGCGCGGGTTACGGGGATAATTATGAGGCGCGCAAGCCTGTCACAGGCAGAGAATTGACGGAATACGGAGCTGCTTCCCAGGGGATGGGAGCCGCACCAGGTCCGGCCCCCGGGGGTCCGGCCGCGGTTACGGCGGCAGCGGCAGAACCGTGGCAGAGCGTTCCCCAGTCCGCTCCCACATGGGATAATAGCGGACAGGGAAAGTCCGGGAAGGCGAAAAAGGAGCCGTTATCCGGCGGTATCATAGCGTTGATCGTGATCCTGTGTATCGTAGGTCTGCCGGTGGTGGGCAGCCTGCTTGCCGGGGCGGTGGGAGTGCTGGCCGGAGTATTGGGTGTGGTGGTAAGCCTGTTCGCAGCCTGGTTTGTTATGATCTTGGGATTTGGGATTGCCGCGCTTGTCTGCTTTATTGTGGGTATCGTAATCAGCGTGGCAGGCGTGGCAGGCATGGGAATGCACCCGCTGGCTGGCCTCGGCCTGGTGGGAGGCGGTTTCATCACGGTAGGCATTGGCATTTTCTTTTTGATGCTGACGGTGGCCATGGCGGGGATCATCACTCCGGCGATCTTCCGCGGTATAGGCAGGCTGTTTTCAAGTAAGAAGAAAAAGGCTTAGATTTCATTAGAGAAAGGCATGGAGATTATGAAAAAATTTATGAAATATTGTTTTGTGTTGGCACTCATACTGATCATTGCCGGCAGCGTGCTCTACCTGCTGGGCAGAGGAAAGAGCGGCCGGGAAAATATGGACGCGCTGCTGACGGAGTTCGGCGGAGACTGGATAAATCTGGATTCGGAATACTTTGAAAGCATGGTGGAGCGGGCCGGATTCACGGAGGTGTATGATATCGGCGACAGTTCCGTGTTTGACGATGCTCACGCTGTCTGGAGTGATTATGTGGACAAACAGATGATCGGAAACGGCGCTATCGATGAGATTCAGTTGGGGATCGGCGGCAGCATGGTGGAGATCAAGGATTCCGATGACGGAAACATATATATTGAGGGTGAAAATATAGGAAAGATGCAGGCATATGTGGAAGGGGAAGTGCTGATTGTCAATTCTGTGAGGCCGGCCAATCTTATGGATGAGATCAAGAGCAGTAAGATCGTGTTGTATCTGCCCGAGGATATTACCCCGCATTTTGTGCAGGTGTCCCTGGGAGCCGGACAGTTGAAGATGAAAGATATGACTGTGCAGAATTTGCTGGCTGATGTGGGAGCCGGGCAGTTGTTGCTGAAGGATATGGATATCGAAACTCTGGAAGTATCTCTTGGCGCAGGAGAATTGCGGGCCGAGGATATGAAGGTACAGAATCTGTCGGCCTCCGCAAGCATGGGCAATCTGGAATATTCGGGTGACATCGGCGCCGCGGCAGACATCAGTTGTTCCATGGGCAATGTGAGTTTGGATCTGAAAGGGGATAGGGAGGACTTTAACTATGAACTCCACTGCGTGGGCGGCAATCTGGACATTGACGGAGACAAATATGCCGGAGTGGATATAAGCAAATCCATAGACAACGGCACGGATAAATCCATTGAGATCAACTGTTCCATGGGTAATGTGGAGGTGGACTTCTGATGAAAAGGCTGGGTCTTAATCGTATGCCGACAGAGTCTGCATCGGAGGTCATGCACATGCTGGTGCCTGGACTGTTGCAGATATATCTGTAAAGAAAAGAGAATCAAAGCGATAAAGTATACAGGCCCTGGCGAATACCCGCCGGGGCCTGTGCTTTGACATTTGTGCCGTCAATTCATATCCGTCTTTTCGGGCGTCACCTGGATGAACAGGTTCGCCTTGCGCAAGGCAGGACGTAGCGCCAGATAGAAGATACTGGCGGCTATCACGGCCACCACGGCGTTGACGGCCGTGGTGACGGTGGCCATCTTGGCCAGAGTCGCGGACAGTTCCTGGGGAATACCCAGCAGATACATCTTGTAAAAATAGCCCACCAGCGGATCTGCCACCATATTAAAGCCCATGCCGCAGACGCAGGCAAGTATAGTAACACCTGTTATATATTTCTTGGAATGGGTGCGGCTTATCTTGAAAACGGTGTGAGCCACCAGGCCCACAATCAGGCCGATGCACAGCTTAAGCAGGAAAGTCTTGGGCGCGCTGGTCACATAGGCTGTGGTCAGGTCGCCTATGGTCATGCCGATGGCTCCTGCCAGGCCGCCCCAGAAACCGCCCAGCAGCAGGGCTGCCAGCACGCAGAATACATTGCCGAAGTGGAAAGCCGTTTTACCCGGACCCACGGGAATATCGATCTTGAACACGGCAAAGCCGATATAGCACAGCGCTGCCATCAGGCCCGCCATGGCCAGCCGCTTGATGTTTTCCTGCGTCTTTACCGTGCCGACCAGCGCGTTGTACAGTCCCTTCGCCAGCAGCAGCAGCGAGAAAAACAGTCCGGTAAGTCCATAGGAATAAGGGCGTTCCTGGCTTAGTTTTAAATCGGACAGTTGAGCCTGCCGGGCCTTCAGGGCCTCCACGTCACCGGCGGCCTCTCCCGCCTCAATCTCTTTTAACAGACCCTTGACTTCCGACAGCTGGGTGCCGGTTATAGTGGATTCGGCATAACTGTGGCCGTGGGCATATATCGTAAACAGCAGGCTGGCCACCAGCGGTATCACGCTGACTATCAACAGTAAATAGCTTTTTTTCCTATCCCCATATCTTTCCATAACATTTTCCATTACAGAACTCCTCACAATCTGCCGCAGGACGGCTCTATTTCGTTTATAATACGGACTGCTTTATATTCTACACAAAAGTGGATATTCTAAAAGCGCCAAAATGGACTTTTTTTACCAGTCCAGTTTTTGGAAAAATAATTGCGCGGAAATTATTCTTGACAAATCCGGCTGCGTTCATTAAGATGATTTAAAGAGATAAAGGCGATGACAAAGAGGAGTAG
This sequence comes from uncultured Acetatifactor sp., assembly GCA_910577235.1. Lineage (GTDB taxonomy): Bacteria > Bacillota > Clostridia > Lachnospirales > Lachnospiraceae > Acetatifactor. The sequence continues at coordinate 79,901 of CAJTMX010000006.1, read as the reverse complement.
GGATGACCCCTTGCCAGAGAGGGCGGCTGTACGCTGGAAGGCCGCTTGAAGGAAGGCATCTTGAAGGTAGCTTTTGAGCCGGTTCCTGAAGGGGGCAGCAGCCGCAGTAGGGAATCACGGTTTATCCCCGTTAACGGATAGGACTTTGAAAGAAGTCACAGAGACAGCCGCCGTGAGGCGCGCTGTGAACAAAGGTGGTAACGTGCGACAGCGCCCTTTGCGGACCCTCAGGTCCGCGAAGGGTTTTTTGGCGTATTGGGAGGGCTACGGCGGCGAAGAAACTTTACCCTTTAGAGCCATCGCGCAGCGATTAAAAAGGTAAAGTCTCGAAGGCGCGCGAGAGGACCTTTCATGAGTGCAGTTGCGAATGAAAGATCCTCTCCCAAAGGTGCGGCGAAGAAACTTTACCCTTTAGAGCCATCGCGCAGCGATTAAAAAGGTAAAGTCTCGAAGGCGCGCGAGAGGACCTTTCATGAGTGCAGTTGCGAATGAAAGATCCTCTCCCAAAAGTGCGGCGAAGAAACTTTACCCTTTAGAGCCATCGCGCAGCGATTAAATTAGGAGGAAAATAATTATGAGTAAGGAGTTAGCCAAAACCTATGACCCCAGGGGCATAGAGGACAGACTGTACGAAAAGTGGATGGAGAAGAAGTATTTTCACGCGGAGGTGGATCATAGCAGAACGCCTTTTACCATTGTGATCCCACCCCCGAACATCACGGGGCAGCTGCATATGGGCCACGCGCTGGACAATACCATGCAGGATATTCTCATCCGTTTCAAGAGGATGCAGGGGTATAATGCCCTGTGGCAGCCGGGGACGGACCACGCCTCCATCGCCACCGAGGTCAAGATCATCGAGAAACTGAAGGAAGAGGGCATCGATAAGCAGGATCTGGGACGTGAAAAATTCCTGGAGAGGGCCTGGGAATGGAAAAAGGAGTACGGCGGACGCATCATTTCCCAGCTCAAGAAGATGGGCTCTTCCTGCGACTGGGACAGAGAGCGTTTCACCATGGACGAGGGCTGCAATAAGGCCGTGGCGGAAGTGTTCGTAAAAATGCATGAGAAAGGTTATATCTACAAGGGGTCCCGGATCATCAACTGGTGTCCCGTGTGCAATACCTCCATCTCCGACGCGGAAGTGGAATATCAGGAGCAGGCGGGTCATCTCTGGCATATTAAGTATCCGGTGATGAAGGAGGACGGAACTCCCAGCGACACGGAATTTCTGACTTTTGCCACCACCCGTCCCGAGACTATGCTGGGCGATACGGCGGTGGCCATCCATCCCGAGGACGAGCGCTACAGTCATCTGATTGGCAGGAGTGTGATGCTGCCCATTATGAACCGGGTGATCCCCGTTGTCACCGACAATTATGTGGACCGGGAGTTCGGAACCGGCGTGGTGAAGATCACTCCGGCACATGACCCCAACGACTTTGAGGTGGGCAAGCGCCACGATCTGCCCATTATCAATGTGATGAACGACGATGCCACGATCAATGAAAACGGCGGGGCTTATGCCGGTATGGACCGCTACGAGGCCAGAAAAGCCATTGTGGCAGAGCTTCAAAAGCAGGGGCTGCTGGTGAAGATAGAGGACTATTCCCACAATGTGGGCACCCATGACCGCTGCAAGACCACCATCGAACCCCTGGTGAAGGAGCAGTGGTTCGTGAAGATGGACGAGCTGATAAAGCCCGCTGTGGAGGCTTTAAAAAAGGGAGAGATCAAGCTGATCCCCGAGCGCATGGAGAAGACCTATTACAACTGGACCGACAATATCAGGGATTGGTGCATCAGCCGCCAGCTGTGGTGGGGCCATCGGATTCCGGCTTATACCTGTGATGAGTGCGGCGAGGTGACAGTGTCCAAGGAAATGCCGGAGCGTTGCCCCAAATGCGGTCATGAGCATCTGACCCAGGACCCGGACACGCTGGATACCTGGTTCTCCTCCGCGCTGTGGCCCTTTGAGACTTTGGGCTGGCCGGAGCAGACCGAGGATCTAAAATATTTCTATCCCACGGATGTGCTGGTGACCGGCTATGACATCATCTTTTTCTGGGTGATCCGTATGATCTTCTCCGGCTATGAGCAGATGGGGGAGAAACCTTTTAAGACCGTGCTGTTTCACGGCCTGGTGAGGGACAGCCAGGGACGCAAGATGAGCAAATCTCTGGGCAACGGTATCGACCCGTTGGAGGTCATCGACCAGTACGGTGCCGATGCCCTGCGTCTGACGCTGATCACCGGCAACTCCCCGGGCAACGATATGCGTTTTTACTATGAAAAGGTGGAGAACAGCCGCAATTTTGCAAACAAAGTATGGAATGCATCCCGTTTCATCATGATGAATATGGAGGGGAAAGAGGTAAAGGAACCTGTCCCGGCGGATCTGGAGCCTGTGGATAAGTGGATTCTGTCCAAGCTGAACACGCTGGTTAAAGATGTGACCGACAATATGGAGAACTTTGAGCTGGGGATCGCCGTGCAGAAGGTGTACGACTTCATCTGGGATGAGTTCTGCGATTGGTATATCGAGATGGTGAAACCCCGTCTGTACAATACGGATGACGCCGCCAGCCAGAACGCGGCGCTGTGGACGCTGAGGACGGTGCTGACCGACGCGTTAAAGCTTTTGCATCCTTATATGCCTTTTATCACCGAGGAGATCTTCTGCAGCCTGCAGGATCGCAGTAATGAAAACTGCGAGGAATCCATTATGATCAGCAGCTGGCCCGTATACAGAAAAGAGCGCTGCTACGGGGATCAGGAGAGGGCCATCGAGACGATCAAGGAGGCGGTCCGGGGTATCCGGGGCGTGCGCAATGAGATGAATGTGCCCCCCAGCCGCAAGGCCGGTGTGTTTGTGGTAAGCGAGGATCAGAAGATCCTGGATATTTTCACAGAGGGGAAACTGTTTTTCGCCTCTCTGGCCTATGCGGGGGAGGTGTCCATGCAGCGCGACAAGGCAGGCATCCCACAGGACGCGGTGTCTGTGGTGATCCCCGGCGCTACGCTGTATATCCCCTTTGCGGAGCTGGTGGATATCGCCCAGGAAATCGAACGTCTGCAAAAGGAAGAGAAACGCCTGCAGGGCGAGCTGGCCCGGGTGAACGGCATGTTGTCCAACGAGAGATTCCTCTCCAAGGCTCCTGACGCCAAGATCCGGGAAGAGAAGGAAAAGCTGGAGAAATATACACAGATGATGGAGCAGGTGAGGCAGCGCCTGCAGCAGCTGGGGTAATCTGGGTTAAGCCGTCTGTACGGGGGCGCTCCCACCAGGGATTTACACAGTATCATGAGCTTGGCCCGCGATACTCGGGAAAGGACGGAATATGGAGAAGAGGCAGATCGTCACATACGACCAGGCGGTGGAGTATATAATGAATATTCCCAGGTTCACCACCAAGAACACCATGGAGGATACGCGGGGATTCCTGCATCGTCTGGGCGATCCGGACGGCGCGCTGCGCATCCTCCATGTGGCGGGCACCAACGGTAAGGGCTCAGTCTGCGCCTATATGCGCAGTGTGCTGGAGGCGGCGGGTAAGCGTGTGGCGGTGTTTACGTCCCCCCATCTGGTAGATGTGCGGGAACGCTTTGTGATAGACGGGGAGATGATCGGACAGGAGACCTTTCTGGAGGCTTTTTTACAGGTCTATGACAGTCTGGACCGGGCAGCGCTTGCCGCCGGTAATGGCTACCACCCCACTTTTTTTGAATATCTGTTTTTTATGGCTATGCTGGTCTTTTCCAAGGAAAACCCGGATTACTGCATTTTGGAGACCGGACTTGGCGGGCGGCTGGACGCCACCAACGCGGTGGCGCACAAGGAGATCGCCGTCATTACTCACATCAGTCTGGACCATGTGGAATATCTGGGGCATACCCTAAAAGCCATTGCCGGGGAAAAGGCGGGGATCATGCAGGAGAATGTTCCCGTGATCTATGCCGACAGCTGTCCTGAGGTGGGGGACGTGATCCGGGAGCGGGCGCGCTTTTTGTCGGCAGACCTGTATCCCGTGTCGGATATTGACTATAGATTCTCAAAAAATAACAATAAAAACATTGATTTTTCTTATATTTCCCGTTATTATGGTAGTGTCAGCCTGGCTATCCCCACCATTGCCCGGTATCAGATGGAAAATTGCAGTCTGGCTCTGAGGGCGTTGGAAGTGATGGCACAGGGGCAGCAGGCATCGCCGGAGGAGACTTCGCTGAGTCTTTCGCCGGAGATTATCGCAAGGGGCGTAAATGCCTGTTTTTGGCCGGGACGTATGGAGGAAGTGCTGCCGGAGGTCTATCTGGACGGCGCTCATAATGAGGACGGTATGCGGGCATTTCTGGAGTCCGTAGCGGCGGACGGACATGCAGGGGGCAGACATCTGCTCTTTGCGGTGGTGGCGGACAAGGACTATCCGTCTATGTTGCGCCGCGTTGTGGACAGCGGCCTGTTTGACCGGCTGAGCATCACGTATTTGGAGAACAAAAGGGCGGCGGCTCCCGATGAACTTAGGCGGGAACTGGCGGCGTATCCTCAGGTCAGGGCCACGCAGTATCACTCTGTTCCCGAGGCGCTGCGGGCCATATTGACACATCGGCCTGCCCATGAGAGAGTATATATCGCGGGTTCCCTGTATCTGGCAGGGGAAGTGAAAGCAGAGTTACACTGCGGGAGAGAAAAGAGGTAGCTATGATCAATTTTGAGGAAGAACTGAAGAAATTTCGTCCCAGTCTGGAGGTAGAAGACGCGGAGGAGTCCATTTACAATCAGGACCTGACCGACATGGCGGACCTGCTGGTGCGGATGCTCCAGGAAGTACAGGAAACAGAGGAACAGTGATATCGCGAGATAAGCAGGAGGAACAGCATGTTTTGTTATAACTGTGGCTGCCACTTGTCGGAGCATGACTATTGCACTTCGTGCGGAGTGGACGTCTCTTTATATAAAAGGATCATGATTCTGTCCAATCGGTTCTATAATGAAGGTTTGGCACGGGCCGGCGTCAGGGACCTGACCGGAGCCGTCACCAGCCTGCGACAGAGTCTGAAATTCAATAAAAACAATATAGAGGCACGCAATCTGCTGGGCCTGGTGTACTTTGAGATGGGAGAGACCGTTGCTGCCCTCAGCGAGTGGGTCATCAGCAAAAACACCCGCCCGGAAAAAAACATCGCCGACGACTATATCAACATGATCCAGGCCAGCGCGTCCCGGCTGGACGCCATCAACCAGACGATCAAAAAATATAATCAGGCGCTGGTATATTGCAGGCAGGACAGCAAAGATCTGGCAGTGATCCAGCTGCGCAAGGTATTGTCCATGAATCCCAAATTCATCCGCGCCCACCAGTTGCTGGCCCTGCTGTATATGGACAGCGAGCAGTGGGACAAGGCAAAGCGGGAACTGATGAAATGCGCGGAGATGGACCGCAACAATATACAGACCCTTACTTATATGCAGGAAGTGGACCGGATGCTGGCCCCGGACGAGACGGGCAAGGTCAGCCGGCGTAAGGACAGGGAGGAATCCGTGCGTTATCAGGCGGACAATGAGCTGCTTATCCAGCCCAAGGGACTGGGGGAGCCCCGGCGCAGCGGCGTAGGCACACTGCTGAACATCTTCCTGGGACTGGTGATCGGCGTGGCCGTCATGTACTTTTTGGTGGTTCCCTCGGTGCGCACCAATGTGCTCAACGAGTCGCAGCAGAAGATTACCCAGATATCCAACGAGATCGACGCCAAGAACAATATCATTACGGACTTGGAGAACCAGATAAAAAATATAGAGCAGCAGAGCGTGGACCTGCAGAACGAATTGGAGCGTTACGCGGGTACGGACGGCACACTGCAGACTATGGAACAGCTGCTCAATGCCGCCACCCGGTATCTCAGCGCCATGCAGGAGGCTGAGAACAGTGCGGAGCGCAGCCAGGGTATTCAGGAGACGGCGGACATGCTGGAACAGATCAAGGCGGGCATGGTGCTGGAGGAGGCCCCGGAGACTTTCCGCAACCTGTACCAGATATTATTTACGGCCATCGGTCCCCAGATGAGCGTGGCATATTATGAAACAGGGCATTCGCTCTATCTGGCAGGGAACTATCAGGACGCCATAGCACCTCTGGAAAAGGCGGTGGAGTTCAATCCGGAAAACGGCGATCCGTACTATGATCTGGGCCGTTGCTATGACAATGTGGGGCGGGGAGAAGAGGCCATCGTTGTCCTGGAAAAGTTTATAGAGATATATCCTTTGCGGGATCGCGCCACCACAGCGAAACAGATCATCTTAAGACTTAAGGGCGGACAGTAAAATACAATCCGAAAAATAAATAAGCTACCAAGGAAGAGAGAACATATCGGGACGGATGTGTTCTCTTTTTGTGTGGATGCGAGCTGATCAGCATCCGGACGTCTAAGAAACCGGAATTGATCACCGGGAATCGGGACTCTTATAAGGAGGTGTATGAGAATGGATGATTTTCAGATCATTGACAATTGTTTGATGGTAAAGCTGCCGGAGGAGGTGGATCACCACAAGTCCTCCTATATTTGCGAGAAGGCGGACAGCTATATCCTGCGCGAGGAGGTGGAAAATGTGGTGTTTGACTTTGAGGAAACCAGGTTTATGGATTCCTCGGGTATAGGCATAATCATGGGCAGGTACAAAAAGATCGTCTGCTTTGGAGGCAAGGTGTTTGTCATCCATGCGGACCCGCAGATCCGCAGGATTCTGCGGGTGGCGGGACTGAATAAACTGATTGAGATCATGGACTAGGAGGAGAGTATATATGACAGCGGAAAAAGATTTACAACAGACGGCAGGCGCGACCGAGAGGGCGCTCTGGAAGAATGAGATGAGTATGGAGTTTGACGCGGTGTCCCTAAACGAGAGCTTTGCCAGAGTGGCGGTGGCTGCATTTGTGGCGCATCTGAATCCCACGCTGGAGGAGGTGGCGGACATCAAGACCGCCGTATCCGAGGCAGTGACCAACGCCATTATCCACGGCTATGACAATGTGTACGGCTACAGTAAACACGGTGACAGTCAGCCGGCCTATCTTATCATTCATCCCGGTAAAGTGTGGCTGCGCTGCTGCCTTGAGAAGGATGTGCTGCGCATCGAGGTGGAGGATCGCGGAAAGGGAATGGACAATGTGGAGCAGGCCATGGAGCCTCTCTATACCACCAAACCGGAGTATGACCGCTCGGGCATGGGATTTGCCTTTATGGAGGCTTTTATGGATGAGCTGGAGGTACATAGCGAGCCGGGCCGGGGCACGGTGGTACGGATGACAAAAAAGCTCGGAACCTATCCTCTGATAGAGGAGGAAAGTTGATCCCATGGAAGAGACATCAGTGCTGATAGCGAGATCACAGTCCGGTGATAAAGAAGCGAGGGAGGTACTGATAGAGAAAAATCTGGGGCTGGTGCATACCATTGTCCGGCGCTTTCTGGGAAGGGGCGTGGAGCCGGAGGACTTGTTTCAGATCGGCACCATCGGTCTGATGAAGGCGGTGGATAAGTTCGATCTGTCCTATGATGTAAAATTTTCCACCTACGCGGTGCCTATGATCACCGGAGAGATCAAGCGGTTTCTGCGGGACGACGGGCCGGTGAAGGTGTCCAGAACCTTGAAGGAGAGGGCGGTAAAGATCAGAGCGGCCAGAGCCAGGCTGCAGGGAGAGCTGGGGCGGGACCCGAAACTGGAGGAGATCGCCCGGGAGACCGGGATAGAGCCGGAGGATATCATACTGGCCATGGAGTCGGAGACAAAGGTGGAGTCTATCTACTCCTCCGTATACCAGGACGATGGCAGCGAGATCTATCTGGTGGACAAGGTGGCCGCCGGAGAGGGAGGCTGCGGCAGCGTCAGTACAGGCAGTCAGGACCCTGAGAAAGATCGGCTGATCAATCACCTGCTGGTCCAGCAGCTCCTGGATACGCTGAAAGAGCAGGAAAGACAGCTGATCGTGCTGCGGTATTACCGCAACCACACCCAGACGGAGGTAGCCTCTATTCTGGGCATCAGTCAGGTACAGGTAAGCCGTCTGGAGAAAAAGATCCTGCTGCATATGCGGCAGTTGGCCGTGGAATAAAAGGTACATGATCTTTCCTTAAAAAATAATAAATTTTATGTATTCTCTCTTCCCAACCGACATAAATTCGATTATAGTAGATTATGTAGACGGATTGCACATAAAGATGGGAGTATGAGATGAACGAACAGAACAGGACAGATACACAGACGTCCAAGGCGTCCAGTTCCTTTGATGAGGAGAGCAGGCTGCGCAGGAAACGTCTGAGAAGAAAAAATACCATATCTTATTTTGTAGGATTGGCTGTAGCTTTTTGCGGATTATTTCTGGTCATGATACTGGCCATTGCCGTGTACTCGTGGATCGATTCCAAAACAGGGGAGACGGAAGCGCTGTTACAGCAGACTATGGGCAACGCCATAACGGCGGGAGGGAATATATATACCCAGGAGGAATTGGACCAAAAGGTGGCGGAGGCCGTGGCCCGCGCCCAGGCGGAGAATGAGCAGGCCATGGAGACGGCGCTGAGCAACCAGCAGGAAGAGATTCTGGGAGATATACGTGTGCAGCTGGCGGATGGTCAGTCCGCCCTTGAGACATTGCGTCCTCTGTATCCGGACGATATTGTGCTGGTCAGCGGGGGGAAGTACCATTTTGTGCCGATTCAGAGGGATCTTGCGCTGCACGGTTATCTGCAGGAGAATCTTCAAATACTGGAAAACGGACGGTATCAGTATATAGAGAACGGACAGGTGGTGTCCCATATGGGCATCGACGTGTCCAAATACCAGGGAAAGATAGACTGGGAGAAGGTGGCTGCGGACGGCGTGGAGTTTGTCTTTTTGCGTTTGGGACTGCGCGGATATGAGAGCGGCAAGCTGGTGGAGGACGAAACATTCCAGGCCAATATCCAGGGAGCGCTGCAGCATGGGATCAAGGTGGGCGTGTATTTCTTTACTCAGGCCATCACTGAAGAAGAAGCTATAGAAGAAGCTAATTTTGTGCTGGAGAGGATCGCGCCCTACAATATCGAATGCCCTGTGGTGTTTGACGTGGAAAAAGTGGGCAGCAGTACGGCCCGTATGAACCAATTGACGCCCCAGGAGCGCACCAATGTGACCATCGCCTTTTTGGACACCATCCAGGCGGCAGGATATAAGCCCATGTTCTATCACAATATGGAGACGGCGGTGCTGCTGCTGGAGCTGGAGCGGTTACAGAACTATGACAGATGGTTTGCCTATTATGGAGAAGAACTGTACTATCCCTACGACTACGGCGTGTGGCAGTATTCCGAGAAAGGTAACATAAACGGGATCAGCGGGGAAGTGGATTTGAATATCGCGTTTAAGATGTGGGATTAGGCGGGCATATCACCCTCTGCAAAATAATAAGAAAGTATTCGGAATTGTATCTATATAAAAAGGGATATACTACCCTCAGGCAGGACATAGAAAATGTGTTTGTCTGGGGGTATTTTTTGTTTTCTTATGATTTAACGAATGATACGGCTTTAGGCGATACACAGCCGCGCAGGCCCTTTGCCGCCGCATAAGATCCTCTGAAAGATATGGGCAGATTTCTTATTTTGCATAAGTTCGCACGGGTTTGGACATGAATAATCAAAACCTTAGTATTTTATCCGCGCAGAATGAGACGGGAACTGAGGTAACAACTGAGTTAAGAATCAGAAAGGACAGGGAGAATCATGGCAAATGCCACCGTATATTTGAAGTGCGACCGCAATGTGGAATGTCAAAAAGAAGATGTGTTTTTGAAGGATGTAGGCTCCCTACAGTGTACGGATCAGCAGATTCTGGCCAAGTGCAAGGCGATTAAAATACATCATTTTGCCAAGGAGGAGCAAGCCGAGGGCGGCAAGACGGGAGGAAGCGGAAAAAAACCATGGACAGGTGGGGCGCACCAGCAGCGCAGCGTGGTCAGTGTGCTCAAGATCATTGCCCTGATGGAGGAGGCCTGCCCGGGCATAACCGTTCAGTCCGTGGGAGAGGCGGATGTGGTGTTGGAGCGAGTCAAGGTGCCCAAATACAAAGGTGCGAAACTGTGGTGTAAAACGGCTCTGGTCTGTCTGGTCAGTTTTTTCGGTACCGGATTCACGATCATCGCTTTTCACAATGATGTGGGCATCAATGATGTGTTCACGGAAATCTACCGGATTGCCATGGGCGCGGAGCCGGGGGGGCTGAATGTGCTGGAGGTGGCCTACAGCCTGGGACTGGCGCTGGGGATCATCGTCTTTTTCAACCATATAGGGGGCAGACGCATCACCAAGGACCCCACGCCCATAGAGGTGTCCATGCGCAATTACGAGGAGGATGTCAACAAGGCGCTGGTGGATACCGCGGGGAGGGAAGGCAAGGAGGTGGACGCCTGATGAGGATACTTATGTGGTGTATTTTGGCGCTGGCCGGATTGAGCTTTGGCATGTTGGCGGCAGCAGGCGTATTCACCGTTCTCAGCGCGGTGGGGCTGATCCCGCGTTTTGCCGGAAAGACCCATTCCGCCAAGGAGATATGGCTCTATGAGGACATGGTGATGGTGGGAACCATCGTGGGCTGTATATCCAGCATTTTCCACCGGTATCTGCGGATCGGAGCGTGGCTGGAGGGATGTATGCCGGGGCTTGACTGGCTTTGGAACGCGCTGGGACAGGGATTTCTGAGTGTGTCCGGGATGTTTTACGGCATGTTCGTGGGATGTCTGGCTCTGGCCATCGCGGAGATGCTGGACAGCATTCCCATATTTACCCGGAGAATATCTTTCCGCCACGGCCTGGGCTGCGCCGTGCTGGCCATGGCGGTGGGGAAATTCTGCGGTTCGCTTTTTTATTTCTGGCAGGAGCTTCACAGGACTGCGGGAGGATAATGGCGGCTGAAGGGGCGCGGAACGCAAACGCCGGGCTGAGAGCGGCGGGGGATTTATTGGATGCTTATGTAAGTATTGCGCAGGTTTGCTGTGTGAGAATCTTGAAAGGACGGGTATAAAAATTATGGATGAACGGCAAAAACAGGAATATGAAAAATATGTAAAACAGGTGACGCCTACCCACAATCTGGGCTTGCAGATGCTGAAGGCATTTATAACGGGTGGCATCATATGTTGTATCGGGCAGTTTATTTTGAATTACTGCGAAAAGCTGGGATTGGACAAGCAGACCGCAGGAAGCTGGTGCTCCTTGCTCCTGGTGCTGTGCTCCGTGGTACTGACAGGCTTTAACCTGTATCCCAAGATTGTAAAATGGGGAGGGGCCGGAGCGCTGGTGCCCATCACCGGTTTCGCCAACTCCGTGGCGGCTCCCGCCATCGAGTACAAAAAGGAGGGCCAGGTATTCGGCGTGGGCTGCAAGATATTTACCATCGCCGGTCCGGTGATCCTGTACGGCATCTTCGCCAGCTGGGTGTTGGGGCTGGGGTATTATATCGGGAAACTGGCGGGTATTTGGGGATAGAAAAAAACAGTTGCCAGACTGCTCTCTTCTATGGTAGCATAGGAATGGGAAAATGCGGCATACTCGTAGCTGGATTGCCGGCTACAGTGATGCGGAAAAGAGGAGAACATGAAGAGGAAGATAGCGGCAATACTATTATGTGGGATATTGGCAACAGCTGCGCTGACAGGTTGCGGAGATACGGCGGCGGACGGTTTGGCCACAACCGAGCAGCAGACGGAGGAATCCACTCAGGAACAGACACAGGAGCAGAGCGGCGGCGAGGGAAACGCGGAGAGCGGGGATAGCGGCGCGGCTGACGAGATGCAGGATTCATCGGAGGAAGAGATGCAGGAGTTTGAGATCACAATGAACGATGTATCCCCAATGGATATGGTAAAGGAGATGAAGATTGGCTGGAATCTGGGGAACACGCTGGATTCAACCAGCTCCAGCATTGGGGTGAATGTGGAGATGGCATGGGGAAACCCCAGAACCACACAGGAGATGATCGATATGGTCATCGACCAGGGATTCAATGTGATCCGCATTCCGGTGTCCTGGGGCGGTCAGATGGGCGGCGCGCCGGCTTACAATATCCTGCCCGCATGGATGGACAGGGTACAGGAGGTGGTGGATTACGCCTATAGCAGAGGCGTATATGTCATCGTGAATATCCATCACGAGGACTGGCATTTTCCTTCGGAGGAGAATAAGGACGCGGCTGCGGAGCAGCTTACGGCTCTGTGGACCGCCATAGCTACCCGTTTCAGGGACTACGACGAGCATTTGATCTTTGAAGGGATGAATGAGCCCAGAAAGATAGGGACCAACGTGGAATGGAACGGCGGGGACAAAGAGGGCCGGGACATAGTCAATTATTATGATCAAGTGTTTGTGGATGCGGTGCGGGCCACTGGCGGCAACAACACGATCCGCAATCTGATGGTGCCGGGCTATGCGGCGTCTTCCAGTGACACTGCGCTGAAGGGCATCGTGCTGCCCGAGGACGATCATCTGATCGTATCGGTACACGCATACACGCCCTACGATTTCGCGCTTAATCTGGCGGGACGTTCCACCTGGGACAATGACACCCGGGATATCGACCATCTCATGGAAATACTGGACGAATTGTTCCTGAGCAAGGGGGTTCCCGTGATCATCGGAGAATTCGGCGCCATGAACAAGGACAATGAGCAGGAGCGTGTGCAGTGGGCGGAATATTATGTGGGTAAAGCCAGGGAATACGGCATCCCCTGTGTCTGGTGGGATAATAACGCGTTTAACGGGAACGGAGAGAATTTCGGCCTGTTCAACCGCAGGGAGTTGACCTTCCCGTATCCGGATCTGCTGAAAGCCCTGATTGACAGCGCCGGAGCATAAATCTCCGCTCACTGCGCCCGGCGGGATATGCGTGCCAGCAGCTGATAGCCCGCTATGGCGGCCAAGGGTGCAAATAGCAGCTCCCAACCCGCAGGCAGCCCGGAGAGCAGCCACGCCAGGAGCCCGGAACGGTTCTGACCGGGATACAACTGCCCCAGAGAACCCAGCACAAAGCCAAGGATCAGCAGATAGGTGGGTTGGGGCCGCCGATCTAAAGCATTGCCCAGCAGGCGTGTGAACAGCAGGGTGCAGAGGACGGCACCCAGCCCCATGGGGATCAGTGACGCGAAACGGAATTTGCTGACCGCCTCCATCACCGGCTCATACAGTCCCAGCATCAACAACATCTGGGATACGCTGATGCCGGGCAGGACCAGAGCCACGGCCAGAATACATCCCCCCAGAAACTGCCATAGAAAATGGGAGAGAGAGGGCATATCCAAAGTGGGCGCGTTGCCGGAAAGTCCGGCGGTGAACAGATCCTTTGGCAGAGATGCCAGACCATAGACGATAAACAGACCTGTCAGGGGCCAGACCAGTGCCTGCCAGGTCATTTTTTCTATCTGAGCCCTTCTGCATATCAGAGGAATTCCCCCGGCCACCGCTCCCAAAAAGAAGTAGCTGGTCACCACGGGATAGCGCTCCAGCAGGGCCAGCACCCCTCTTGCCAGAGCGGCCATTCCGGCCAGCGCACCCACACAGAACAGAGCAAGAAAGCACAGGCTTTTTTGCAGATGCCGCAGGATTCCCCCCACCGCCTGGATCAAATCCTCATAGATCCCCAGGATCATGGCCATGGTGCCGCCGCTGGCCCCGGGGACGGTCATAGTGCCGCCCACAACCGCCGCTTTAAAAAAAATCTGCCACCAGCTCTGTTTTTTGTCCATATAAAAACCTCCCATCCGTCCCGGCTGTTTCAATATATCCGGCGGATGGGAGGAACATTCCTCTTTTCTGTTATAAGTTGCGGATCTGAAGTTCTGGTGGCTTGACCGGTACCTTATTTTATGCCTTGGCCAGCCGCACCATTTCCTCCATGTCCGCTATCAGCTCTGTGGAGTACTTCTGGGCCGAGTCACAGATCTGCTGCGCCAGACCGTACTGTCCGCTCTGGATAGCCTGGATCACGTCCGCGCCATACTGATGGAATTTCCTGTGCTTTTCCCCAAGGGCGTTCCATATGGGCAATACCGCAGGAATCTGAGGGGTCAGGGCATAATAGAAATGCCCGAAACCGCACTTGGTGGAATTGAGCTGCAGCGGCAGAACCGTGCGCTGCCGTACCATGTTCTGCAGGTTGCCGAGCCATGTGTGATGCGCGGTGATGGCGCTGCTCACATACCGGGCAAACTCTTTGTTCTCCAGATGATAGAATGCGTCCTCTGTCATGACGCCCATCTGTTTTACCGTATCGTCCAGTGTCTTTTCGATATCTACCACCGGTTCCACGGCCTTGATCAGATCCTTGCTCACATTGCTCATAAACTCCGTGCTGTCCCGCAGCTGGTTCTCCATCTCTGTCATGGAACTGCTGATCTCCTGGCTGACGGCGGCGATGGAACTGATGGTCTCGTTGACCTTGGAGACCTGATCCTGATTCTCGCTGTTCAGCGCCCACACGTTTCCGATTTTGTCCGTCATGGTGTCCAGAATATCTATGGTTTCCCGGGTGCTGTTTCCGCTCTTCTGGGAGGCGTTCTTAATATTGTCTACAAACTCACTCATATTCTTGGTCAGTTCCTGAGTCTTCTCCGCCAGATCGCGTATCTCTCCTGCCACAACTGCAAACCCGCGTCCGGCCTCCCCTGCCCGGGCAGCCTCGATGGAGGCGTTCAGCGCCAGAAGGCTGGTCTGTAGGGAGATGGTCTCAATACCCTCTATAACGTCGTTCAGGCGGCTTATGTAGCCCTGCAGGGAATCCATATCGTTGCGCATACTGCGGGATACCTGCACGGTCTGCTCCGACAGCTCCCGGATCGTTGTGAGCTCCTCCTGGGCCGTCTCGATCTTGCGGAATACATTGTCCGCCGCGGAGGATACTTCCACAATATTGTGAGTCATCTCTTCATGCACATTGCTGGACCGCCCGGAAGTCTCACCGCCTGAACCGAACAGCGCCTCCGTGGCCTTGGCTATCTTATGGGATATATCCACAATCTTGTCATTTTGATACTGCATTGTCAGATCCAGAGAGCTGATCTGCATAACTGCCTTGATATTCTTGTCAAAAGCGTCCGCAAACAGTCCCCGTCCCCGCTGCAACCGCTTGTAGATCTCATCCAGTTGCGGCTCACGGGAGTAATCCGCATTTTTCAATTCGGAAATAGCTTTCATAAGAACTACTTTGTTACTCTTGAATCCCATGTCGTAATCTCCTTTTCTCCGGCAGATGTCCCAGTCGTTTATCTTTCATTTAGATGTCTATGTATATAGATGCTGGTCTGTATTTTTATGATATAGGATTTTTCCGAATTTTGCAACAATTATATTATATTTTCGCGCGGGTTCACATAGGTTGTACCATTACAGGGTGCGGGAGGTAAATTGCATGTTTGAGACAAAGAGCATACAGGAGACTTGCAGAGAACTGAAAAGCGACGCGGAGAGGGGACTGACCGGTCAGGAGGCCGTCAGGCGCTATGGAATATACGGAAAAAACGCCCTGCGGGAAAAGCGGAAAAAGACCGTGATAGAATCTTTTTTTTCGCAGTTAAACGACCCGTTAATCTATGTGCTGCTGGCCGCCGCCGTCATCTCGATCTTTCTGAAAGAGACCAGCGACGCCGTGATTATAGGGGTGGTGGTGGTGCTCAACGCCGTGGTGGGAATGATCCAGGAGGGCAAGGCTCAGCGCGCTCTGGATTCTCTGAAAAAACTGGTCAGTCCCAAGGCATTCGTGATCAGGGACGGGGTTATGCAGGAGGTGGAAGCCTCTTCTCTGGTGGTGGGTGATCTGGTGGACCTGGAGGCAGGCTGTCAGGTTCCGGCGGATATGCGCCTGATAGAGAGCGTCAAGCTGCAGGCGGAGGAGTCGGCTCTGACCGGAGAATCCCTGCCCGCGTCCAAATCCGCCGCTTTCACAGGACAGGAGGGAATGCCTCTGGGTGATCGGCAGAACATGGTCTATATGTCCACTGTGATCACGGGAGGCCGGGGAAAAGGTCTGGTGACGGCCACGGGTATGGACACGGAGATCGGTAAGATCGCCTCCATGATCAACGAGGGAAAGGAGGAGCAGACCCCGCTGCAAAAGCGGCTGGGAGACTTGGGAAAAGTATTGAGCATCCTGTCCCTGCTGCTGTGTGCGGCTCTCTTCGGCATCGCCATCTTCCAGCGCCGCAATATTTTCGATATGCTGCTTACCGCCATATCCCTGGCTGTGGCGGCAGTGCCCGAGGGGCTGCCGGCTGTGGTCACGATCTGTCTTGCCCTGAGCGTGACCCGTATGGTAAAGGTACACACCATAGTCAGAAAACTCCCCTCCGTGGAAACTCTGGGGGCCGTGAGCATCGTGTGCTCGGATAAAACGGGAACCCTGACCCAGAACCGCATGACGGTGGAACAGTGTTTCGCGGGCCAGAGGATGTTGCCTGTGCAGGAGCTGGACGGGCAGGAATTTGAATCTTTGATAGAGGGAATGGCGCTGTGCAATGACGCGGTGCTGGAGGAACGCATCGGAGATCCCACGGAATTGGCGCTGCTGCAGCTGGCCCACAGTCTGGGGGTGAGCCGGGGGGAACTGGAAAAGCGTATGCCCCGCCGCCGGGAACTGCCCTTTGATTCGGAGCGGAAGATGATGTCCACCTTTCACTATCGGGGTAATACAGGCGTCACCTATGTGAAGGGAGCGCCGGACGTGGTATTGGGGCGCTGTACTCATGTGATGGTGCGGGGACAGTGTCTGTCCCTACAGCCGGGCCACAGTCGGCAGATCCGCCGGGCCATGGAACAGATGACCGACGAGGCGCTGCGCACGTTGGCTGTGGCCATGCGTATCGGAGGGCAGGCCCCCCAGGAGCAGGGGCTGACCTTTCTGGGGATGGTGGGGATGCGTGACCCGGCCAGACCCGAGGCTGCGGGGGCGGTGGCCACCTTCCGGCAGGCGGGAGTGGAGACCGTGATGATCACAGGGGATCATGTGGACACCGCCTATGCCATAGGCAGACAGCTGGGCATCGTTCAGAGCAGGGAGCAATGTATGACCGGGCAGGAACTGAGCCGCGTCAGGGAGGAAGAACTGGGGCAGCGCCTGGCCGGCGTCCGGGTCTTTGCCAGAGTGGCACCGGAGCAGAAGGTACAGATCGTCACGGGCTTTCAGCAGGCGGGCCATATCGTAGCTATGACAGGGGACGGAGTAAACGATGCACCCTCCCTGAAAAAGGCCGATATCGGTATCGCCATGGGAGCCTCCGGAACGGACGTGGCGAAACAGGCGGCGGACATGATATTGACGGACGACAATTTTGCCACCATTGAGAAAGCCATCGAGGAGGGAAGGGGGGTATATGAGAATATACGAAAATCCGTGATCTTCCTGCTCTCATCCAATCTGGGAGAGATCGCCACCATGTTTTTGGCAGTGATCTGTGGCCTGGCATCCCCGCTGCGTTCCAGCCATATCCTGTGGATCAATCTGATCACCGACTCTCTGCCCGCGCTGGCTTTGGGTGTCGATCGGGGCGATCCCGATTCCATGATGGGGCATCCGCCGCGGAAACCGGGGGAAAGCCTTTTCGCCCGGGGCGGTCTGGCGTGCACCTGCTTTTACGGACTGCTGATCGCGGCCATCAGTCTGACCGCTTTTTGCCTGATCCCACTGCTGGCCATGAGAAATCAGCATCTGCCGGTCACTCTGGAAAACATGGGGAGAATGCTGGCCCAGGAGGGAATCCTGCGGCGTTCCCAGACTTACGCGTTCACTGTGCTCGGTATGAGCCAGCTGTTTCACGCGGTGGGAATGCGGGATATGGGGCGCTCCGTTTTCCGCATGAATCATCTGGAAAACAAGCTGATGATCCTGGCCTGTATCCTGGGACTTCTGCTCCAGGTCGCGGTGACGGAGATCCCTTTCCTGATCGCGGCTTTCGGCACCACCCATTTGCAGTGGGCCGAGTGGGGGATACTGGCGCTGCTGGCCTCTTTTCCGCTGCTGGCCCATGAGGTCATGCTGTTGACGGGAAAGCGCCAAAAGTAATGGTGATTGCCCTGATTGAGGGATTGTGTTATGATGGACGAAGTATACGGATAAAATATCGGAAGATACAGGGGGACAGATCATGCTGCCGGTGATATTTGAGCAGAGAATGCAATCGCAGTTGGGGGCGGAGTACGGGGCTTTCCGGGAGGCGTTTCAAGGCGCGAGACACAGGGCGCTGCGGGTCAATCCGCTGAAGGACGGTTTGGGTATAGGGGAGGGCAGGGACCGATTTCTGTCCCTGAGTCCCTGGCCTCTGGAGCCGGTGCCCTGGGAGGAGAACGGCTTTTATTATGACAGC
The DNA here is from genome assembly GCA_910577235.1 of uncultured Acetatifactor sp. Classification (GTDB taxonomy): domain Bacteria; phylum Bacillota; class Clostridia; order Lachnospirales; family Lachnospiraceae; genus Acetatifactor. The sequence goes on along the minus strand of CAJTMX010000006.1, from coordinate 61,526 downwards.
GGGGAGCCTGGCAGGCACCCTTACCATGAGGCGGGGGTCTATTATATTCAGGAGCCCAGCGCTATGGCTCCGGCGGTCTTTTTGGGGGCCCGGCCGGGGGAGAGGGTGCTGGATCTCTGTGCCGCCCCCGGGGGCAAGACCACCCAGATCGCAGGGATGATGGGAGGACGGGGGCTGTTGGTGAGCAACGAGATCCATCCCCAGAGAGCCAGGATACTGTCGGAGAATGTGGAGCGCATGGGAATCCGCAATGCCCTGGTGTTAAACGAGACGCCGGAGCGTCTGGCGGAGGATTTTGCGGAATATTTTGACCGCGTTCTGGTGGACGCGCCCTGTTCGGGGGAGGGGATGTTCCGCAAAAACGAAATCGCGGGGGAGGAGTGGAGCCCCGGGAACGTGGAGCAGTGCGCCCGGCGGCAGGACGGGATACTGGACTGCGCCGTGACCATGCTGCGTCCCGGGGGCAGGCTGGTGTACTCCACCTGTACCTTCGCTCCCACGGAGAACGAGGGGAGCGTGGAGAGGCTGCTGCGAAGACATCCGGAGATGGAAGTGGTTGATCCTGCCAGCTGTCTGCCCGGAGAGATACTCCCTGCGGAGTGGGGCTTTGCCCCCGGCAGGCCCGACTGGACCGTGGACCAGACGGCGGATCTTCGTATGACTCTCCGGCTCTGGCCCCACAGACTGCGGGGGGAGGGACATTATCTGGCGGTGCTGCAAAAGGGCGGTACTTTCGCTGGACGGGCGCTGAGCGCAGGCGGAACACAGCAGGGAATCCGGGAGAAGGATTGTGGGCAATATCTGGAGTTTGCCGCGGAAACCCTGACTGCTGCGCCGGAAGGATCGTTTCTGAATTTCGGCGAGCAGTTGTACCTGGCCCCGGGGGACATGCCCTCCCTTAAGGGGCTGCATGTACTGCGTCCCGGCCTTCATCTGGGCACCCTTAAAAAGAACCGCTTTGAACCTGCCCATGCGCTGGCGCTGGCTCTCGGCCCCGGACAAGTACGGCGCATCTGCCCGGTGAGTTCCGGCGGTGAAAGCCGGGGGGACATACCCCGGGCGGAGGACTATCTGGGAGGTCTGACCTTTTCATGTGACGGGGAAAAGGGATGGCATCTGATCACTGTGGACGGGTACAGTCTGGGCTGGGGAAAGCTGGCCGCGGGAACCATGAAAAACCACTATCCCAGAGGTCTTCGGAAAATGTGATGAGAAAATGTAAAAATTTCTCTTCTCATTCGGATAAAAAGATGGTAATATAATAAATGAGTTTGGATGTGAAACGCGATACTGCGGGCCGAAACCGCGGAGAGTTAGAAAGGCATGACAATGGAAAAGATCATTTTGACAGGGGACAGGCCCACGGGCAGACTGCATGTAGGGCATTATGTTGGTTCTCTGAGAAGAAGAGTGGAGCTGCAAAACAGCGGCGAGTACGATAGGATATTTATCATGATCGCGGACGCTCAGGCGCTGACGGATAATTTTGAGAATCCGGAGAAGGTGCGTCAGAACATTGTGGAGGTGGCGCTGGACTATCTGTCCTGCGGTCTTGACCCTTCCCGCTCCACCTTGTTTATCCAGTCCCAGATTCCCGAGTTGACGGAGCTTTCCTTCTACTATATGAATCTGGTCACGGTCTCCCGCCTCCAGAGGAATCCCACGGTAAAGAATGAGATTCAGATGCGTAACTTTGAGGCCAGCATCCCGGTGGGATTTTTTACCTATCCCATCAGCCAGGCGTCGGATATCACGGCCTTCAAGGCTACTACGGTTCCCGTGGGCGAGGACCAGCTGCCCATGATCGAGCAGGCCAGAGAGATCGTACACAAATTTAACAGCATATACGAGCCGGTGCTGGTGGAGCCCAAGGCGCTGATCCCGCAGAACGCGGCGTGCCTGCGTCTGCCCGGTGTGGACGGCAAAGCCAAGATGAGCAAGTCTCTGGGCAACTGTATCTATCTGGCCGACAGCCCGGAGGATGTGAAAAAGCAGATTATGAGCATGTATACGGACCCGCTGCATCTCCAGGTGTCCGATCCCGGTCATCTGGAGGGGAATACGGTGTTCACATATCTGGACGCTTTCTGCCGGGATGAGCATTTTGAGAGATATCTGCCCGAGTATTCCTGTCTGCAGGAGCTGAAGGATCATTATACCAGAGGCGGCCTGGGGGATGTAAAGGTCAAGAAGCTGCTGTGCAATGTGATCCAGGAAGAACTGGAGCCCATCCGTCAGCGGCGCAGGGAATATGAAAAGGATATTCCCGAGATATACAATATCCTGAAAAAGGGCAGCGATACGGCCCGGGAGGCGGCGGCGCAGACATTGTCCCAGGTCAAGAGCGCGATGCGTATTAACTATTTTGAAGATATGGATTTGATTGAGGCACAGGTTAAAAAATATGAGGCGTAATTATGAAGATGACAGGGCGTCTGCTCTGGAAGAGGAAAAGTTAAATCCCATGCAGCTTTTGATCGGCATGGTGGTATTGGTCATAGTGGTGGTGATATTCTGTTTTGCGGTGTGGAAGATTACCCATGCCAATCACGCGGGGACGCTGCCGGGAACGGGCACGGAGAGTTCTCTGGACTCCATCGCGGACTGGGGTACGCAGCCTGGCTCCACAGATGCGGTTGCCAGTTCTGAGGAGCCCACGTCCTCTGAGGATACTTCCGAGCCTGAGAATCCGCTGGGAATGGAATTTGATAGTGTGGATGAGTATGTGACCGCCAAGGACGTGACCAATCTGCGCAGCGAGCCCAGCACGGATCAAGGGCAACTCACGGTGGTCACCCAGTTGAGCAACGGGCAGAGCGCGCACAGAACGGGTATCAATGCGGATACCGGATGGTCGAGGCTGGAGTACAACGGGCAGGTGGTGTACGCGGTGAGTCAGTATCTGACTACGGTGGACATGCCTCAATAGTATGGAGTAGTTAAAAGGGATTGCGGCGCAGTCCCTTTTATTTTATACGCTCATATTTGTTTAAAAGTAAAAGACATAATTAACGGTATTAGAGACAAAATTGACGCGAATTAGCGTGTTTGCCGTGGTATAATGAGTAGAGTGCGGAGAGTGCGCTATAGCGCACAGGATCATGATATAATGAGTAAAACGGAAAGCATGGTTGAGGAGGTGGATGAATGAGATGACACTGTTAAGGGATGTGTCGGTGCTATGGTCCCTGTTTCACATATTGATTCTTTTTATGATGTTGTATCGTTCACGTTATCCGCAAAAGAAAACCTTTCTTCTGACAGCGGTCACCATGGGTCCGCTGGTCTTCTTGAATGTAGCGGGAGTCTCGTTCTTTGGGGCGGAGCTTATGGGGAAGGTTTTCGTTCTGACCTGTACTTTGCCCAGCCTGCTGTTTTTTTGGTTTGTCTCAAAGGACAAGAAGGGGCGGTTTTTCTTCACGTTTTGCTTGGCGGACACGGTTGCGCTGTGGATCATGGCAGTAACCAATGTGGCGGATTTTTATTTTGGAGGGCAGCAGTATATTCTGATGTTTATCGGCAGGCTTGTACTGTTTCCGCTGGCGGAGTGGGGGGCGGTGCACTATCTGAGGAAACCCTATATGGAACTTCAGAACTCGGTGGCGGAAGGATGGGGAGTTTTTGCCGGTATGACCGGGCTCTATTATATCCTGCTTGCCGTGAACTCCAATTTTCCGGCTATCATCACTGAAAGGCCTCAGGAACTTCCGGCCTTTTTGCTGATCCTGCTACTGATGCCCATGACCTACGCCACCATGTTCATGGCGATGTACAGGCAGCTCCTGTTATACAGGAAACAACAGGGAGAGCGGGTTTTGCAGGAACAGAAGAACACATTGGAGGCACAGCTTGAAAACCAGCAGCATATCAGGAAGATGAAACATGATATGAAAGGATATACGGTGACGCTGTCCGGCCTGTTGGCCGCAGGAAAAACGAAAGAGGCTGTGGAATATCTCAAGGGTGTGGAGACAGAGATGGATATCCTGCCCCGGCAGTTCTGCGTCAACCCCTATCTCAACGCGGTATTTACCCATTATTATGGCAAATTGGAGGAACTGGGGGCGGAGTGCCGGATGGATATACAGATCGGGGATGAGGAACAGCCCTATATGGAGCTGTGCCAGATTCTTTCCAACGGGCTGGAGAATGCCTGTGAAGCGTTAAGGGAACTCGACGAAGAGCAGCGGGAGATATCGCTGCAGATGAAATATAGTCGGAATCATCTAATCATACGGATACGGAACCGGTGCAGAGATGATCTACATGTGGAGAGAGGGGAGATTCCCGCCACCGGCAAGGAATCTCCCGATCATGGTTTCGGGCTTGTCACCATACAGGAGGCGGCGGAGCGGCTTGGCGGGGAGATGCTCTGTTACACGGAAAACGGGAATTACGTATTGGATGTAATGATTTTGTGCGATTTTTTCCGCAAAGAAAAGTCATAGGAGTAAGTTGCGTTGCCGCAGGTTGGAAAACCGTCTATGGAGAATAAGCTGCCCCGAAAAGGATATACTATTCCGCAAAAGGCTTTGTCATGCGGAAAGGGGAAAAACATGAATCAGATGACGGGAAAATCCAGTATCAAATTAGAAAATAAAGTATTTATCTTGGACAGTGCCAGTATCGTGGGCAAAAAAGAGGGAGAGGGTCCGCTGGGCAATCTGTTTGACTTAGTGGGTACGGACGATCTCTTTGGCTGCAACACCTGGGAGGAGGCGGAGAGCAACCTGCAAAAAGACGCGGTCTATATGGCGCTGGGAAAAGCGGGAAAAAGGCAGGAGGACATCCGGTATCTCTTTGCAGGGGATCTGCTGGGTCAGTCCATCGCCACTTCCTTTGGGATCGCCTCCTATCAGATTCCGCTGCTGGGCGTCTACGGAGCCTGCTCCACATGCGGAGAGGCGTTGACCCTGGGCGCGATGACGGTGTCGGCGGGATATGCGGACTATGTGGCCTGCGTGACCTCCAGTCATTTTGCCAGCGCGGAGAAGGAGTTCCGTTTTCCCCTGGAATACGGTAATCAGAGACCGTTGTCCGCCAGCTGGACGGTGACGGGCAGCGGCGCGTTTATTTTGGGAGCCGGGCAGGAGGCCGGTTTAGGGGGGCGTATGCCCCGGGCAGCGATCACGGGTTTGACCGTGGGCAGGATCGTGGACTTCGGATTAAAGGACTCCATGAATATGGGTGCCTGTATGGCACCCGCGGCGGCAGATACATTGGAGCAGCACTTTCTGGATTTTAACGTGATGCCGGAGGAGTATGACCGGATCATCACCGGCGATCTGGGCAGCGTGGGACAGACGGTACTGCTGGAGCTATTGCGGGACAAGGGGTACGATATCGCAAAGCAGCATATGGACTGTGGAATAGAGATTTTTGACGCCGGTTCTCAGGATACCCATGCCGGCGGCAGCGGCTGCGGCTGCAGCGCGGTGACGCTCTCCGCCTATATATTGAAACAGCTGGAGGAGCATCACTGGAAGAAAGTTCTGTTCATGCCCACCGGAGCGCTCCTGAGCAAGACCAGTTTCAACGAGGGAAAGAGCGTGCCCGGGATTGCCCACGGCGTAGTGCTGGAGGCATTGTGAAAAATCGGACAAAATTCTTAAGATTGTGAATATCTATTGCAATGCGCCGTTTTTTTTAGTACAATGCTTTTCAAAAGGGGCAGGAAGGCGGCAGGCAGTATGCGCAGGATGGAGTTCAAGATGGAGCGGCAGGGGTTCTTGGAAGTGGGTCAGGATGTGACCGTCACGGAAGGACTTTTGCCCAGCAATTACTATTACATCATTGACCCGTCCCTGGCCATGTCGGGAAATATCCCTTTTCGTTACAGACTGAAGTCCCGGACAGGCAGGGTGATCGATATTCAGGAGAAATCCCGGGGTTTCTATGTCACGGCGGAGTTTGACGAGCCGGATGTGGACATGCCGGGATAGTGCCGTTGGAGCGGGCAGACCGCTTGTCGGCAGTATCTGACCGTTGAAGTATTATAACGAGTGTGAAGGTATGCCGGCCGGGCCCACTGTCACGGAATAAATTCAAAGCTTACCGCAGATACTACTTCCATAAGAGATACGCCGTTTTACGCGGCTGTGGAAGGAGTGTGGAAAGTGGATTATATCAATGCTTTTTGGGTAGGCGGACTGATCTGCGCCTTTGTGCAGATATTGATGGAAAAAACAAAGATGATGCCCGGACGGATTATGGTGCTGTTGGTGGTACTGGGAGCCTGTATCAGCGTATTTGGCTGGTATGAGCCGTTTCAGGAGTACGCCGGAGCGGGCGCCAGCGTGCCGCTGTTGGGATTTGGCAATGTGTTGATGAAGGGAGTCAAGGAGGCAGTGGACGAGCAGGGACTGCTGGGCCTGTGGGCAGGCGGTTTCAAAGCCGGCGCAGTGGGTACTTCGGCGGCGCTGATTTTCGGCTATCTGGCAAGTCTTATCTTCAATCCCAAGGCGAAAGACTAAAAGGCGCAAGAAAAATCACAGCATATAATGTAGTTTGAAGGGACAAAGGATGAAGTAAATATTATGTCGAGTTGGTTTGTTTACGCGGGAATATTAATATATATGGAGATTGTGTTCCATCTGGGCTGTTTTGGCCTGGAAGGTGTAAATCCCATCTTCTCGCTGGGGTTGATCTCTTTGATTGCCGCTGTTCAGGCTCTGATCAGCGGCAGTCTGAACAGGCGCGCCAGGCACAGGGCATTTTGGGTCATGACCATACTGGAATATATGATCTTTTTTGTGCAGACAGTGTATTTCCGTATATTTCAGCAGCCTTTGCAGATCAGGGCCATAGTGATGGGCGGGCAGGACGCGCTGACCAATTACTGGCGCGAGGCTTTGGTGGGACTGCTTCATTCTACGCCGTTGCTGTTGTTGTTGGCGCTGCCTTTGGTGGGGGTGGGATTCTGGAAATATCTCACCACCTGGGAACTGCCGCATCTGAATTCCATCAGAAAACTGCGCATGGGGCTGATTGCCGGCGTGGCACTGATCTACAGTGTCAGCGTCATGCAGATAGGAAATCTGCTGGATACGCTGTATGCGGAGGAATACCGGGAATTTTTCGATCCCATCTCGGTGATGCGGGAAATGGGAGTTATCGCCATGGTGCAGCGGGACGGCGCTTATGAGTTGGGTGAGGCGGTATCCTCTCTGTTCGACAGCAGAGAAAGGGCTCCCGGTCCGGAGGACCCGGATACCCAGCTGGCCCAGGGAGGCGGCCCGGAATCGTCGGAAATCCCGGATATCTCGCAGCCGGGTGAAGAGCAGACACCGGGGACAGAGGTTCAGGACAGTACTTCCCAGCCGGAGGAGCCGGTTTTGGACACTTCTCCCAATGTCTGGAATCTGGATATGGTCAAGCTGGCGGAGCTGTCCCAGGGTAAAAAGGAGACGGAGTGGCTGGCGAGATATCTCGGGGAAGTACAGCCCACCAACCGCAACGAGTATACAGGAATGTTTGAGGGTTACAATTTGATCTTTCTGACGGCGGAGGGATTTTCAACCTATGCTGTCCGGGAGGATCTGACCCCCACTTTATATAAAATGGTGAATTCCGGTTTTGTGTTCAACAATTATTATGTGCCCCTGTGGAGTACCAGCACCAGCGACGGCGAGTATATAAATATGACGGGGTTGATTCCCGACGGTCAGTTCAGTATGCGTACCAGCGCTAATATTGGTATGGATTGGGCCTTTTCACTGCCCCGCTTTTTTGCGAAAGAAGGGGTCTATAGCTGGGCCTACCACAACAATACCCTTTCCTATTATGACCGTTACCGTACTCATCCCAATCTGGGCTATGATCTCAAGGCATCCAAGCTGGGAGATCTGTCGGAGGCGGAGTACGGCGACAAACTGTTCTATATGGAACATGCGGGCGCATGGCCCGCGTCGGACTATGAGATGATGCTGGGGACGGTGCCGGAGTATGTGAATCTTGACCGCTTTAATGTGTATTATATGACGGTGTCCGGCCATATGAACTACAGCTTTTCCGGTAACCGCATGTCCAGTTGGCACAAGGAGGAAGTGCAGGGGCTGGAGATGTCGGAGAACGCGCAGGCTTATATTGCCTGCCATATCGAGCTGGATAAGGCTATGGCCAATCTGCTGGAGCAGCTTGAGGCCGCGGGACAGTTGGAGAATACGGTGATCTGTCTCAGCGCGGACCATTATCCCTACGGTATGACCCAGGAGCAGTACGAGGAGCTGGCGGGCAGGAATCTGTCTCAGGACATGGAGACTTACCGCAACAGCCTGATCCTGTGGAATGCGGCGATGGAAGAGCCTGTGGTGGTGGATAAGGTGTGCGGTTCCATGGACCTGCTGCCCACACTGTTGAATCTCTTTGGCTTTGACTATGACGCCAGAATGTATGCGGGCAGGGATATCTTTTCCGATCAGGAGGGTATGGTGGTATTTTTGGACCGCAGTTTTGTGACGGATACGGTGGCGTACAGCCGTAAGGCCAAGACTACTACATTTAAGGTGGAGATGACGCAGGAAGAGCAGGATGCCTATATGGAGATGGCCAAGCAGGACGTGAAGGACAGATATAATTTCAGCGCTTATATTCTGCGGAATAATTATTACAGTGTGATCCGGCAGTGTCTGGATGAGGAAAAGACGGCAGGCGATCTGGAAAGGCCGGCCGAGGCGGTATTGCCCTGGCCCACGCCGGAGCCTACACCTGCGCCGCCCTCCGCTGCAGGAGACGCAGCCTCCGGACAATAATCAAAAAATAAACACGGCATCCGATGGATCAAATGTAAGCGCCCATCTTTTATACAATGGGAGTTATAGCATGATCAGGGGATGCCGTATATTTATAGGGTTTTACAGGCTCTCATAGGAGATATTTTTGCGGGCCAGATATCCCGCCAACGCTTTGTCCCATATCATATCGGGTTCTTTGTTCATTACAAATGTATGGTATGCGGTTCCGGTGGTAAGTATCGCATGGGAGCCGTCATATTTAATCGTAAGCACCAGCGCCTTGATCTGCTGCGCGGGAAGGCTGCAGTTTCCTTCCGCCAGCAGCTTACTCACCAGCTCCGGTTTGAGATGCAGAACAAATTTGAAATACAGAGGAGTCCTTCTGCCCTTGATCAACTGAAACAGCAGTCCCTTCATATCCTGCCAGAGAGAAAAATCGTAGGGGCAGATCTGAGGGTCATTCTGTTCTTCGGAGGTGAAGAATTCTCTGTTCACGTGCCCGTCTATGGTGTAAGTGTGAGCAGTGGAAACAGTGGCCTCCGCCAGCAAAAAGGGATCAAAACTGTCTCCTGTCAGCAGTTGGGCCATGAAATTTTTGGTATTGGTAATCTGTAAAGCCAGCATAATGGCGCCTTTCCTGTTGCCGCGGCCGTATCGGCGCTGCAGCTGTTTTTTTCCGCGATCCGTCAGTCCTATAATACATGGGAATTATTGTTTCAAGATAAGGAGCGCCAGCGCAAGTTCGGCAAAGAATATTGCGGGCATACCCCAGACGAAATACCAGTGCCGGGTTTTGTGCCGGAACAATTGCATTCCGATGATGGACCCCAGGCTGCCGCCCATAAGGGCGATCAGAAACAGCGTAGCCTCAGAGATACGCCATTCGTGTCGTATAGCTTTTCTCTTATCCAGGCCCATACTGGCCAGGCCTGTCAGGTTGATACAGAGCAAATATAAAGTTATCACATAGGGCATGCGGGTTCCCCCCCCCTTCCGAATTCCCCTGTCGGAACCAAACAATAACAGTATAGTTGACAGTGTCTTTTATGTCAAATACATTGTGCCATTAGCTGAAATAATACCGATTTGCTTTCGGTGTTCAAGAACTTTTTACCGAAGGTCTCCAATATAAGCGGAACAGTTTAGTCACCCATAGACCGGCGCAGAAGGCGATGATATTATAATGGTGGAAATGAAATGTATCTGACATCAAAGGGAATAGTCCAGAGGTAGGGTGGGACTGCCACAGGTGTTGACGGGAAATGCACGTGGGATACCGTGGACAGACATTTTGCCCAATAGGCAGAAAGAGCTATAAAACAATCACAAGGCAGGGAGTGCTCCCTGCCTTGCTCGTATCGGTTACCGATTATCCGTTTCCTGCATCTTCATGGCGCGAACCTTCAGGGACAGGCCAAACAGATTGATAAAGCCCTCCGCGTCGTGGTGGTCGTACAGATCGCCGGTGGTAAAGGACGCGATGCTCTCATTGTACAGGGAATAGGGAGAAGTGGTTCCGGCTTTGATGATATTGCCCTTGTACAGCTGGAACTTTACTTCGCCGGTCACATACTCCTGAGTCTTTTCGATAAATGCCTGCTCTGCCTCGCGCAGAGGAGTGAACCATTTGCCCTCGTATACCAGGCTGGCAAAGCGGCTGCCCATCTCTTTTTTCAGAGCATAGGTGTCACGGTCCAGAATCAGCTCTTCCAGCTGCTGGTGCGCTTCCATCAGGATCGTGCCGCCGGGCGTTTCGTACACGCCCCGGGACTTCATGCCTACCACACGGTTTTCTACGATGTCGATGATGCCGATGCCGTGCTTACCGCCCAGCTCGTTCAATTTGCGTATGATATCGGATACTTTCATCTTCTCACCGTTTAAGGAGGTGGGGATACCCTTCTCAAAGGTCAGGGTCACATATTCGCCCTGCTCGGGAGCCTTCTGCGGAGTGACACCCAGCACCAGCAGATGCTCATAGTTCGGCTCGTTGGCGGGGTCTTCCAGCTCCAGCCCCTCATGGCTGATATGCCAGATATTGCGGTCGCGGCTGTAGGAGGAATCGGCGGAAAAAGGCAGATCAATGCCGTGGGCCTTGCAGTACGCGATCTCGGATTCACGGGAATCCATATTCCAGGCATCGTTTCTCCAGGCAGCGATGATCTTGATGTCCGGTGCCAAAGCCTTGATCCCCAGCTCAAAACGGATCTGGTCGTTGCCCTTGCCGGTGGCTCCGTGGCAAATGGCTACGGCACCTTCCTTGCGGGCAATTTCCACCAGCTTTTTGGCGATAAGAGGTCTTGCCATGGAGGTGCCCAGCAGGTATTTGTTCTCATAGACGGCACCGGCCTGTACACAGGGCATGATGTACTCATCGCAGAACTCATCAATCACATCTAAAACATACAGCTTTTCCGCGCCGCAGAATTTGGCTCTTTCCTCCAGACCGTCCAACTCTTCGGCCTGCCCGCAGTCGATACATACGCAGATGACCTCGTAGTCAAAATTTTCTTTGAGCCACGGAATGATGGCGGTGGTATCCAGACCGCCGGAGTACGCTAAAACTACTTTCTCTTTCATATTTTCTCCTTTCCCGCGTAACGCGAGTAAATCCACAGTTATACGATCTGACCGGGCCAGACTCCCGCTTTGCCTGTGTGATTATGTTTTGATTTTATGTACTAGGGATACTATATACTTTCCGGAGCGAGATTGCAAGCCCCAATATTGTATAAAACCGAGAGCTGTTTTTGTATATATCCTATAAAATATTCACATATATGTATATAATCAATGGAAAAAGTATAAATATGCAAAATATATATGTGGGGCGGGAAGCGGCATCTAAAATATTTAAGTGTATTACAAATATATATTGCGTTTTGTATCTATACCTGTTATACTGTGTCCATGTCAATCATGTCGATATGATTATTTTCTTTTTCTGGCGTTTTGCCGTTGTTTTCCCGGACTGTTGTATGTATTCTCAAGTGTATTATTGCGCTCTTTTTTACGTGGTTTGCGGGCGGACAGGCGATTTGCCGGAAACATCACACAAAAAGGAGACATGCTTATGAATCAATCCATTCCCAAGGCGTGGGAGAAAGAGCCCTCATATTTGCAGGCTACCGGAAAACTGCCTTACACTCTGACCAACGACTATATGTTTAAGGCTTTGCTGCAAAAAAACGAAAATGTGTTAAAGCATCTGATCTGCTCTTTGCTGCATCTGCGGCCGGAGGAGGTACAGAGTGTGGAAGTCAGGAATCCGATTCTGCTGGGGGCGGCTCTGACTGAGGATTTTGACAGCAAGACATTTATATTGGATATCAATGTCTTGCTGAACGATCAAACATTGATCAATCTGGAAATGCAGGTGGCGGATTATAAGAACTGGCCCGAAAGATCCATGACCTATCTATGCCGCAATTTTGACCAGTTACAGAGCGGACATGATTATGTGGAAGTGAAACCGACTGTACATATCAGTTTTCTGGATTTTACTCTGTTTCCGGAACAGCCGGAGTTTTATGCCACATATAAGATGATGAACGTGAAAAGTCATCACATTTTTACTGACAAGATAGCTCTGAGTGTGGTAAACTTAAAGCATATAGAACTGGCTACTCAAGAGGACCGGAAGTGGGAGATCGACTACTGGGCATCCTTCTTCAAGGCCACCACATGGGAGGAACTCAAAATGTTAGCAGAACGGAATCAGGTAATGGGAGACGCGGTTAACACCATATATGAACTTACTGCGGACGAATCTATTCGCGAGCAGTGTAAGGCGAGGGAGAAACATATTAAGGAGATGAATACGATATTGAAAGAGCGGGAGATGGCAGAACGGGCGAGAGATGTGATGCTTCAGCAACTGGGGCAGACGGAGCAGCAACTGGGGCAGACGGAGCAGCAACTGGGGCAGACGGAGCAGCAGTTGGAGCAGACGAAGCAGCAGCTGGGGCAGACGGAGCAGCAGCTGGAACAGACGGAGCAGCAGTTGGAGCAGACGGAGCAGCAGTTGGAGCAGACGGAGCAGCAGTTAGAGCAGACAGAGCAGCAGCTGGAGCAGACGGAGCAGCAGCTGGAGCAGACAAGGGAGGCAGCATCCCGGCAGTTGGAGCAAAAGGACCAACAGATTGCGAAACTTTTGCAGGAAATCCGACAATTGAGAGGGGAGCAGGACTGAGTTCGGTCACTTAAGGATATTGGATCTTATATAGGGCCACAGTATACGTACAAGGTATCTGTGGCCATTTCTAAATAAATACCGAATATATTCTATAAAATAGATATCTTCACGAATGGGATTGACAGCATACATACGTCAAGATATGCAAATATCTTTGTATATATTCATTTATCGTGTATAAAATGGAATAAATATACATAAAGCGCTTGACTTTATACATTTTTTGTGCAATCATAAATAAAGTTGGCAGAAAGGAAACAGTTGTTTTTTACAATAAAATAGAGTATGATGGCAAGAGAGAACCTACCTATATGAAAGGATGTGCGGCATGATAAAAGTGGGAATAATCGGAGCTACCGGATACGCGGGCGGAGAGCTGGTGCGTATACTGATGGGACATAGGGATGTGGAGATCAAGTGGTACGGCTCCAGAAGTTATATAGATCAGAAATATTATCAAGTATATCAAAATATGTTTCAGATTGTGGAAGATGTATGTAAAGACGACAATCTGGCGCTTTTGGCGGAGCAGGTGGATGTAATCTTTACGGCCACTCCCCAGGGCTTTTTGGCAGGATTGCTGACGGAGGAAATTCTACAGAAGGTAAAGATCGTAGACTTGTCCGCGGACTATCGTATTAAGGATGTAAAAATCTACGAACAGTGGTATAAGATAGAGCATAAATCCCCCCAATTTATCCCCGAGGCTGTCTACGGCCTGTGCGAGATCAACAGGGATCAGATCAGTGAAAAGACCAGACTGGTGGCCAATCCGGGCTGTTACACCACCTGTTCCATCCTGACGGCTTATCCCTTGGTAAAGGAGGGCCTGATCGATGAGGATACGCTGATCGTGGATGCCAAGTCCGGCACTTCCGGGGCGGGCAGAGGAGCCAAGGTGCCTAATCTCTACTGCGAGGTAAACGAAAACATCAAGGCTTACGGCGTGGGCAGCCACAGACATACCCCGGAGATCGAGGAGCAGCTCGGCTATGCGGCAGGCCGACAGCTGACGATCAATTTTACACCTCATTTGGTGCCAATGAACCGGGGAATCTTGGTGACGGAGTACGCAAGGCTTATTTCCAAAGCGGACGGAAGTCTTCCGACTTATGAGGAGATCAAAGCAGCATATGACAAATATTATGCCGGGGAGCGGTTCGTCCGCGTTCTGGAAAAAGGTGTCTGTCCCGAGACAAAATGGGTGGAGGGCAGCAATTATGTGGACGTAAACTTTGTCATAGATGAGCGAACGGGCAGGATCATAATGATGGGGGCACTGGACAATCTGGTAAAGGGCGCTGCCGGGCAGGCTGTGCAGAATATGAACCTGCTGTTCGGACTGCCTGAGAGTGAAGGATTGGAGTTGGTGCCCTGTTTCCCGTAAGGAGGATCTTTCGTAGGGTGGCGCGCGGTATTATAGCGGATAAGAGAGGATATTTGGAGCGGAAGTTTAAGTGCATATTGAGACGATAGCGCAGATACAGCCTGTGATATTATGAGGATAGAGGAAGGACACAGTGATATGGATAACAACACAAATTGGGGGCAGAGTGTTACCGGCGTGGTGATTCATGAGGGAAAAGTGCTGCTGGCCAGGCATACTTACGGAGGAGGAGCAGGAAAACTCATCATACCCGGAGGATATGTGGAAATGGGTGAAACCCCGCAGGACGCGCTTGTGCGTGAATATTTGGAGGAAACCGGCATCAGGGTGGAACCGGGGAATGTTATTGGGATTCGCTTTAATATGCATGATTGGTATATTGCGTTTAAGGCGGAATATATCTCGGGATCACCCCAATCGGATTATGATGAGAACAGCGAAGTGGTCTGGATGGAAGTCACGGAGGCACTGGGGAGACAGGACGTCCCGGATCTGACGAAAAAGCTGATACAGAGCGCGATCTCGGACAATGCGGGACTACAATATACAGAATATGAAAGTACTTCTTATCCGCCGTTTTCGTTATATTGTTAGATAACTGTGGAAGATATATAAGGCCTGTACACAAAGGAAAGGAAATAATAAATGCAGGAAAAAACATTTACAATACGTACAATGACTGCAGAGGATTATGCAGGATTATATGCCCTGTGGATGACGATAAAAGGGTTCGGTATCCGCAGCTTGGACGATTCCCAGGAGGGTGTGGAACGCTTTATAAGGAGAAATCCCTACAGCAGCGTGGTGGCTGTGGCAGAGGACGGAGCTGTTGTCGGTGGTATCCTCTGCGGGCACGACGGCAGGAGGGGATGTCTGTATCATGTATGTGTGCGGGAGGACTACCGGAGGCTGGGTATCGG
Source organism: uncultured Acetatifactor sp. (assembly GCA_910577235.1). Classification (GTDB taxonomy): domain Bacteria; phylum Bacillota; class Clostridia; order Lachnospirales; family Lachnospiraceae; genus Acetatifactor. Next base: position 46,292 of record CAJTMX010000006.1, on the reverse strand, counting down.
CAAAGCCATGGTGGTACACTGTATGAATGCGCTGAAAGAAGAGGGGATCAATAAAGTAAGCCTGATCGCCTTTACCCGCAATGACGTGGGCAACGCTTTCTGGAACACTATTGGCTGGACAAAACGGCAGGATTTAAACTACTATGATTTTACACTGAACGAGGCCAACATCACGGCATTTAATCAGTGAGCCAAACGCCGTAGCGGATGAGTTTCTTTCACCGGAGTGGGTGGTGGGAGGGGATATGCGGAACTTAAATAAGAGGAGAACAGATATGAGACAGATTGAAGGCGGCGTGACCGCAGCAAAGGGCTTTGAGGCCGCAGGTACAGAGGCGGCGGTAAAATATCAGGACAGAAAGGATATGGCGCTGGTGTTCAGCACCACCCCCTGCCGGGTGGCGGGTACTTTTACCAGCAATGTGGTGAAAGCAGCCCCCGTCAAATGGGATCAGAAGGTGGTGGCCCAGTCTCCGTTCGCCCAGGCTGTGGTGGTGAATTCCGGCATTGCCAACGCCTGCACGGGACAGGCGGGAATGGACTGCTGCCGGGCGGAAGCACAGCGCGCAGGAACAATGCTGGGCATCCCGGCGGAGGCTGTGCTGGTAGCATCCACCGGCGTCATCGGCATGGCAATGCCCGTGGACCGGCTCTGCGCGGGGATCGACAAGCTGGTGGCGGCCAAGGCTCCCGGCCGGGAGGCGGCCCGGGAGGCGGCCCAGGCTATCATGACCACCGATACCGTCTCCAAGGAGATTGCCGTGGAGGTGGAGATCGGCGGCAAGAACGTGACTATCGGCGGCATGTGCAAGGGCTCCGGCATGATCCATCCCAACATGTGTACCATGCTGGCTTTTCTCACTACCGATGTCAATATATCCAAGGAGATGCTCCAGCGCGCGGTGAGTGCTACCGTGGTGGATTCCTTCAATATGATCTCGGTGGACGGCGACACTTCCACCAACGACACGCTGCTGGTACTGGCCAACGGTCAGGCAGGTAATGAGGAAATATGCGGCGAGGGTGCCGACTATGAGGCGTTCTGTCAGGCGCTGGACTTTATCACCGTTTATTTGGCCAGGAAGATGGCCGGGGACGGCGAGGGAGCTACCTGCCTGTTCGAGGCGAAAGTCATGGGCGCGGACACCAAAGAGCATGCCCGCACATTGGCGAAATCCGTGATCTGTTCCTCTCTGAGCAAAGCGGCTATCTACGGCCACGACTGCAACTTCGGCCGTTTTCTCTGTGCCCTGGGATACAGCGGCGTCAGTTTTGACCCGGACAAGGTGGATCTGTGGTTTGAGAGTGAGGCGGGCAGGGCCGTGGTATACAGTCAGGGAAGTCCCGTGGCCTACAGCGAGGAGGAGGCCACGAAGATTCTCTCCGCTCCCGAGGTGACTGTGGTTGCGGATATGCATATGGGTGATGCGCAGGCCACGGCTTGGGGCTGTGATCTAAGCTATGACTATGTGAAGATCAATGCGGATTACCGTTCCTAGCGGTTGGATCACATTGTATTCATGCAGATGTCTTTGACTGCCATCATCGGGGTGGTTGACGAATATTATAGATGCAGATACTGTGGCAACATAATTATGGATATTGTCCGAAAATGTAGTACATAACAAGGAGGGTATATATGAGCAAAGTGACTATTTCAGACGCGGTGCGCTATATCGGCTGCGATGACCATGAGATCGATCTGTTTGAGAGCCAGTACTCGGTGCCGAACGGGGTGTGCTATAATTCCTATCTGATCGTGGATGAAAAGATCGCGCTTATGGACACCGTGGACGCCAGGGCCACGGAGGAATGGTTTGATAACTTGGAGAGGGAGCTGGAACTTGCATCCCGGCGGAAAGCCGGAGAATGCCAGCCGGATTATCTGGTGGTATCCCATTTAGAGCCGGATCACGCTGCCAATATTCAGAGGATATGTGAAAAATACCCCGGGATTCAGGTGGTGGGGAGCACCAAGACCTTTGCGATGCTGCCCCAATTTTTTGATATGGATTTTTCTGGCCGCAAGGTGGAGGTCAAGGAGGGCGACACCTTGAATCTGGGCAGTCATATGCTGCACTTTTATATGGCGCCCATGGTGCATTGGCCGGAGGTCATGGTGACGTATGAGAGCACGGAGAAGATATTGTTCTCCGCGGACGGATTCGGCAAATTTGGGGCGCTGGATGTTCAGGAGGACTGGGACTGTGAGGCCCGCCGCTATTATATGAATATCGTGGGCAAATACGGCGCTCCCGTGCAGACACTGTTAAAAAAGGCATCTGCATTGGACATTCAGACAATATGTCCTCTGCACGGCCCGGTCCTTAAGGATAATTTGGCTCATTATCTGGAAAAATACGATATCTGGTCAAGTTACCGCCCGGAGGATCAGGGCGTTACCATCGCCTACGCGTCCATTCACGGCAATACGGCGGCAGCAGCCAGAGAGCTGGCAGCGCTGCTGGAGGAGAAAGGGCAGAAGGTATCTCTGTTTGACCTGGCCAGAGACGATATGGCCGAGGCTATAGAGGACGCTTTCCGCTACGACAGGCTGGTGCTGGCATCAGCCACCTACGACGGCGGTCTGTTCCCCTGCATGGAAGACTTTCTGTATCATCTGAAACTGAAAAACTATCAGAAGAGAACCGTCGGGATCTTGGAAAACGGCTCCTGGGCTCCCATGGCCGGGAAACTGATGCGGGAGTATGTGGAGAGCTTTAAGGACTGTGCCGTGGCGGAGCCAGTGGTGACGGTCAAGTCTCTACTGAGTGACGCCAGCCGGGCGCAGCTTTGCCTGCTGGCAGAGACGCTGACAAAGTGAGTAATGCGGAACCCGGTGGCGGAAATAATTGGGGCGGCAAAATGCTGATTGACACCACCGCTTAGATGTAGTAAACCATTAGGTAGGGCATGGACGGGGAAAGCATAACTGCCCATGCGATATGCAAATCAATGACATAGGCATGGATGTCTATTACAGCAGCAGGAAAGGAAATTTTGAGCCAATGGAGAAAGATATGGAAATGGTAATGCACAAGGCGGAGACTCTGATTGAGGCATTGCCCTACATTCAAAAATTCAACCGCAAGATCATTGTGGTAAAATACGGCGGCAGCGCCATGAGCAATGAAGAATTGCAGAAAAATGTGATCAAGGACGTGACACTGCTTAAACTGGTTGGTTTCAAGCCCATTATCGTCCACGGAGGCGGCAAGGAGATCAGCCGCTGGGTGGGCAAAGTCGGCAAGGAGGCTCAGTTCATTAACGGTTTGCGGGTCACGGACGGGGAAACTATGGAGATAGCGGAGATGGTGCTGGGCAAGATCGGCAAGGACCTGGTGACGATGGTGCAGGAACTGGGAGTCAAGGCCGTGGGCATCAGCGGCAAGGACGGCGGTCTGCTCACCGTGGAAAAAAAGTATGCGGACGGCCAGGATATCGGTTTTGTGGGTAATATCACCCAGGTCAACCCCAAGGTACTCTATGATCTGTTGGAGAAGGACTTTCTGCCCATCGTAGCGCCCATCGGCTTGGACGAGCATTTTCAGACCTACAATATCAACGCGGACGATGCTGCCTGCGCCATTGCCAAGGCTGTGGGCGCGGACAAGCTGGTATTTTTGACGGACATAGAGGGACTGTATAGAGATATCCAAGACAGATCCAGCTTTATCTCCCGGCTGTCCGCATCGGAGGCGGACGAACTGATAAACGGCGGTTTCATCGGAGGCGGTATGCTGCCCAAACTGTCGAACTGCACTTCCGCCATCAAGAGCGGTGTGAACCGGGTGCATATTCTGGACGGCCGTGTGCCCCACAGCCTGCTGTTGGAGGTATTTACCAACAACGGTGTGGGCACTGCGATCGTGAGCGATGAGGAGATCGGAGGGATGCCCCAATGATGAAGGAATATATTGAAGAGGCGGAGAAAGCGCTGCTGCACACTTATAACCGCTATCAGGTGGTATTGGACCGGGGAGACGGCGTGTATCTCTATGATATGGAGGGCAAGCGGTATCTGGATTTCGTGTCCGGTATCGCCGTGTTTGCTCTGGGTTACAATAACAAGGCCTACAATGACGCGTTGAAGGCTCAGATAGACAAGCTGATTCACACATCCAATTATTATTATAATGCGCCAGCTATAGAGGCGGCGAAACGGATCAAAGCGGTGTCAGGCATGGACAGGGTATTTTTCACCAACTCCGGTGCGGAGGCCGTAGAGGGTGCCATCAAGGCAGCCCGCAAATATGCCTGGTTGAAGGACGGCTGCACGGATCATGAGATCATTGCCATGGAGCATTCTTTCCACGGCAGGACCATGGGAGCGCTGTCCGTGACGGGTAATCCCAAGTATCGGGAGGCCTTTGAACCCATGATCGGAAATATCCGTTTTGCCACGCTGAACGATTATGACAGTGTGCTCGCCCAGGTCACGGACAAGACCTGCGCCGTCATTTTAGAGACAGTCCAGGGAGAGGGCGGTATTTACCCCGCCGAAGAAGATTTCCTGAAAAAATTGCGCCAGCTCTGCGACGAGAGAGATATCCTGCTTATTCTGGACGAGATCCAATGCGGGATGGGTCGCACGGGCTATATGTATGCCTGGCAGCGCTATGATGTAAAGCCGGATATCATGACCACGGCCAAGGCGCTGGGCTGCGGCGTACCGGTGGGAGCGTTTTTGATGACGGAGAAAGTTGCGCAGCATTCCCTGGTAGCCGGGGATCACGGTACCACATACGGCGGTAATCCTCTGGCCGCTGCGGCGATCTGCAAAGTGCTGGAGCTGTTTGAGGAGCGGAAAGTATTGGATAATGTGCGGGAAGTGGGACCTTATCTGGCCGAAAAACTGGAGGAGCTAACCCGCAGGTACGACTGCATCGAGACGCATCGGGGCGTGGGACTGCTGCAGGGATTGGTGTTTAACAAACCAGTGGGAGAGATCATTAACCGGGCCATGGAAAAGGGACTGATATTGATCAATGCGGGAACCCATATCATTCGATTTGTACCCGCGCTGATCATCGGCAAGGCGGATGTGGACGCCATGGTGGAGCTGCTTGACAGCTGTATTGAGGAGTGACAAAGAGTATGCAGATGAGCAAAAGATGTTTGGCAGTGCTGCTGGTGGCAGTGCTGACGCTGGGGCTTTATGGCGCCAGCCTGATAGACTGGAACAGCGAGGATATACAGGACAATCCGCTGGCCCTCTTCAATCAGAAGGAGACGATCCGTGTCTGGTACGGCGATGAATCTCTGGCAAATTATATAAGCAGCGCGGCTGTGGCGTACGGAGAGGAAAACAATGTGCGTATACTGCCCTATTATATGGCGGAGAGCGATTATCTGGAGGCTATAAACAGTGCCACACTTGGGGATTCGGACGGTATGCTTTCCATGCCGGATGTATATCTGATCAGCCATGAATCGTTGGAAAGAGCATATCTGGCCGGTCTTGCCGTGCCGGTGGATGACCCGGCGGGGGTGATGAACGAGAATGTATTTCCCAGAGCGGCGCTGTCATCGGTGTCCTATCATGGCAAGTCTGTGGCGTACCCGCTGTATTATGAGACCAGCGCCCTGCTCTATAACGAGACATATCTGTATGAGTGGGCCAGGCAGCAGGCCGGGAAAGCCGACGGTGAGATTAACGTTGAAGGCGAAGGAGGAGAGTTTGAAGAGTTGGACGAACTTCCCGATGATGAGAATTCTCCGGTAATATTCGACGAGGAGACTATTGCGCTGCGGACGCAGCAGTTTTTTGAAAGGGCTATTCCCACCACGGTGAGCGATATATTGCAGATGGCGGATTCCTTTGACCCTCCGGAGGGAGTGGATATTTTTTCATGGGACGTCTCGGATATTTTTTACAATTATTATTTTGTAGGTAATTACATGAATCTGGGTGGGGAGGCCGGCGACGACAGAAACCAGATCGATATATACAATCAGGAGACCATAAGCTGTCTGGGAATCTATCAGGGGCTGAATCAGTTCTTTTCCATTGACTCATCCGCGGAGAGCTATGAATCGGTGCTGCAGGATTTTCTGGAGGGTAAATTGATGTTTACCATTGCAACCACGGATGCGGTTGCCGCGTTGGCCTCTGCCAAGGAGGAGGGGAGTTTTGCCTATGACTACGGTATAGCGTTGATGCCTGATCCCAGCCCTGAGTTGGCGGGACGCTCCATGTCTGTAACCGGAGCGGTGGCTGTCAACGGTTATTCAAAACATAAAGATCTGGCCAATGATTTTGCTACTTTTCTGGTAGACGGCTACGCGGAGAATCTGTACGATCTCACGGGCAAGGTTCCTGCCAACAGAAACGTGAATCAGGACAACGGCGCGCTGCAGATATTTTTGGCGGAGTACGAGGACAGTATGCCGCTGCCCAAGCTGATGGAGGCCAGCAATTACTGGATTCAGCTGGAGGTACTCTTCGCCAAAGTATGGAACGGGGAAGACGTAAACGCATTGGTGGAACGGCTTGACCAGCAGATGCGCACGCAGCTTGTCAAAAACTGATTTTTTCCGCATATGGAACCGATCATCAGGATATCCTATTATAGTGTAAGTTAAGGAGTTTCGGCAAATGTGTGCTGTGTGGGGGCATGCGGAACTCTAGACAGTATGGTCCCAGAGAGCGCACTGATAGGGAACGGGACGCCTCAAGCGTCCGGTTGCCTATCACCGGAAATGTGTGCTATGTGGGGGCATGCGGAACTCTAGATAGGAGGAGAGAGATGATCGGTTTTTTTATTGCCCTGATTTCCGGGGCGCTTATGAGTGTGCAGGGAGTATTTAATACCCAGGTGACAAAGAGCTCCAGTATATGGGTTGCCAGCGCTTTTGTGCAGTTTACTGCCCTGCTGGTCTGCCTGGGGGCATGGCTGGCCACGGACAGGAGCAGCCTTCTGGCCCCTCTCAAGGTAGAGCCGAAATATATGTTGCTTGGCGGGACCATCGGAGCGTTTATCACCTATACGGTCATAAAGAGCATGGACAGTCTGGGACCGGCGCGGGCAGTCATGCTGATTGTGGTGGCACAGCTGTTGGTAGCTTATGTGATCGAACTGCTGGGCTGGTTTGGTGTGGAGAAACAGCCCTGGGAGTGGCGCAAAGCCATCGGTATGGCGGTGGCGATCGCAGGTATCGTTATTTTTAAGTGGAAATAGGATATTTATGAAAATTAAAACTTTTTTAAGCATTTTTTACTTGTCAAGGGAAAATACTTCCTATACAATAAATTTATCAGCATAGAGAGGCATTCCGAGTACCGCTGCAGGGAAAGGAACTATGATGAGAAAAGTTAAGATCGTATGGATTCTTGTATGTTTTTGGACGGTGCTGGTCTTATGCGGCTGCGATCGCAGCGAAGAGATCCTGTATTTTGATCGGGAGACGGCCGGTGATGAGTATACCCCGGGAGACATGGGGGGACTGTCGCGGGACGATCTCTTAAGTGAGGAGTCGGATGCCACGGCGGATATGGACAGGCAGATCTGTGTGCATGTCTGCGGTCGGGTATGTCGGCCGGGAGTGGTGATGCTGCCGGAGGGCAGCCGCGCATGGGAGGCGGTGGAGGCAGCGGGCGGGTTCTCCGACGATGCCGGGGAGGCCGCGGTGAACCTGGCAGCTGTGCTCCGAGACGGGGAGCGACTTTATATCCCCTCCGTCGATGAGAGTGTGGCGGAGCCGGGCGGTGCAGCCGGTGACGGAAAGGTGGATCTGAACACGGCGGACGCGAGTCTGCTTCAGACACTGCCGGGAATCGGTGAAACCCGTGCAGCGGAGATATTGTCCTACAGGGAGAAACACGGAGGATTTCAGTCTGCGGAAGAGATTATGCGGATACCGGGCATCAAAGAAAGCATATACGAGAAGATAAGAGATAGAATAAAGGTGGACTGACAGGGAAGGATGGTTAAAGGGATGGCTGTAAAAAGAGCTTTGGTGGTGGATGATGAAAAACTGATCGTGAAGGGGATACGGTTCAGTCTGGAACAGGATGAGATGCAGGTTGACTGCGCCTACGACGGCGAGGAGGCCCTGGAGCTGGCCCGTGCCAACCGGTATGATATAATCCTGCTGGATGTCATGCTGCCTAAGTTAACGGGCTTTGAGGTCTGCCAGCAGATTAGGGAATTTTCCAATGTGCCCATTATCATGCTGACTGCTAAGGACGATGACATGGACAAGATCCTGGGGCTGGAATACGGCGCGGACGATTATATTACCAAACCCTTTAATATTTTGGAAGTTAAAGCGCGGATCAAGGCGATCATGCGCCGTATAGAGCCCAAGAAAGGGCAGGCGGAGGCTCACAAGGAACTGCTCAGCGGCGAGATGCGTCTGGACTGTGAGGGAAGACGGGCCTATATCGCAGGCAGGGAGATCGGCCTGACCGCCAAGGAGTTTGAGGTATTGGAGCTGTTGATGACCAATCCCAACAAAGTGTACAGCAGAGAGGCGCTGCTTAAGATCGTGTGGGGTTCCGATTATCCCGGCGATGTGCGGACGGTGGATGTACATATCAGGAGACTGCGGGAAAAGGTGGAGAGTAATCCCAGTGAACCGCAATATGTGCATACCAAATGGGGAGTAGGATACTATTTTTATAATGTGTAAGCCATGGTGAATAATTATCTTAAAAAAATTAAAGAATTTTATCATCAATATCTCAACCTCCGCAGCCTTCGCGTCAGAATATTTTTGATCGTGCTGGTGGTTGGCATCATTCCCAGTGTTGCCATGCGCTACGGGATCATGAGAAATTATGAGCAGCGGGCGGTGGAACTGAGAACGGAGACGGTGCGCAACCAGCTGAAGGTCATAGCGGACCATCTGATCTCCGCGGATTATTTTAACAGTAACGGGTCGGATGTGGTCAACGCGGAACTGGAGATGCTGTCCAACCTGTATGACGGGCGTGTGCAGATCATCAGCGGCAATTTGCGGGTCATCAGAGATACATACGGAATCAGTGAGGGAAAGACGATCATCTCCGAGGAAGTGATCAAGTGCTTTATGGGGGATAGTCTTTCTAATTATGATGACCAGAACAGATACATAGAGATGACCATCCCCATTATCGACAACCAGAATGTCAGCGCGGAGGAAGTTACGGGGGGGAATACGGCCCCTGGCGGCGTAAAGCAGCCGGACTCCCGTGTCAAGGGCGTGATGCTGACAAGTATCTCCACGGATTATATCGAGGACACCATGGAGATACTCAGCCGTAAAGCTATGATCTTGGAGGCCTTAATGATCATGGCGATCGTGGTCATCGCGTTGCTTTTATGCATAGTGCTGACCAGACCCTTTGAGCGTGTCACCAAGGCTATAGGCGAGGTAAAAGAGGGATACAGCAACGAGAGCATATCCGTGCCCGATCTGGCGGAGACGGAACATATTGTGGAGGCATTTAACCAACTGCTGCAGCGTATGAAGGTGTTGGACGATTCGCGGCAGGAGTTTGTGTCCAATGTGTCCCATGAGTTGAAGACCCCTCTGACCTCCATGAAAGTGCTGGCGGATTCCCTGCTGGTACAGGAGGATGCACCGCCGGAGCTGTATCAGGAGTTTATGGAGGATATCGTGTCCGAGATCGACAGGGAAAACAGGATCATCACCGATCTGCTGACTCTGGTGAAAATGGACAAAAAGGTGTCGGCTCTGAATATTGCCTCCCTCAATATTAACGATCTGACGGAATTGATACTGAAACGTCTGCGCCCCCTTGCCCGTAAAAAGGACGTGGAGGTGGTGTTTGAGAGCGTGCGTCCGGTGACGGCGGAAGTGGACGAGGTAAAGATGACGCTGGTGATGTCCAATCTGGTGGAAAATGCCATCAAATACAATAAGGAGCACGGATGGGTCAAAGTAGTTCTGGATGCGGATCATCAGTATTTTACTTTTGAGGTCAGCGACTCCGGTATCGGTATCCCCGAGGATTCTCTGGCCCAGATATATGAGAGGTTTTACCGTGTGGACAAGTCCCATTCAAGGGAGATCGGCGGCACCGGTCTGGGCCTGGCGATCACTAAGAGCGCCGTGCTGATGCACCGGGGTTCCATCACTGTGACCAGCACGGAGGGGGAGGGTTCTACCTTTCTGGTAAAGGTTCCGCTGAATTATATTGCACAATAGACATATATCAAAGCAATATCCCAGACTCCGTCTGTGATATGCGGGAAAGAGGAAAATATGAAACGAATCGCGGCGCTGCTGGTGCTGTTGGTCTGTTTGCTCTCCCTTGTTGCCTGCAAGGAAAAGCAGGAGGACAAGAGTAATATATACTCGGTTTATTATGTCGGCAACTCCGAGACCAAAACAGAGATGCATGAATATTATATGGAGGCAGAAACGGTTGAGGAGCAGGTGACGGAGTTGTTGAACGCCCTGGCGACCACTCCCGCAAAGCTGGAGTACAAGGCTCCTCTCAATATGGGTTTTCAGGTACAGAGCGTGGAAGTGAATTCGGGAAAAGTCCATCTGGATGTGACGGAAAGCTATTACAACCTGTCGGTTACCACGGAGGTCTTGGTGCGGGCGTCTATTGTAAGGACGCTGACCCAGCTGTCACAGATCAACTTTGTATCCATCACGGTGAACGGCAGCCCTCTGCTGGATTCGCTGGGGAATATTGTGACCACGATGAACCGGGATCAGTTTATAGAGAACGACGGAAACGCCATCAACACTTATGAGGAAGTAAAGTTGAAACTGTATTTTGCCAACGAGGCAGGGGACCGTTTGATCGCGGCCAACCGTACCAAGGAGTATCTCACCAATATCTCCCTGGAAAAGCTGATCGTGGAGGAGTTGATCAAAGGCCCCAGCAGGGAGGGGCTGTATCCTACGATCAATCCGTCAACCAAGGTAGCCAGCGTGACGGTGAGGGACGGAGTGTGCTATGTCAATCTGGATGAGACCTTTTTAAACCAGCCCTATACCGTGACACCGGAGGCTACGATCTACTCTATCACCAACTCTCTGGTGGAGCTGAGCAATGTGAACCGTGTTCAGATATCGGTCAACGGTGACAACTCCGGTATCTATCGGGAAAAATACAGTCTGACCACCTATTTTGAGCGCAATCTGGATATAGTGACCACTTTGGAGTAGCGGAGGTATATGTGCAGACAATAAAAAGACCGCTTTTGTGCGGGTGTCTGGCCATTGCCGCTGTCATAGTGCTTTGGCAGCGGCTGGTAAACCCGCCGCCGTGGGAATCGCCTATTCTTGAGGAAATGTGTTTCCTCCGGCAAACGCCGTTATCTCAGGAAGTAAATTCCCGGGATGAACTGCCGGTTACAGTGACCGGGCAGATCTATAAAAAGGAAGTCCGTACCTTGTACGGTCAGGAAGTTCTGGTTCTTTATCTTAAATCAGTTGCGGTATCTTCCGATACGCAATCGAGGGACGAAACATCCGTCTCATACCATGCAGAACACAAAATACAAGACAGACTGATATGCCAGCTGGCGGCCGACCAGCCGGTTTGGGACAGCGTGTCGCCGGAGGGCGATGCCGCACTGCGGGAACAGACGGCGCTGGGCAGCAGGGTAGCGCTGCGGGGACAGCTGGAACTGTACCGGCACGCCACCAATCCGGGAGAGTGGGACAGCGCGGACTACTACCTGATCGAGGGTGTGGCAGGGCGGTTAAAGCAGGCCAGGTTCCTGGGCAGCGATGCCAGGAGCTGGCGGCTCAGAGAGGCACTTTTCCGCTGTCGCCGCTATCTGACCCGGCGGCTCTATCAGGCCCTTCCCTCACAGGAGGCCTCCGTTCTGGCAAAAATGCTGCTGGGAGAAAACAGCGGACTGGACAGAGAACTGAAAACGCTGTATCAGAACAATGGCATAGCGCATGTGCTGGCAATCTCGGGACTGCATATCTCTCTGCTGGGGATGGGATTATACGGAGTTTTGCGCCGTTTGGGCTGTCCCATTATTCCAGCGGCTGTGCTGGGAGGAGGCGTGATCCTGCTCTATGGCGGCATGGTGGGTTGGGGTGTCTCTGCAGTCCGCGCTATAGGTATGTATCTGATACGCATGTTGGGCGAGATAGGATGTAGGCGCTATGATATGCTAACGGCCATGGGAGTGCTGGCAGCGGGGATGTTATGTCACAATCCCAGACTGGCCTATCACTGCGGCTTTCTGCTGTCATTCGGAGCCGTGGCAGGAATGGGGTGGATCTATCCGGCACTGCTTGGGAGGCCGGAGCAAAAGACAGTGCGAGAAAACACGGCAAAGAAAAATAAGTTTTTTAAGATGGCCATGGCGATACGGCAAAGCATGTCCCGAGGATTGCTGGCGAGTCTCTCTGTCACTTTGGCGACTTTTCCGGTGCAGCTATGGTATTTCTATCAGATTCCGGTCTATGGCACGGTGCTGAATCTGATCGTACTGCCCTTGATGGGTTTATTGCTGACGGGAGGGTTGGCGTTGATGGCGTTTCCGGGAGCCTTGCCGGTGCGGTGGATAGTGACAGGGATACTGGCCCTATATGAAGAAATATGTCACTTGGCGGAAGGTCTGCCAGGACATCTGTGGATCGTAGGCCGTCCCGGTGTGGGACAGATTGCGGCATATTATGTTATTTTGGCTATTGGGGTCATCATGCTGCGATCCGTGAGGATACAGCAAGGCCGATCTCAAGAAAAGTGCAGGAGGCTGTTAAAGTTGTGCCGCTGTGTAGGCCTGTTCATATTGCCTGTGGCAGTGATATTTTTGACGGCACGGCCCAGGGGCGGCTTTTCTCTGACAATGCTGGATGTGGGGCAGGGGGATTGTATCTGTGTACATACTGCCCGGGGACAGACGTATCTCTTTGACGGAGGGAGCAGCAGCCGTAGTTTCGCGGGAGAATATGTGCTGATCCCGTATTTGAAATACAGGGGTATCGGTTTTGTGGACGGTATCTTTCTGTCCCACGGAGATCAGGATCATGTCAGCGCCATCCGGGAGCTGCTGACGGACAGCCAGGGGATTCGTATAGGAACCTTATACTTTCCGGAGGTGGCAGAGCCCTTTCCGCAGGCCCTTGAAGAGTTGCGGCAGTTGGCCTGGGACGCGGGCTGTGGCGTGGAATATCTCTCTCAGGGAAAGGGCTGGCAGCAGGGGGAATTCCGGCTGACCTGCCTGTGGCCCAGAGCGGGATACAAGGGTGAGAGCAATGCCTCCTCGGCCTGCTATCTGCTGGAGGAGGGCAGTCTTAGCATCCTGCTCACCGGGGATGTGGAAGGGGAGGGAGAGCGGGAATTAGCCGAATATCTGAGGTATATATCCCTGACTGAACCGGCTGTGCTCAAGGTTGCCCATCACGGCTCCAGATATTCCACTTCGGATGCTTTTTTGCAGGCGGTAACGCCACGGCTGGCGCTGATCTCTGCCGGGCGGGATAACTCCTATGGGCATCCGCACGGAGAGCTTTTAGAGCGGCTTTCGGAAAGGGGCTGTATGGTGGTGCAGACCCCGGAGAGCGGGGCGGTCACCGTTCGGTCCGGCAGCGGCGGAGAGACGGAGAAAAAAAGATGGAGATTATTGACATTTATAGAATAAAGAGATAGGCTGTAAATAAACGGTTGAAAACAGTAATATGTAGATTGGAGCGAGTACAATGTGTAAAGCGGTGCAGAGAGGCTATTCCCCCAATGATAAGTCAGAGTTTTACGGCGATGCGTATCCCAAACTGCTTAACGCAGGGCAGGATCTGCATTATCTGCTGGACAGGGGGTATCCGATCAAGGGGGCATCCACCTTTGTGGGCAACCATTTTCTGCTGTCCGAGAGACAGAGGCTGGCGCTGGCGCGTGCCATATCTTCCGGTAAAAGCGTTGAAAGCCGTCAAAGCAAGGAGTTGATGGCTCTTTCTCAGGGCAGTATAGTTAATATCGACGGTTTCAACACCATCATCACGCTGGAAGTCGCTTTGTCCGGCTCTCTGCTGCTAAAGTGCATGGACGGCACAGTGCGGGATCTGGCAGCGCTCAGAGGCACTTACCGACTGATCGATAAGACGGCCCAAGCCATTTCGCTGATCGGAAAAACGCTGGAGCAGTACGGGATCGGTAAGGCGGTATTCTATCTGGATGCCCCCGTCTCCAATTCAGGACGTCTCAAGGAGCAGATACAAGCGGTATTGGCGCAGGCTCCTTATGAGGTCCGGACGGAAGTCATCCACAATGTGGATACAACGCTGGAAAAGCTTGAGAATGTGATTACCAGCGATGCAAATATTCTGGACAAATGCGGGAGCTGGATCAATCTAAACAGCCGGATCATCGAGGAATACATAGGAGCGTATCCCTATGTGGATTTTTCGGTTCTGACTTAAGCGTGTTTTATGAGAATATAGCAAAACTTCCGCTCAAACTGTTGTGTGGCGCAGTATCACATGCCGAGTTTTAGATATGCGGAAATTGTGAGCAAAAAACCTGTGTTTGCTTTAGTGAACAGAGTATATATGAAAGAAAATGGAACGAAGGTGTAAAATATGAACATAAAAAAATCAGACAAGCATCTGTCATTGGTAGTGGATATGTACGGTTGTCCTAACCGCTGTAAGCATTGCTGGCTGGGCCACATGCCCAACAGACGGATGGAAGAGGGGGCGGATGAGTGGATTTTCCACTGTTTTGAGCCGTATTTTGAGAATATTACTTTCTATAGCTGGCTGAGGGAACCGGATTTCTGTGAGGATTACAGAGAGCGTTGGAGCCGGGATTTACGCCTTTCCAGAGGAATCATGCCCAGGCGGTTTGAGCTTGGCAGTTTCTGGCGCATTGTGCGGGACGGGCAATATGTGAATTTTCTAAAGGAAGTGGGTGTACAGAAAGTGCAGCTGACCTTTTTTGGATTGGAGGATCTCACTGATAAATATGTAGGCAGGAAAGGCGCTTTCAAAGAACTTTTGCAGACTACGGAGATACTGATCGAGAACGGCATAACGCCCCGCTGGCAGGCTTTTATCAATGAGGAAAACAAGGACGATGTGGCCCAGCTATTGTCTGTTATAGAGGACATGAAACTATATGAGAGATGTGCCGGACTGGATGCTCCGTTCTCGTTTTTTGTACACGCCGGTTCCTGTGACGGGGAGAACCGCAAACTGTATGATATCCGTATCACAAAGCAGCATATTCCACAGGAGCTGATTCCCTATTATCTCAATTACGAAAATGCAAAAGCCGAGAGAGAATGGTGTAAGCTGTTGGGGACGGATGAAAGCAGTGTTGCCTACCGCAATGAAGAGGAGATCGTTTTAAATATTTCTAACCAATATGATGTATATTATAATTTTAGCCATATGACGCCAAACTGGAAGATTGGAAATCTCAAGGAGGACCAGCGGGACGAGCTGATCCGCAGGATCGTGGAGGAGGACACGCAGGCTTTGAATCTGGCAAGAAATATCACAGTCCGGGAACTGGTGGAAAAATACGGCGATCCACACTCAGACAGAACTTTTGCACAGGAAGATTATAAGGAATATCTGCTGAATTGCTATGTGGACGGACGATAGCGATATATGGCGGACAGGGTTCATCCGCCGCCCGCCAATTAATCGTCAATATGCAGGGAACAGTAACCTTTAGTACCCATGGAACTGATATCAAGATAGAGCATGTTATTTCCGAATGATTTGATCCAATATATGTCCTCCCCGTAATTCTGGCGGTAAACCTGGCCTGTGGGCATATTCCAGACGTAAATATTGTGATCATCGGTATTGTTAAAATATAACTTTCCGCCGCAAAAGTATTTGGAAAAAACAGACATATTGTCCTTTTTCACATTCCAGCAGTACAGTTTTTCGGAGTCGGTATCATAAAAATAATAGTCGCCCTCTCCGTATTCGGTATGCCATCCAATATACCGGCTGTCGGAGAAACATCCACCGATCTTGTTGTACGGCTTGGTCTTACCCAGCAGGAAAGTGTCCGTCGTCCCTGTAAGCAGATTCTCGCGCCGGATATAGAGCTGTTCTTGAGGGTCCAGCATAAAATAGGTAATGTGGTCCTCCACGATCTTCAGCCTTTCATAGGGATTGTATAACGTTACCGCTAAGTCAGGCATATCGCTGCCCCTATTGTCACGCTCCTGAAATGCCTGTTTCTCAATATCGAAAACGGATAATTCCACCTGACCGTCTCTGCAAATATCATACCAGGTCAAAAAACGGTCCGACACTTCCAGACATATGTCTCCATATTCCGCATAATTTCTTTCCGCAATGCAGTTTATATCTCCACTTTCCAGTTGATATTGCATGACTTTGATGCAGTCTTGAGTGTTTTCGGGCGCTGTGGACGACACATACTCCACCCAGTACAGATAGTTATCATTTGCGCATATCTCGTTGAGCCAGTAAGCGTCGGAGGTATCGTAGAGCAGTGCATCCTCATCCTGATCAATGAGCCGCATACAGATCTGATTACGATACGTAAACTGCGCCATATTTTTAGAATAGCTTATCTGGTAAAAAACGGAGTTCGTATTTCGGACAGCTGATTCCAGATTGACATAGTTTCCTGATTCAAGATTTTCTACATGTCTGGAGAAAATCTCCTCACCAGTCAGCGTAAATCTGTCACCAATAAGGGTTTCAGACTGCTGTATATTCCCTGCCATGGAAAGTGTCTCTGTTTCTAAAGAAGAGATATCAGATATCCGATGCTCCCCCTGCTCTGGTGCGGATGTTGCCAGGCTACAGCCGGACAGCCCGCAGAACAGGAGGATAAAGAGCAATAGTCCTGTTTTTCTGAGCATAATTTCTTTATCCTCCAAATAAATCATTTGTTATATTGCGTCAATAAGACATATAAATAAGATACCGACCGGATTCCGCTGCAATTGACTGATATACCTTTTCAACATTTTCTACATGAATTCCAAAATACTTATTATTCCAATTACAATCACTCAGTCGGATATTTCCTGTTGTCCTATCTACTTCGCTCACGGCTATATAGTGTCCGGACGAATGTCCGCCGTAGTAGGGTAGATATTGAGTTTTGGCATGAAGAATTGGGGCGATATTGTAGAACAGGCTGGTTTCTAAATGCTATATTTTATTATACATTGCAACAAGAAAACTGACAATATGATCTTAGGGAATAACGGACGACAAATATTGACAGATATCGGCAATATACGACATATAGAAAATGCTATAGGGTGAAATTAAGTCTGACTCCTTATCCATCAAAAAATTCTGCCCCAGAAACATAATGCAAAACGTATGATAAAGCCTCAAAAAATATATGGATATTCTATATACCCTATGCCATAATGGAAATATCATTTAAGGGTTCTTAAAGATTATGGCGGCAGTTCTATCAATTACAAAAAGGCGTAAATTGAATAGAGACATGCCACATATATAAAGAGAGGAATCAAGGCTATGAAGGAGCAGAACGACCGTAGCACATACCATATATCGGGCAAAAAGATCACCGTATACCCATGTACCGTTTCCGGCGGGCCTGTAGTGTATCTGAACAGTTCAGAGGAAGAGGAGGAGCAGATCCGCCGTGCGCTGGGGGAGTTTTGCTGTCCGGATTTTACGCTTGTGACCATAAGCGGACTGGATTGGAACCATGATTTGCCCCCCTGGGACATGCCGCCTGCGTTTAAGGGTTCGGCGCCTTGCACGGGAGGAGCTGACGAATATTTGCTGCTTTTAACACAGCAGATCGTACCGGCTGTGGAAGATGTCCTGCCTGGTGCTCCGAAGTGGAGGGGGCTGGCAGGATATTCTCTGGCAGGGCTGTTTGCCCTGTACGCGCTCTACCGCACTCCGATTTTCTCCCGGGTCGCCAGCATATCCGGATCTCTGTGGTTTACGGGCTTTCGTGAATATGTCTTGACTCACGAGACCATAGGGCACCCGGAATGCCTGTATCTGTCGCTGGGTGACAGAGAGCGCAGGACGGGAAATCCCTGTCTGAAGACAGTGCAGGAGCGAACGGAGGAGATAGCCGCCCACTACTCCAAACAAGGCATCAATACACTGTTTCAGCTTAATCCCGGCAATCACTTTAACAATGCGGTGGGACGGACGGCAGCAGGTATTGCCTGGCTTTTAAAATGACGGTTTATATCGTACATGCCCGTCCAAAGTTCCTGTACAGATACAGCATTCGGTATGGTCAGATTGTGCAATATCGGTAAAAGATCTCTCGAATGTGCCGATAAAAAGTCTATAGGAAAAGGATTTCGACTTTATATCAAGGAGGATGAAAAGTATGGCGATAAATATCACGCAGGACTACAGCCGTTTTTATATAGGTTCGGAGTCGATAAAAAGCTATGGCTCCGGCGGTGAGGGGCTCACACCCAAAGATACGCTGGTAAAGTATGAGTTTAACACTACGGATGAGCATGGAAATAAGATCATGGACCCCATGACCAAAGAGGAGGCCCTACAGGCCATGAAAGAGATTTCCGGTCAGTACGGCGACAATGTGCTGGTGGAGTTTTCAGGAGACGGGCTGCAGGCGCTGTCCCAGAGTCTGCAAAATCAGATCCAAAAGGGCGACTGGAAACAGTTGACCCAGGAGCAGAAGGCAGACCGGGCCGGAAAACAGGAACTGCTGGATAAGAGCATTGTGCATTTGGAAAATACCCACAGGCTGGTCATTCCCAATATACAGACCAACGCAAGACTTTACGACAGCCTGGAAAACGCGCCGGAGCAGGTGGTAAAGGCGTCCAATGGCATCATCAAGAATTATCTTCTGCCCCATGACGTATCGGGTATGACAGAAACCCAGCGCAGAGACGCTATAGCCTTTGGCCTGGAGGAGGCCCGTTACCTGGCGGAAAACTATCTGGATGAACAGCACGGGAAGGATTTTCTGGCAGCCATGGAGACCATAGCCAGATATGGCATGGGCGGAACGGTGTCGGAGAATGGCAAAGTCACCTATCATATAGAGCAGGGGCCTCTGGTGGGAGCGCCGGACGACTATGTCAGCGAGAGCGATATACTGAAAACCAAGGCACCCGGTCTGTATAAGGAGCTGCAGGATCTGAACCAGAGAATTGTAAGAGGTGAAAGCGGCTGGGGCAGGAAATTCATAGAGCTGCAAAACCGTATCAATCAGACACTGAATGGCCGCTCGGGAACGTGGTCGCAGGGAAAGGAGCTGACGTTCTACGAGGAGGCCGTTCACAATTATCAGACATGGAAAAAATCTGTGGACGACACGGAACTCCCGAATATTTACAGCAATGTGGACCGCCGGGACATTACGGCTTTTTTTGACAGTATAAGGCATCAGGGTTGTCTGGGAGAGAGCTGGCTTGACGCGGCCAGGGAGCGTTTCACAGGATGGCTGGCGGCTGACATATGTTAAGTCGATCCCCATTGCATAGAACGATCTGTGCAGTGGGGATTTTGCGTTGCGCATGTACCGGTTGCCGGCCGGTATTTGTCACTTCCCTGGCGGGATAGTGAAATTGTTTGCATATGTCTACGGTTGGTAGTATCATAAAAATATGAGGTCTGCTGCCTCTATAGATATGGTCGGGATGGAGACAGGATGCCATGTGGGGTTATATAATAAGGTTTCTGGCAATCATGCTTGTGCTGTTGCTCATATATCTGCCGATTCGCAGGCCCTGGCGGGAAAAGTCAGCCAGAGCCTGGGCAGAGACGGCTTTTGCAGTCTTTATGGGAGGACTGTTGACGCTGACTTTTCAGGGACGTTATCAGAGTCCGGGAGCTATGGCGGAGGATGCCGTGCGGCGCATATATAGCGGTGAGGGCATCAACCTGATTCCGTTTCGTACCATCGCCGGTTTCTTTGAACACTGTCCCGCGGATATTTTTCTGGTAAATATCGTTGGAAATATTGTGTTGTTCATTCCCTGGGGTTTTGGGCTGCCCCTGTTGTGGAAAAAACAGCAAAAGGCGTTTCGCATGGCCCGAAACGCTCTGATATTGCCTTTTTTTATCGAGTCATGCCAGCTTTTTATCGGGCGCAGTGTGGATGTGGACGATCTGATACTGAATTTTGCGGGAGGCTGTATGGGAGCGGCGCTGTACGTTGCACTCAGTAAAACGGTTCTGTGCAGGCTGGCCCGGTGACACGGGAAAAGCTGGCGCCTGCCATAGAGGAATTGTTGGAGTCTGCTCGGGATGGTGTCCCGTTATGAAATGCGGAGAGAATGGCCTGGCCCTGACTGATTGGCAGGGGATATGGGAGGACAAAGAAATGTTTGAACGTCAGTTGACCAGAATAGACACGGTGAGGCGGTATGTGGACGACATGCTGAAAGCGTGTGAGGATAAGGAGACGGCGAGATGCGGTTATGTTCATCTGTACGGCGTCGGACAGGCCTGCGCCCTCATCGCCCTGCGCAGAGGGCATGACAGGGCTTACGCGGAGTTGGCGGAGATCGCCGGGATGCTCCACGATTTTTCTACATATGAGGACAACACAAGAAAAGATCACGAGCGGCACAGCAGCGAAAGGGCCAGGGATATACTGACACAGACACAGTCATTTTCGGAGTCGGAAATAGACCGGGTCTGCCAGGCGGTCAGCAGACATGGCGATAAAAAGAATGTTCATGAGGAATTTGACGAGATACTAAAGGATGCGGATGTGATGCAGCACTGGCTGCGCAACCCTGTAGAGGAGTACTTTTTTGCCCAGGAGCGGGTTCAAAAGCTGATAGAGGAGTTTCAGCTGACGAATTGCCAATAACGGCAATTAAAAACACAATTGGGTGAGGTATCGCCTGCGGATTTGCGATATATGGGGTGTAAGGATGAAAAAGAAGAGCAGACTTATAGTGGCGAAAAAGATCCCACCGTTGAAAAAAGGAGGATTCTGTGCTATTGTGGATGAGGAATAAAAGCCCCTAAGGCAGTGGGAGGTACGCTATGCAGCGGATTCAAAACGATATAAAATCGGCACAGTTTCAGCCGGTATACCTCCTGTACGGGGAGGAGCGCTATCTAAAGCGACAGTACAGGGACAAGCTGAAAGAGGCACTTTGCGCTCCGGATGACAATATGAACAACCATTTTTATGAGGGCAAAAACATGTCCGTGGGAGAGATCATCGACCTGGCGGAAACTTTGCCCTTTTTGGCACAGCACCGGGTGATCTTTATGAATAACAGCGGCCTGTTTAAGTCCGGCGGCGAGCAGATGGCGGAATATCTGGGAGCGCAGAGCCAGTCCACAGTGCTTATCTTTACGGAAAGCGAGGTGGACAAGCGCAGTAAACTGTTCAAGGCGCTGCAGGCCAAAGGCTGCGCGGTGGAATTCTCCGCACAGGATGAAAAAACGCTGAAACGCTGGGTGGCGGGCATTCTGGGCAAAGAGGGCAAAAAGATCACCGAGAGCACGGCGGAGCTGTTTTTGAGTAAGACAGGTACGGATATGGAAAATATCCATATGGAGCTGGAAAAACTGATCTGCTACTGTATGGACAGGGATGTGGTGGAGCCGCAGGATGTGGAGGCAGTATGCACTACCCGGGTCTCCAATCATATCTTTGATATGGTCACTGCCATTGCCGAGAAAAGACAGAAGGACGCGCTGGAACTGTATTATGACCTGCTGACGCTGAAGGAGCCGCCCATGCGGATACTGTTTTTGATCGCCAGGCAGTGTAATCTGCTGCTCCAGGCCAAGGCTATGAAGGGTAAGGGGGCGTCCAACAAGGAGATCGCCTCCGGCCTGGGCGTACCGCCTTTTGCCGTGGGCAAATATTTGAGCCAAACGTCCCGTTTTAAATCTGCTGTGCTGCGCCGGGCACTGAGCAGATGCGTGGAGGCGGAGGAGGCCGTAAAGACCGGGCGCATGAATGACGTTATGAGCGTGGAAATACTGATCGTGTCGGTATTTGAGGAGTGAATGCCGGTAATCGCAATATAGAAGATGATTCCGAAACAATACAGTGTTTGAGTGTGGGGGAATGACAGGGTGAAAAGAGGCGGAAACAGTAATAAAACTAATCTTCTTTATGTATGTTGTGTCGTGATAGCGGCGGCACTGTTTTTTATGAATACCATGCGAATCCCGGAAACCGACGGTTCCGGGAAGGAGCCGATGGAGTCATGGGACAGCCCTTCGGAGAATTTAACCGGGACATCAGATGCTGTGCTGACAGACGAAGGCGACGGGACGGGCGGCCAGTCAGGGGAATCATGGGAAAGCATACCGGAGTCGGCAGCTGTCATACTGGAGGATACACAGTCTGCCCAGTGGGCGGAGACTCCCCAGATTCAGCTGTATTCTTTCCGCAACCAGCGTCTGCTTGATCAGCACTATGAGAAACACGGGATAGAGATGGGCTTCGCCACGATAGAGGAGTATGTGGCCGCGGCCAACGCGGTGATAAATCATCCCGATGTCCTGCATAAACAGGAGGCGGAGGATAATGATGACGTCTATTTCCTCGAGGCCACAAACGAGTTTGTGGTGGTATCCACGGACGGCTATATCAGAACTTATTTTATTGCCAGCGGCGGTATTGACTATTACAACCGCCAGTGAAGGAGGAGAGTATGGAACCGGGATTTAAGCTTAATCTGCACGACAGGGAAAAAAATCCCTGCTTTGAGTCTCACGATCCATCTATGATGTACGATCCCGTAAGCGGAATGTACTATTCATACAGTACGGATGCGGCTGTGACTTCCGCTTACCGCCAGGGTATTCCGGTACGCAGGAGCCGGGATCTGGTACATTTTGAGTTTGTGGGGTGCGCGCTGTCTGAACAGGCCGTTTCCCAGGGCCGGGATAACGGACCGGGGTATGAGCCCACGTTCGGTTTCTGGGCACCCTATGTGGAGTATGTGGGCGGCGAGTACCGCATGTATTATTCGGCCACAAGAGCTTTTGGCAGTTCAGAGTCCCGGATCTGGCTGGCGGTGGCTCAGCGCCCGGAAGGACCCTTTGAGAACAGGGGCGTGGTCATGGATACCTGGCATACGCCGGATACGGAACCTAATGCCATAGACGCCCATGTGGCGGATACGCCGGAGGGCCGGAAATATTTTATCTACGGCTCTTTTTTTGGGGGCATCTATATTAAGGAACTGGACCCTGTCACAGGTATGCCGGTGAACCCCAGCCCCCGCTATCAAGGTGTCAGAATAGCCCACAGACCGGAGCGCTCGTATATTGACGGGCCGGAGGGAGCGGCGGTTATGTACCATCCGGGGACGGGGTATTATTATCTTTTTCTGTCTTACGGATGGCTGGGGGATGACTATGATATCCGTGTGGGCCGCAGCCGCCAGATTACCGGGCCGTATCTGGACTACGCGGGCCGTAGTCTGGACGGTGAGGGCTGGGGGCTGAAACTGGCGGGTAGTTATTGTTTCCGGGCGGATGATCCCTGGGCCGAGCACGGACAGGACTGGCAGTTTGCAGGATTCAGAGGGCCGGGACATGGGGTGCCGTTCTTTGACCCGGTCTCTGAACAATATTTCTTTGTACATCACGTCCGGGACGGCGCGGAGTGCCTGCGGCGAAAAGACGGAGACAGAGACTCCTTCCGCATGCATTATATGACGGTGCGGCGCATGTTCTTTTTGGACGGATGGCCTGTTTTCAGTCCCCAGCCCTATGCGGGAGAAAAAGGCGGGATCTGCGGCCTGAGGGATGTGGCGGAGCAGGACGCAGCGAAAGCGGCCGGGTGGGAATGGCTGCGGCTTAAGGAGCGGGACAACAGTCCGGCAGCATCGGTGTGTTCTCCTCTACCGGAGGACCTGCCGCCTGAGCGCGCGATGGTATTTGAATGCTTTGATTTTGAAAACAGCCATACCGCATGGGCGCTGGCAGGCATTACCACAGGAGGAGAGATTATATGGGGAAAAAAGATATAATGCCCCGGATTTGATTGAGGGAGTTTTATAGGACATAACATCCGCTATTATCGACTCATAAGCACTGTTTCTATTGTATCGGTTCCATAGGACGGAGTTTGATGCTGTAGATCACGGATAAGTGGGAGGTTTTTATGGGAAGATCGTGGACGGATGGCATTATATGTGCGTTGGTTGCCATCGTATTGGCGATGGCAACGGCAATGTGTGTTATAGGAGGTATTGAGAGCCAGGCGGCGGATACACAGGAGACTCAGGAGGCATACTATCAGCAGCTGGAAAGGGAATACATCGGCCGGGTGAGAGATTTTTTGGAGCGGCAGGGATATCGCAACAGCGGCGTGACGCTCAACCGGATCGTGGACAGCGACGGACAGCGCAGCTACAAGGTGCTGGTACATCACGGCGCGCTTTGCAGGCTGGAAGAGGAAACTCAGGCAGAAGTGCTGGAACGGATAGAGGGGTTGGGATTTCAGGTGCCGGGCTGCGGCTTTACGGCGCGGCTCCTGCAGTAGTTTCGGATGCAATGGCAGGTACAGCCAGCGCAGATATTCCGTAAATTGATTGGCGCAGTATCGCGTGCAGAGCTGCGATATGCGGGAAAGAGGTAGATATGGCAGAGAGATTTATGCCCAGGGCACAGGAGATTTACAGACATTTCAAAGGGAATCTGTATCAGGTGCAGGCTGTGGCGGTGCATACGGAGACAAGGGAGCAGTTGGTGATCTATCAGGCGATGTATGGGGATTTTAAAGTATATGCCAGGCCGCTGGATATGTTCACGGGACTGGTGGACAGGGAGAAATACCCGGATGCGGATCAGGTATTCCGGTTTCAGCTGCAGGGGCCGGAGGCCGGACGGCAGCTGGCACAGACTACACAGTTACAAGGCGGCACAGGCATGATCGGTACAGCGGAAATGCAGAATACCGGGGCACGGGACTCAGCCACGGCAGAGGGGGAGAACCGCGGGGCACAAGGTTCGGCCATGGCAGAGGGGGAGAACCGCGGGGCGCAAGGCCCAGCCGCGGCAGAGAGGGAGAACATGACGGCACAGGGCGCTGCCCTGACCGGGCAGGAGCCTGAGGAGATATCTGAGCCGGAGGAGCCGGGAATAGACCCGCTGGTGTTGGAGTTTTTGGACGCCCGCACTTACGAGCAGCGTTTGAATGTGCTGGCCGCTCTGCATCACAGGATCACCAATGAGATGATAACCACCATGTCCCTGTGTTGCGATATCGAGGTGCAGGGAGAAGACGTGGAGCAGCGCTATGAGGAATTGAAACAGTGTCTGATGATGAAGGAACGCTTTGAGATCAAGAGATTGGTTTAGGGGAAACATATGAAATACGAGAACATAGCCAGGGGGCGTTTTATTGAACGCCCCAATCGCTTTGTGGCATATGTGGATATCGAGGGCAGGCAGGAGCGGGTGCATGTGAAAAATACGGGGAGATGCAGGGAACTGCTCACTCCGGGAGCCGTGGTTTATCTGGAGCCGGGCGCTAACCCGGCGCGAAGCACGGCCTATGACCTGGTGGCAGTGGAGAAAGGCGATCGTGTGATCAATATGGACTCCCAGGCACCTAACCGTGCCGTGCTGGAGTGGCTTTGGTCGAAACGGCTTTTCCCGGACATAATGACTGTCAAACCCGAGACGGTTTATGGCAACTCCAGATTTGATTTTTATATTGAGACGGACACGGAAAAGATATTTATGGAAGTGAAAGGGGTAACGCTGGAAGAAAACGGAGTGGTCCGTTTTCCTGACGCCCCTTCCCAGCGGGCGGTAAAGCATGTGGAAGAATTGATAAAGGCCAGAGGGGAGGGCTACGGCGCTTATGTTCTTTTTGTGGTTCAGATGAAGGGAGTAAACTATCTGCTGCCCAATGTGCAGACCCACTCGGAGTTTGCCCGGGCGCTGCAACATGCCTCCGAGGCCGGGGTGCGTATTCTGGCCTACGACTGTAGAGTGACACCGGAAAGTATGGAGATAGCGGATCAGGTGCAGGTGTATCTGACGCCCCCCGCTGATTTTACGGATAATAAATCAGTCGAAACCCGTTTCACAAAAAATGACATAAAATATAATTATACGGAAAATAATCCCAAAGAAG
Source organism: uncultured Acetatifactor sp. (assembly GCA_910577235.1). Lineage (GTDB taxonomy): Bacteria > Bacillota > Clostridia > Lachnospirales > Lachnospiraceae > Acetatifactor. The sequence goes on along the minus strand of CAJTMX010000006.1, from coordinate 20,305 downwards.
AATTTAGCAGGATTTCAGAAAATATTAAGGAAAACCTAAGAAAAGGAGAGCTGTCAGCGATTGCGGAGCCCTTGCTGAAATGGTATGATACTCACAGGAGAGTTTTGCCATGGCGGGAGGACCCGACGCCCTATCATGTATGGGTGTCCGAGATCATGCTGCAACAGACCAGAGTGGAGGCGGTGAAACCGTATTACAGCCGTTTTATGGAGGAGCTGCCGGATATTGCCAGCCTGGCCAAGATTTCTCAGGAGAGGCTGTTAAAGCTGTGGGAAGGATTGGGTTACTATTCCCGTGCCCGCAATCTTCGGGCGGCGGCAGAGCAGATCATGGAGGAATACGGGGGCCGCATGCCGGATACCCGGGAAGAGCTGATGCGGCTAAAGGGGATTGGCAGCTATACCGCCGGAGCCATAGCCTCCATAGCGTACGGGAAAAAGGAACCCGCGGTGGATGGCAACGTACTCAGGGTTCTGTCACGGTTTCGCATGGATGATCAGGAGATCACGGACGCGAAAGTGAGAGCCAGGGTGGAGCGGGAACTACGGGAATCCATGAGTGCACTGCGTCCCGGAGATTTTAATCAGGCCATGATGGACATCGGCGCCATGGTTTGTGTTCCCGGCGGACAGCCAAAATGCGGTGAATGCCCTATGGCCGGGCTCTGCGTGGCCCATGGGGAGCACTGTGAGGCGGAGTATCCCAAAAAGGCGGCCAAAAAGCAACGTGTCATTGAGGAAAGGACCGTACTTATAATCCGGGACGACACCCGGGCCGTGCTGCGCAGGTGCCCCGCTGGCGGACTTCTGGCGGGCATGTACGAGCTGCCCGGCATGGAGGGCCATAAGACGGCGGAGGAAGTCACCCGCTATCTGGCGGACAACGGTCTGAAGATCCTGCGGATTCGGAAACTGGAGGACAGTAAACACATCTTTACCCACCGGGAATGGCATATGTGGGGATATATGATCAGGGTGGATGAACTGGAGCCCAAGGGCAGCGGCGGGGAAACGGAGCAGTGGCTGTATGTGGAGCCCCAGCAGACCCGGGAGCGCTATCCGATTCCCTCCGCGTTTGCCGCCTATCTGCCCTATCTGAATATCCGCCAGGGAAAAGAGGCTTTTCCCGATGACCATGAAACCTCAAATAATGAACCGGAACAGGAGTAACACGACATGAAACTTTTATCCATTGCAATACCCTGCTACAATTCAGAAAACTATATGCGCAAATGCATTGAATCTCTGCTGCCCGGAGGAGAAGACGTGGAGATCATTATAGTGGATGACGGCTCCCGGCAAGACTGCACGGCGCAGATCGCGGATGAGTACGCGGCCCGGTATCCGGGCATTGTCAAGGCGATACACCAGGAAAACGGGGGGCACGGCGCCGCGGTGAACGCGGGCATCGAACAGGCCACCGGCCTGTATTTCAAGGTGGTGGACAGCGATGACTGGGTCAAGGAAGAGGCCTACATGCAGGTGTTGGAGACTCTTCGTGAGCAGACGGGCACCAGCAGGGTACTGGATATGCTGATCTGCAATTTTGTCTATGAAAAAGAGGGGGAGAACCGCAAAAAGGTCATGAATTACAGGCATATACTTCCCACGGGTCAGATGTTTACCTGGGAGGATTGCCACCATTTCTCCAAAGGGCACTATATTCTCATGCACTCGGTGATATTTCGCACCAAGCTGCTGCGGGAGTGCGGCCTGGAACTGCCCAGACACACTTTTTATGTGGATAATCTCTATGTGTTTGAGCCGCTGCCATATGTTGAGAACATGTATTATCTGGATGTGAATTTTTACCGCTATTATATCGGGCGGGAGGACCAGTCGGTCAACGAGAGCGTCATGATCTCCCGCATCGACCAGCAGATTTATGTCAATAAACGGATGATAGATTATTTTACGGAGCTGAGCGGGGAAATATATGAGGACAGACGTCTGTATCAGTACATGTACAATTATCTGGAGATCATTACCACGGTGTCCAGCGTCCTGCTGCTGCGCTCCGGCACCAAGGAACACCTTGCCATGAAAAAAGAGTTGTGGGAGTATCTCAAAGGAAAGGATAAGAAACTGTTCGGCTCCATGCGCCGTGGGATCATGGGGGCGACCATGAACCTGCCGGGTCGGGGAGGCCGCAGGCTGGCAGTGGACGCCTACCATATCTGCCAGAAGATATTTAAGTTTAACTGACGCTAAGGTGAACCCCATCCTTTTCGGAAATGACCGCCGCTTAAGGATGGGGATTCTGCCGTTTTGCCCGAACCGCCCAAGAGAAATGAGAAAAAGTCTAAAAAAATGGGGAAAATCATACGATAAATATATGACAGAGGCAATACTGTGTTGACAAGAAAAATCCAAATGGAGTAAAATATAGAGTATAAATACATATGTAAAATTTTGGACATAAACAAAGTTTCGGTAGGCAATTTCTAAAAGACAGCCACAGTATGGAGGTTGACAATGAAAAATCTTACAAAAAACCAAAAAACAGGCATAATGGCGGCAGCGGCGTTGGCCGTGGCGGCAGTCATTGTTGCGACGGTGCTGTTAGCCGGTAAGAGCGGAGAGACATACCGATCTATCAAGGTAGTGGAGACAGGCGGTGAAGTGACTGTGGACAGAGAAGGAATCGGCGATCTGGCGGCAGCTGACAATATGAACCTGGTTTCCGGAGATTCCGTACATACAGGCACTGACGCATATATCGTGCTGATGTTGGATACGGACAAATATGTGATGCTGGGAGAATCCGGCTCCATGCAGGTCATTGCCGAAGGAGACGAGAAATCCGGCAGAACTTCCATACTTCTGGAACAGGGCAGTGTTCTGAGCGAGATTCAGAATCCTCTGGGCCAGGGTTCCACCTATGAAGTGGTGACGCCCAATGCCACCATGTCCGTGCGCGGCACTGTGTTTGAGATCGACAGGGGAGCGGACGGCCTGGTATCTCTGCTGGTCTATGACGGAGCCGTGGAGTTGGGAATGGATGAACAAGAGTCTGTTCTTTATAATGCCGGTGAATGTATGCGGTTTGAAGAGGGAAATCCTCCGAAGATCGTTATGGAAAAGGCCCCCATCAGCGAGGATATGATGAATGAGCAGATGTTTGAGCGGCTGGAACAGATAAGTGAATCAGGAAGAGTGCTGGACATGGGAAGTGTGCGGTTTGACGGAGAGGCGGTTACTCCGGAGCCCACGGCCACGCCGGAACCGACCCCGGAACAGGAACCCACACCAGAGCCCACGTCTACGCCGGAACCGACACCGGAGCCGACACCGACCCCGAAACCTACTCCGAAACCGACGCAGAAACCGGCACCCACTCCTGAACCCACCGTTGTGCCCATACCTGTTCCCGCGCCTACACCAGTCCCGGAACCTGTGCCGGCTCCCGAACCCGCACCGGAACCTGCTCCCGCGCCTACATCGGAGCCTACGCCGGAACCTGTTCCCACGCCTACGCCGGAGCCTACCCCTGCACCTACGCCGGAGCCGACTCAGGAACCAATGCCTGTGCCTACGCCGGAACCGACCCCTGCGCCTACGCCGGAACCGGTCCCCGTGCCGACTCCCGAGCCTGAGGCCGTTTATACCGTGACTTTTACCAATCCCTGCGTATGTACGGGCGAGTATTTTGCCGATCTGTCTGATCTGATAGGGCAGAGCGGCGTGGAGATCAAAACACAGGTGAAGGCCGGTGAGACGGTGACAGCGCCTGACGAATCCGCATTGCTTCCGGTGTCCAACGACGGCAGCGTCAAACTGAGACTGGTAGGTTGGTATCTCGAAGACGGCAGGGAGTGGGAACTGGATACCTGGTTGGTCAACAGCGACTTAACCCTTTACCCTGTCTGGGAAACGGCTTTGGATGACGTTTCAGGCGGCAAGAAGTTTTATACCGTGATCTTCAGGGGAGTATATGGAGAGGCATGGAACGGCGGGGATATTTACGCGTGTCTGCCAGAGGGCCAGCAGCCCATGCCTAAAGACGATATAACAGAGGGCTTTACCGGCTGGAGAAAAACCGATGAGGCTTGTTGGAATAATACGGATTGGTTAAGCGGCGTAACTTTTCTGAGGACAGTGGTAAACAAATAACTGACGATACTATAACAGGGCCGATAAAATGAACAATGGAAAGATCGAGATTAGAAACAGGGCTCTTTTAGTTATAATCGCAGCCTTTCTTGCAGGGTGTCTGACTCTTTGGGCACCCTATGACAAAGTGGAATATTGGTTCTGCGACCTGCTCTATGTCGCGGAGAAACCGGTGGATAACCGGATCAAGATCATTGGGATCGATGAAAAGTCTTTGGAGGAAATGGGGCCTTTTTCCGGATGGACCAGGCAGCAGGCGGCCGATCTGCTGAATGCTTTTGATCAGGAGCACTCACCGGCAGTCATTGCGTTCGATATCAATTTTGTCGGTCAGAGGGATGAGGCGGGTGACCGAGCTTTGGCAGAGGCGGCATCCGCCTTTCCTCACGTGGTGCTGGCCTCCTACATCAACTATGGCACGAGAGTGGAGCAGTCGGATGACGGGGAGTATCAGATCAATACCATGTATGTGGAGGATCTGGAACTGCCCTATGAGGCGTTGCGCTCCGTGACATTCCACGGTTTTACCAATGCGGTACAGGATGTGGACAATTATGTCCGGCGCTCTGTGCTGGCGGAAAGCTTGGGCGGTGATCCGCCGGAAAAGGAATACAATTTTGCCTGGGCGATATATAGCCAATATCTGGAGGCGATGGGAGAACGGCCCCGCATCTCCAATACGGTAAACGGTGTATATGGTTTTGATTACACTGCGGAGCCGGGGATGTATGAGATATACTCCTATGTGGACGTAGCCCAGGGCAGATGTGACCCGAAAGTGTTTCAGGACAGCATAGTCCTGGTGGGCGCGTACGCCCAGGGCATGATGGATCAGTATATGGTGCCCATAGCCAGAGGCGCCGTCATGAATGGAGTAGAGGTTCAGGCTAATCATGTGGACGCTCTGCTAAATGACCGCACTTATGTAGATGTTGACAGGTGGATTCAGGCATTGACCGCATTTTTAATCGCGGGTTTTTATGTCTGGCTGGTCAGCCATAACAGCTTTCTGGTAAATACAGTGGGCGGCCTGGTTCTGGAGACCGGGATTGTGGTTGCAGCCAAATTTCTGTACAATGCGGGATTCTACTGGAAATGCTTACTGCCTTTTGTCTTTGTGCTGTTTGTCTTTTTAGTCCGTGTGGCCACGGGATATCTGACGGAACGTGTCCGCAAGCATAAGATATTGAGCGTATTTCGTACATATATGGCTCCTCAGGTGGTAGATGAGTTGGGCAAGAGCGGCAATTATAAGATAGAGCTTGGAGGACGAGACCGGGAAATAGCAGTGCTGTTTGTGGATATCAGAGGTTTTACCGCCATGTCCGAAGGGCTTTCACCAGAAAAGATAGTTGCGATCCTCAACTGCTATTTGGGGATGGTGACAGAGGCGGTCTTTAAGAATGGCGGAACTCTGGACAAATTTATCGGGGACGCAGTCATGGCCGTATACAACGCCCCTTTGGATGTGGAGGATTATGCCTGCAAGGCGGTGCAGACCGGACTTGACATTGTGGCGGCGGTTGACGGTATCAATGTGGAGCTTAAGAAAGACTATGGCATAGAGATCGCCTGCGGCGTAGGCGTTCACTGCGGCAGGGCGGTAGTGGGTAATATCGGCTGTAGTTACCGGATGGACTACACAGCCATAGGAGATACGGTAAATGTGGCGGAAAGGTTGGAAAGCATAGCCAGAGGCGGGCAGGTTCTGATCAGCAGGGATCTGTACGAACAGGTAAAAGACCGGTACAATGCCGTGTTTGCCGGCAGTCAGAGCCTGAAGGGCAGACAGGAAGGCATGGATGTATTTTGGGTGGAGGGAACGAATGGAACAGATACAAGCGGAAAAGATACTTGAGATAGGGATTCAGCTGACGGTGGAAAGAGATTATGACGAACTTCTTTCCAAGATCATCGACTGCGCCATGGAGCTGACGAACTGCGACGGAGGTACGCTGTACCTCTTTGAACAGGACCGACTCCAGTTTTGCATTATGAAGAACAGATCTCTGGGCATCGATCAGAAGGGGACGAAGGACGAAAAGTATCCCCCGGTGGCCATGGATGAAAAGAACATCTGCGCGTACACGGCGATCCACAGGGAGTTTCTCAACATTGAGGACGCCTACAGCAGCAGCCAGTTTGACTTCAGCGGTCCCCGGGAGTACGACAAACTCACGGGGTACAGGACAAAATCCATGCTGGTATTTCCGCTGATCAGCCATGAGGAGAAACTGATCGGTGTGGTACAGCTGATCAATGCAAAAAACGCTGCGGGCGAGATCATTCCCTTCAGCACGGACTGCGAGAAAGTGCTGCAGTCCCTGGGGTCCCAGGCGGCGGTGGCGGTGTCCAATATGCGGTTTGTGCAGGAGATTGAAGATCTGATGATCTCCATCACACAGGTATTCACAGATGCCATTGACACCCGTATTCCCTATAACTACTATCATTCCAGAAATGTGTATCTTTATGTCAGGATTCTGCTGGATCATATCGATAAGCAGCATGAGGCCGGAAAGACAGACAGATACTATACGCCGGTCCAGCGGGACGAACTTCTGATGGCGGCGCTTATGCACGATATCGGCAAGCTGGTGATCCCCAATGATATAATTGACAAGACCACCCGGTTGGGAGCCAAACTGGATCTGGTGCTGGAGCGGTTTGAGCGTCTATCTCTGCTGTATAATATTGACTATCTGCGGGGCAGACTGGATAAAGACAAGTGGATCGAGAAGAAAAATTATTTTATTGACGCCAGAGCGCGGGTGGAGGAGATCAACAGAAAACCCCGCCTTTCGGAAGAAGACATCGCCTATATCCAAAAAATGTCCAGAATGCAGTATACCGATTCCAACGGACAAAAGATCAGTTACCTGTCTCTTGACGAGACGGAATGCCTGACAGTGGTTTCCGGCAACCTGACGAGGGCGGAGAGGGAGGTTATCTGCTCCCATGTGGAATACACAGAGAAATACCTGCGGAAAATGAATTTTGGCGTGCGCTACCCTCACATTATAGAGTGGGCCGGAGCCCATCACGAGTTTTTGGACGGCAGCGGCTATCCCAGAGGGCTTAAGGGCGATGAGATCCCCTTTGAGGCCAGGATTCTGGTGGTAGTGGATGTGTTTGAAGCGCTGACCAGCGCCGACAGGCCATATAAGAAATCCATGGAAGAGAAAAAAGCATTTTCCGTGCTGGACGATATGGCGGCGGAGGGCAAGATTGACAGGGAAGTACTGAGCCTGTTCAAGGAGGCGCTTGCCGGTTTCCAGGGGGATATTAAACTATTTTTCCACCACGAGGACGATAATAATGATAGAGATCATTCCTGAAATAGACAAAATCGAAGAATATCAGAAGCTGGCGGAGCAGTATTCCCTCGGCTTTGAATACAATGACTTCTTTGACCCGGACCTGTTGGATCACAGGGAGGCCATCCGGGAGAAGATCAACCGGTACAGGCAACTGGGACGTCCGGAAAAGAAAGATACCATGCACGGCGCGTTTTTTGATATTGTTCCCTTTAGCTGGGACAGCGGGATCAGCAGGCACAGTCTGTACCGTATGCAGCAGTCGGCTGAGATAGCGGCCGAGCTTGGGTGCCGGGCGGTGATCTTTCACGCCGGCCTTAGACCGGAATTTGCCGGCAATGAAAGATATTACCGAAACTGGCTGGAGACCATGTCCCGGGTGGCAGGAGAACTGACCACCCAGTGGGATGTGGAGATCTATTATGAAAATGTGGAAGAGAGATCTCCCGCACAGTTACGGGAGCTGGCGGACCGCCTTCTTGATGAGAGCCGTTTTGGCATCTGCCTTGACGCCGCCCATATGATGCTGACAAAGGGGGCGTCGCCGGAGGAATGGTTTCGGGGGCTGGCTCCCTATATCAGGCATTTTCATCTAAACGACCATCATCTGAAAACAGACGAACATCTGGCTCTGGGATGCGGGACGATTGACTGGAAAGATATATTTGAAAAGATCAGTCAGCACGGACTGCAGGATAAAAGCATTTTGCTGGAAGTGAACGGACTGGAAAAAGTAAATGCGAGTCTGGAATATATGAAAAAGAGCTGTCCCTTTATCTGAGCAGATAAAAAGAGCCTGTGGAACTGTCCACAGGCTTTTAAGCGGGTTATCAGTTTTGCGCCTGGGGCCTGGAGCCGCCTCTGCTGCGCAGGATGCCCTTTAGGCTGGCGATCAGATCCTGCCTGTACACCAGCACATACATGGCCGAGGCCATGAGCAGGCCGGTCAGCACATCAAACATGGAGTGCTGCTTGAGGAACACGGTGGACAGGATAATGGATATGCACAATATCAAGGACGCGCCACGCAGCCAGCGCTTTGTACCCAGACTGCAGCGGCACAAAGCCACATGGGCCCCGATGGAATTGTACACGTGAATGCTGGGCCACAGGTTGGTAGGCGTGTCCGTACGCCACAAATGCGCCACCATCGCGGTGAAAATATTGTCCCGGGGCATGGTATAGGGCCGCAGATGATGTCCGTTGGGCCACAGCGTAGACACCACCAGAAAAACCGTCATGCCCGTGAACAAGAAAATACATGCCCGCTTGTAATCCGGCTTACTCTTAAAAAAGAGGAACAGCACCACGGCGCTCACATAGACAAACCACAAAAAGTAGGGTATCACAAACACTTCGCAAAAGGGAATGTGATCGTCGATGGCCATATGAATCACATGGTAATGTTTTGTCACGGTCCGCTCCAGATAGCAGAACCAAGTCATATAGATTATGCCGTAGAGTATCAGCGGTATACCGTGTCTATATTTCCGATAAAAATTTTTCGTCTTTTCCATAAGCGATGTCTATCCTTGTCAACTGTATTAATGAGGATAAATATATCACAAATTTATCTTTTTTCAAGAGGAAAAGTACAAAATTAAGAAAATATATGGTTTTATTAAGTTTTTCTTTAGATATACATTTGCAGAGCCTGATGCTGGCAGGTGACAGTCAGACAATCGCTGCGGCGGGCCACCTCCCCGTCCGTATGCACCCACAGAGGAGCGGAGGTGCGTATCTCCACTTTCCGGGCGCGGTATGCGGTAATACCATTGAACATATAGTGCTTGCCGATAAAAGCGGTGGGCAGCGCCACCAGGATTAGGGCCTTGGACAGATCTCCTACCACACACAGATCCAACATGCCGTCACGGTAGTCGGCCCCGGGTGCGAATTTAAAGCCGCCGCCCTCATACATATGATTCATAAAAGCCACAAACAGGATCGCGCGTATGGAAATGGGTTCGCCGCCGTCCAGACGAATCTGACAGGACACAGCCTTGCTGGCGAATAGCTGCTTTAGAGCGATGCCCAGGTAAGTCAGTTTGCCCAGACCGATCCTGTTCAAAAACCCTTTCATATCCGAGCGGTTTGTCTCCTCACATACTGCCGCGTCAAAACCGATGCCGCTGCTGACGATAAAGCGATGGCTGGCGCCGTCTCCATAAGTGGTAACGCCGATATCTACGGCGGTGGTACTCTCGGCATCCAGAATCTGCCGCAGAGCTTTCAAAGGATTACGGGATATAGGCATATCCCTGGTAAAATCATTGCCGGAGCCAATGGGGATATAGCCCAGCGCCACCCGGGAAAGATCAGCGATCCCCTGCAAAGCCTCGTCTATAGTGCCGTCCCCGCCCAGAACTACTATGCGGTGCGGCGCGGGAGACTCTATAGAGGATATCTCCATTGCCAGCCGCGTGATATCCCCCGCCTTGCCGGAAAAATGGGCCTCATAGGGAACCTGTGATGCCTGCAGATAAGGCTCTATAACCGTATCCCAGAGTTTCTGTCCCCTACCGGAGCGGGATACAGGATTCAATATAAAATGATAAACAGCGTTTTCCATGGCATTCTCCTTTGTCATGGGGACCGTAATCCCCCAATCTCCCGACCCGGCGGGCCACCCATTTTAGTCCCGTTACCGTTTCGCCCCATCCCCGTGTTATAGAAATATTCCCCTTTTCTCCTCCGATTCTATCATACCAATCGAAGTTTAGCAAGGATGCCGAAAAAGCAGGCTGATATTTGAAACACCGCTGTCCCCGTCCAGAAAATCCTTGCAAACTGCAATAAATATGTTATACTTCTATATGTATGTGCATTTTTAGGCAAATTACGGAAAAACAGCAAAAACAGGAGGAGAGCATATGTATTCATTAGAGGAAGTGAGAAACATCGACCCCGAGATCGCTCAGGCCATCGAGGACGAGCAGACCCGGCAGAACAGCCACATTGAACTGATCGCATCCGAGAACTGGGTGAGCAAGGCGGTGATGGCAGCCATGGGCAGCCCCTTGACCAACAAGTACGCCGAAGGATATCCGGGCAAGCGCTACTACGGCGGCTGCGACTGTGTGGACGTGGTGGAAAATCTGGCCATCGACAGAGCCAAAGAACTGTTCGGCTGCGATTACGCCAACGTACAGCCCCACTCCGGTGCCCAGGCCAATATGGCGGTACAGTTTGCCGTATGCAAGCCCGGAGATACCATCATGGGCATGAATCTGGACCACGGCGGACACCTGACTCATGGCAGCCCGGTCAACATGTCGGGAAAATACTTCCACATCGTGCCCTACGGCGTCAATGATCAGGGGTTCATTGATTATGACGAGCTGCGCAGGATCGCTCTGGAGGCAAAGCCGAAGATGATCATTGCCGGGGCCTCCGCATATGCCAGAACCATAGATTTCAAGAAATTCCGGGAGGTTGCCGACGAGGTGGGCGCTGTGCTGATGGTGGATATGGCTCATATCGCCGGACTGGTTGCGGCAGGTCTGCATCCCAGCCCCATCCCCTACGCGGATGTGGTGACTACCACCACCCACAAGACCCTGCGGGGACCCAGAGGCGGCCTGATCCTGTGCAACAAAGAGGCTGCGGACAAGTACAACTTCAACAAGGCCATCTTCCCCGGCATCCAGGGCGGCCCTCTGATGCATGTGATCGCCGCCAAGGCCGTGTGTTTCAAGGAGGCACTGACCGATGAATTTAAGACATACCAGCAGGGGATCATTGACAATGCCCAGGCGCTGTGCAAGGGTCTGCTTACCCGCGATATCAGGATCGTGTCCGGCGGTACGGACAATCATCTGATGCTGGTGGATCTGACCAACTACGGACTGACCGGTAAGGCGGTGGAGAAACTGCTGGATGCGGCGCATATCACCTGCAACAAGAATACGATCCCCAACGATCCCCAGTCTCCTTTTGTAACCAGCGGCGTAAGACTTGGAACCCCCGCCGTGACCTCCAGAGGTATGAATGTTTCGGATATGGATCGGATCGCGGAGGCTATTGCCATGGTTATCAAGGGCGGCGAGGAGAAGGTTCCCGAGGCCAGAGCCATCGTGCAGAGCCTAACCGACAAATATCCTCTAAACTGACAGTAAGGCGGCAGGAAATACTATCGCAGTGTGGGAGGAATTAATGAAAAGGAAAAGGGCATGTTTTCTGGCTGTGCTGTGCGCGTTAGGCATGACCGTGTGCGGCTGTGGCATTGGCGCTCAGGTTGGCGGAGCGGTGGACAGGGGCCTTGATATGGAGGGCTACACCAGAGAGGAAAACTCCAGATCACAGGAGGACACGCCGCATCAGGAGAGTTCTGGCAGTGCCGTTACCGATGTGAACAATACAGTGGGAGGCGGTGCAGTGCCGGATCAGAGCGGGGAGCTGAATGAGTTAGGTCTGGATGCGGAGACTATGGATGTCCTCAAGTACAATATCTATATAGAGCTTTACAACACTATCGTGGAGATCATGGAGGACATCAACAACTACTTCCTGGTGGTGGATACGGCGGACGAATTCCGGTTTAGGGAGGATGCCGAATACAGTTATGGCTATCGCATCAAAGGTTTTAACATGGATGCGGTGGAGGATGCGGAGATGGTATATAACATGGAACCTGCCTATGAGACTTTGGATGGGTTGGTGGTGGATATGCTACCCTCCATGCGGGAGATCATGGAGACCTTTGACGCTATAGATGACTCCGAGTATACCTACGAGCAAAACCAATATCAACAGCCCAAAGAGAATCATGTGCGGCTGATGGCCTGTCTGGATGAATTTGCCGCTTACGCCAGCGAGTATATGAAACAGGTTGAGATCATCGTGGATGAAGAGAATGAGACCAGGGAGGCCCAGATGCTGGAGAATGGCCAGCTGATCATGTACTATTACAGTCATATGATCACCCTGGCCACGGATATTCTGGACGAGATTTACGATCAGGGTATCGACGATTACAACTTGACAGAGCTGGATCTGACTCCGGTGTATCCGATGTATGAGGAAATGCAGGAGACGGCGGCGGCTTATCAACAGGCGGTCAGCGACAACAATCAATTGATGCTGGAATCCCTGTCTAACCGTCAGGTGTATGCGGGAGACTGGAACAGCCTGCTGCAGGCTTTTGAATGGATGATCAAGCAAGTGGAGAGCAAAGTACCCTATGAGGACCCCTCCAGAGAATACTTAGGTGGTCTGCAGCATATCTATGTGGTGCTGTCCGACAAAGTAGAAAGCTATAACGGAATATTTGTTAAATAAATATTGGATACAGTGTAAAAATTCTGTAATTTAGGGCTTGCGTTTATGGCGGGTTCATGCTAAACTATCTTTCGGTGACGTACAAATGTGCGCGGGAGAAATACATCATGAAAGACAGTGTCAAATATTATATGGTGCGAGAGAAAGCTATCCCGGAAGTGCTTTTAAAGGTGGTGGAGGCCAAGGGCCTTCTGGAATCCGAGAAAGCGGATACCATACAGGAAGCGGTGGATGCGGTGGGCATCAGCAGGAGTTCCTTTTACAAGTACAAAGATGATATATTTGAATTTCACGACAATGCCCGTGGAACCACGATCACCCTGACCATGCAGATGGATGATGAGCCGGGGCTGTTGTCGGATGTGCTGAAGATCATCGCGGAGTTCGGAGGGAATATCCTGACCATTCACCAGAGTATCCCGATCAATGGCGTGGCATCTCTGAGTATCAGTATCCAGGTGCTGCAGACCGCGGGGGATGTGGCACGTATGATGCAGGAGTTGGAGAGCCGCAGGGGTGTGCACCATGTGATGATACTGGCCAAGGAATAGCGGGAACAGGACAGGTGGGACCGGATAGACAAAGGGCTGACATGCAGCAGAATGTGAGGAAGATATGATTTATGTAGCGGTATGGGGATATGGCACCGTGGGCAGCGGTGTGGTGGAGGTCATTGAGAAAAATAAAGAGATGGTTAACAAAAAGTCCGCGGCAGAGTTGGAGATCAAGTATATTCTGGACCTGCGGGACTTTCCCGGTGACCCTTACGAGCAGAAGGTGGTCCATGATGTCAACATCATTCTGGACGATCCCGAGGTGACCATTATCTGCGAGACCATGGGCGGTGTGAAACCGGCATATGACTTTACCAAAGCGGCTCTGGAGAGAGGCAAGAGCGTATGCTCCTCCAACAAGGAGCTGGTGGCGAGCCATGGCCCGGAACTGCTGCGGATCGCCCGGGAGCACAACTGCAATTATCTCTTTGAGGCCAGCGTGGGCGGAGGTATTCCCATTATCCGTCCGTTGAACTATTCGCTGACCGCCGAGAAACTGGAGACCATCACAGGTATTTTAAACGGCACCACCAACTATATTTTGACCAAGATGGAGCGCGAGGGAGCGGATTATGCCGCCACGCTGAAGAAAGCCCAGGAAAAGGGGTATGCGGAACGGAATCCCGAGGCGGATATAGAAGGGCATGACGCCTGCCGTAAGATCGCGATCCTGTCGTCTCTGATGACCGGTCAGAATGTGTCCTATAAAGATATATACACAGAGGGGATCACCGGGATCACCGCGGAAGATTTTATATATGCCAAAGCCATGGGCAGATCGATCAAGCTGCTGGCTATGAGTAAGGACACTCCTCAGGGGACGCTGGCCATGGTGGCTCCCTGCATGATCGCTCCGGACAATCCGCTTTATACGGTAAGCGGCGTGTTTAACGCAGTATGTGTGCGGGGCAATATGCTGGGCGATTCCATGTATTACGGAAAGGGTGCGGGTAAGCTGCCCACCGCCAGCGCAGTGGTATCCGATGTGGTGGACTGCGCCAGACACCAGGGCAAGACGATCATGTGTTTCTGGAGTCAGGAACCGGCGAGGCTGGCGGAAATAGGCGATGTGGAGAGAAGATTCTTCGTGAGAGCCAGGTACGATGCGGCGGCAGAGGTGGAGGCGGCGTTTCCCGGCGCGGAGAAAATAGTGGTAGAGGGAAGAACGCAGGACTGCGGTTATCTCATTTCACCCATAAAGGAAAGGGACTTCGCGTCAAAGTATGAAACGCTGGGCGACCGGGTGCTGGGCAGAATCCGCTTGGAAGGATAGGCAGTTCGGAAGATAACAATCAAAGAAAGAAGGATAGGACGGGCAACATGAAAAAGGTAGTGAAATTCGGCGGCAGTTCTCTGGCCAGCGCCGAACAGTTCAAAAAGGTAGGCAATATCATCCGTTCGGACGCGGAGAGAAAATTTGTGGTTCCTTCCGCTCCCGGAAAGCGTAACGATAAGGACACCAAGGTTACGGATATGTTGTATGGCTGTTACGCTCTGGCGGACGCGGGGCAGGATTTTCACGGGGAACTGCAGGCCATCAGGGACAGATACCAGCAGATCATCGACGGTTTGGAACTGCCTCTGTCTCTGGAGGAGGAGTTCGCGCAGATTGAGAAACAGTTTAAAGAAAAGGCAGGCAGCAATTATGCCGCTTCCCGAGGAGAATACCTGAACGGCATTATCATGTCCGCCTATTTGGGTTTTGAGTTTGTGGATGCCGCGGATGTAATTTATTTTGACGAGAACGGCGAGTTTGACCCGGACAGGACCAACGATGTGCTCTCCGCAAGACTGGCTGGCTGTGAAAGCGCGGTGATCCCCGGTTTTTACGGTTCCATGCCTGACGGCAGGATAAAGACGTTTTCCAGGGGCGGTTCGGATATTACCGGTTCTATCGTTGCCAAGGCCATCAAGGCGGATGTGTACGAGAACTGGACGGATGTGTCGGGAGTTCTGGTAACAGATCCCCATATTATAGAAAATCCTGAGCCGATCGATGTGATCACATACAGGGAACTCAGAGAGCTAGCGTACATGGGATTTCCGGTGCTGCATGAGGACGCCATATTCCCGGTGCGCCAGATGGGGATTCCCATCAATATCCGCAACACCAACGCGCCGGGGGACAGCGGTACATGGATCGTGGGCAGTACCTGCCAGAAGTCAAGATTTGTGATCACCGGTATCGCCGGTAAGAAAGGATTCTGCGCGATAAATATAGAAAAGGATAAGATGAATTCCGAAATCGGATTTGGACGCAAAGTGCTGCAGGCATTTGAGGACAGCGGTATATCCTTTGAACATGTGCCGTCAGGCATAGACACTCTGACTGTGTTTGTACATCAGGACGAGTTTATGCACAAGGAGCAAAAAGTAGTGGCGGCCATTCATCGCATGGCTGAGCCGGAGTCCATAGAGATTGAATCCGATCTGGCGCTGGTCGCTGTGGTGGGACGGGGTATGAAGTCCACCAGAGGTACTGCGGGACGTATTTTTTCCGCGCTGGCCCACAACAATGTGAATGTAAAGATGATCGATCAGGGGTCCTCCGAGCTGAACATCATCATCGGTGTGGCAAACGAGGATTTTGAAAACGCTATCCGCGCGATTTATGATATTTTTGTGATCGCGCAACTGTAAATACGATCAGCAGAAGACTGTTCGGGCATAATGTTGCCTGGGCAGTCTTTTTTTTGTCTGTTTTTCTCTTTTTTGCTGTAAATGTAGATTCAGCAGAAATTACATTTTTTAGCAAAGTACGATTAGTATTATAAATTTTCAGAAAACAGTAGAATAATCATTCTTCTTATGATATAATATTACAAATATAGGGATTCATGGTCGGAAAAACTTGCAAAAATGAATATTCTATAGAGATTATACAATGAGGTTATCAAAAATGAGGGGGTATTTGAATGAAACAAGGAGACGGCAACAAGTTATCAGGAGGTATGCAGCAGGAAAAAGCGGGTGGGGGATTTGTCAGCATTGAGAAGAAGATTTCTTCAAACTTTGCCAGGACCATATTAGTGTGCTGTATCGTATTGGGAGTGATCTCTTCCATATTGAGTTACATATCTTCTATCAACGCGGTTTCAGAGACGATCAACAACACATCCGATGTGGCGGCGTACTATGTGGCCGCATCTCTCCAGCAGTATGTGGCGGTGGCCTATGAGACGGGCAGCATCGCCCGCCTGGCCGATCCGGAGCGATCGGTGGAGGACAAGGTGGCTATCCTGAATCAGAAGGTGGCGGATCACAATTATGAGAGAGGGTTTCTGTTAGGCAGCGATGGCATTGACATGATCTCCGGGATGGATCTTTCCGCCAGCGGCTGTTTTAAGGAAGCCATGCAGGGGAATACATTTATTTCCACACCCGCGTACAACGAGCTTACGCATTCGGTATCCTTTGCGGTCTCAGCGCCTCTGTGGGAGAACGGTCAGCCCGGTACAAAGCCGGTGGGCGCCGTGGTATATATTCCAGACGGAGAGTATCTCAACGATATCATGCGTTCCATCAAGGTGGGCGCGGGGGGCACGGCCTTCATGCTGGATGCCAACGGTATTACCATCGCGGATGTCGATTCGTCTCTGGTGGGTGTGGAGGACAGCATCGCCCTGGGAGAGAGCAATCCGAGGCTGAGGAAGTACAGCAATATCTGTAAGCGGATGATCGCCGGGGAATCGGGCACGGGAACCTACAGCTATAACGGGAAGACAAAGGTGGTGGCTTATTCGCCCGTTCCCGGCATCAATGGATGGAGCATAGGCGTCGCGGCCGTGCGAAGCGAATTTTTGGGAATGTTCTATCTTTCTATGGTAGTCACAACCATGTTCGTGATAGCTTTTACGGCTTACGGAGTTAAGAGCGGTATCAGCCTCGGCAAAAAGGTAGTGCAGCCCATTACGGTTGTGGTAAAACGGCTGGAACTCCTGGCCCAGGGGGATCTTCACTCCGAGACGCCTGTGCCGGTGGAGAATGACGAGACGGCAATATTGATGCGCAGTCTTGCGCAGACGGTCCAGGATCTGAAAAATGTGATCAGCGATATTGACGCTCATCTTGCCGAACTGTCCGACGGCAATTTCAAGATTGCCATAGAGGGAGATTACAAGGGGGACTTTGCGGAGATCAGCCGTTCCTTTAGGGATATTGTGGCGGCGTTGAGCGAGGCCATGAAGGAAATTGACAATAATGCGCAGTGCGTCCAGAGAGGAGCGGAGGATCTGGCGGGTGCCGCGCAGCAGCTTGCGGAGGGCGCCACGGATCAGGCAAGCGCCGTGGAAGAGCTGACGGCCACCATAACGGACATCTCGGAAAAGATATATGTGAATGCCCAGAATGCGGAGAAGGCCAGGGGCATTGTGGCGGATATGCATCAGCAGATCAACGAGAGCAATGAGCATATGAAGAACAACACGGAGGCGATGGACAAGATCAGGGCGGCCTCCGACAAGATTGCCGAGATCATCAGCAGCATAGAGGAGATTGCGGACCAGACGGCGCTGCTCGCTCTGAACGCGTCCATAGAGGCGGCAAGAGCGGGAGAGCATGGAAGGGGATTTGCCGTGGTGGCCACTCAGGTAGGCGCGCTGGCCGACCAGAGTTCGGAGGCGGCAAGGAATACGAAGGATCTGATACAGAATGCGATAACGGCGGTGGAGGAGGGAATCCAGTTCGCCAATTCCACTGCGGACTCTCTGATCGCCGTGGTGGAGAATGCCAAGACCGTAAACGAGTCTATGGAGGAGATCGCCATAGCGTCAGACAATCAGGCAAGGGCGGCAGCCCAGATCACGGAAGGCATCAGTCAGATTGCCGGCGTGGTGGAGTCCAACTCCGCGACTTCGGAGGAGAGCGCCGCAGCGTCCGAGGAATTGGCTAGACAGGCCGATCTGCTGAAAGAGCTGGTGGGAAGATTTCAATATAATAGCTAGTGTGCCGGCAGGTACACCTGCAACTTAACCATATGGGATGAATTTTCAATCTGTCCGGCGGACATGTCTCTTGAAGACAACGCGGCAGATGGAAATTCATCCTTTTTATATGATAGTTTGTGTCCGGTCTGTATGTGCACCCCGATAAAATAGCAGAAAACAACTTATTACATGTCGAAAAATGGAAATATTTGGAGACAAAAAATGAATAATGAAAAAAATAAAAGTTTTTTGAAAAAATGTGTTGACAAATCCCAAATACCTGCTATAATAAAATCATACAAAAGAGATACACAAACGATTCCAAATAAACACAGGAGGAAGGGCCAATGTACTAAGGATAACGGAATCAAAAAATACAATACGGAGGTAGAGACCATTGGACAGCATAGTTTGAAGAGGGCGCATCAAGAAAGAATTGATGTGCTCTCTTCCTATGTACAATTATTTATTTCTTAATTTTATAGAAAAAAGTGTTTTTATGTAGAAAAATAGCGGCTGATAAGGTATACTTTTGCTGTATATGCAATATGGCGGGCAGTATGAACACAGAAAGGCAATGAACACAGATGGATAATCGGCAGGAGAAATTGCAACAGCAGAGGGAGACACGGCGTAAGAGAAGACAGCGCAACCAGATATTGGCGTATGTAGTGCTGCTGTTGCTGATTGCATTGATGGCTGTTGGCATTGTCACCGGGGTTAAATATCTGACCCAGTGGCAGGAACAGAGACGGCAGGAAGAGCAGGCGGAGCAGGAGAGTCTGCAGTCCGAGCTGGAGCAGCAGATCGAGCAGTCGGAGGAAAGCATCGAAACGCCGCCGGAAGTGCCGGAGCCTACGGCAGAACCCATACCGGAATTGACGGAGGAGGAAAAGCTGGACGAGGTCATAAACGCCATGATCGACGCCATGCCTCTGGAGGACAAGATATCGGGTCTGTTTTTTGTCACTCCTGAGTCCATTACCGATGTGAGCGCCGCCGTTAAAGCGGGAGACGGTACCAGAGAAGCCCTGGTCAGGTACGCGGTGGGCGGTATTGTATATGCCAAGAAGAATATCAGGGATGCGGAACAGTTTCGTGAGATGCTGGGCAACACCGAATTGTACAGCAAATATCCGATCTTCCTCGGTATAGAGGAGGAAGGGGGCGGCATCAGTCCCTTAGCGGCGGCAGGGCTGATCGACAAACAGACTTCTGCTGCGGATATCGGCGCAGCCGGAGATCCGGCGGCGGCTTATCAGGCCGGTACAGGACTGGGCATGGGACTTGCCTCCTACGGTATCAATGTGGATTTTGCGCCGGTGGCGGATCTGGCCAATGTGGAGGGCAGCGTGATGAGCGCCAGGGCTTATGGCAGTGACGGGGCGGCGGTGACGGCCTATGTGAATAGTATGGTCAGCGGCCTGCGGGAACAGGGTGTGGCCGCGTGTGTAAAGCATTTTCCCTGCGGCGGCGGTACGGCAGCGGATACACATGAAGGACTGGCGGTGTCGGAGAGAACCGCGGAAGAGCTGCGCAGCCAGGAGCTGGCTGTGTACCAAAGCGCTATAGATTCGGGTGTGCAGATCATTATGGTAGGACACACGGCGGTTCCGGCACTCACGGGAGATAATACTCCTGCATCCCTGTCCAGTGTGATCGTCACCGATCTGCTGCGGGGGGAGATGGGTTACCGGGGAGTGGTGATCACCGATGCCATGGATATGAAGGCGATCTCCGAGTACTATAGTTCCGAGCAGGCGGCTGTTCTGGCTTTGAAAGCCGGATGTGACATGATCCTGATGCCGGAGAACTTTGAGGAGGCCCACGCGGCTGTCTTGGCAGCGGTTCAGGATGGGACGATCTCGGAGGAGAGGATCAATGACGCCCTGCGCAGGATATACCGTATCAAATGTGCCGGCAGACTGGATATGGGAGAATAGGACCGGGGGCTGTATGCCCCCAGTTGTCTTTATTGTACACGCAATTTCTCTTTTTTTAAAATAACAGTTGACAAACCGCCCATCCTATTGTATAGTATATTTTGTTCAGAGCAATCTGATATATGCGCGAGTGGCTCAGCGGTGGAGCACCTCCTTGCCAAGGAGGGGGTCGCG
>CAJTMX010000005.1 GCA_910577235.1 uncultured Acetatifactor sp. | reverse complement strand
AGGCACTAAGCGGCCTGTAGGTACTTTTTGTGTTGTAGAACTGTTAAAGACCCGTTTCCGACACTGAAAAGATGGAAAAACAAGGGGCTGCCGCAATAAGTGGCAGTCCCAAACTTTTTATTTAATTGAATTGCTTTTTAGGAATAAATTGGGTATAATGTGCGTGTAGGGCAGAGTCAAATGCATATATAGGCAGATGCCAAAGCCGGCTCGGGCATCTGCCTATATATGCATTTGACGAGCGAAACGACAGTGAAAGCCCTAAAGGGTGTTCGCTGCTCTGCCTGTAGTACCCGCACAAACTCAGCCCTGCCACATATGTTCCCACGGCCACTGGCAATTCAACCCGGGTGTCCCCAGTGTCCTAACCCCGAACCGGCGATCTTTTCCACCGTCAGTTCCCCACCAAAAAGGAGTCCCCTATGACATCCTCCAACATCTACGATAAATTAAAAAAATGTGAATCCTGCATTCGCCAGATCACCGACTTTGTCCCCAAAGTAGCTATTGTCCTCGGCTCCGGTCTGGGAGATTACGCGGACACCATCCGGGTGTCGGCGCAAGTTCCTTATGGAGATATCGAGGGGTTTCCGGTATCTACGGTACCGGGACACGATGGTCGTTTTATCTTCGGTTATGTGGAAGAAGTGCCTGTGGTGTGCATGAAAGGCAGAGTTCACTACTATGAAGGGTATGATATCGGCGATGTGGTCCTTCCCATACGTCTGATGAAACTGTTGGGCGCGGAAATTCTCTTTCTGACCAACGCCTCCGGCGGTGTAAACACTTCATTCCATGCCGGGGATCTGATGCTGATCACCGACCATATTTCCTGTTTTGCGCCCAATCCCCTGATAGGTGCCAATATTGAGGAACTTGGGACACGTTTCCCGGATATGACCCATGTGTATGACGGCGAGCTTCAGACAGTCATAAAAGCGGCCGCCCGAGAGAGGCATATTTTCCTCCAGCAGGGCGTGTATGCCCAGCTCACAGGACCATCCTTTGAGACTCCGGCGGAGATCCGCATGCTGCGGACGCTGGGCTGTGACGCCGTGGGCATGAGCACGGCGGTGGAAGCGGTGGCAGCGGCCCATATGGGTATGAAGATCTGCGGGATCTCCTGCGTGTGCAATCTGGCGGCGGGCATGACAGCCAATCCCCTTTCTCACAGGGAGGTACAGGAGGCGGCGGACAAGGCAGCCCCCGCTTTTAAGAGCCTGGTGACGGAATCCGTAAAAAATTTCGGGAAAATGTAAATGCGGGTACAACGGAGGCGGCATGGAAGACAGGAGACGGGACAGAGAATTGATACAGGCGGCTATAGAGGCAAGAAAACAGGCGTATGCCCCATATTCCAAATATCTGGTGGGAGCGGCGCTGCTTGCCGATGACGGGGAAGTCTATCAGGGCTGTAATATAGAAAACGCCTCCTACGGAGCTACGAACTGTGCCGAGAGGACAGCGTTTTTCAAGGCAGTCAGTCAGGGAAAACGCTCTTTTTGCGCCATTGCCATCGTGGGTGGCCCCATGGAGCTGGGACAGGGGGATATTTTCCCCGATATGGCCTATCCCTGCGGGGTATGCAGACAGGTGATGCGGGAGTTCTGCAGGCCGGATTTTCGCATTCTGGTAGGCAGGAGCACGGAAGATTTTCAGGAATATACTTTGGAGGAACTACTGCCCGAGAGTTTTGGTCCCCGGTGGGATCACAGAGATGCGTAAAATATGGACAGGCTTAAGCACGGCCAGTCGAGGCAGCGGCGATGGATTAACACCGTAAAATAGGGAAACCGGAAAAAGAGGAAATATAGCAGAATGAATTTAAGATTATATAACGCCAGGATTTTGACTATGGAACCGGGCAGAGATATCTTTCTGGGAGAAATATGGGTCAAAAACGAGAAGATCGTATATGTGGCGGATCAGGAAGAAATTGAAAGAGAATGGAGAGGGGAAAATGTGCCCCATATCTCCTGGGACTATGAGATTGATTGTGAAGAGAACCTGCTGATGCCAGGCTTTAAAGACGCGCATACTCATTCCGCCATGACATTTCTGCGTTCCGCGTCGGATGATGTGCCTCTGCAGGATTGGCTGCAGAACATTGTATTTCCGGCGGAAAAGAAACTGACGGACCAGGATATCTATCAGTTGAATCGCCTGGCGATCCTGGAATATCTGACCAGCGGCATTACCTCGATCTTCGACATGTATCTGCGTCCCGATGTGACGGCGAAAGCATGCCTGGATATGGGGATGCGCTGTGTGCTGGTCAGCGGTCTGAACAATTTTACATCCTCTATAGATCAGGTGGAGGAGGAATATGTACACTGGAACCGCAAGAATCCTCTGATCACTTACCAGTTAGGCTTTCATGCGGAATATACCTGCGACAAGGCGTTGATGACCCAGCTTTCCTCTCTGGCGCACAGACATAGGGCCCCTGTGTTCACCCATATGTCCGAGACCATGGACGAGGTGCGGGAGTGTAAGAAAAAATACGGTATGACCCCGGCATTTTTTCTGGATTCTCTGGGAATGTTTGATTTTGGCGGAGGCGGTTATCACTGCGTACATATGACGGACGAGGATATGGACGTATTCCGCAGGAGGCGTATGTATGTGATCACCAATCCGGCATCCAATGCCAAGCTGGCCAGCGGCGTGGCGCCCATAGTGGACTTTGTCAAAAGGCAGATCCCGGTTGCCATCGGCACCGACGGAGCCGCCAGCAACAATGCGCTGGATATGTTCAGGGAGATGTTTCTGGTGTCCGGCCTGTCCAAGCTGCGGGAGATGGACGCGGCAAGTCTGGACGCTATGGAAGTACTGAAGATGGCCACGGTAAACGGGGCCAAAGCCATGCGCCTTAACAGAGCGGATGTGTTGGCAAAAGGCAAGCTGGCGGATATGATCCTGCTGGATCTGCACCAGCCCAACATGCAGCCCATCCACAATATTCCCAAGAATGTAGTCTACAGCGGCAGCAAGTCCAATGTGAAAATGACGATCATCAATGGGAAGGTTCTGTATAAGGACGGTCAGTTCAATGTGGGGGATAAGCCCGAGAACATCTACAGCGCCTGCAACGGCATTGCGAAAAGGTTGTTATCTGAGTGAACGCTCAGACATCAATAGTCACTGTCAATCAAATTCCAAGGAGCGGTATTTCGGCTCCAAGCCGCTGACTGCGGCAGAAATGAGAGGGAAAAATGTTAGAAAAGTTCTTCAAACTCAGGGAGAACAACACCAATGTGAAGACCGAAGTCATGGCGGGTATCACCACTTTTATGACCATGGCCTATATATTGGCTGTTAATCCCGACATCCTTTCCGCAACGGGAATGGATAAACAGGCAATTTTGCTTGCGACGGCATTGGCGTCCTTTTTAGGTACGCTGCTCATGGCCCTGTTGGCCAACTATCCTTTTGCGTTGGCTCCCGGTATGGGCCTAAACGCGTATTTCGCTTTTACTGTCGTCATCAGGTACGGATATTCCTGGCAGATCGCTCTGCTGGCTGTATTTATCGAGGGCCTGATCTTTATTGTACTGTCTGTCACCAATGTGCGCGAAGCCATTTTCAACGCCATTCCCATGACGCTGAAATCAGCGGTGAGCGCCGGTATCGGTCTGTTTATTGCCTTCATTGGCCTGCAGAATGCGAAGATCGTGGTAAACAACGATTCCACACTGGTTTCCTATCAGAACTTCAAGGAGAATTTCAGTTCCGTGGGTATGGGCGCGCTGCTGGCGTTGATCGGTGTGCTGATCACGGCTTTCTTGCTGATCAAGAAAGTCAAGGGCGGCATTTTGTTTGGTATCCTGATTACCTGGGTGCTGGGTATCATCTGTGAGCTTGTGGGACTGTATATTCCCAACAATGATCTGGGAATGTATTCCGTGATTCCAACTGCATTCGTATCCCTTGATTTCTCGCCTCTGGGTAACACTTTCGGTCAGGTATTCAAGGCAGATTTCAGCTCTGTAAAGATCATGGACATGATAGTCATTGTATTTGCGTTCCTGTTTGTGGATATCTTTGATACTCTGGGAACCCTGATCGGCGTGTCCTCCAAGGCCAATATGTTGGACAAGGACGGCAAGCTCCCCCGGATCAAGGGCGCGCTGCTGGCTGATGCTATCGCCACCTCCGCGGGCGCTGTGCTGGGCACATCAACCACCACAACTTATGTGGAGAGCGCTTCCGGTGTGACCGAGGGCGGCAGAACCGGTCTGACAGCAGTGGTCACAGGATTGCTGTTCCTGTTAGCGATCATATTTGCCCCCCTGTTTTTGACCATTCCTTCCTTTGCCACCGCGCCGGCTCTGATCATTGTAGGTTTCTATATGATCGGTTCCGTGGCTAAGATCGACTGGGATAATATGCTGGAGGCCATTCCCGCATTCCTGTGTATCATATCCATGCCCCTGATGTACAGTATCTCGGAGGGCATCGCCGTAGGCGTGATCTCCTGGACAATTCTGCACCTCTGCGCCGGAAAGGCCAAGGGCAAGGTGAGCATACTGATGTATGTGCTGACTGTACTGTTCATTTTGAAATACATTTTCCTGTAATTTTACACAACGGAAAAAATAAAGCAGAGCAGGCCGTTTTCGTCTGCTCTGCTTTTGACTCTTGAATCAATGTGCGCCCCAGCGCACAGGATAGAGGTAATTATGGAATATATAATATTCTGGTTGGCTATAGGGGGGCTTTTTGCCGTTATGGCGGTGCAGGGTATATTGGCTGACATAAGGGAAAAAAAGACTTTTGAGAAAAAACTGTATGAGAGTTACGGAAAGCGCCCGGACAAGGAGTACAAAGTGGAGCGCTTTGTCCGTATTCCCGGATATTATAAACACCATAGGCAGCCGGGGCAGATCGATGATATCACATGGGATGATCTCTCTATGGATCAGGTGTTTATCCGGCTGAATTATACCATCTCCTCCAGCGGTGAGGAGGTGCTGTATCATATGTTGCGGACGCCTGCCCAGTCCGTCTCGGATCTACAGTATTTTGACGGCCTTGTCACCTATTTTATGGAACAGGACCGACAGCGGGTAGCCTTTCAGAAATTGATGAACGGTCTGGGAGGCACCGGAAAGTTTTCTCTTTATGACTATCTGGAATATCTGCATAAGCTGGGAGTCCGCTCCAATCTAAAAGACTTCATCGTGAATCTGCTGTATATACCCGCGGTGCTCCTTATGTTTATTCAATTTCCCATGGGGCTCGCCGCGCTGCTGGCGCTGATGACCTACAATATCGCCACATATATGAAGGAGAAAAAAGAGATTGAACCTTATATTACCAGTCTGGCCTATATCACACGGCTGCTGCATGCGGCCCGGGAGACTGTGGGGCTGGGGATACCGGTTTGCCCCAGGGAAAACGAGCAGCTTTTGCAGGGTAAGATCGCTCTGGGAAAGTCCCAGAGGGGGGCTTTCTGGGTGTTTTCAAAGACAGGCACTACTACCGGAGGAAGTCCCGCGGATGTAGTGCTGGACTATGTGCGGATGGCTTTTCATGTGGATCTGATCTTCTTTAACAGGATGCTGCGGGAGATCGGCGCGCATGGGAAGGAGATCGATCAGATGATCACCGCGCTGGGATATCTGGAGTCCGCGGTCAGCATTGCCATGTACCGCGCCAGCCTGGAGGCGGAGGGAGAAAAGTGGTGCAGGCCTGCGTTGCAGGGAGATACATTGCATGCGCGGCAGTTATATCATCCGCTGATAGAACACCCGGTTAAGAACAGTATCTCCGCCAACAGGGGAGTGCTGCTGACAGGCTCCAATGCCTCCGGCAAATCCACCTTTTTGAAGACGGTGGCTCTGGGAGCCCTGATGGCGCAGACACTGTATATGGTGCCGGCGGACAGCTACAGAGCCCCCATGTACAGGATCTATTCCTCCATGTCCCTGCGGGATGATCTGGAGAGCGGAGAAAGCTATTATATCGTGGAGATAAAATCCCTGAAACGTATTTTGGACGCTGCGGAGGAAAAGGAGAGCCGCCCTGTACTTTGCTTTGTGGACGAAGTATTGCGGGGAACCAATACGGTGGAGCGCATTGCGGCAGCCACACAGATACTCCTGAGTCTGACGGGAGAGGATATCCTGTGCTTTGCCGCAACCCATGATATCGAGCTGACGGAGCTGCTTTCAGGGAAGTATGACAACTATCATTTTGAAGAAGACATCCGAGACGGTGACATACTCTTTAATTATATGCTGCGGGAGGGTAAGGCCAACAGCCGCAACGCCATCCGCCTGCTGGAGATCATGGGATACGACGAAACCATAATATCCAGCGCCCAGAGACAGGCGGAGGATTTTCTGAGGCAGGGAATCTGGAAACTGTCTTGACGGAGCCCAAGAAGTGTTGCTATAATGTTTTTTGTAATAAATTACAGAGGAGGCATTGCTATGTTGGCATTTTTAAGTTCATTTTTTTCCTATCTGCTGCTCATGCTGGTAATTGTGGCAGTTGCGGGAATAGCCGTATTTATCGGGATCACTCTGCGCAAGAAAAAGGATCAGGCTCAGCCTGTGGCGGAGGAGGCGGAAGCTGAGCATGCAAAGGGAAAATGAGCAGACCTATACTACCATTTTATGGGATGTAGACGGAACGCTTTTGGACTTTGACTATTCCATGCGGTGCTCTTTGCGCAAATGTTTTCGCACGCTGGGTAAAACGCTGACGGAGGAGATGATCCTGCGCTACAGCCAGATCAATGACGGCTACTGGAAGAGACTGGAGCGGGGAGAGATCACCAGGGCTCAGCTGCTGGCGGGAAGATTTCGGGATTTTTTTGCGGAATATGAATTGACCGGAATAGATGAGCAGTCCTTTCTGCGGGAGTTTCAGGCAGGGCTGGGGCATTATTATGCCTTTGAGCCGGACGCGCTGAACACTGTAAAAGCTTTGCAGGGGCATTATAAACAATTTGTTGTGACCAACGGAGTGGAGTCCACCCAGAAAAATAAGCTGAAACTGTCGGGTCTGCTGGAAGTTATGGACGGGGTCTTTATCTCTGAGACAGTCGGCTGCGCCAAACCCGACAAAGAATTTTTTGACTTCTGTCTGGGGCAGATCAGGGAGAAGGACAAAGGCCGTGTTCTGATTGTTGGAGATTCCATGACCAGCGATATTCTGGGGGGAATACGGGCCGGAATACGGACATGCTGGTACAATCCAGGGGGGCGTCCTCACGATTGTGACTACAGCGCGGATTATGAAATATCGGTTTTGCCGCAGATATACGAGGTGTTGGGAATCTTTGGATTCCCGGCATAAAAGATAAAACAAAATGGGACAGCCCGATCGGGTACATATATCCGGCCGGGCTTTTTCCATAGGGGGTATATATGGCCAGAGCGTCGGGACAAAAATTAAAACTGCTGTATTTGGCAAAGATATTGATGGAAGAGACGGATGAAAATCACACTGTCAGCACACAGGAGCTGATCGCGCGTCTGGATAGTCTGGGAATCAGCAGCGAACGCAAAAGCATATACGATGATATCAGCTGTTTGCAGCAGTTTGGCTATGATATTTTGCAGTTGCCCAGCAGACAGGGCGGCGGATACTATATGGCGGGCAGAGAGTTTGAACTGGCGGAGTTAAAGCTTTTGGTGGATGCGGTACAGTCTTCGCGTTTTATCACACCGAAAAAATCCAGAGAACTTATTGGCAAGCTGGAAAAGCTGGCGAGTTGCCATGATGCAGGAAAACTTCGGCGTCAGGTTTACGTGGTAGGCCGTGTAAAAGCGGAGAATGAGAGCGTATATTACGGTATCGATGCCCTGCACCGGGCCATTCAGGATAACCGGCAGATTACTTTTCAGTATCTGGAGTGGAATGAGAAAAAAAAGCTTGCGCCCCGCAGACAGCAACCCTACAGGGTCAGTCCGTGGGCTCTGATCTGGCGTGATGAAAACTATTATCTGTTGGCATGGGATGAACCGGCGAGGATAATAAAGCATTATCGGGTGGATAAGATGGCGGATGTGGAAGTGTTACAGGAAACGAGACAGGGGGAGAAGGCCTTTCGGGAACTGGATCTGGCGGTATACGCGGATAAAACTTTCGGCATGTTCGGCGGTAGGGAGGAGACCGTGCAACTGCGTTTTCCAAGGGAACTGACAGGCGTGGTACTGGATCGGTTTGGCAGAGAGATTTCTCTGCGGGGAGACGGAGAAGGTGTTCTTGCAGCCAGAGTGGACGTGGTGGTCAGCGACCAGTTTTACGGCTGGTTGGCCGGGCTGGGCAGCCGCATTCAGGTTGCCGGTCCATTGTGGGTGCGTGAGGGATACAGTAGCAGGCTGCGCGAAATATTAGAGGGATACGCAGACCTGTAAGAAATCGTTTCGTCTGGTAAATATGTACTCCATAAAAAAGCACAAATTTTGTAAATACTTTTTAGCTATATTTGTGGGGAACATTCGTTGACATTTTTATCTTTCTTACTTATACTAGAAATTGGACACAAAATATGGGTATGTATACGGATATATGATACTATATATGGTAGGGTGTGTGCGCTATACAGCTGTGAGGAAAGGGATGGAGAGTATGGTAAATATCGCGGAATCTGATAGTAAAACGGCGGAGGACTATGGCATTATCTTTAAACCGGAGAAGACGGTGTATGTCATTAAAAAGGATGGCAGCAAAGAGGCATTCAACGTACAGAAAGTGATCGATGCCGTGGGCAAGAGCGCCTATCGCGCCCTGACCAAGTTTACCGATGAGGAAAAGCGTCATATCTGTCAGTATGTGGTGGATAAGGTGGACGAGCTGGGGCAGGCGGAGATTCCCATTCCCATTATGCATAACATTGTAGAGAGCGCTCTGGAGCAGGTCAAACCCGTGGTGGCGAAGAGCTATCGGGACTACCGCAATTACAAGCAGGATTTTGTCCGCATGTTGGACGATGTGTACAAGAAGAGCCAGTCCATCATGTATGTGGGCGATAAAGAGAATGCCAACACGGATTCGGCTCTGGTGTCCACCAAGAGAAGCCTGATCTTCAATCAACTGAATAAGGAGTTATATCAGAAATTCTTTATGACCACGGAGGAGATCCAGGCATGTCGCGACGGCTATATTTATGTTCACGACATGTCTGCCCGCAGGGATACCATGAACTGCTGTCTTTTTGACGTTGAGAATGTGCTGCGCGGCGGCTTTGAGATGGGCAACGTATGGTACAACGAGCCCAAGACGCTGGATGTGGCCTTTGATGTGATCGGCGATATCGTACTCAGCGCGGCCAGTCAGCAGTACGGCGGATTTACCGTGCCCAGCGTTGACCTGATCCTGGAGCCATACGCAGAAAAATCATATAAGAAGGCTTTGGAAAAATATAACCGTCTGGGGATTGCTCCGGATGTGGCGGAGGCCGAGGCCAGCGCCGACGTGGAGAGAGAGTTTGAGCAGGGTTTTCAGGGCTGGGAATACAAGTTCAATACTGTGGGAAGCAGCCGGGGGGATTATCCCTTTATCACGGTGACTGCGGGAACAGGCACGGGGCGTTTTGCCAAGCTGGCCACAATCTCCATGCTGAATGTGCGCAAAAAGGGACAGGGCAAGGCCGAATGCAAGAAACCGGTGCTGTTTCCCAAGATCGTATTTCTGTTTGACGAGAATCTTCACGGCCCCGGAAAGCCGTTGGAGGATGTTTTCAACGCGGGAGTGGAGTGCTCCGCCAAAACCATGTACCCCGACTGGCTGAGCTTGACGGGCAAGGGGTATGTGGCCAGTATTTACAAGCAGTACGGCAAAATCATATCCCCCATGGGATGCAGGGCTTTTCTGTCTCCCTGGTATGAGCGCGGCGGTATGCATCCCCAGGACGAGCAGGATACGCCCGTCTTTGTAGGACGCTTTAATATAGGCGCTATCTCTCTGCATTTGCCCATGATCCTGGCAAAGGCAAGAAAAGAGAGCCGGGATTTTTACGAGGTGCTGGACTATTATCTGAATCTGATCCGCCAGCTCCATATCCGCACCTATGCCTATCTGGGAGAGATGCGGGCATCCACTAATCCGCTGGCTTACTGTGAGGGTGGTTTTCTGGACGGGCACTTGAAACTGACCGAGAAGATCAAACCGCTGCTGAAGTCCGCTACGGCCAGTTTTGGCATCACGGCACTGAATGAACTGCAGGAATTGTATAACGGCAAGAGTCTGGTGGAGGACGGCGCTTTCGCGCTGGAAGTTATGGAATATATCAATGCCAGAGTGTCCGAATTCAAGGAGGAGGACGGCAATCTGTATGCCATATACGGTACCCCTGCCGAGAATCTCTGCGGTGTGCAGGTAAAGCAGTTCCGCAATAAATACGGTATTGTGGAGGGAGTGTCCGACAGAGAGTACGTGAGTAACAGTTTCCACTGTCATGTGTCGGAGGAGATCACACCAATAGAGAAACAGGATATGGAGGACCGTTTCTGGAATCTGTGTAACGGCGGTAAGATCCAGTATGTGAAGTACCCTATCGACTATAATACAGAAGCTATTAAGACCTTGATCTACCGCGCCATGGACATGGGGTTCTATGAAGGTGTAAACCTGTCTTTGGCCTATTGCGACGACTGTGGACACCAGGAGCTGGAGATGGATGTATGTCCCAAATGCGGCAGCCGCAATCTTACTAAGATCGACCGCATGAACGGCTATCTGTCTTATTCCAGAGTACATGGAGATACCCGGCTGAACGAAGCAAAGATGGCAGAGATTGCGGAAAGGAAGTCCATGTGATATGCGATATCATAATATAACCAAGGATGACATGCTAAACGGGGACGGTCTGCGGGTGGTTCTGTGGGTGGCCGGCTGCAATCATTGCTGTAAGGAATGTCACAATCCGATCACCTGGGACCCGGACGGAGGATTGCCTTTTGACCATGCGGCCAAGCAGGAGATCTTCGCGCAGCTTGACAAAATGTATATATCCGGGATCACTTTCTCCGGCGGCGATCCGCTGCATCCCGCCAACCGTCTGGAGGTGCGCAATCTAATGGCGGAGATACGGGAAAAATATCCCAACAAGACCATATGGCTGTACACCGGAGATATATGGGAAAATGTCAGGGATTACTCACTGATGCAGTATGTGGACGTGCTGGTGGACGGTGAATTTCAGGTGGATAAAAAAGATTCAAAGCTTTTGTGGAAGGGCAGCGCCAATCAGAGGGTGATAGATGTGCAGGCATCTCTGAGACAGCGGGATGACGCGGCACCGATACTGCACTGCGGAAATTATGCGGGAGACAAACGGATAAACGCGGAACTGCCCGCAGGTCCCGCCTGCGACATGAGATGACAGCACCGCATATTTACATCGGAGAAAACGACATGAGAAGAATAGCCAGGTTTCACAAAGTGAGTATAGAACAATTTATGCAAGCGGTAAAAGAGGAATTTCCCCAATACTCCGCGAGCGAGATCCGGGAGATATACGAATCTATCAAACTGCCTAAACGCGCCACAAGAGGCAGCGCGGGGTATGACTTTTATGCTCCGTTTGCCCTTTCCTTAAAGCCTGGTGAGTCCGTGAAGATTCCCACAGGAATCAGGGCGGAGATGGAGGAGGACTGGGTTTTGAAACTGTATCCCCGCAGCGGGCTGGGGTTTAAGTACCGCTTACAGCTCAACAATACGGTGGGGATCATTGACAGCGATTATTTCGGCTCGGATAACGAAGGACATATTATGGCAAAGATCACCAATGATTCCCGGGAAAACAGGACGCTGGAGTTGGGTTCTGGGATGGGATTTATGCAAGGGATCTTTCTGGAATATGGCGTTACCGTGGATGACGATGCCGACGAGATCCGAAATGGCGGATTCGGGAGTACAACGGGGCGGTAAAGGAGAGTATACAGGGGCTGTCACAGCCCCTTTTTAGAACGTGCAATGCCGTTGCATGCCAAGCAAAATGTGGATTCGGATATCGCATTTTGAAGAATGATGTATAAAAGTAAAATTACTGTAGCATCGCTCGCAAAAAAAGACAACGTTAATATAGAGATCGCGTGTATTATGCGGTAAGAATGGTAAAATAAAATAGTGGACAGACTCCACAACTTGGACGAGCGGCAGAAGTCTTTATGTATAATAAAAACGGGGGACACACTATGTATGATATCATTATTATCGGCGCGGGACCTGCGGGAATCAGCGCCGCCATCTACGGAAAAAGCAGAGGAAAGAAGGTGCTGGTGCTGGAGAAGAATAAAGTCGGCGGCCTGATCGGAAACGTGTCAACGGTTACACACTACACGGCGATCATAAAAGAGGAATCCGGCAGCACTTTTGCCCAACGTATGAAAGAACAGGCTTTGGACGCAGAGGTGGAGATCCGCATTGAAAACGTGACGGGTACAAAGCTGACGGGAGAGATCAAACAGGTGATCACAGACAGAGAGAGCTATGAGAGCCGAACCGTTATCTTGGCCAATGGAGGCTCGGGTCGCATGTTGGGTATCCCGGGAGAGAACCTACAGGGCGTTCGGTTAAACGCACCAAAGGACGGCCCCGATTATAAGGGCAGAAACGTTTATGTAGTCGGTGGGGCGGACGGGGCAGTAAAAGAGGCTCTTTATCTGTCCAAAATCGCGGAAAGAGTGACAATCGTATGTGTGGAGGATGAGCTTGCCTGTATACCGGAATTTAAAGAGCGGGCCGTCAAATGCGATAACATCAGTGTCATGCCCCATTCCAGTCTCACGGCGGTGTATGGCTCCGGCAGAGCGGAAGAACTCGAATTTACAGATAACAGGACGGGAGAAAAACACACCGTAAAAGACGCGCAGTGCGGTGTGTTCGTATATGCGGGCATTGTTCCAAATACACAGATGTATGCGGAGCTTAAACTGGACGGCGGATATATTCCCACCGACGACTCTATGCAGACAGAGATTCCGGGCGTGTTTGCCGCCGGCGATATCCGGGTAAAAAAAGTAAGGCAGGTGGCCACAGCGGTGGCAGACGGCGCGATCGCCGGCATTCATGCGGCTGCTATGTGCCGCTGACTTTGTATATGTTTTAAAAGGGAGTATTCCATGGACAATTACGGTTATAATCGCGGTACGCAGACAATTTCCCCAACACCCAATATTTTTCGTTCTTTTCTCTATGCCTTGATGCCCACAAAATATGACCGGCTGATAAATGTTAAAGCAGGCAGTACGATAGGTTTTGTGTTTCTCCTCGTGCTGATAGTCACGATGGTCAACATGACGGTTTTTGGAATCAGGTATTGCGGTGAGTTTGACAAAGAATTTCCGGAAATTCTGATTCTCCGTGACGGCAGCTTATATATAGAGGAAGAGTATGTACTGGATGAGGGGACAAGGTATCTGTTGGTGACGGATCGGGTGAACGGTTTTTCCTATGAAGATGTAAAGGAAATGGCCGCAGCAGGATATCGCCAGATTTGGCTGGTAGGCCGGGATAATATGGTGGCGTTTCAGTACCCAGTACCGTATAAAGAACTCTATTTTGCGGATTTAGTGGGTAATGGAAAAGAGATCAGGGTAAAGGATGCGCTGAGAGTAATCTCGTATATTGCGATAGCCTGTGTGACCGTGATATTTTATATCGGCGGAGTCCTATGGTATTTTCTGTGTTCGACAGTTCTGCTTGTGATCGGACTGATCGCTGCGCGGCTGTATAAAAGAGCGTTGAGCGCAGAGCAGATATTCCGCATAGCGATATATTCCCAAGTACTTGTATATGTTGCAGCGATGTTTGTGAACGTATGTACCTTTATGCATTGGGACATACCGAACTTTATTAAGGCGGCTATTACGGTTCTCTTTCTGGTCGGGGTGATCCGTTTGATGCCGCAGACGGATGAGAGCCCCATGGGCAGGACCGGAAATCCATACGGGCCAGCGTCCTTTTGAATGCCTGGGACAGACGGAAACACTATTTTGACAATTTACAAGAACAAGATTTTGTGCTAACATAAATGGCGGATACATCCTATGGTGTATCCGCTGTTTGCAAGTACGGCCGATCCGGTGCCTTTATACATGTATCCGAAGAGACAATAAGGCAAAAGGAACGGACTTGGCGTTAGGCGGTATGAGTGAATTGTGCGATAATCAATGCGGGAGCACGGCTTTTTTTGGCGGCTGCGGATTCGCGGGAATGAGGTAAGAGTGAACGAGGAACTAAAGATAGAAGATCTGACCCCCATGATGCAGAAATATCTGGAGACAAAACAGGAATATCCGGACTGCATATTGTTCTACCGGCTGGGCGATTTTTATGAGATGTTTTTTGAGGACGCGCTGACGGCGTCCCGGGAGCTGGAGATCACGCTGACCGGCAAGAGCTGCGGTCTGGAGGAACGGGCTCCCATGTGCGGTGTCCCCTATCACGCGGTGGAGGGATATCTGAGCAAGTTGGTTGCCAAAGGCTACAAGGTGGCCATCTGCGAACAGGTGGAGGACCCCAAGCTGGCAAAAGGTCTGGTGAAACGGGAAGTGGTTCGCATTGTTACGCCGGGGACCAATATAAATACCCAGTATCTGGAGGAGGGAAAAAACAACTATCTGCTCTGCGTTACTTTTACGCCGGCGACTATCGGTCTGGCCGCGGCGGATGTCACCACAGGCGATTTTTACATGACGGAAGTGGAAGACCTGCGGCGGTTAATGGACGAACTGATGAAATATGAGCCGTCGGAGATCATATGCAACGACGCGTTTCTGGTCAGCGGGATGGATATCGGAGACCTGCGGGGACGGCTGCATATCGCGGTAAGTGCCGCGGACCCTCATTACTTTGACGATCAGACCTGTGAACAGAGTATTATGCGTCACTTTAAGATAAAAAGCCTGATCGGCCTGGGGCTGGAAGATTTTCCTGTGGGTACGGTGGCGGCAGGAGCGCTGCTGCGCTATCTGTATGATACCCAAAAGACAGACCTGGGCCATATTTCACATATACGTTCTTACCTGACCAGCAAATATATGTTGCTGGATTCCTCCACCAGACGCAATCTGGAACTCACGGAAACCCTGCGGGAAAAGCAGAAGAGAGGTTCTCTTTTGTGGGTGCTGGACAAGACCCGCACAGCCATGGGCGCCCGTATGCTGCGCAGCTATCTGGAGCAGCCGCTGATCGAAAAGGCGGAGATGGAAAAGCGTTTGGACGCCATCGAGGAGCTTGGTGGGGATTCGGTGTCCAGAGACGAAATGCGGGAATATCTGGGACCTGTGTACGATCTGGAGCGTCTGCTGGGAAGAGTTACTTACAAGACCGCCAATCCCCGGGATCTGCTGGCCTTCCGTGCCTCGCTGGAAATGCTGCCTCCGATCCGGAAAGTGCTGGCTGGCTTTCAAAAGGAATTGATGACGGAGATCGCCCGGGATATGGATTGTTTGGAAGATCTCTATACGCTGATAGACAAAGCCATTGAGGAGGAGCCTCCCATTTCGGTACGGGAGGGAGGGATCATCAAGGACGGCTATAACGAGACGGTGGATATGCTGCGCAGCGCCAAGAGAGACGGCAAGATGTGGCTGGCCCAGCTGGAAGAGCAGGACAGGGAGCGCACAGGAATAAAAAACCTTAAGATCAAGTACAACAAAGTGTTCGGGTACTATTTCGAGGTGACGAATTCCTTTAAGGATATGGTGCCGGAGGATTATGTGCGCAAACAGACGCTGGCCAATGCGGAGCGTTATACAACGCCCCGGCTGAAGGAATTGGAAGATACCATACTGAACGCGGAGGACAAGCTTTCGTCGCTGGAGTATGATTTGTTCTGCGGGATCAGAGACGGTATTGCGGGAGAGATAGAGAGGATTCAACGCACCGCCAAGGCGGTGGCCAGGCTGGACGTGTTCGCCTCCCTCTCCTATGTGGCGGAGCGGAACCGCTATGTGCGTCCGGCTCTGAATGAAAAGGGGTTAATAGATATCAGAGACGGCAGACATCCGGTGGTGGAGCAGATGATCGATCATGAGATGTTCGTAGCTAACGACACTTTGCTGGACAACGGCCATCGCTGTATCTCCGTGATCACCGGCCCCAATATGGCGGGCAAATCCACCTATATGCGTCAGACGGCGCTGATCGTGCTGATGGCCCAGATGGGATGTTACGTGCCGGCAAAGAGCGCCAATATCGGTATCGTTGACCGGATCTTTACCCGGGTAGGTGCTTCCGATGATCTGGCCAGCGGACAGTCAACCTTTATGGTGGAGATGAACGAAGTGGCCAATATTCTCAGGAATGCCACTTCCGACAGTCTGCTGATCCTGGATGAGATTGGCAGAGGGACCTCCACTTTTGACGGACTGAGCATCGCCTGGGCCGTCATAGAGCATATCAGCAACAAAAAGCTGTTGGGGGCAAAAACCCTTTTTGCCACACACTATCACGAGCTGACGGAGCTGGAGGGCAAGATCGGCAACGTGAACAATTACTGCATCGCCGTCAAAGAATGCGGGGACGACATCGTCTTCCTGCGCAAGATCATCAAGGGCGGCGCGGACCGGAGCTACGGCATCCAGGTGGCCAAACTGGCAGGGGTGCCGGACATGGTGATCGACCGCGCCAAGGAGATCGCCGAGCAGCTCTCGGACAACGATATCACAGATAAGGTGCAGAGCATCGCCATAGAGCAAAAGGGAGACGGAAAGACCAAAAAGATTCCCCGCTACGATGAGGTGGATCTGGCTCAGATGTCCCTCTTTGACACCGTATCCGACGAAGATGTGGTGAAGGAACTGACAGACCTTGACATTACAGTGATGACGCCCTTAGACGCTATGAATACTCTGTACCGTCTGCAAAATAAACTCAAGAACCGTTATAAAGCGTAGTGTGAAACGGTCAGCCGTGATTAAGATCCGCCGTATACCCTTGAAATGGAGAAAAAACCATGAACCAGATAAAACTGCTTGACGCGGAAACCATAGACAAGATCGCAGCCGGAGAAGTGGTGGAGCGGCCTGCCAGCGTGGTAAAGGAACTGGTAGAAAACGCCATCGACGCAGGGGCGGATTCCGTCACCGTGGAGATCAAAGACGGCGGGATCGGTTTTATCCGTATAACGGACAACGGTTCGGGAATTCCGGCGGATCAGCTGCGCACCGCTTTCCTGCGTCATGCCACCAGCAAGATCCGGAGAGCGGAGGATCTGACAGGTATTTCCAGCCTGGGATTTAGAGGGGAGGCTCTCTCCAGCATCTGCGCGGTGGCCCAGATGGAGGTGATCACCAAAACGGCGGAGGCCCTCACCGGCGTCCATATGGT
Organism: uncultured Acetatifactor sp.; assembly: GCA_910577235.1. Taxonomy (GTDB): domain Bacteria; phylum Bacillota; class Clostridia; order Lachnospirales; family Lachnospiraceae; genus Acetatifactor. The sequence goes on along the minus strand of CAJTMX010000005.1, from coordinate 121,387 downwards.
GATGGAAGGTCCCAAAGAGACGGTGTTTGAGGAGGTGGGAGCGCCGGAAGGGACCACATTTATAATCCGCAACCTGTTTTTCAATACCCCTGTGCGGCGCAAATTTCTAAAAAGCGCCACCACCGAGGCAGGATATATCATCGATCTGATGGAGCATATGGCCCTGTCCAGACCGGATATCTCCTTTAAATTTCAGGTGGGAGGACAGACCCGGTTTTATACTTCGGGAAACGGGGAGCTGCGGGAAGTGATCTACCGCATCTATGGCAGAGATATGATCCGCAACCTGGTGCCCGTTGAGCTGGAGACAGAGGTATTGGAGATCAGGGGGTATCTGGGGACTCCGGCCATCGTCCGCTCCAACCGCAATTTTGAAGTCTATTTTTTAAACGGCCGGTATATCCGCAGCAATCTGCTGAGCCGTGCCATCGAGGAGGGATACAGAGAGTATCTGATGCAGCACAAGTTTCCGCTCTGCGTGCTGCATATGACGCTTAAAGACCTCTCGAAAGTGGATGTGAACGTGCATCCCAGCAAGATGGAGGTGCGCTTTTTGGACGGGCCGCAGATATTTGACGCGGTGTCCGCAGGCATCAGAGAACGCCTGCGAAACCGGGAGATGATCCCCGATGTGGGTATTGACGGGAATCAGCCTGCCGGGAGGGATGTACGGCTGCTTCAGGAGCTGTCTCAAGGCGGTAAGACGGCTCGGGAACATGCAGGGCATTCTTTCCCGCGTCCCATGCCGGAGCCCCGCCCCTATGCCCGGGCAGGAGAAACGCAGTCCGCAGCGGCAAGTTCCCCCAAAAATCTCCGGACAGGAGAAACGCCGCCGGTGACAAGTCCCCACACAGAGATTTGTGAGCTGTCAGTGGATACAGGCAGGCAGAAAGAAAAACTTCCCGCGGCCCCGGAACCTTTTGAGCAGAACCGTACCCGGCAATACCGGGTCATGGAGGAGATGCGTTACGAGGCGGCTCAGGAACAGACGCGGGACTATAAGCAGGGTGAACTGTTTGAGGACAAGATCCTGACCCCGGAAAAGAGGGTATACTTTAAGCTGATCGGGCAGGTGTTTGACACCTACTGGCTCATAGAATATGAGGACAAGCTGTACATCATAGACCAGCACGCCGCCCATGAGAAGGTGAAATTTGAACGGTTCATGAAACAGTACCGCGAAAAGAGTCTGGTATCCCAGAACCTGATGCCTCCTATAATCCTCAGCCTCACGGGACAGGAGGAGACGGTTTATAAGGAGTATGCCTCTGTCTTTACGGAACTGGGCTTTGAGGTGGAACCCTTCGGCGGCAGCGAGTACGCTCTGCGCAGCGTTCCGGTGGATCTCTACGGCTGTGGGGAAAAGGAACTGTTTCAGGCGGTGCTGGACGATCTTTCGGAGGGGGGCACCAGGGGCGATCCCACGGCGGTGCGGGAGAAGATCGCCTCCATGTCCTGTAAAGCAGCCGTAAAGGGCAACAACCGGCTCAGCACCCAGGAGGCCCAAAGGCTCATAGACGAACTGCTGACGCTGGACAATCCCTACAACTGTCCCCACGGACGCCCTACCATAATATCCATGAGCAAATATGAATTGGAGAAAAAGTTTAAGCGATGAAACCTTTGATCGTACTGACAGGCCCCACGGCGGTGGGCAAGACGGCTCTGTCCATAGAGCTTGCGAAAGAGGTGGGCGGGGAGATCCTCTCGGCGGATTCCATGCAGGTCTACCGGGGGATGGATATCGGTTCCGCCAAGATACGTCCCCAGGAGACCCGGGGGGTCCCCCATCATCTGATCGATGTGCTGGACCCCTCCCTGGAGTTCAATGTGGTGGTGTTCCAACAGCTTTGCAGGCAGGCCATGGAGGGGATCTATGAGCGGGGGAATATCCCGATCCTCACCGGGGGTACCGGATTCTATATTCAGGCGGTGCTGCGGGATATAGACTTTACCCAGAACCCGGAAAATACCCGGTATCGCAGGCAGCTGGAACAGCTGGCCGCCGAGAGAGGGGGGCAGGCGCTGCATGAGATGCTTAAGGAGGCGGACCCCGGGGCGGCCCAGGCCATTCATGCCCACAATATAAAGCGCATGATCCGTGCGCTGGAGTTCCATCATCTTACGGGAGAGAAAATATCCGAACACAACGAGAGGGAGGCGGAGAAGACCTCTCCCTACCGCTACTGTTACTTTGTGCTGAACGATGACAGGGATAATCTCTACCGGCGTATCGAGGAGAGAGTGGACCGGATGCTGGAGGAAGGGCTGGTGGAGGAGGTGCGCGCCCTGATGGCCCGGGGATGCCGGAGGGATATGGTGTCCATGCAGGGGCTGGGCTATAAGGAGATATTGGATCATCTGGCCGGAGAGATCACACTGGAGGAGGCCGTGTACCGCATTAAACAGGGGACGCGGCATTTTGCCAAGAGACAGCTGACCTGGTTTCGCCGGGAGAGGGATGTAATCTGGCTGAACAAACAGGATTATGGGTATGATGACAAGAAGATCCTTGCGGCGATATTGCGGTATCTCCGGGAGGCGGGGATTCTGCGGACATAATGTCCGTTGCGGCAACACTCCGCAGGAGACGAAATAACTGCGTCCTGCGGTACTGATAAATACGCCCATGTCACGGGCAGATTGGATGTGATTTTCTATGAATATTGGATATGATATGTATGGAGCGCTGGGAATCTCTGAGGAAGTCTATGCCTATGGGGAAACGGTGGCCCGGGGGCTGCTGTCCCGTTTTGCCGAGATAGACGACATAGCGCAGTACAACCAGCTGAAGGTGCTAAAAGGTATGCAGGACCAGCAGGTGAGCGAGGCTTGTCTGCTGGGCACCACAGGTTACGGTTACAACGATCTGGGACGGGATACTCTGGAGCGGGTGTACGCGTCCGTATTCCACACCCAGGACGCTCTGGTGCGTCCCCAGATCACCTGCGGCACCCATGCGCTGGCCCTGGCGCTTATGAGTAATCTACGGCCCGGGGACGAACTTCTCTCCCCGGTGGGAAAGCCCTACGATACGCTGGAGGAGGTTATCGGTATACGGCCCTCCAAAGGCTCTCTGGCGGAGTACGGCGTGAGCTACGCACAGGTGGATCTGCTGCCGGACGGCGGTTTTGACTATGACAATATCCGCCGGGCCATAAACGGGAGAACCCGCCTTGCGACGATACAGCGTTCCAAGGGATATCAGACCCGGCCCACTCTGTCCGTTGCCCGGATCGGAGAACTGATCGCCTTTATAAAAGGCATCAAACCGGATGTGATCTGCATGGTGGACAACTGCTACGGGGAGTTTGTGGAGACTACCGAACCCAGCGACGTGGGAGCGGATATGGTGGTGGGTTCCCTGATTAAAAATCCCGGAGGCGGACTGGCTCCCATCGGGGGATATATAGCGGGGCGCAGCGACTGTGTGGAAAACGCCGCGTACCGCCTGACTTCTCCGGGGCTTGGCAAGGAAGTGGGCGCTTCCCTGGGCGTGCTGAAAGATTTCTATCAGGGGTTCTTCCTGGCCCCCACGGTGACTGCGGGAGCCTTGAAGGGGGCGGTCTTTGCCGCCAACATATACGAAGGACTGGGATTTGGAGTGGTGCCGGACGGTAGTCAGTCACGGCATGATATCATCCAGGCGGTGACATTCGGTGATCCGGAGGGCGTGATCGCTTTCTGTCAGGGTATCCAGGCCGCCGCTCCCGTGGACAGCCATTTGACCTGCGAGCCCTGGGACATGCCCGGCTATGACGCCCAGGTGATCATGGCGGCAGGGGCCTTTGTGTCCGGTTCCTCCATCGAGCTGTCGGCGGACGGTCCCATCAAGCCTCCCTACGCAGTCTATTTTCAGGGAGGGCTGACCTGGCAGCATGCCAAATTCGGTATTTTGCGATCTTTGCAGTCTCTTGTCGACAAAGGTCTGGTTAAGTCACAGGACGTCGCTAAAGCCAGAGAAAAGTTGAAAAAATCCCTGTCATAAATCTCGGATTGGGTGTGTACAGAACTGCAAAAATATGGTAAGATAGTTTAAATGTTCCTATCGGGAGAATCCCGGAAACAGGCAGGAATACTGACACAAAAGAAAGTAGAGGGAGTACTTTTGAAGAGAGTCAATTGGGTATTTATCGTTCTGGTATTGATCGGTTTTGTTATAGGCCGGTTTATCGGAACCTATTTCAGCGGAAGTTTTCTGAATTACGGTCAGACCTTTGGCCTGAGCAGTCCTATCGTACTTGACCTCGGATTTATCATCCTGACGTTCGGACTGCAGATTCAGATTACCATCGCCAGCGTTATCGGCGTAGTGATCGCACTGCTGGTATACCGGTTTATCAGATAGTCCTGCGCGGGACCGCATATTGGGAAAGGGCGGACGGGAGGACAATGGATCAACTGAATAAGGTAAAGCGTGAGAATCTACCCTATGAGAAATTCTTGCGTTTCGGGCCTGAGAGCCTGACGGAAAGCGAACTTCTGGCAATCATCCTGCGGACGGGCACCCGGGATAAAAGCGCTCTGGAACTGGCGCAGGAGGTGCTTGCGCTGGCGGAGCCGTCCAGGGAGGGGCTGCTGGGGCTGCACGACATCCCCATTGAGCGTTTAATGCAGATAAACGGCATAGGGGAAGTGAAGGCCGTAAAGCTGAAATGCATCACGGAGTTATCCCAGCGGATCGCGTCCGCAACGGCCAGGGAGCGCATTTGCCTGCAAAGGCCGGGCACGGTGGCCGCTTATTATATGGAGCGGCTGCGGCACAGAAAGACCGAGTGCGTGGTGTTGGCGTCGGTGGACGCCAAGAGCAGACTGCTTCAGGATACCATGCTTTCAAACGGCAGCGCCACCATGTCCCTGATCTCTCCGAGAGAGATTTTTATGGAAGCGCTGAAGAATCAGGCTGTCAGCATCATTCTGATACACAACCATCCCAGCGGCGATCCCACACCCAGCAAGGCGGATGCCCAGCTGACCGGAGAATTGGCGGGAATTGGACAGATGCTGGGGATTCCGCTGCTGGACCATATCATTATCGGAGACAATAAATATATGAGTTTCCGGGAAGAAAAACTTATACCGTAATATACATCATTAAAAGGGGGCCAGTTATATGGCAAACAACGCATTCGGTATCGACCTGGGTACCAACAATATCAAAATCTACAGCAGAAATGACGACAATATCTTTGTAGAAAAAAATATGATCGCCATCGAAAACAAAAACACTCTCTTTGCCTACGGTGATTCCGCTTTTGAAATGTATGAGAAAGCGCCGGCAAATATTCATATATCTTATCCGCTTTCCAATGGCGTTATCGCCGATATCAAAAATATGGAGACCCTGATTCGGTATTTTATCGGGGATATTCAAAAGGGTAAGACTCTGCCAGCCGATTATTTTATCGCGGTTCCCACGGATGTGACGGAGGTGGAGAAGAGAGCGTTTTACGATCTGGTCAGGGACGCCAATATGAAGGCCCGCAAGATCATGGTGGTGGAAAAAGCCGTGGCGGACGGTCTGGGAATGGGAATAGACGTCAAAAACTCCCAGGGTGTCATCGTTGTAAACGTAGGCTTTGAGACTACGGAGATCTCCATTTTATCTCTGGGCGGTATCGTTCTGAGCCGTTTGATCAAAGTGGGCGGAGTGAAGTTTGACGAGGCGATCCGCTCCGCCGTGCGCCGGGAGTTCAGCCTGATCATAGGCGGCAAGACGGCGGAAGCTGTCAAGATGTCCCTGTTTAAGCTGGAGGAGGACAGGCAGGGAGCCGTGGTCTACGGGCGGGATATCGTGACAGGGCTGCCTGTGGAGCGGGAGATTCCCACCCAGCTGGTGGTGGACTCTCTGGAGGAGCATTTTAACACCATTGTGGATAATGTGAAGGTGATTCTGGAGAGAACGCCTCCCGAACTGGCGGCGGACATCTATCGCAACGGCGTTTATCTCACCGGCGGCGCGTCTCAGACCAGCCATCTGGCGGAGCGTCTCAGTCAGGGCACGGGCCTGAAGGTCAACGTCTCGGACAGCCCCATGACCAGCGTGGCTCTGGGCTTGTCCAAAATCATTAACGAGGACAACTATAAAACCGTAGCGTATGCGATTGAAGGGATGAGTAAATGAGCCCAGTGATCAAAAAAAAGGGGGAGAAATTTACGATACCGAGTAAATATCTCCTTTTTGCTTTAACCTGTCTGTGTACCGTGCTGATGGCGTTGACGTTCAGCACCGATATATTCAACCGGCCGCTGAACGCAGCGGTGGGTTATATTGTGGTTCCTTTTCAGCAGGGGATCAGTAAGATGGGCAGCTGGCTCTCGGGGCGCAAGGACGAATTGGTGCAGATCCGCCAGCTGCTGGAGGAAAATGTGCGGCTGCAGCAACAGGTGGATGAGCTTTTGGTGGAGAACACACTGCTTCAGCAGGAAAAATCGGAGCTCAGCCGCCTGCGGGAACTGTACCAGCTGGACAACCAATATGACGAATACCACAAAGTGGGGGCCAGGATCATTGCCCGGGACAGCGGGAACTGGTACTCGACTTTTCTGATAGATAAGGGAACGGACAACGGTCTGGAGATCAATATGAACGTTATCGCCAGCGGCGGCCTGGTGGGCCGTGTCAGCGAGGTGGGGCCCAACTGGGCCAGGGTCACCTCCGTCATTGCGGACAATTCCAATGTGTCCGCCAAGACGCTGAGCTCTTCCGACACAATGATCGTGTCAGGGGATCTGCAGGCCATGCATGACGGCGTTATCCGTTTCAGCCAGCTGATAGACAGTCAGGACAACGTGGTGGTAGGTGACAAAGTAGTTACGTCCCATATCAGTGACAGGTATCTGCCCAATATTCTGATCGGTACGATACATACCATTAACAGGGACTCCAACAATCTGACCAAATCCGGTTTATTGACACCCGCCGTAGATTTTGAGCATCTGGAGGAAGTGCTGGTGATCACGGATATGAAATGGGAGATGGAAGATGCTTAGAAAAATAACCACGGCGGTGATGATCCTGTTCTGTTTTCTGCTGCAGGTTACTCTGTTCCGCAGCCTGGCTTTTGCGGGGATCGTGCCAAATCTGCTGATCGTGCTGACCTCCTCCTTCGGCTTTATGCGCGGGGAGAAAGAAGGTCTGCTGATCGGATTCTTTTCGGGATTGTTATGTGATATTTTCTTTGCGGATATGCTTGGATTCCATGCGCTGGTATATATGTATATCGGCTTTCTGAACGGAAAATTCTGCAAGATATTCTATCCTGAAGATATCAAACTTCCTCTGGCGCTGATCACTGTCAGCGATCTGTCCTACGGCATGGTCTGTTATGTGCTGCTGTTTTTGCTGAGAGGCAGACTGAACTTCCCGTTTTATCTGGGGACCGTGATCCTGCCGGAGACCGTATATACCATTGTTGTGACCTGTCTGCTGTATCCTCTGGCCCTGTTCGTCAATAACCGGCTGGAGGCATTCGAGAGAAAGAGAGCGAAGAAATTTGTTTGACAAGCTGAAGGAAGATATCATCAACTTTTTTACCAGCCGGCTGACGCTGATGACCATTTTATTCGGTCTGCTTGGAGGCATATTGATATACCGCTGTTTTGTGTTGCAGATCGTACACGGACAGGAATATCTGGACAATTTTATGCTGGAGACCGAGAAGACCCGGGATATCGCCTGCTCCCGGGGCAGTATCAGAGACCGGGACGGCAATATCCTGGCCTATGATGAACTGGCTTATTCGGTCAAAATAGAGGATGTGTATGAAAACAGTTCCAACAAAAACAGGGAACTCAATGCCACCGTCTATGATCTGATACGGAAGATTGAAAAAAACGGCGACCACATTATCACGGATTTTAATATCGTGCTGGATGAACACGGCAATTTCGTCTACAATGTGTCCGGAAACAGACTTCTGCGCTTTCTGGCGGACGTCTATGGACATACTACCATCGACAAGCTGGAGGACGAGGAGCGTACGGCCACGCCCCAGGAGGTGCTGGACTATCTGGGCAAACGTTTTGGCATCGGCAAGTATGCTGTGGAAAACGACAGCAAAAGCGAATTTCTGGCGGGAGAGGGTTATACCGACGAGGAATTCCTAAAGATGATGAACATACGATACGCCATGCACCTTACCAGCTACCGCAAATATATCGGCACCACGGTGGCAAAGGATGTGAGCGCCGAGACTGTGGCCGTCATCATGGAGAATCTGGATCAGCTGGCCGGCGTCTCCATCGTGGAAGACACGGTGCGCAGATACAACGAGAGCGTATATTTCGCCCATATCCTGGGATATACCGGCAAGATCGATTCGGAGGAGCTATCAAGCCTAAATGAGCAGGATCTGGCTGACGGCGGCACCGGAGAGCGCTATACCAGCAATGACGTGGTGGGTAAGAGCGGTATTGAGAAATCCATGGAAACCACTTTGCAGGGGGTAAAGGGCTCCGAGACTGTATGTGTGGACAACACGGGCAAAGTGATCAGCATTTTGGACCGTCAGGAGGCCCAGGCAGGCAATGATGTGTATCTGACCATCGATATGGATCTGCAGATCAGCTGCTACAAGATCCTGGAACAGCATATCGCCGGTATCCTGTTGGACAAGATCATCAATGCCAGAGAGGCCCCCGAGGTCACAAACGGAGACCTTAAGATTCCCATTTATGACGTATACTTTGCCACCATCAACAACAGCGTCATTGATATCACGCATTTTGGCGGGGAAAATGCCGGCGACACCGAGCGGGAAGTCTATGATAAATATCTGGAATACCGGGAGAAGACCTACCAGCGTCTGGCAGACGAATTGCAGCAGAAAAAAACTCCCTATAATAAACTGTCGCTGGAGTACAAGATGTACCAGCTCTACCTTGTAAATGATATATTGCGGGAGAACGGTATCATCGACTCCTCGCTGCTAGACCGCGAGGACCCCGTGCACCTGGCCTGGTCCAGAGACGAGGTGATCAGTCTGCACGAATATTTGAACCACTGTATTGCCTCCAACTGGATAGATGTGGACAAGCTGCATATTGAACAGCAATATGCGGACTCCGCGGAAATATATAATGGGATATGCGACTATATCTTTGAGGCGCTGGACGGCGAGCTGGAATTCCAGAAACTGATCTACCGTTTTATGATAGAGAACGATGTGATAAGCGGCAGGCAGATCTGTAAGATCCTGTGCGAACAAAGCGCCATTGAGATTCCTCAGGAAGACATTGAGAAACTTTATGACGGCAGCATGTCCGCATATGACTTTATGAAAAACCGGATACTCTATATGAATATCACACCGGCTCAGCTGGCGCTGGACCCCTGTACCGCCACCATCGTAGTGACCAACGTAGACACCGGCGATGTGCTGGCCCTGGTGTCCTATCCGGGCTATGACAACAATATGATGGCCAACTCCGTGGACCCGGAATATTATAGCAAGCTGCTGGCAGACAAGACCAGCCCCATGCTCAACTATGCCACCCAGTACGCGGCGGCGCCCGGTTCCACTTTCAAGATGGTGTCCTCCACAGCGGCGCTGATGGAGGGGGAAGTCACGCTGAGCAGCAAAGTGAACTGCACCGGCTCCTACACCCAGGTTACGCCGTCTCCGAGATGCTGGCGACGCAGCGGTCACGGCTCTCTGGATCTGACGGCGGCCATACAGAACTCCTGTAACTTCTTTTTCTATGATATGGGATACAGGTTTGCCACCAAGAGCGGCAGTTATATTGCGCAGGACGGTCTGGATGTGCTGGCGAAATATGCCGAGATGTACGGTCTGACGGAAAAGTCCGGTGTGGAGATCGAGGAATCACAGCCGTCTGTTTCCGATGAATTGCCCATCCCCTCCGCCATCGGCCAGGGTACCAACAGCTTTACCGCCGTGGGACTCAACCGCTATGTGGCCACGGTGGCAAACGGGGGAAACTGTTACAATCTCACACTGCTGGAACATGTGCAGGACAAGGAGGGCGAGGTGCTGATGCGCCAGGAACCGTCCCTGCGGGGTACGGTGGATATGCCTGTGGAGTACTGGAACTCCATTCGCCTGGGGCTGCGCCGGGTGATAGAGGGGAAGAGCTATTTTAACGAACTGCCCGTAAGCGTGGCCGGCAAAACCGGTACCGCGCAGCAGATCACAAGCCGCCCCAACCATGCGCTTTTTGTGGGCTACGCGCCCTATGACAACCCGGAGATCGCTTTCACCGTCAGGATACCTTTCGGATATTCTTCGGACTACGCGGCGCAGACAGCCAAGGATGTGGTCTCCTATTATTTCGGACTGGAGCCCGTGGAAGATATCATAGACGGCATGGCAGTCACTCCCGAGGCCGGCGTAACGATCAATGAAATATAGTATCAGGAGGGGACAATGAAGGATGCAGTATTGATCAAAAGCTATCAAAACGGTATCAATCTGATCATGAGGGAAGAAGTGCCCTTTGAGCAGATCACAGAAGAGTTGTCAGCCAAACTTCGCGCCTCCCGCGGCTTTTTTGGCAATGCGGACGTAGCGCTTTCCTATGAAGGCCGCAGGCTGGATCATGAACAGGAGCTGGCTCTGGTAGACGTGGTGCGTCAGTCCAGCGATTTAAGCCTTATCTGTATCGTGGGCAAAGATGAGGAGACCAACAGACGGTATATCAAAGCGATCCAGAAAGTACAGGAGAAACTCCCGGCAGGCAGCGAAGGACAGTTTCACAAAGGCTCCCTGAAAAACCGGGAGGTATTGGAGACAGAGAGCAGCATTATCATATTGGGGGACGTAAATCCGGGCTGCGCCGTGATGTCCGCCCAGAATATAATCATCCTGGGAGGGCTGTACGGGGAGGCTTACGCCGGAACCGGCGGCAACAAGGGAACCTATGTGGCAGCGCTTGAAATGGAGCCGGAGAGGATCAATATCGGCGATTTCAAATACAAATGCAACGACAAACAGACAAAGTGGGGAATCCGCTCTAAGGTACAGCCGAAGATCGCATATGTAAAAAACGAGAAGATTGTCATGGAACCGCTTACCAAGGAGATACTGGACACCTTTTAGGAACTGTCCGAAAATAACTTGTGCAGATGACGCAGGATAAATTCGTACAGGCAAGGCGGAAGAGGGAGGCGTACCGGGGTACGCTGACTGATGACAACGCAGACTGTGCGGATTTAGACAAGTCAAATGCACAAGTTATTAATGGACAGTTCCTTAGGTATATCCGGGCGACGATTATGATTGCTGCCAGAGACATGGCAGAACGGAGGTAAGTATCATGAGTGAAGTAATTGTCGTCACATCAGGGAAGGGCGGTGTGGGTAAGACCACCACATCCGCAAACGTTGGAACAGGTCTGGCAAAGGCGGGGAAAAAGGTCTGTCTCATAGACACAGACATCGGACTGCGCAATCTGGACGTGGTCATGGGTCTTGAAAACCGGATCGTGTATAATCTGGTGGATGTGGTGGAGGGGAGCTGCCGGGTAAAACAGGCGCTGATACGGGACAAGCGCAACCCCGGACTGTATCTGATGCCGTCCGCTCAGACCCGGGACAAGAGCGCTGTCACCCCCGGACAGATGGTAAAGGTGATCGATCACTTAAAAGAGCAGTTTGACTATATCATTCTGGACTGTCCGGCAGGGATCGAGCAGGGATTTCAGAACGCCATAGCGGGGGCGGACCGGGCGCTGGTGGTGACCACACCGGAGGTTTCCGCCATTCGGGACGCGGACCGCATCATCGGACTGCTGGAAGCAAACGGTTTTCAGAAAATGGATCTGATCATCAACCGGCTGCGCATGGATATGGTGAGAAGAGGAGATATGATGTCCTCCTCGGATGTGGTGGATATTCTGGCAGTTCCGCTGATCGGCATTATCCCCGATGACGAGAATGTGGTGATCAGCACCAATCAAGGGGAGCCTCTGGTGGGCACCGGCACACCGGCAGGTATGGCATACCAGAACGTATGCCAGCGCGTACTTGGCAGAGAGGTTCCGTTTTTGAACCTGGAAAAGACCATATCTTTCTGGACAAGGGTGAGTGGTATTTTCCACAAGGTATGAGAGGGGGCATTCTAAGCATGAGATTTTTTTTCAGAAAAAAAAGCTCCCGCGAAGTCGCCAAAGACAGGCTGAAGATTCTGCTGATCTCTGACAGGGTCAACTGTTCTCCGGAGATGATGGAGCTGATAAAAACGGATATTGCCAAGGTGATATCCAAGTACATGAAGATCGATACCGGAAATATGGACATACAGATCGGCAAGATGGGAAATCAGGGCAAGAGAGGAATGCGCAATCCTGTGCTGAGCGCAAGTATCCCCATATTGGATCTGAACAAAAATGTCTGAAAATTATGATATACATGAGGATCTGATAGAATGTTTAACAAGGGCTATAGAATCAGAAATTATGACTTTAAATTAATCCTGATGATTCTGGCGCTTTCCACCATCGGAGTTTTCGCGGTGGGAAGCGCGCAGCAATCGGTACAGCAGAAACAGCTGATCGGAGTGATCGCAGGCACCTTTTTGATGGTGGTTATTTCCTTTTTTGATTACACAGTCCTGTTGAAATTATATTGGTTGATGTACGTTGGGAATTTAGTACTACTTTTGCTTGTGCGTTATCTGGGATATGAGACAAAAGGCGCGCAGCGCTGGTTTCAGATACCCGGAGGCTTTCGTTTCCAACCTTCGGAGACAGCAAAAATTTTGTTGATTTTATTCTTCGCACAGTTTATTATGAAACATATAGAGAAGTTTAATACTTTTCGGATCATCGCTCTGTGCGTATTGTTGATGGCGGCTCCCTGGTATTTGATCTACAGGCAGCCGGATCTGTCCACCAGCATCGTGATGCTGGCGCTGTTCTGTATCATCATGTTTGCAGGGGGCCTGAGTTTTAAGGTCATATTCGGAGTGTTGGCCGCAGCCATACCGGCTCTGGCTCTTCTGGTGGCTCTGGCGCTGCAGCCTGACAGCGGCAATACGATACTAACAAACAACCAGAAAGGGCGAATTCTGGCGTTTATCTATCCGGAACAGTACGCAACCACCACGGCCTATCAGCAGCTCAATTCGGTGACGGCCATTGCCTCCGGCATGTTGAACGGCAAGGGATATATGAACAACGAGATCACCTCCGTGAAGAACGGAAACTTTATCTCTGAGGCCCAGACGGACTTTATATTTGCCGTGATCGGGGAGGAGTTCGGGTTTAAGGGAAGTCTCGCGGTGATCCTGCTGGAAACGTTCATCGCCCTGGAGTGCATTCATGTGGCACGCAGAGCCAGGGACCCGGCAGGGACGATCATAGCCGCCAGCGTAGGGGGGCTGGTGGGCGTTCAGGCATTTATCAATATTGGGGTGGCCACTTTCATACTGCCAACCACCGGTTTGACACTGCCTTTTGTAAGTTATGGGCTGACTTCTCTGATGAGTCTTTTTATAGGCATGGGTTTTGTGTTAAATGTGCGTCTGCAAGCCAAAAGATAGTTGTTTGGGCAGACCGGGGCCAGGCAATAATGTATGAGAGAGGTGTTTTGATATGAATATTGCACTCATCGCGCATGACGCGAAGAAAAAACTGATGCAGAATTTTTGTATCGCGTATCGGGGGATACTGAACAAGAACGAACTGTATGCCACCGGCACCACCGGGCGGCTGATAGAAGAGGTGACCAATCTGAATATTCACAAGTTCCTGGCCGGTCATCTGGGAGGAGAACAGCAGATCGGTGCACAGATCGAACACAATCAGATGGATCTGGTCATCTTTCTGCGCGATCCGCTGACCCCAAAGTCACACGAGCCGGATGTCAACAATGTGGTGAAACTGTGCGACATGCACAATATCCCGTTGGCGACCAATCTGGCTACAGCGGAGCTGTTGATTAAGTCCTTAGACAGAGGAGACCTTGAGTGGCGTGAAATGTACAAATAATCGCAGGATAAAAATAATGTGCCTCTCTCTGATCACTGCACTGGGACTTTGCTGTACGGGCTGCGGACAGAGCGCTTATGAGATGCCTTATGATCCGGACGCGGCGGTCAGCGGTTTTAATGTGATCAGTCGCCAGAACAGCAAGGCGGCCCATACCTTCGCGGAAGATCTGTGTGTGGTGACCGAGAATATCACAAATGACGAGACGGTGGATATGACCCAGGCGGAGGCGGCGGTTCTCTTTGACGTGAACAACCGTGAGGTGTTATATGCCAAAAACGCTCATGAAAAGCTGCATCCTGCCAGTCTGACCAAAGTGATGACAGCGCTGGTGGCGCTGAAATACGGCAGTATCGATCAGGTGATGACAGCCACAGATGTTGTGAACATCACAGAGACCGGCGCTACATTGTCGGGCGTAAAGCCCGGCGATACCATGACGCTGAATCAGGCGCTATACGCGCTGCTTTTGCAGAGCGGTAACGATGTGGCCATGATGATCGCGGAGAATGTGGGCGGCACTGTGGAACACTTTGTGGAACTGATGAATCAGGAAGCCCAGGAACTGGGAGCCACCAACACCCATTTCATGAATCCCCACGGGCTCACCCAGGAAGAGCATTATACAACGGCGTATGATCTTTATCTGATATTTAATGAGGCTCTGAAATACGAAAAATTCAATGAGATCATCCAGGCCGGCAGCTACGAGACTACATACAGCGATTCCGCGGGTACGGTAAAGAATCTGCGGGCGCAGACATCCAATCTGTTTCTCAGAGGAAATTATAAGGCCCCTGACAATATTACAGTGATCGGCGGGAAGACAGGCACCACCAATGCCGCCAGAAGCTGTCTGGTGCTGCTATCCCGGGATGCGGGCGGTTCTCCTTATATCTCTGTTATACTGAAGGCGGAAACCAGAGATCTGCTCTATGAAAAAATGATAGATTTATTGGATGAAATACAGAATTAAAGGTTGTTTTTTAGTCTGATATAAACTATAATAACAGTAGTTCTAAAAATTTACTTTAGGAGGGTTACCAATGGTTCAACTGATTGTAGGCAATAAGGGCAAGGGAAAGACAAAACATTTGTTGGATAAGGTAAATAATGAAGTGAAGAGTATCACGGGTAATATCGTATACCTGGATAAAAGTACCAAGCACATGTATGAACTAAATAATAAGGTTAGACTGATCGACGTATCACAGTTTATGATTGAGAATGCCAGCGAGTTTATCGGATTTGTCAGCGGAATCATCTCCCAGGATCACGACCTGCAGCAGATGTATTTTGACAGCTTTTTGAAGATCTCCTGCCTGGAGGGCGCGGATATCACAGACACTGTGGCCAAGCTGGAGAAAGTCAGCAAGGCTACAGGCGTAGACTTTATTCTGAGTGTTTCCAAGGACGAAGGAGAACTGCCCGAATCAGTTAAGAATAATATTCTTATTTCCCTGTAAATGAGAATCAAAAGACGTACAGACAAAAGCCTCGGACATCAAGCTGGGGCTTTTTTCTAAGATATTTATTTTTTGGAGGTGACCGGTGGCACAGAGACAGCAGCCCCCTAACAATATCAGGAAATATCGAAAACCCCTGAATCTGAATATCGGCATGATCATCTTTGTGGCTATTATGGTCTATGTGGTGTACTGCGTTTTCGCCTCTCTGCAGGTGGAGCATATATCGCCCTATGAGGTCAAAGAAGGGTCTCTGGCCATGAATTATACATACCGAGGCATAGCCATCAGACAGGAGAGTGTGGCAGTTGCGGATAAGGCGGGCTATATCAACTATTATGCCCGCGAGGGAGAGCGGGTGGCCTGCGGAGATCTGGTGTACACGGTGGACGAAACCGGTCGTCTGAACGATTATTTACAGAGCACGGATATGGGTGACAATGCCCTAAGCGAGCGGGAGCTTGCGGAACTGAGAGGGGAGATCGGCGGATTTGTACACAGCTTTGATCCCACCAACTTTGACAGTATATACAATTTTAAATACAGTCTGAAAGGCACAGTCATGAGACTGGCCAATGCCAGTATGATGCAGAATATCAGCAATATCAACAACAGCAGTGATTTGATCGACATGGTGGATTTCTGCCGCAGCGAAAATACCGGCATTGTGACATACTGGACGGACGGCTACGAACAGCTGACGCCGGAGATGGTTAACGCCGATATTTTTGACGAGAAGGAATATGAAAAAAAACAGCTTTTAGGTGTGGATCTGATCACCCAGGGAGACGCGGTGTACAAGCTCTCCACCAGTGAGAACTGGTCTCTGGTGATTCCCGTGGAAGAGGATATAGGTTTACTGTTGCAGGAGAAGAGTACCGTTAAGATCCGGTTTCTCAAGAATCAATACGAGTCCTGGGCCACTGCCAAGCTGATCAGAGGCAGCGACGGGAATCCTTATGTACAATTGGACTTCAACAATTCCATGGTAACGTTTGCCACGGACCGGTATGTGGACATCGAACTGATCCTCAACGATGAAGTGGGTCTCAAAATACCCAATTCTTCCATAGTACAAAAAGACTTCTATCTGGTGCCCGAAGCCTATTTGACCAAGGGGGCGGACGGGAAGGATGGCGTAATATTGGAAAGGTACAATGAAGAGGGAAATATTTACAGTGAATTTTTGGAGACCTCGGTTTACAATTATGATGAGGAAAATAAGGAATATTATCTGGACAGCGCGACGCTGCAGCTTGGCTCCAATATCATCATGCCGGACAGTCAGGAAAAATATACCATCAGCCGCAAGGCTTCTCTCACCGGCGTATACAATATGAATAAGGGATACGCCGATTTCAGACAGATAAATATTCTGTACCAGAATGAAGAATACGCCATCGTAAAGTCCAACACCCGGTACGGTCTGAATGTGTACGACTATATCGTGCTGAACGCGGCGGCTGTGGATGACGCACAGTTTATTTATTGAGCCGGGCGAAGATAGGAGGAACCATGATTCGGGAAAATTTGTTGCAGGTTAAGCACAATATAGAGGATGCTTGCGGACGTTCGGGCCGTGATGCAAGCGAGGTTGGGCTGATCGCCGTGAGTAAGACCAAACCCATAGAGATGTTGCGCGAGGCATATGAGGCCGGGGTACGGGATTTCGGAGAGAACAGGGCTCTGGAGCTGGCGGACAAATATCAGGCTCTGCCAAAGGATATCAGGTGGCATATGATCGGTCATTTGCAGCGTAATAAAGTAAAATATCTGGTGGGTAAAGTACATCTGATCCATAGTGTGGATTCACTGCGGCTGGCTCAGGAGCTCCAGAGAGAAGCGGAAAAGAAACAGGTTCAGGTCAATATTCTGGTGGAAGTCAATGTGGCCGGAGAGAAAAGCAAATTCGGAGGCAGTCTGGAAGATACCCTGCAGCTGGTGCGGGAGATCGCCCTGTTGCCCTCCGTACATATCAAGGGACTTATGACCGTAGCCCCCTATGTGCAGGATCAGGAGGAAAATCGCAGGATTTTTGCAGGCTTAAAGCAATTAGCTGTTGACATTGAGCGGAAAAGCATTGATAATGTTAGTATGAATGTGTTATCCATGGGAATGACCGGAGATTACCGGGTGGCTGTTGAGGAAGGCGCTACCTATGTGCGGGTAGGCACCGGTATTTTTGGCGACAGAACCGTGACTTAAGGAGGGCTTGGTCGCCGAAGATTTTGATAAAGGAGAACAGTATAATGGGTGTAATGGACAAGTTCCTGAATTACATGAAACTGAATGAAGACGAAGACGGCTATTATGATGACGATTACTATGACGATGACATAGAAGATACTCCCGCCCCCAAGAAAATGAACGCGGTAAAGGACAATGACGATCTGCTGGACGAAAAACCGGTGAGAAAACCCTCTACAGGCAAGGTTACACAGATGCGCCAGCCCGCTACCCGCAAGATCTCGGGTGGAGGCGGCATGGAGGTCTGCGTGATCAAGCCCACCACCATAGAGGACGCCCGGGAGATCACGGAGACGCTGTTGGCTAACCGCACCGTGGTGCTGAATCTGGAGGGATTGGACGTGGACATCGCCCAGAGGATCATTGACTTTACCTCAGGCTCCTGCTTTGCCATCTCCGGCAATCTACAGAAGATATCTCATTATATCTTTATCATTACACCGGCAAGTGTGGATATTTCCGGCGATTTTCAGGATATTTTCGGAGGCTCTTTCGACTCTCCCCTGAATACGGATCTATAAGGACATCAATAACTGTCCGGCAGCAAACCGCCGGACAGTTAATTTTTGAAAGCGAGGCGATACTATGGCACAGCGGCTTCCCATACTCTATCAAAATAAGCCCTGTTATGATATCTACATCACCAGGAATTTCAACGATATCACCCAGGAATTTGCACCTTTTGTCACCCCCGGACAGAAGATCTGTATTGTTACGGACTCCAATGTGGCAAATCTGTACGCAGACGCGTTGAAGGGGGAACTGGACAAGCTTTCCGGTAAAGTAGATATCTATACTCTGCCCGCCGGTGAGGAGTATAAGACTTTGGACAGTGTCCGGGACGTCTATACCTTTCTGATCCGGGAGGGCTATGGCCGAAAGGATCTGCTGGTGGCTCTGGGCGGCGGCGTAATAGGCGATATGACAGGCTATATAGCAGCCACCTTTCTGCGGGGGGTGGACTATATACAGGTTCCAACCACTCTGCTGTCCCAGTGTGACAGCAGCATCGGAGGCAAGACGGGTGTAGATTTTGACGGCTATAAAAACATGGTCGGAGCCTTCAAGATGCCGCGTCTGGTATATATGAACATGCATACGCTGCGCACGCTGGAGGACCGCCAGTATTTTTCCGGTTTTGCGGAGGTAATGAAACATGGACTGATCAAAGACGCCAAATTCTATACCTGGCTTGTTGAGCAGATGTATGAGATCTGCGAGAAGGATATGGATGTGCTGGAGGAGATGATCCTGCGCAGCTGTACCGTAAAAAAGCATGTGGTGGAAAAGGACCCTACGGAGCAGGGGGAGAGGGCGCTGTTAAATTATGGACATACCATCGGCCATGCCATTGAAAAAGCCCGCCATTTTCAGTTGCTCCACGGAGAGTGTGTGGCTCTGGGTGCCGTGGCGGCTGCCTATATCTCCTGGAAAAGGGACATGATATCCATGGAAGAATACTATGAGATCCGGGATATGTTCGTGCCTTTTTATCTGCCCATCACCGTGGATGGCATCGACCCTGAGGAGGTGCTGCGGCTTACCAGATCCGATAAAAAAGCCCAGGCCGGCGTTATAAGCTTTGTCTTGTTGGAACGGATCGGCAAGGCAGTCATCCACACTACCGTATCGGACGAGGAGATATTGGATGCGATCCGGGAGATTCATTTTGAGGAAACTCCGGACTGACAGAGATATGAGAGGATAGAAGAGTGAATAAGAAAAAAGCGTTAATGCTGTTTATCGATGTGCTGCTGTGCGTTGTTCTGATCTGGTTTGACCAATTTACCAAGGGGCTGGCTATCAGCCATTTAAAGGGAAGGCCCGCCTATTCTCTGATAGACGGGGTTCTGGAACTTCAGTATCTGGAGAACCACGGCATGGCCTTTGGCATGCTGCAGAATCAAAAGGTATTTATACTGTTTGTGGGCGTTATCTTTATGCTGGTGCTTTTGTTTTTTCTGCTGAAGATGCCCATCAACGGTAAATTTCAGGTGATTCATGTGTTGATGGTGTTCATTATTTCCGGAGGGCTGGGCAATATGCTGGACAGAATGCGCCTGGACTATGTGGTGGATTTCATATCCTTTGTGCTCATCAACTATCCCATATTTAATGTGGCGGATATCTATGTGGTCTGCGCTACCATAGGACTGTTTATCATGTTCCTGTTTGTTCTGAAGGAAAAAGATCTGGAATTTTTGAACTTCAAGCAGAACCGGTATCGGGAGATGTGATATCATGGATGAATTTCGTTTTCAGATTACAGAAGAATATGAGGGAGAGAGAATCGACAAATGCATGTCCATGCTGATGGATTCTCTCTCCCGCAGTTATATTCAGAAACTTATTAAGGAAGGGCAGGTCATGGTCAATGACAAGCCTGTTAAGAGCAGTTATCAGGTTCAGACAGATGATGAGGTGTGTTTTTTCCTGCCTGATTCCCGGGAGCCGGAGATATGTCCGGAGGATATCCCTTTAGATATCCTGTATGAGGACAGAGATCTGCTGGTGGTAAACAAGCCCAAGCAGATGGTGGTGCATCCTGCCGCAGGGCATTATACCGGCACTTTGGTAAACGGCATTATGTTTCACTGCGGCAATGAATTGTCCGGTATCGGCGGGGTGCTGCGCCCCGGGATCGTCCATCGGATAGATATGGACACAACAGGCTCCCTGATCGTCTGCAAAAATGATAAGGCACACAACGGCATCGCCGCGCAGCTGAAGGAGCATTCCGTCACCAGACGCTATCGGGCCATATGTCACGGCGTGATTCCTGAGCAGGAGGGAACCGTGGACAAACCCATCGGCCGTCATCCCACCGATCGCAAAAAGATGGCGGTCAATGAGAAATGCGGCAGACATGCCGTGACACATTACAGGGTGCTGCGCCGTTTTCGTGAATACACTTATATAGAGTGTGAACTGGAGACCGGACGCACCCATCAGATCAGGGTACATATGGCCAGTATCGGTCATCCTCTGCTGGGGGATGAAGTATATTCTCAGGGGAGAAAATGTCCTTTTTCCCTGCGGGGACAGACGCTTCACGCCATGACTATCGGATTTATTCACCCTTCTACCGGAAAATATGTGGAAATAGTGGCTCCGCTGCCGGAATATTTTCAGCATTTGTTAGAAATTTTGCAATAATTAATTGTTTTGCGATCAAATTTGATGTATAATAAGTATAGATAAATGCAAACATTTATACTTCAAAGGGAAAGAGGGTTACGCGTATGAATACTGTGATTACCATTGGACGTCAGTTTGGCTCTGCGGGACGGGAGATCGGAGAAAAATTAGCGGAATATTTCGGCATCAAATGTTATGACAAGGAACTGCTCAGCAGAGCGGCCCAGGAGAGCGGTTTCTGCGAGGAGATGATTCAGAATCATGATGAACGTCCCACCAATTCCTTTTTATACAATCTGGTGATGGATACCTATTCCTTTGGCTATAACGCCTCCTCTTTTGTGGATATGCCCATCAGCCACAAGGTATTTCTGGCGCAGTTTGATACGATAAAGAAGATAGCGGATGAGGGCGGCTGTGTGATCGTGGGCCGCTGCGCGGATTATGCTCTGGCGGACTATGAGAACTGTATCCATCTGTTTATCTATGCGGACGAGGATACCAAGGTAAAGCGGATCATGCAGAAGTATCAGCTCAGCGAATCCAAGGCCAGGGACATGATCGTTAAAAAGGATAAGCAGCGCCAGAGTTATTACAATTATTATTCCTCCAAGAAATGGGGCCGGGCGGACAGTTATGACCTGTGCATCAACAGCAGTGTGCTGGGCGTGGAGGGTACGGTAAAACTGATCATTCAGTATATAGAGGATTTCGAGGCGAGAAAGAAATAGAAATAATAAGTATAGATATAAAAAAATAGACAGAATAAGCCAAATTTTTTCTTGACAAATAAGGCACCTCATGCTATTATAATCCAGTATGCCGCATAACTAGGTAAAAGTGTGTCATTTTGTGACACCACCAAAGTTAGCGAGTAAGAACAAAAGTATTTCATGCTGGAGTTCGTGAATAGGAGGTGCCTTATGTACGCAATTATTGCAACAGGTGGAAAGCAGTACAAAGTTTCTGAGGGAGATGTGATCAAGGTTGAGAAACTCGACGCGGAAGCTGGTGATACTGTTACTTTTGACCAGGTGATCGCAGTAAGTGACGCTGCCCTTAAGGTTGGCGCGGACGTGGCTAATGCCACTGTAGCAGCTACCGTTATGGAGCAGGGCAGAGGTAAGAAGGTTATTGTATACAAGTACAAGAGAAAAACCGGCTACCACAAGAAAAACGGTCATAGACAAGCATACACTCAGGTTAAGATTGACAAGATTAATGCTTAATGTAAGTGGACGATTATGACGACAGTAGTGATTCGCAGGACAAGAGCACAGCGGTATACAGGATTTACCTGTATGGGACATGCGGAGTACGCAAAACCCGGTAAACCGGACATTCTGTGCGCATCCATATCCGTGCTGGTGATCAATACCATCAACTCTTTGGAGGAACTTGCAGGGGAAACCCTACAGGTGGACTCTGACGAGGAGACAGGGTTTATCCGGTGCGTGATAGAGAGCAGCCTGCAGGAGAAATCCGTCTTTTTGATGGATTCCATGGTGTTTGGTCTGCAACAGCTTTCCAAAACCTACGGAGAAAAGTATCTTACTTTAAAGTTTGAGGAGGTGTAAATCATGTTGAATATGAACCTTCAATTCTTCGCTCACAAAAAGGGTGTCGGTTCTACCAAGAACGGCAGAGATTCCGAGTCCAAGAGACTTGGCGCGAAGAGAGCTGACGGACAGTTCGTAAAAGCCGGTAACATTCTGTACAGACAGCGTGGTACCAAGATTCATCCCGGTGTAAACGTGGGTATCGGCGGCGATGACACATTGTTTGCGTTGGTGGATGGCGTTCTGAGATTCGAGAGAAAAGGCAGGGACAAGAAACAGGCTTCTGTATATCCTGTCGAGCAGTAATGCTGAGTATCGGACATAGTCACGTGAGGCTTCAAACATATTTTTTTGTTTGAAGCCTTTTAGTTATTAAGAGGAGTAAAACCGGATGTTTGCAGACAGAGCGACTATATATGTGAAGAGCGGCAAGGGCGGGGACGGACACGTGTCGTTCCGCAGGGAAAAATATGTTCCGAACGGCGGTCCGGACGGCGGAGACGGAGGTCATGGCGGAGATGTGATCTTCCGTGTGGACGAGGGAATGAATACGCTGGCGGATTACCGCCATGTGCGCAAATATAAAGCGGAGGACGGCGAAACCGGCGGTAAGAGAAACTGTCACGGGAAAAACGGACAAAGTATCGTATTGAAGGTGCCTTCGGGGACCGTGATCAAAGAGGCGGAGACGGGAAAAGTCATCGCGGATATGTCAGGCGATACCAGGGAAGTCGTTCTGCTAAAGGGCGGCAGAGGCGGCAACGGTAACCAGCACTATGCCACCAGCACCATGCAGGCCCCCAAATATGCCCAGCCCGGACAGCCTGCCCAGGAACTGACACTGCTCTTGGAGTTGAAGGTCATCGCGGATGTTGGTCTGGTTGGCTTTCCCAATGTGGGCAAATCCACCCTTTTATCCCGGGTGAGCAATGCGCAGCCCAAGATTGCCAACTACCATTTTACCACGCTGACTCCCAATCTGGGCGTAGTGGATCTGGAGGATGCCAGAGGTTTTGTCATCGCGGATATCCCCGGTCTGATCGAGGGCGCTTCCCAGGGGGCAGGTCTGGGACATGAATTTTTGCGCCATATTGAACGCACAAAAGTCATCATTCATATTGTAGATGCCGCCGGAACGGAAGGACGTGACCCCATAGCGGATATATACGCCATCAACAAAGAATTGGAAAGCTATAACGCGGATATCTCCAAACGTCCCCAGGTAATAGCCGCCAACAAGATCGATGCCATATATTCCGCTCAGGATAGCGATCCGCTGGCAGCGCTGAAAGCGGAATTTGAGCCAAAAGGGATTCCCGTATATCCCATATCCGCCATCAGCGGCCAGGGGCTGAAGGAACTGCTGTATCATGTCCGGGAGATGTTGGACGGTCTGGATCAGGAGCCCATCGTCTTCGCGCAGGAATACTTTCCGGAGGAGGAGCGGATTTCCGACAGAGATATGCCCTATACCGTTGTATACGATCAGGATGCGGACGAATATGTGGTGGAAGGCCCCCGCATTGAAAAAATGCTGGGATATACCAATCTGGAGAGTGAAAAGGGTTTCACCTTTTTCCAGAATTTCCTGCGTGACAACGGGATATTGCAGGAGTTGGAACAGTTGGGCATCGAAGAGGGCGACACTGTCAGAATGTACGGCCTTAGTTTCGATTATTACAAATAATCTCCATGCCCTGCCGGGGATATGGAATCTGTCAGGGATATGAGAGGATCGGGGATCAAAGGACCCTCGAAGGGAGGATATGATGACAAGTAAGCAGAGAGCATATTTAAAGAGCCTTGCCAGCAGCCTGGACCCTGTTTTTCAGGTGGGCAAATCCAGTCTGACTCCGCAGGTGACGGAGGCCATCGGAGAGGCTTTCAATACCAGGGAGCTGCTCAAGGTTGCCGTACTGAAGAACTGTCTGGACGATCCCAGAGAGATCGCGGAAATGATAGCGGAGCGCACCCATTCCCAGGTAGTGCAGGTGATCGGGAAAAAGATCGTGCTGTACAAGCCTGACCGGGACAACCCCAGAATTCAACTGCCCTGATATGCCGCACGCATTTTACCAAGCGTTTCGACGGAAAACGAAGGAATTTTTGAGGTAAAGGAAAGCGTCGAGAAGATAATCAGAGGTTTATCCTATGATGAGCTGAAAAGAAAATATTAGAAGAAAGAAAAGAATACTTAAATTCATTGAACGTTGTAAGCCGTGGCAAAAGTGCATTTTGGCTGATTGATTATTGGTGTGATAAGGATATTCGGGGGTTAATAATAATGCCATTTTCAAGACATTGGATTATACACATAGAAGCAAGTTTGCGTATAAAAAACAAGATATGTTCATAAGTGCATATTCCAGCCTTACAGAGATGTTAAATCATTGCAGATTATGTGATTTGTGTAGAAATATACATTACGTTTTAGAAAGTATGCAAAGGGAGCACATTTCCCAAAAGGGAGAAAGAATATGGCGGATATCGGAAGCTGGAAAAAAACGGGTATTGTGGGAGGAACTTTCAATCCCATACATACGGGACATCTTCTGCTGGGGCAGTGGGCCATGGAGGAGGCCGGGCTTGACGGCGTGGCTTATATTCCCACGGGCAATTCTTATATGAAGGACCGGAGCGAAATACTGCCTGGAGAGGAGCGGCTTGCCATGGCAAATCTTGCCACCTCAGACAATGACCGCTTTTGCTGTCTGGATCTGGAGATGAGACGGGAGGGTAACACCTACACTTATGAGACATTGCAGGAATTGCATACCGTATATCCCCAGGCCCGGCTGTATTTTATCGTGGGAGCCGACTGTCTCTTTACCATAGATAAATGGTACAGGCCGGAGAGTATTTTTCAGCATTGTACATTGCTGGCGGCATCCCGCAACGGTATGCCCATGGAAACGTTGGAGCAAAAACGCCGGGAGCTGGAAAAAAGGTACAGCGCGGATATTATGTTACTGTCTTTTCCCAATATGGAGATATCCTCCACGGACATCCGCCGCCGCTGTGCCCAGGGCCGGAGCATCCAATATCTGGTGCCTGATTCTGTGAGAGAGTATATCCGGCGTAATCACTGTTATGAAGGTATCTGATTTCCGTGAGCATTCAATACCTTACCAAGCTGTGAGGCAGCATAATTTTGCCCTACGTGTTCGTTTCCTGTTAGTGAATGAAATTGCAAATCTGAGGTATACCCATTGAAAGCAAATGAAACAAATAAACATGAATCAAAAAAATATGAATTGAGTAAATTAAGAAAAGAGATTTCCAAAGTCCAGGACAATAAACGTTTTGAACATACTCTGAGCGTAGCTTACACGGCCGCCAATCTGGCCGCCTGTCACGGAGCGGATATCGAGCACGCGCTGACTGCGGGTATACTGCATGATTGCGCCAAATGCCTGTCCGACAAAAAGCTGTTAAGTATCTGTGAAGAGCATCATCTACAGACCAGTCGGGAAGAACGTCAAAAGCCCTCTCTGCTCCATGCGAAAGTGGGCAGTTATCTGGCTGGGAAAAAATATCATGTTGAGGATCAGGATATTTTGAACGCTATCCGCAATCACACCACGGGACGTCCCGGCATGTCCTTGCTGGAAAAGATCGTCTTTGTGGCTGACTATATGGAGCCGGGGCGCAAACAGGCTCCAAGGCTTGAGCAGATACGCAGAACGGCTTTCACCGATCTGGACGGGGCCGTACTGATGATTCTGGAGGATACGCTTGAGTATCTTCGCGGCAGTGACACCGTGATAGACCAGACGACTCAGGAAACCTATTTTTATTACAAAACAGCTGATACGCAGGACACTTCATCCAGTTCAAATAATATTTGTGGGAAATAGGGAAACAGAGGATTATAAATCTCAAATGGAGGAAAAAATATGATTACATCTAAAGAAATTGCCAGACTTGCCATAGAGGCGCTGGAAGACAAGAAAGCGGAGGATATCAAGATCATAGATATCAGCGATCTTTCCGTTATCGCGGATTACTTTATCATCGCCGGAGGCAGCAACCGCAGCCAGATACAGGCCCTCAGCGACAATGTGGAGGAAAAGCTGGGCCGCGCGGGCCATCCCAAAAAGCAGGTGGAGGGCTATGACACCGCCAACTGGATATTGATGGATTTTGGCGATGTGATCGTACATGTGTTTGACAAGGAGAACCGGCTGCTGTACGATCTGGAGCGCATTTGGAGGGACGGCAAACAGGTATCAAAAGAAGATCTGTAGCGAATACAAAAACAGTGGTTACTCTTATAAATAAGAATAGCCACTGTTTTCTTCATATTGCGGCAAAAATAACCGGTTATGCCGCATCTCCACGGCCGTTTCCAAGATGCATATAAAAGGTGATCAAGTATAATCCGCATAGTCCCACGATCACGTAGACGATTCTGGATAACCAGGACATATCACCAAAGATAAAGGCCACCAGGTCAAATCTAAACAGACCGATCAGCGCCCAGTTAAGGGCACCGATAATGACAATGGTCAAAGCCGTGCCGTCCAAATATTTGTTTCCCATATGATTTCCTCCATTTCATATAGTCACAACCACAGGATACCGAATCCCATATTCTATTGTGTCCCTGTAACGGAGAAATATGTATGCTCAACGGTAAAAACGAAATACGCCAAAAACTTTTCCCAAAATCTGGCAATCATCAACAATGATCGGTTCCATAGTATCATTCTCAGGCTGCAGCCGCACATGCCCGTCCTCTCTGTAAAAAGTCTTGACCGTGGCGGAATCATCCACCAATGCCACCACCATATCTCCGTTAGAAGCAGTATTGCAGCAGTTGACAAATATGCGGTCTCCGCTGAAAATGCCGGCATTGATCATGGAATCTCCCTTTACTTTTAATATGAAAGACTCGCCTCTGGGCACTACATCCGCCGGTATGGGAAAATACTCTTCAATATTTTCCTGTGCCAGGATCGGCTGACCCGCCGCCACCTGTCCCACCACGGGAATACTCACCATCTCGGTGCGTACCATCTGAAAATTGTCGTCACATATCTCAATAGCCCTGGGCTTGGTAGGGTCACGGCGGATATATCCGTTTTTTTCAAGCGTTTCCAGATGGGAATGCACGGAAGAAGTGGACTTTAAGTGCACCGTCTCACAGATTTCCCTGACTGTGGGCGGATATCCCTTTTTTAATATCTCATCTTTAATATAGTCCAGAATCTCCTGTTGTTTACCTGTTATCTTACCATAGCCCATCCAAGTGGCCCTCCGTTTCTAAATATTTGTTTTTGGTGACTTTTTCATATTATAACATGAGAAACTACAAAAAGCAAACATATATTCCAAAAATATGTTCGATTACACTTGACAAAAGAATGTACGTTCGATATAATGCAAGAAAAGAACATATGTTCCGAACAGATTTTCTTGGACGGACGTGAATTTTTTCCGGGAAGAGAGGGAAACAGAAGGAACAGATCGGAGGATTCGGGATGAATCAGACAGCATATATCAGAGAGAGGGAATTGAAAAATCATAGGAGGAAACTCAGAAGGCAGAGAGAAGTTCACCGCACATTCATACTGGCAGGCATTACTCTTGTTTTGGTGCTTGTGTTCACTCTTTCCTATCATGCGCTGTCGGCCCACGCCAATACGGAATTTCAGGATATCTCCTACAAGTACTATACCAGCGTTCAGGTACAGCCGGGAGATACTCTTTGGGAGTTTGCGGGCAGATATGCGGACAGTGAACATTACGACAGCCATGCGAGGTATATCGAGGAAGTAATGCATATGAACCATTTGTCTGAGGAAAGGATCTGTGCCGGAAATTATCTGATCCTCCCGTATTATTCAGACGAATTTATACAGTAAAGCCCAGCCGCAACAAGGAGAAAAAATGACTTCCCATGAATTGATGACAGAGACAAACCATTATCTGATAAAAGGCGGGAAATTAAGCGACGAGCAGCGCGGCAATACGGTAAGTCTATTGCTGTCTGCTCGAAATACATCAGGCATTCGGTTTTCAAGTATACCCAAATCAGACAAGAGAAGACTGTATCCTCTGTTTTATATTCCGCCGCAAAACGATGGCAAAAAGCTTAAGACCATACTGGGGCAGACCCCCAAAACACAGATTCTGTCTGCCAATATGTATGAACTTGAGATTTTGCGGCTATTGCATATCCTTGCGCCTGATAACAGAGAGACAATAGACATGATCGAAGAAACCCTTCAACGCCTGAAAACAACCTGTTTCGGGTATATGGACGACGGGGTGGGAGAGTGCTTTGACACATCACTGGTAGTACTGCGGTTTATTGCAGCGGCGGCACAAGGTGAAAAGGCATGGATCAAAAGCAGAATAGACAACTTCCACCGTCACTGCGAAGATAAGAAACGTCCCTGGTATTCTTTGTGGTATTATTGGCTCTGTCTTTCCGAACTTCCCAAGGAACTAGCCAGTGCCGAGGTACAAGGATACCGTGATGAAATGCGGAAATGCTATACAAAAAACAGGAGCCCACATCCCCTTTGTCCTTACATTTTACAGAACATACTTTTGAAATATCCGGAGTATTTCTGACTGTTTATTCCCTCAATCTTACAGCGTTGGCGGCTCGGCGGCGGCGCTCATCCTCCTGGGCCGCATAGTGCTTTCTGGTGGTGTTTACGTCACTGT
Source organism: uncultured Acetatifactor sp. (assembly GCA_910577235.1). Lineage (GTDB taxonomy): Bacteria > Bacillota > Clostridia > Lachnospirales > Lachnospiraceae > Acetatifactor. Next base: position 92,349 of record CAJTMX010000005.1, on the reverse strand, counting down.
GTCCCAGCACATCGGCTACCAAATAAATGTCCCCGGTTTCCTGATACAGAGCGGTACCATAGGTGCTGCGCAGCTTATGGGGAGTGATTTTTTTAAGTGTGGTAACACGGGAAGCATATTTTTTCACCAGATTTTCCACGGAGCGCACGGCCATACGCCTGTTTTGCAGGGAGAGAAACAGGGCGTTTTCGTGCCCTTGGGCAGGAATCATATGTTCCCGCTGTTCCAGATAATCCAACAAGGCAGTACCCACTTCTTCTCCAAAATAGATGATGGCTTCCTTGCCGCCTTTACGCAGAATGCGAATTCCATATACGTCAAAGTCTACATCCCTTATATCCAGTCCCACACACTCGGAAACACGAATTCCTGTTCCCAATAGAAGAGTGATCAGAGCTACATCCCGTAGCTTGGTCTTTTTGTGATACTCCTGCTCTTTTTTGGTCAATTTAGTGCCGTCCTCAACCTGATCCAGCAGGATAGCCACCTCGTTTGGCTCCAGACGGATGATCTCCTTTTCGTGCTGCTTGGGGAGCGGTACCAGAGCCGCCGGATTCTTCTCTATCTTCTCATTTTCAAAGAAGTAGTTGTAGAAGCTTCTCAGCGAGGCGAGCTTACGGCTTTTTCCACGCTCCTCATTGATAACATTTTTTCCGTCTTTCTGATACAGGGATACATATTCCAGATATTCCTCGATATCCTGCCGGTTTAACATATCCAGATATTTCATGGGTATATCGGAGATATCCAGTTTGGCACAGGCACCGTTTTTCTCGTGCAGAAATTCAAAGAACATCCGCAGATCATAGGCATAGGCCAGCCGGGTCCGGGCGGAAGTATACTGCTCTATCCCCCGGAAAAACTCTTTGCAGAACGGGGGCAATTCCTCCAGAACAGCCCGCATTTTCATAATATTCTGTATCTTTTGTTCCTCGTGATAACTGTGGGTGGGATTATTGGTTGCCAAAGTATTCACTCCATCCTTTCAGGTTGCCATTTTGTATCGCTGTAAACATACGTTCCTTAACCCCGGGATTTTCCTGATTCAACTGCCGTAGCAGAGTTTTCACATATTCCCGTTTCGTATTGCCGTCGGCAGGGCAGGGACTTTTGACTACCGGGACATCATACTTATGTACAAAGCCTATCACATCCGCTTCGTTCATATACATCAGCGGCCGTATAACGGTCAGCTCCATACGGTCCAGATAGGTTACGGGAGCAAAGGTGTGAAAACGCCCCTCATAGATCAAGGACAGCAGCATTGTCTCCACCACATCATCTTTGTGATGGGCGTAGGCCACTTTGTTACAGCCTACAGCCTTTATGGCGTTGTTTAAAGCCCCTTTACGCATTTTGGCGCACAGGGCGCAGGGATTGTCCTCCTGACGTTTTTCAAACACTACCTGGGCAATGTCGGTTTTAACTATGGTATATTCCACATGCAGGCTTTCACACAGTTCCTTTATCCTGTCCAGATTGAGATTCTCAAAGCCGAGATCCACTGTCACAGCATGTATGGAAAAGGATTTGGGATAAAATCTCATGAGCCCGTGCAGCGCATAGAGTAATGTCAGAGAGTCCTTTCCGCCGGAGATTCCCACAGCGATCCGGTCCCCTTCCTCTATCATATGATAATCGTCTATGGCTCGACGTACATAGCTGAACACCTGTTGCAGTTTCATGGGCGGTTTCCTCCTCACATGAAGATATTTTACCTTTTTTTCGTCCGGGAAACAATGGTTTTCTTATTATTTTCAGTAAAATTCCTCTTGTGATATATTGGAAATCAGTGTATTATTGTTAATGAAGTTATGCGGAAATATAACAGGCAAAACCGTAGCCGGCAAAACGGCTACAGATATGCGGGAGTGAGGTTAAAATGAGGATTAAGTGGAAAAATCAATATATCAAATGGGGATTGACAGCGCTGTTAGTGATCATGGGCAGCATCATGTTCTATTATTTATTGTTTCATTCCTCCAATATCAAATCAGCGTTTAACATCATAGTGGGAATTATGATGCCTGTAGTGTTCGGCTTTATACTGGCCTATCTTCTGACACCGGTTCTGAACAGTATAGAGCAGAAGATCATATATCCCTTGAGAAAGGTTCTAAAGCTGAAAGAGGGGCCCAAGACCCATAGTCGCACTCGGATGCTGGGCGTTTTGATCACGGCTCTTCTGTTTTATCTGGTTATTCATCTTTTGGTAGGTATGCTGGCTTCTCAGATTGTTCCCAGCATCCAGAATATCGTATCCAATTTCGACACGTATATGACCAATTTTACAACCTGGATGAATCAGTTGCTGGCTGACAATCCCGATATCAAGGATTACGCTATCGGCTTGATCAACCGTTATTCAGAGGAGTTGGAACGTTTTTTGAATGAAACTGTTCTTACCAAGTCCAGTGAATTGATCAAAACCGTGTCTTTGAGCGTTCTGGGAATCTTTAAGACACTGTGGAATTTTGTTATAGGTTTTATCATTTCCATCTATATTCTTGGCAGCAAGGAGAAATTTGCCATACAGGCTAAGAAGTTGATTTTTGCGTTTTATCAGCCCGATACAGCCAATGTGATCATCAATAACTTTCGGTTTGCGCACAATACCTTTATCGGATTTATCAGTGGAAAGATACTGGATTCACTGATCATTGGGATGCTGTGTCTCATAGGAACCACTTTGCTGCAAACTCCCTATGCGGCATTGATCAGCGTGATCATCGGAGTGACGAATATCATTCCATTCTTTGGACCGTTTTTAGGCGCTATTCCCAGTGCCGTACTGATCTTGGTAGTGGACCCCATGCATCCGCTGAACTGTGTATATTTTGTGATATTTATTCTGATCCTGCAGCAGGTGGACGGCAATCTTATCGGTCCCAAGATCCTGGGAGATTCCACCGGCTTGTCCGGTTTTTGGGTAATATTCGCCATTACTCTGTTCGGCGGCCTGTTCAATGTGTTGGGCATGATCGTGGGAGTACCCATCTTCGCAATCATCTATGCGGCGGTGAGATCCTATGTCAATTCTGCTCTGGTTAAGAAGAACATGCCTATAAAGGGCGGCGTATATGAAAATATAGAATGTGTGGATGAGGCGGGAATACACACTATAGACAATCTGGAGCGCCGTAAACTTATCAAGGCCAAAAATATGGAAAAGAAAGAAAAGAAAAGCAATGATGGGCAGGAGGAGCATGACGGTGATCTGATTTCCGGAATGCGATTTATCAGCAACGCCGCGGAGTGGAAGAGAAGAGTCCCTGTGCGCTGGAACGACGCCAATGTGGTAGCGAGGGACGCTTTTGCCGAACCTTCTTCACCGGAACCGGTTACTACCGCTCCTAAAACAAATGATGCGTCTTCAAAGGATACCACGAAGGGCTGATTGGGGCAAAAAAGTGGGAGAGGAGCAGTAAAAGCAATGCGATTTGTTATACAGAGAGTATCCCAGGCCAGTGTCACTGTAGATCAACAGACAGTCGGTTCTATTGAAAAGGGATTAATGGTGTTGATCGGCGTAAGTCAGACAGACAACCAAGCCATAGCAGATAAAATGCTAAAAAAGCTTTTGGGGTTGAGGATATTTGAAGATCAGAACGGCAAAACCAATCTGTCCTTGAGTGATGTGGACGGCAGTTTGCTCTTGGTATCACAATTTACTCTATATGCTGATTGCCGCAAAGGAAATCGCCCATCGTTTATCAATGCGGGCGCTCCAGATGTGGCCGAAAAATTGTATCAGTATATCATAGAGCGATGCCAGAGTCAATTCCCCGATGCTCCGAATAAAATCCAACACGGCAGTTTCGGAGCTGACATGAAAGTTTCACTGTTAAATGACGGCCCATTTACCATAATATTGGATTCCGATGACTTGGCCTAAATTATTGTTTCTTTATGGATAAAGCATTATGGATAAAGTATTATAGATAAAGCATTGTGGATAAATGATTGAGGCTCAATTTGTCAAATTGAGCCTCAATCATTTATCCACAAGAACAATCCATATATCCACCATAATATTCCCCACAAGTTTAACGAACTAGTTGGCGCCCAAATTCACCGCATAGTATAGACTTTAAGCGCCAACTATTCGTTAAACTTGTCTTTTGCGCATAGTTATTTGTAGAACTATACTGCTCTTACATTTCCTGTCGCAAGTTTTTAAGCTTTTCAAACAGTTCCAGATCATCCGCAGTGATCTTTATATTTGTCTGCAATTCCTGACCATCTACAGTGATCACCTTGCATTCCATGACGGTGCCTTCCTGAACACCGGCCTTGGTAAAGGCTTTAGCAAATTGCAGAAATTTTGGATGGTTGTTCTTGAACTTATCAATATCGCCTTTTAGTCCCAGCAATGCCATCGGATTTATGCTCATATTTTATCACCTCGTATCTACCACCGTAAATCCGGTCTCAGTATGTCATGGCCTGTTTGATCGCGGTCATCAGTTCCTCATAGGTCTCATAGGCAGGTAATTGAGGATTATCTTTCTTGATCTTATCTGTGCTTTTAAACAGGAAACCTGCTTTGCTTGCTTTTATCATTCCCAGATCATTATAACTGTCGCCGCTTGCAATGGTATCGTATCCGATAGACTGCAATGCCTTGACTGTAGCCAGCTTAGAATCGGCAATCCTCATTTTAAAACCGATAATTTCCCCATTTTCCGCCACTTCCAGGGTATTGCAGAATATGGTGGGCCATCCCAGCTTTTGCATGAGCGGGCTGGCAAATTGGGTAAAGGTATCGCTGATAATGATGACCTGCGTCATGGAACGCAGCTCGTCCAAGAACTCTTTCGCACCGGGCATGGGATCAATCTTTGCAATGGTATCCTGTATTTCTCTTAAACCCAGCTTATGCTCTTTCAAAATAGACAGCCGCCATCTCATCAGTTTTTCATAGTCCGGCTCGTCCCGGGTAGTTCTCTTTAATTCGGGAATACCGCTGGCCTCCGCAAAAGCGATCCAGATCTCCGGCACCAGCACTCCCTCTAAGTCCAAACAGATAATATGCATGTATGTTTCCTCCGTAATCTTCATTCAGCTGCATCACAATTACTCTAAAACGCAACATATTCCAGACAATTATACATCAGTTACGAAGGTTCTACAATACCGAAAATGCAAATTATAATTTTGTTTTTGCATGTATATCCTGTAAAACCTGCATCAGGCTTTCAAAGTTCTCAAAATGTTTGGAATGAATCTGATAGCACAATACTGATTTGTATGTATAGGACAGCAGATCAAAAATCATGTTTATCTCATATCTTTTATCGTTAGGCCGCGCTTTCTTTTCCACAATCTGGGTAATGTTTGTAATATGCCATATCACAGAGGAGCGGTCTGTCAATGCCAGCAGATAATCCGCAGGATTCTCTGTGGGACTTGGCCGCTCTTCCTCTGGCAGATTTCCGTGCAGAAAGGCGCAGAGTTTTTGATCCGTCTTGTGCAATGAGATCAGAAACAGCTCTTCCCGGTCATAATAGTACACTAGCTTTGATAGAACAATCCTTCTCTGTAGTTTAAAATGAGCAAATATCGCTGTCAAAAGCATCGCCACGGCAGCGGCTACACACAATAGATAGCCTGCCCAAAAAAAGATTACCAACAATATTATTATTCCTGCCGCTGACAAGCTCACGATTGTCCATTTATGGTTCTCCGGAACGGATATCCAAATCTGTGCCTGCTCTTTTTTCACCTTTTTTGTTTCCATGTTCTTTCTCCCCTTTGTTGTTTGATTAGTGGTTAAAATGTATCCCCTTCTACTATAATATACAAAAAAACGGAGGAATGCAACCCGTAAAGGCTATATTCCTCCGTAATATTGTCGTTTTTTTCTTATTATTTATTAAAGTATGTAAAGAATAAGTCCCCTTCAGTGTCGTTATCAAAGAGCTCCTGGAAGGACACGGAGAACTCCTTGGCATCAGCGGGTACTTCATAGATAATATGATAGGTACATTTTTCTCCCTTAGCCAGAGTGTACTCGTCAGGCATCACGGTGCTGGAACCATCCAGTATAATACCATAGTCATAATCATTCGGGCCATTGCCGAGATCATGCCATTGAATCTGGAAATCACTGTTAAACATAGGCAGATCCTCGCCAAAAGTATTCTTAATGCTGATCACAGCATCCAGCAGTTGATATCCATCCTCGGCAACATAGCCCTCATACTCGGAAGGATATGCAACTGAATCAACACTGTAATCAAAGAATACCGTTCTGAAAGTAGTTCCTACCTCGCCCTCAGCATAGCCTTCCTCCGCCGTTACTACAGAACTTACCGGAGTTCCACAGGCTGTAAGCATCATGCATACCATCATCAGTGTTGCAACACAATACACCAATTTTTTACTGATCTTCATAATATTTTTTCTCTCCTCTTTCCTCTACATTTTCTAATCGCCGGATTATCAGCAACTAAAAAAGATTATAGTACCATTTTTCATTTTTGTCCAGTTCTTTTGAAAAATAATTTCACAAATTTTTCACATATCACAGATTCTTTTTTCTGCCACAATTTATCCCAAATATTGTAAAACCGCCGATTATATCCAATAAAATAAGGATTCCTCCCACCATAAGTTCTGCCATCCACAAAAACGCCAGCAGAATCCCCGGTCCCCTTCCCATGGTCTGTGTATGTCCCTTATAAGCTGAAAAGTCGTACACTTTCACCTGAGACAACAGAGAATCCTCACTCAGCCAATATTGACGTACAATCTCAAATCCCTGAGACAGATCCATTATCTGATATTGCCCGCTCCAATAGGCTACAGGATAATAACTGCCCGCCATAGAGGGGATCTGATCCAGTTGATCCTCCGACACACAAAAGGCAATGACCTCAGAGCAGCGCAACATCTGTCAGTATGCCGCTTTCAGATGTCTCCTTATCCTCTGCGGACACGGTATTACATGATTTCCATACCATCAAGTATGTCAGAGTCATCACCAGAACCGTCATCACTATAAGAATGGGCAGGACCACTCGCAGGCAAATATTAAATACAGGTTTGTTGTTTTTCACAATATTCTTCGCTCTGCCGCCCCTATACAGGTGGCTGTTGTAATGAAAGCACATCAGAGTCTGTTTCTTTTCTCTGCAAAATAATCAGCGGATTTTTGGTCCCGTTCATCATATCCCGCACTCCCTGGAAAGTCTTATAGGCCATATTCCACACCACTTTCTCTGTATAAAACGCAGTGTGAGGAGACAGAATCACATTGGGAAAGGAACGCAGGACAGCCATTTGCCGGTTAACGATCACATCGCCCATACGGTTGGCGTAGTACAGGCCTGTCTCGTCCTCCAGTACATCCAGCGCCGCATGTCCCACCTTGCCAGACTCCAACCCCTGTATCAGTGTTTCCGTATCCACCAGTGTTCCTCTGGCCGTGTTGATGAGAATAACGCCGTCACGCATCTGCCGCAGAGCCTGTCCATTGATCATATGGTAGTTTTCAGCCGTGGCCGGAGTATGTAGTGTAACGATATCGCTTTGAGCATAAAGCTCCTCCAGAGATACATATTCCGCCTTCTCCGCTACCTTGGGGTCCCGGCATGGATCGTAAGCCAGCAGACGGCAGCCAAAACCGCTCAAATGCCGTATCACAGTACTTCCAATCTGTCCGGTGCCTACCACACCCACAGTACAATCGCTTATATCCTTGCCCATCTTTCCCTTCAGGCTGTAATCCTGCAACAGAGAACGATTTATAATATGGGGCATATTGCGGCAGCACATGAGCATCAGCATGATGGCATAATCCGCCACCGTCTCCGGCTCATAACTTACCCGGCACACTCCCATGCCCAGCTGTCTGGCCTTGTCCAGATCGATATGGTCAAAACCGATAGAGCGAGTGGCTATATACCGAACTCCCTCATCATGGAAACGCTGTAGCATATCCGCTCCCATATCGCAAGGCGTACAGCTGACGGCATCATATCCTACGGCCAGAGACACATTATCCGGGCATGGATACTTTGTACTGTATCCGTACTGCGCCTGAAACTCTCCGGCCAGTCGGTCAAACATCGGCTTTTCGTCAAATTCACGCAGACAATATGCAAAAATTTTCAAGACTTCACATCCCTTCTTACTCATATACCAGAACGCCCCGCGCGAAAAAGTAAGCCGCCAGCTGCGCTCTGGAGCTGAACTGTTCCGTCTGGATCAATTCCCACACTTCCTCCTTGGAATAAAACCGGGAGTCGATCTGTTCATTCTCCGAGGTGTGATCCTGCATCTCCCCCTCCGCCTCCACAACGGCAATATATGTGGTCACATCGGAAAAAGCTACCGCCGCGAAGGACGCAGGCAGTATATCATGTATTTTTTTGACGGACAGGCCCGTTTCCTCATAGAGTTCACGCTGGATACAGTCCTCTACGGACTCTCCTTCCTCCAGCATACCCGCGCACAGATTATAAACATAGCGGTTTACACCCATGCGGAATTCGTGCAGCAAAAGCATCTTTCCCTGGCAGATGGCCACGATGGATACGCCGCTGGGCGTCTGTCCCAGATCTTCGGGGGAAGAAAGCTCCCTGCGGCTGACAATCTCATATTTTTTTTCTCTACCCGCTTTATTCAGATAAGTAAGCTCATAATTTTTGAGAAATCTGCCGTCCCCCACCTTTTCCATTTTTAATAGTTTCATATTGATTCGTTTGCTCCTGTTCTTTTGTCTCTGCGTTTATATGCTCCCATCTGTTCCCGAAGAGAAGGAAACACTTTCCTGCGGGTGATCTCCACAAGCCCCAGCGGCGTCATATCCACGATCTGTACCGTCACCGGGTCCTCTCTGGTCAGTTCCCGCAGCTTTTGCAGCAGTTCTTCCTCCTGGGCCAACGTGGCAAGATTGATAAAATCCACAATGATAATTCCTGAGAGGTTCCGAAGACGCAACTGGCGGGCCACCTCCACGGCGGCCTCCAGATTCACCCGTCGCATGGTTTCTTCCGGTGTCTGCTCTCCGGACAGCTTTACGCATTTTCCGGTGTTTACATCGATAGCCGTCAGGCTTTCCGTCTGCTCGATCACCAGATATGCCCCCGATCGCAGCCATACTGTCTTTCCCAGCGCCTCCTGCAATTTTCCCTCCAGTCCATAGAGCTTGTCCAAAGACAGTACATCATCCTGATACAGCCGTAGCTGCTTTGTACCCGTGGAGAGCATATCCGAAAAAAGCGTCTGAAGTTCCTCATATACCTTAGGAATATCCGTCACGATCTCCTGGTATTCATCGGGTAAAAACGGGGTTAAAGCCTCCTCCAGCGCCGTACCCGCCTCAAACAGACAACTGTAACAGGTGCGGTGCCGGCCCTGAGAAAAAATAGCCGTAAAACGCTGTCTCAGTTCTTCATACTCCTCCAGCAGTTTATCTTCTTCCTGTTCCATAGCCAGTCCGGCCTGGGTGCGTACCACCAGCCCAAAGGGCGGCACTCCCTCCTCTTGTGCCGGATATCCGTCTGCGTCCGTAATTCCAACATTCTTGAGAAATTCCGTCATTTGATTGCGCAAGGAGGCGTCCAGCTTTTTGGAGATTCCCGTCCTTACTGCTCCAACCGCAAACACAAAGTATTTCCCCTGCAAAGTGATGCGAGTGGTCACAGCCGCCTGTTTGGTCTTCACCGCTTCCCGTTCCAACTGCACCGGCAGCTCGTCTCCCTCTAAAAGCCTGCCATCGTAGACCCTGCCCGTCAGAAAAGGAGGCGCTTTTTCCAATTCATCCATGCGCAGAAAACATTGCTCCCGGTCGGCAATCTCTATAAAACAGGCGTTTAGACTCTTAAGTATCTTTTTTACTTTTCCAAGATAAACCGTGCCCAGGCGGCTTTGACGGCGGGAAGAAAATGTCTGCAGGGCTGTCAGACGGTCCTGTTTAACCAGCGCGGCAACCGTGGGCGGACCGTATTCCGGTTCGCTTTGTATCACCCCCTGCGGACAGACCGTTATGAGCAATCTGTTCGTTTCCCGCTCTCTGCACTGTGTCACCCTGTCCTGCCGGGCACTGTTATGCTCTATTGCTCTGCTCATCCTCTTTACCCCGCATCCATTCCTGACGCTGCACCTCCATGGCGGCCATTGTCTCCTGCCGTATTCTCCGGTTTTCCGCTATGGTCTCCTCCTTGCGGATACGTGCCTGCCTGGCGATCTCTATCCGTTCCTCATCCACCATAGGCTGTGTGATCAGACTGCCCACGGCGTCCATGGGTGCCAGCCGCATGGGTTCTCCCTCCGCCGCCAGATTCATATAGGTGTCCCGGCGGTGAACGGTAAATGCGTTATCCGTCAGATTTTCCCCCTGCCAGGCGGCATATGCCCCCAGTACCTGAGAGGGTTTTATATTGCCGCCGCTGGAGGCATCCACCGTCATATGGATAGCGCCGGTCTCCCGATCCGCCGTCAGTTCATAGATCCCCGGTCTGATATCTACTGTAAGAGTATTTTTTTTTGTCTCCTTGGTGATTAGGATCTGTGGCAGAGCATAAAATGCATCCAGCTTTTCCATGTAGTCAAAGGACGGCTCTCTCCCCTCCCGGAATCTGACCGTGTAGGAAGCCGCTGCCACGCTGGCCATTGCGTTTCCCGAATGCTCCGGCAAGAGCACCACGCTGACGATCTCAATCCCCGGCACACTGGCGCGGTTAAAACGCTGTATCATATCCTGAGAATCGGTGACGCTGTTACACTCGATATCCATATATTCCCCGTCGCTGGTCAGTCCCACGCCCAGAGGAGCCGCGAAGGTCATGATCTGATGGGGGCTGAATCCGGTGGTATAAGCTACGTTGATCTCTGCCCTGCGTATACATTTCTGAAAAAAACGCATTACATCCAGATGGCCGATAAAGCGAACCGGCCCAAATTTGCGAAACTTTACACGTACTTTCATAAGCCGCACTCTCCCGTCTCTGTCCTATCGCAAAGGCTTGTCCCGTTCTCGTTAGCTTCTGCCCTATCACACAGGCTTGTCCCGTTCTCGTTAGCTTCTGCCCTATCGCAAAGGCTTATCCCGTTCTCGTTAATTTCTGCCCTATCGCAAAGGCTTGTACCGCCCTCTTCAGTCTCTATCATATCACAGGACTCCGTGCCGGCATATTTGGATTCAAAGCATATACCTCCACCGAATCTGGCAGCGCCGCATCCCTGGCATCTGATCATGCAGTTCTCCGAAATCTGCCCGTCCCGGGCTTTCAGCCATTCCCTCTTCAAAAATTCCTTAGTCACGCCGCAGTCGATGAAATCCCATGGAAATATCTCGTCCAGATCTCTTTCCCTGTGGGAATAGAACCAGGTATTCAGACCGCACTCCGCCATGGACTCTTCCCATGCGTCATTGCGGAAATATTCGCTCCATGCGTCATAAAAACAGCCCTTTTTGTAGACGCTTAATATCACCTGGGACAAGCGTCTGTCTCCACGGGCCAGTACTCCCTCCCAAACGCTGGTGTCCGCCTCGTGATAATTGTATTTGATGCTCTTCTGGTTCAGCTGCTCAGAGATACATTTGCGGGTAAAATAGGCCTTTTCTATAAATTCCTCCTTGGTACACTGGGCCGCCCACTGGAAAGGGGTAAAGGGCTTTGGCACAAAAAACGAGGTGCTGGTTACGATCTGTACCTTTCCGTTTGTGCGGGCCGCCTTGGGCACTTCCTCATAAAATGTGGCCGCAATCTCGTTGGACAGCTGGGCGATTCCCCGCATATCCTCCTCTGTCTCCGTGGGCAGACCCAGCATAAAGTACAGTTTAACTCTTGTCCAGCCGCCTCTAAAGGCCAGGGCGCAACCACGTAGAATGTCCTCCCGTGTCAGTCCCTTGTTTATGACATCGCGCAGACGCTGGCTGCCCGCCTCCGGCGCAAAGGTCAGAGACGATTTGCGTATATCCTGGATCTTGCTCATCACATCCAGGGAAAAAGCGTCGATCCGCAGGGAGGGCAGGGAGATATTGATATTTTTCTCCCTGCATTTCTCAATCAGAAAGTCAATCAACTCCGGCAGACGGCTGTAATCGCTGGAGCTTAGAGAGCTTAGGGATATCTCCTCATGCCCGGTGTTCTTGAGCATTTCCAGAGCGTACTTTTTCAGCAGTTCCACATCCCGCTCCCGCACCGGACGGTACAGCTGGCCCGCCTGACAGAAACGGCAGCCTCTGATACAGCCCCGCTGGATCTCCAGCACCACCCTGTCCTGGGTGACTTTAATATAGGGCACCACCGGTTTCATAGGATAATAGGTGTCCGATACCTGCATCTCCACCTCTTTTAAAACGGTACGGGAAATCCCTTCTTCCGTAGGTTCAAAGCTTTTGATCGTACCGTCCTCATTATACTCCGTATGGTAGAACCGGGGAACGTACATACCCGGCAGTCTGGCCGCCCGGCGCAGGAATTCCACTCGCCCGCAGTCCTCCTTTTTGCACACTTTATAGAGATCCAGCAGTTCCCGATACCGGGTTTCCCCCTCTCCGATATAGAACAGGTCAAAGAAATCGGCGATGGGCTCCGGATTGTAAACACAGGGGCCGCCCCCGATCACGATGGGACAATCCTCCCCCCGCTGAAACGCTGAGAGCGGAATCCCGGAGAGATCCAAAACCTGCAAAATATTGGTATAACACATTTCATACTGTATCGTTATCCCCAAAAAATCCATATTTTTTACCGGCTCCTGAGACTCCAGGCAAAACAGGGGGATATTCTGCTGTCTCATGATGGCGTCCAGATCTACCCAGGGGGAGTAGACCCGCTCGCACCACACATCCTCCCAGCTGTTAAACATATCATACAGGATCTGTATGCCCAGATGGGACATGCCGATCTCGTACACATCGGGAAAACACATGGCAAAGCGCACATCCACCCGGGACTTGTCCTTCACCACCGCATTTACCTCATTGCCGATATATCTGGCCGGCTTTTCTATTTTCATCAGGATATCGTCTGACAGAGCCAGTTTTTCCGTTGTCATCCGCCTTATATCTTCCTTTCCGGTTACTTGTAGTTTTTAAGAGATAACCCATTCCGTACTATACAAGTGTCTTTGCACACATTGTATAATCCAACCCATGCCCACTCTCACCGCAGCGGAACATAAAATGCCAAAATACCGCATCTTAGTACCGACGGTCCGCGGCGCAAAGCAGTTGCGCGGGATGCTTTACTATTCAGTATACGGCAACTGCCCGATAAAAGCAAGCCAAACACCCACACTAAACCTACAAACACTCATACAAAACTTATCATACGAAACTCTATATGCAAAATACATAAGTGCAGCATATCACAGTTTGTACACATAAAAACAGCGGCGCATAAACCCTGCGATTCTATGCGCCACCCAATATTCTCAGCTCCTGTGTCACGGGGCAGAAATATAATCGTACCTAAGATACTCCATAATCTGGCTGCTGTTCATCCCAAACAGGGTATCTCCCCGATGGTCGGCCAGAGCCAGCAGACATACCAATATAGCGGCAAGCAATATGCGCAGACCCAGCGTGCCGCCCGATCCTCCCGGGTTATCTCCCATGCCGCTCCAATCCGCTTCGTCATCATAGTCCGGGGAAGGCTCCTCTCCAAAATAGCTGAGCGGTCTGCCGTAAAGCAGTTGCTCCCGCTGCCCCAGATCCTGTCTGTCCTGCCAGTACCGTTCTCTGACCTGCCTTTTTAGCTGTAGTCTCTGTTGTGTGGAAAAATCACTCATAGCCTGTTTGCCGTCCTTCCCGTTTTCTGCTATTTCATTGTATGAGAAAGCCGGAAGGCCTAGCACTGTCATTCGCCGTTTTTGTCCACGATCTTTTGAAAAAAGCAACTGCGGGAACCTGTATGACAGGCGGCTCCTACCTGGTCGATCCGGGCCAGCAGCGTGTCCCTGTCGCAGTCCGCCGTTAGGGATTGCAGATACTGATAGTGACCGCTGGTCTCCCCCTTCAGCCACTGCTCCTTTCGGCTGCGGCTGTAATAATGCATCCTGCCGGTGCGAAGGGTGTCGTTATACGCCTGCTCGTTCATATAGGCCATCATCAGCACGTCTCCGTTTTCCGCGTCCTGGGCAATCACGGGTATCAGACCCTGAGCATCCTTTTTTAAATCCTCCCATGCGAGAGCAATGTTCCAGTCCATCTTGTCTCCTCCCTATAACTTTCCCTTTGTGCTGAGTACTCCGGAAAGTCTCGGCTCCAAGGCAGTGGCCTGGTCAAGAGATTTGGCAAACGCTTTAAACATGGCCTCGATCATGTGGTGGTTATTGCCGCCCTGCAACATCCGCAGATGCAGATTCATCCCGGCGCTGTAAGAGACGGCATAGAAAAACTCCCTGACCAGCTCCGTATCCAGTTCTCCCACTCTCTGGGCTGTAAATTCGCAGTCAAACTGCAGATAGGGTCTGCCGCACAGATCCACGGCGCACAGAGCCAGGGATTCGTCCATAGGCAAAAGGAAATAGCCATAGCGGCAGATCCCCGTCTTGTCTCCCACGGCCTCCAAAATGGCCTGGCCCAGCACGATTCCGGTATCCTCCACCGTATGATGACCGTCCACGGCAAGATCTCCCTTTACATGGCAGGTCAGATCAAAAAAACCGTGCCGGGCAAAGCCCTCCAGCATGTGATCCAGAAAGCCGATCCCTGTATGTACCTCCGCTTTTCCGCTGCCATCCAGATTCAATGTGATCTCGATCTCCGTCTCCTTTGTGCCGCGCTTTACGCTGCTCCTACGCTCCATAATCTCCTCTTTTCCGCAATACCGCGCTTAAAACTGCGACATCACACTTTTATAAGAATCCTCTTCCGTCCTGCATCATTCCTCAACACAGACTCGTCATAGTCTCTCTGCGTCACTTCTCAAAGCGGACTCTGATGCTGTTGGCGTGGGCGGTCAGTCCTTCGCTCTCGGCAAACCTCTCTATATCCTGATGTACGGCCTGTAACGCCTCCCGGGAATAGGAGATGATACTGGTCTTTTTGATAAAGTCATCCACATTTACAGGCGAAAAGAACTTGGCCGTACCGTTGGTGGGCAGGATGTGGTTGGGACCCGCGAAATAGTCTCCCAGCGGTTCCGAACTGTATTCTCCCAGGAAGATGGCCCCGGCATTCTGAATCCTGGTCATCGTGTCAAAAGGATTCTTTGTCAATATCTCCAGATGTTCGGAGGCAATGTCGTTGGCGGTTTCTATGGCTGTTTCCATATTCTCCGCCAGCAGGATATAGCCGTAATTGTCCAGAGATTTTTCCATGATCTCCCTGCGGGAAAGCCGCTGCAAAAATACGTCCACCTCTGCGGATACCTGCTCCGCAAGTTCCCTGGAAGTGGTGATCAGTATGGCGCTGGCCAGCTCGTCATGCTCCGCCTGGCTTAAAAGATCTGCCGCCACATACCGGGGATTGGCCGTTTCGTCCGCCAGCACCAGGATCTCGCTGGGTCCGGCGATGGAATCGATGCTCACATGTCCGTACACCGCCTTTTTTGCCAGGGCCACAAAGATATTGCCGGGGCCTGTGATCTTATCCACTTTGGGAACGGACTCTGTTCCGTAGGCCATGGCGGCGACGGCCTGGGCACCCCCGGCTTTGTAGATGGTCTTCACCCCCGCGATATCCGCCGCCACCAGCGTTCCGGGATTAACCTTGCCGTCCGCGCCGGGAGGAGTGGTCATGATGATATCCTTTACCCCTGCCACCGTGGCAGGCACCACATTCATCAGCACGCTGGAGGGATAGGCTGCCTTGCCCCCCGGCACATACACACCCACCCGTCCGATGGGGGTGATGCGCATCCCCAATATGGTGCCGTCTTCCTTGGCGTCAAACCAGCTGTTGCGCAGCTGCTTTTCGTGAAAGGCCCGGATATTGGCCACGGACCTTCTGATAACCTCCACCAGTTCCGGGTCCATTTGGGCATAGGCCTCCCGGATCTCCTCCGCCGTCACGCGGATATTCTCCGGGGTCAGCTGATATTTGTCATATTTCAGGGTGTAATCAAACAGAGCCTTGTCTCCCTCTGTCTTTACGGCCGTTAAGATTTCATTGACCTTTTCCTCATATCCGGAATAATTGTTGGGACTTCTCTTTAACAGATCATTCAGCACGTTTTCACGGGTGCTGTCCGTCAATTCTACGATTCTCATGTGGTTCTCCTTTTATATGGTTAAGTGTTAGGTAATTGCAAAATCCTGTTTTAAGATACAGGGGATAGCTGGTTTCGCATCTTGTAGATCAGATTCTTGATACGTTCCGTCTCCATCTGCATACTGACCGGATTGACGATCATCCGGGCCGACAGGGGACAAATCTCCTCCAGCACTTCCAGGCCGTTTTCACGCAGCGTACCTCCGGTCTCCACGATATCCACGATCACGTCCGACAGTTCCACCAAGGGGCCCAGTTCCACGGAGCCGTTCAGCTTGATGATGTCCACGGTCTGATGCTTTTTATTGTAAAAATATTCCCTGGCTATGTGGGGATATTTGCTGGCCACACGGATTCTCTCATGATGCATGAGCAGTTCCCCGGCTTCCTGAGGACCGCAGACACACATGCGGCATTTTCCGAAACCCAGGTCAAGCACCTCATACACATTGCGGTTCTCCTCCAATATGGTGTCCCGCCCCACCACGCCGATATCGGCGGCACCATATTCCACATAGGTGGGGACATCCGGTCCCTTGGCCAGAAAGAAACGCAGTTTCAGTTCCTCGTTCACAAAGATCAGTTTCCGGGAAGTCTTGTCCTTCATCTCCTCGCAGGTAATGCCGATCTGTTCCAGTAAATCCATGGTCTTGCTGGCCAGGCGGCCCTTGCCCAGCGCAAATGTTAAATATCTCTCTTCACTCATAATATGCGATATTCTCCCCCAATCAAACGTACCCTTATCACTTTCTCATCCCGAAGTTCGCTCCCGCAAGATCGGGGCAACCCACAAGCCCAAACGGATTTCACACCTAAGCCTTTCGTATCAGCAAGGTGGGAATCCCCTGTCTGCGGCTCTCTTTGGCCTCCCGGAGCTTTTCCGCGTAGTTCTCTTCGGTGTAGTTCAACACCTTTTTTTCCATGCCCTGAGGCAGCGGCGCTTTCTGATATTGAACCGCCTCCAGCACATCGTCTGTCACCATGGCGAAACCGATGGCGGGGGCATCCTTTCCAAACTGTTTCAGCAGCGTATCGTAGCGTCCGCCCTTGACGATAGGCGCTCCCACCCCATAGGTAAATGCCTTGAAAATAATCCCTGTGTAATAGTGATATTTACTCAGCATTCCCAGATCAAAGGATACGTACTCTTCCACTCCGTAGAGTTTCAATATCTCATATATGGACTCCAGACGCCGGATCGCTGCCAGGGAACGGCTGTTGTGTACGGATTCTCTGGCGGCTTTCAGGGAATCGATGGAGCCGAACAGATCTGCCGCCTTTAACAGCGTGCTGTGATAGGGTTCGGGGACTTCCCGCTGCTGCAACAGTTCTTCCGCCGCGAAATAGTTCTTGCCGGAGATGTACTCCCGCAGCTGTTCCTCCGTCTCCGTATCCAACCCGGCCTCCTGGCATATGCCCTTAAAATATTCCACCTGCCCCACACTGATCTGGAACCGCGTAAGTCCCGTATTCTTCAAAGCCTCGATGACCAGGCTGATCATCTCCGCGTCCGCCTGCACGCTGTCGTCTCCCACCAGCTCCGCTCCGATCTGGGTGACTTCCTTGAGTTTGCCCTGGAGATTGGAGGTATTGGTAAAAGTATTGCCCAGATAGCAGAACCGGATGGGCTCCTTTGCCTCCATAAAGTACTTGGCGGCGCAGCGGGCGATAGACGGTGTAAAATCAGGCCGCAGCACCAGCGTATTGCCCTCTTTGTCAAAAAACTTATAGAGTTCCTTGGAGGGTGTGGTGCCGATCTCCCGGGAAAATACGTCAAAATATTCAAACGTGGGGGTTTGAATATCCTCATAACCGTATCCGGTGATTACGTCGTGAAGTTTGCTCTCCACATATAACTTGCCAGTGTATTCTTTTCCGTAAATGTCCCGCACCCCCTCGGGGGTGTGCAGCAGTCTTTTGCTCATAGAGGTTTGGCCTTTCTGTATGTATTTGTTGTCTGTATAAATTTTCGGTTTGTTACAAAGGGTCATTGTGTGGAAATCCGGTTTGCAGTCGCCACATTATTATTGTCTGGTATATGCCAATTCTACTTTAGCACTTCACAGTGCTAATTAGGTAGCACACGAAAGAAAACAATTTCTTGTAGTATACATAAATATACTATGTCTGTCAAGCCCTAAGTTTTTAACTTCCTTTTACCCTTTGTGCTGCTGTTTTAATTTTCCTGTTCCTCCCGCTGTTCCAGGTCCTGCTGCAGGATATCCAGGTAGGGGACAAGTATGCCGTGCTTTTTGGGCAGGAAGAAACGCGGGTCCAGTTCTTCGTACCGAAAGCTTTTGCGGCCGCCCTCCCTGGCCCGGTTCCAGAAACGCCGCATGTGTGAAAAGGGCAGATAGTAGAGCTGGTCTCTGTGGGTATAAAAGATCAGGAAAAAAGCTATGCCCCTCTGTTTTTCAAAGCGTTCCATAAACAGTACCTGGTGTTCATGGATATTTTGCAGGGAAAAGGTGTCTACGGCGCATTCCTTGGCGTCAAAGCACACCGGAATACCCTGGACGGCTCCGATGTAGTCTACTGTACTCTTCTGCTCGAAATAGGCCAGCGTGATATGTCTGGTCTGTTGATCCATCTTTATAGGCGTGATGGGAGTGGGGATCTTCTGGATCAGCGCCAATCCCCCCTCCGCATACCGCTCATTGGTGCGGTTTATCATATCCTCCAGCGTAGAGCCGCGAAGCCCCCGGGAATTCCATGTTGCCATATACTGCCTCTTTTCCGGTCATTTATAGCCGCCTGATCATACCTCTCTCCTCGATCAGACGGTCCTCTTCTTTATCATAGGGCACCTGTCTCTGTATGACCGCGATCTTTTCCTCATCGTATCCAATGACGGTATAGTTACTCAGGATGTTTGTCTTTCTCTGGCCTGCAGAAACACAGTTTATTAGGAGATTATCTCCCAGTGGAATAGTGATTCTCTCCTTTATCATGCGGTATAAACGGTTTAAGTTCTGCCAGGATCGATGTAAAACAGGCGGGCAGCGGCGCCTGTATGCTTTTGCCGCCAAGCGGCGCCAATGTTCCCTCGAGGGCAGGGAACTCCAGTCTGTAGGCGTGCAGTAACTGCCATTGCAGATCAAAGTGCTGTTTGAAAATCTCATTTACCTGCGCCTTGCCGTATTTGCAGTCTCCCACCAGCGGATGTCCTGTGGACGACAAATGGGCCCGTATCTGATGAGTCTTCCCGGTGATCAGCTCCACCTCCAGCTCTGTAAAACAGAGCGGCTTTTGAGGCATATCTGTGGGAAAAGAATAATACCGCAACGGACGGCAGACGGTGTGAATATATTCTCCCGGCCCCTGTTTGGCCACACTGACCCGGTTTGTCCGCGAATCCTTTTGCAGATAGCCTTGCAGCGCCAGTCCGGGAGGGGCCGCCGTGAGTGTACCCACGCATATTGTCCTGTAGAATTTGCGCAGGTTCCGGCTGCGTATCAACTGGCTCAAAGCCTGGCTGCCCGGCAGGGATTTCCCACACAGTACCAGGCCGCTGGTATTGCGGTCCAGCCGGTTACAGACCGAGGGCCGGAACAGCTGCAGCTCTTTGGCGTTCATAGCGCCGGTATGCAGCAGATAACCGATCATCCACTCGTTGAGACTCATGTCCTCTGCCCTTGCCTGCTGGGTCAGCATTCCCGCCGGTTTGTCCAGGATCAGTACATGATCGTCCTCGTAAAGCACGGGGACCTCCTGCAAGCGTTTATATGCCAGGCGATATAATTCTTCCCTGTCCAGTCTCTTATCTGCCCCTTTATCCGGCCCGGGCAAATATCCGCCGAATTTCAGGATCGTCTCATCCGCCAGCCAGAAAGTCACCAAGTCTTTCTGTTTCAGGATTTCTCTGCCTTCCGCCTTTTTGTCATTTAACGTTATATTCTTTTTGCGGAGCATTTTGTAAAAAAATCCGGCTGGTGCTGCGGGCAGATATTTTCCCAGAAATTTATCCAGCCGTTGCCCGGCCTGATTGGTTTCGATCTCCAGGGCTACCATCCTTGGCCTCCTTAACCTGTAGTCTGTTTTCCCATGTGGACGGCGTTACAACACCACTGATTTTAGGGTGCAGACAATGCTCTCCGTATTGTCCTGCTCCGTCTCCAGCGCCTGCAACTGGACAAGACGCGATGTATATTTCTCCAGATCCGTGAAAATCTTTATAGTCACATTTTTGTGATTATCCGCCTTTAAAATAGGTTCCATATGCGCCTGAAATTCTTTTTCCGGGAAATCCTGTTTCTCGCTGTAACCACAGATCATATTGCCCTTGACAGCCAGATGCCCCACCTCAAAAGTTTTGGCGTAAGATGTAAATACCATATCATACAGACAGACAAGTTCTCCCTGGCAGGGCTCGATCCGGGCAGCAGCCTCCCTGCCCAGTCCCTTGTAGCGCAGGAACATGATCATACTCACCGCGCTCTTGCTGGCGGGCAGACAGCCCAGCACTGCCGCCACCGTCAGCAGATTCAGTTTACTCCCCGTGGCAATGTATCCCGCCGCAAACAGGCTCAGCGAGATACCGAAGTACAGCGCCGTCCGCAAGATCTCATAAACTCTCTGTGTACGGATATAGTTTCTGTTTCCTTTATAGTTCTCCGCTGAAAACAGGCGGAAAATACTTTTGAAACCGCTTTTTTTACTCATTTGCCATTCCTTTCATTCGTTCCGTTCCATTATATTCGGCAATACTGCGGGTAAGGCTGACGGTGCATTTTTTGTCGCCGTTTAGTCTGCCAGCCGTGTCAACGCATGCTGGCACCATTGAAACAGCATAGAAAAAGCGCTGTCAAAATCGTACTCGCCGCCATCTTTCAGACGCAGTCCAAGAGCCAGCACCTGCCTGTCCTCCGGGTCTGTCAGCGCACCCAGCAGTCCCTGTTTCGTAGACTGAAAGTTGCCAGTGTTTATATAATGCATGTTCTGTAAAATAAAAAACGCCGACTTACAGGTATATGGAAATGCAGAGATATTGCGCTCCCTCTCTGCGTGTATATAGCGGTGGCAAAGCTCATGGAACAGGTTTCCCAGGCTCAGCCGGACATAGTTTTTTATGTCGTCCATGGTGTAGGGAGGAACATAATCCTCCAGCTTTCCGTAATAATCTTTTGTGGTATGCAGCAACTGACACACCTCCAACGGATTCCAATGCGCCATCTCTTCTTTCCCGCAGATAAAACCGCAGGACAGCTCGTAATTGCCCACCCGGATCAGACATTCCCGATAGCTCTGCAAATCTGCGGCAGACATATCTTCCAGAATTACCATGATATCAATATCACTGTTCTCTGTGGCCTCGCCTCTTAAATAGCTGCCCTGTAGGCCTAGATACAACAGCCTGTCACTAAAACAGTCTTTTAGCTGGGACGATAAATCCTGTATATACTTCTCTATATCAATCATATAATTCCTCCCTGCAACTTTTCTTTTGCATATATATCTGTAGTTTCTTATCTAATAACTGTATTTAATATATCTAACGTCTTAGGCGTTCTGCATACGCATATAAAAGAAAATGTGGTTCATTTTCTGTCGGACATTTGAATGGGATCAGCCCTTTAGTTTCCTAATTGCCGCCGTGATAAGAGGGTGAGGTACAACTTTGCACAGGACTTCAAACGCCTGTATGGGCAGGCTGCACACAGAGCGCGTCCGTTTTTCACAGGCATCCCGCAGCGCCTTGGTCACAACCCGCTCGGGCGTCACCAGCGTCAGCTTTTTGACGGACAGAGTGCTGCCGTGCCGCTCCGCGATATCAAAGAACGGCGTATCTACCGGGCCGGGACATACGCTGGTCACATAAATATCCCGACTTTTCAGTTCTTCCCGCAGTGCCAGAGAAAAGCTGTCCACATAAGCCTTGGTGGCGGCGTAGACCGCAAATCCCGGCTGGGCCACAAAGGAGGCGCTGGAGGCCATCTGGATGATGCGGGCTCCCCTGCTCATATAGGGCAGACAGCAGCGGGTAACGGCGGTGAGGGCCTCGCAGTTGAGACGCACCATACCCGTCTGTTCCTGTAGTTTAAGTTCCACCACGTCTCCGATCATACCGTACCCGGCGCTGTTTACCAGCATTCTGATATGGCAGCGCTCATCCCGCAGCATATCCCGGAGCCTGTCGATCTGAGCCGGAACGGTGATATCCATAGACAGCACACGAATGTTGTTGCGCATCTGTCCCGCCAGTGTCTTAAGTTTCTGCCTGTCTCTGGCGATCAGCCATATCTCATCTGTCTTGCGCAGATGGGCGTCGATCTGCAAGGCGAACTCCATGCCGATGCCGGAAGAGGCTCCTGTGATGATCACAATATTTTTTGACATATGGGTTGTATCCTTTCTTTAAATGTTTTCTATTTTAATACGATCAGTTTCTAATAGATAAGTTTCTAATAGATAAGTTTTTAATAGATAAGTTTTTAAGATTACGTCAGCACAGTAAACAGGATTCCTTGCACTGCCAAAACAGTCCCGCAGAAAACGAACTGTTCCCTTTATCGGTTCCTCCTCGTAGATTCCGCATTGATTATTCGGTCAATCGGATCTTTTTCTATGAATATTGCGAATCGTTTTCTTTTTTCTTCCTGATTTGTGGTCTATTTTATGAACCGAACTGTCTGCAGGTCGGGATGCGGCTTTATCTGCGGGTCGTGATACGGCTTTGCCTGCGGGCCGGGAAATGGCTTTGTCTGCGGGCCGGGATGCGGCTTTGCCTGTAAGCCGAGGCATGGCTTTACCCGAAGCCGCCTTCTTTCTCGGGCGGATCAGGCACTTTTTGTCATAGCCGATCAGATCCGTTCGTCCCGCCCGGGTCAATGCCTCATGCACCAACTCATAGTTCTTGGGATTGCGGTATTGGATCAGCGCCCGCTGCATGGCCTTTTCATGGGGATCACGGCACACATATACGGGCTTAAGGTCCCTGGGGTCCAGCCCCGTGTAATACATGACCGTGGATATGGTGGAGGGCGTGGGGTAAAAATCCTGTACCTGTTCCGGCATGTACCCCAGATCCCGCAGATATTCCGCCAGTTCCACGGCCTCTTTCAATGTGGAACCCGGATGGGAGGACATCAGATAGGGCACCAGAAACTGATTCTTACCCAGCTCCCGGTTCAGCCGTTTATATTTTGCCACAAAGCGCTCATATACCGCGTTTTCCGGTTTTCCCATCCGCCGCAGCACCTGATCTGAGATATGTTCCGGCGCTACTTTCAGCTGCCCGCTGACGTGATGCTGCACCAATTCCCGGAAAAAAGTATCGTCCGCGTCCGCCATGAGATAGTCAAACCGGATGCCGGAGCGCACAAAGACTTTTTTTACACGGTCCAGACTGCGTATCTTACGCAGCAGGTCCAGATAGTCGCTGTGATCCACCGTCAGATTCCCGCAGGGCTTGGGATACAGGCATTGTTTGTTCTGACACACCCCATGGGTCAGTTGTTTTTGACAGGAAGGCTGCCGGAAATTGGCGGTGGGACCGCCCACATCATGAATATAGCCCTTAAAGTCCGGTTCCCCGGTCAACAGTCTGGCCTCCTCCAGGATGCATTCATGACTTCTGGTCTGAACGGTCCTGCCCTGATGAAAAGTCAGAGCGCAAAAACTGCATCCTCCAAAGCACCCACGGTTGCTGATCAGGGAGAACTTGATCTCCGCTATCGCCG
This sequence comes from uncultured Acetatifactor sp., assembly GCA_910577235.1. GTDB lineage: Bacteria > Bacillota > Clostridia > Lachnospirales > Lachnospiraceae > Acetatifactor. The sequence continues at coordinate 68,496 of CAJTMX010000005.1, read as the reverse complement.
GCACTCCTCCGGCCTCCTCATAGGAGGGATGATAGGTGCGGGCGTAAGGCAGCGCATACACATCGTCCATCTCCTGGGTGGTCAATGGCGGCTGGGGCGGATTCTGCACCACATAGGTTCCCTGGGGATAGGGCTCCGCCAGTATCCGTCCGTTTATAAAGTCCGTGTTTCGGTACTGTATGTCAAAACTGCGGGCATAGGCGCTCTTGTCCGCCTTCATCTCCTCATAGGAGGGGAGCTCTATGCTGTCCGGCAGAGCGCTTATATCCTTTGTCTTATATACCGTTCCGGGAATAAACGTAATATCTTTTACCGCGATACCGCTGTCCAGCGCGTCTGCGATCTCCACAATGGATTTTTCCCCCATTCCGTAGGAGATCAGATCCGCCTGGCTGTCCAACAGAACGGAACGCTTAAAGCTGTCCGTCCAGTAATCATAGTGGGCCATGCGCCGCAGGCTGGCCTCGATCCCGCCGATGATAATGGGAATGTCCCGGTAGCTCTTTCGTATCAGATTGCCGTAGGCTACCGTTGCACGGTCAGGCCGTTTTCCCGTGACGCCGCCGGGAGTGTAAGCATCTGTATCCCGTCTTTTTTTAGAAACGGAGTAATGGTTTACACAGCTGTCCATATTGCCTGCCGAGATCAAAAATGCCAGTCTGGGCCGTCCAAGAATCCGTATGCTGCCCTCATCCTTCCAATCGGGCTGGGATATGATACCCACCGTATAACCGTGAGCCTCCAACACTCTGCTGATAATGGCGTGTCCAAAGGAGGGGTGGTCTACATAGGCATCGCCGATAACATAGACAAAATCCAGTTGTTCTATCCCCCGGTCTTCCATATCCTGTTTGCATATGGGTAAAAACGCCTCACTCCACATTATACGCTCCTTCACTCTCTTCCGCCAGCAACAGATTATAGTCGGCAATATAGTAGTCCGCCATTTCTTTTTTCTCTTTGCTCTGATAGAGAGAGTATTCGTCCTCCACTGCGGCTACCTGCATACCCGCGTTTTTGCCGGCCTGGATACCGGCAACGATATCTTCAAACACCAGACATTCTCCGGCCTTTACCCCCAGCTTTTCCGCCGCAGCCAGATAGATATCCGGCCAGGGTTTTCCGTGAAACACCTCACAGCCTGTAACGATGGCGTCAAAAAACTCCGTCAGACCGTGAGCAGCCAGCACCGCCTCGGCCAGTTCCCTGGAATTGCTGGTTGCAACCGCCATTTTCACGCCTCTGCCGCGATAGAGAGTCAAAAACTCCCGGATTCCCGGTTTCAGCGGTACTTCCCGGGTGTATTTTAGCCAGGCCATACGGTTCCAGTCGGCTTTCATCTCCTCCACAGAGTCCGGTATGGAAAATCGCTCCTTAAAATGCAGCGCCGTCTCCGAAAAACTCATGCCCTCAATACTGGACCCAAGATCCTCCGGCAGCTCCAGGCCGAAACGCCCCAGATATTCTATATCTATACTCTTCCATATCCACATGGAATCCACCAGCGTACCGTCCAGATCAAATAAAAAGGCCCTCTTATCTTGAAATATCATGTCGTAATCTCTCCTGTTCCTCCTCTGTCAAGGCACGATAAGCGCCCGCCTCCAAATCTTCCGGCAATGCCAGACTGCCAAATGACAGGCGTTTCAAATACAGCACTTCATTGTCCACGGCCTGCAGCATCCGTTTTACCTGATGATACCGCCCTTCCCGGATCGTCAGCAGCAATTCCCCCTGTTCGTTTACTTCTGCCCTGGCGGGCAAAGTCGGTTTATCGTCCCCGATATCCAGCCCCTGCTCCAGAGCCGCCAGAGCCTCCGCCTCCACAGGCCGGGCCGTGCGCACCAGATAGCATTTGTCCACATGATACTTGGGAGACAGAAGGCGGTGTGCCAGCTCCCCGTCATTGGTCAATAACAGCAACCCCTCCGTATCCTTATCCAGCCGTCCAACCGGTGAGAGATCCGCCGTATTCACACCGCTTAGCAGATCCAGCACAGTCTTCTCCCTGGCATCTCTTGTAGCGGTGATCACCCCCTTAGGCTTATGCAGCATAAAATAGCGATACCGGGCATATACCACCGCCTGTCCCTGACAGCAGATCCGCTCCTCACCGCTCACCTTCTGCTCCGCCTTCTTACAGACCACCCCATCCACCGTAACAAAGCCCCTGCGAATATACTCTTTCACCTGACTGCGCGTCCCCGTCCCTGCATCCGCCAGCAGCTTATCCAGTCTAACCATACAATTATCACCCAATCGGATACATTAATCGTTATTCCACTACGTAAAAAAGATATGTTATTTACAATATATATTTATTAGCAATTTTCCAGCAGATATATACTTCTGAAAAAATAGATATCACCTTCAAAAGGTCTTGTATCCCCGATCCCCACATATACTTTAACCAACAGTCAAGGAAAGACTTGCCGCATCCCCATGTTATACACCATATGCTTTTTACTCCTCTTCCTCCTAATCCTGACCCACGCCTCCCAAGCCGCAGCCTACGCAGCGGAAGGATTCCTCCTATGGTACTCCAAGATGATCCCCTCTCTGCTGCCTTTTATGATCCTGTCCGGTCTGATGATCCGCATGGGACTGTCCCACAGGCTGGGAAAATGGTTTCAACCTATCCTAAAGCCTCTGCTACGCTGCAGGCCGGAGGTAAATTACGGGGTGATCATAGGCTTTCTCTGCGGCTTTCCCATGGGAGCAAGAGTTGCGGCGCAGCTGTATCAGGGCGGTAAGATCCAGCGGCAGGAGGCAAGATTCCTGCTGGCGTTTTGCAATAACATCGGCCCGGTCTATTTCTGTAGCTTTGTGCTGCCCCTGCTGGGACGGAAACTGATCTTGCCCTATGTAATCGGCATGTATGGGATTCCCCTTCTCTACGGAATGCTGCTGCGCAGGACCCTGTTCCGGGAACTGCCCCAGCCTCCGCGCCAAACCTCTCGCTCAAGCAAAGGGGTTTTCGGAGCTACGCCGCCTGCCGGTCTGCCGGGACATTCGAGAGACACTGCGTGGCACGGTGTGTCAATCCACACATACAACGGGGCGCAACCGATGCAGCCGAGTCCGCCGGACAATCCGTCACAGCCGGGCCTGCTGGCCCACCTGGACGATGCGGTACAGTCAGGACTACAGGGGATTCTCAGCCTGTGCGGCTATATGATCCTGTTCAATCTGCTGAACCTGATCCCCCACCTGTTCCTGCCGGGAGCGGACAGCCTGTTGGCCCCCTTGCTGGAGATCACCGGAGGACTGTACCGGCTGGGACAGAACTATCCCCTGTACAGTCTGTTACTTCTGCCCTTTGGCGGCCTTTCCTGTATTGCCCAGACCTACAGTATGATCCACGACACCGATCTGCCTCTGGGAGAATATGTGATCCATAAGCTGGTGCTGACAGCCCTGACCGGCCTATACTATTTGGGCTGGAAATGTCTGTTCCCTCATTTCTTTCTTCTGTGACGGTTCCTGTGACGTCCCAGAGAGCGAAATATCTGTATCAACATCATCAGCGCCACCAAAGAGGCCGCCGCCAGCAGACTCACCAATATGAAATTCTGAATGGTGGCTCCCTGTGTGGAGTTTTCCGGCGATGTTTCTCCCTTGCCGTCCAGCCACCCGCCAGCGGACGCCGGCTGGCTTTCCAGCGGCTGCGAGGCCGTGTCACCGACTGCTGTTCCCATAGTTTCCACACTTTCCGGCACTTCCTCCTGAGGGCGTCGAAAGACCATGTATCCCTCCAACACATTGCTTTCCGCAGTTATCTCGAACTGATTATATGCCTTGATACGGATACTTGGAATCATATTCTCGGGAATCTCAAGTGTCACCTGAAAAACATCCTGATATTCCCCGGTAAGAGTATTGCTGCCCGGCCACGGCTGCCTGGGGGAATATGTCACTCCGCCGTCCAGACTGTAGGCATAATATATCAGCGGACTGTCATAGTCTGCCGCCGCCACCTGGATAACAGCCTCCAGATTTTCATAATCCTCGGAAACCTTCTCAATGTCGCATATCTCCGGAGCTGTGGTATCCTGTAGTGTGGATGCCACTACTTTATCCGTATCCATGGCGTACACAGTCTGGAGAAAAGGATCTTGCGGCCCACCGCTGTGATCAACTCCCAGACTTTCGCTGGACAATCCCAGGAAACGGGCGATGGCCTCCGCGTCTTCATAGCCAAAATTCTGTTGTTTCTCCTGGCTGTCACAGTAGGGATAGTCCCTGACCTCGTCCACATGGCAGTGTTCGATGAGTATCGCCGGAACTCCAAGCGCCACCGACTCCCGCAGAATACCGTAATAATCTGTCCCCCTGTCGTTAATGCGGGTCTTTACGCCTCGAATAAACAAGCCCTTTTCCTGAAACTGTGTCAGCAGAGTGCATCCGAACTGATAGCCATACGCATTGTAGGGGGCAGTCAACGGCACCCAGACTTCCGAGCCGAACAATTCGTGATTCTCCGAGGCATTGTAATGAATACTGAACATAAAATCAGCGCCCACGGATTGCGCAAACTTAGCCCGTTGCGCAAGACTCAATTTTGTATCGTCAGTCCGAGTCAGATACACCGTCACGCCGTCATATTGGGACAGCCTGTCATACAGCGCCAGGGCCGTTGTCAATGTCATATCTTTCTCACAGAATCCGTTCTCCTTGGTTCCCTCATTATCCCCGCCATGACCGGGATCGATCACCACTACAATATCCCTGTCCTGATGGGCAAACCGGGAAAATCTCTGTACTGAAGAGCGGTCAGGAACCGATGTATCAGCAAAAACCAATGAATCGGCGGCAACACGGGCGTCTGCTAATACAGACATCTCCGAAAAAAGAAACAATCCCATGGTGAAAGTAACGGCTATGATCCTAATAAAGTTAGAAAAACCGGTTTCTCCCTGAAACCGGTTTTGTATTCTCCTAAAGCTCCTCATCTGCATCCCCTACATTCTGAAGTACCACATCCTCATAGTCGTCTGCGGGATGCAGTTCATTTCTGTTTGACTGGATGATATCCCGGTAGTGATTCATGGAACCGATCAGATTCTCATATCCCGATCTGGCTGACTGGCTTGCCGAGGAAACGATATTCTCCAGATGGGAGAGCATATCGTCCATATACTGTATGGCGGCGGCCCGAACATTGTTGGCTTCTATGGTGGCATTGTCCAATATATCCTGGGCCTGCTGGGAGGCCATCGTCACCACTTCATTGGCCTGGGCATAAGCCTGCTGCATGATCTCATGCTCGTTGATCAGTTCGTTGGTATGTACCGTTGCCTCGTTGATCAAAGCTTCCGCTTTGGCCCGGGCGTCATTCAAGATCGCTTCTTTATTGCTGATGATCTTCTGATACCGTTTGATCTCATCCGGCGTCTTCATCCGCAGATCCCGCAGCAGTTCATCGATCTCTTCTTTGTTTACGATGATCTTGGTGCTGGACAGCGGCTGGTATTTGCAGCTGTCGATATACTCTTCGATTTCATCAATTAACTGTTCGATTCTGCTACTCATGTAATCCTCCATAAATACCCGGTTTCCGCGCTGTGTTACCGACGGATACCCCGGTGGTCCGGCGCCTGCGCTCTGTGCCCCGGTCAGCGATAACCATATTTTTGGTAAATCAGCTCCGCCTCCCAATCGGGGACGCATTTTGTTATATCCCCGTTAAAACTGGCGAATTCCTTTACGCTGGTGGAACTTAAGTACGCGTATTCCAGACTGGTGGTCAAAAAGATCGTGTCCAGAGCGTCCTTGGACATCTGACGATTGGCCTGGGCAATCTGCAGTTCATACTCAAAGTCTGTTATAGCCCGCAATCCCCTAACCGCGATCTGAAACCCCTTATCCTTGCAATAATCGATCAGCAGTCCGCTGAAACTGTCAATCTTGACATTGGGCAGATCTTTAGTCGCCTCCTCTAATATATTAACACGTTCTTCCACAGAAAACAATGGTGTCTTTTGCGTATTATTTAAAACTGCTACCGTTAATTCGTCAAACATGGACGCCGCACGCCTCACAATGTCCAGATGTCCGAAAGTCATGGGGTCAAAACTGCCCGGATACACTGCTCTCTTCATAGGGTATTTACCTCTTTTCTGATGAAAATATGTTTATTGGTCTTGTAAAGCTTTTCTCTGACAACGGAAAATCCAAGTTCACGCGCATAGTCCATGGAGGTGTCCCTGGCCGTCTCCACCACGATCAGGGTATTCTCCGTCACATACCGCATACCCCCAAGGGCCTCCAGCACCCGCCTCTCCTGCTCCTGTCCGTAGGGAGGGTCCAGAAAAAACAAATCCACTTCCTCATCCCGTATACCGGACAGGGCCGCCACCGCGTCCTGTTTCAGAACCACGGCCCGGTCCTCAAAGCGGGTAAATTTCAGATTATGGGCTATACAGCTTAGCGGCTCTTTGGCGTTTTCTATGAAATACGCTTTTTTCGCCCCTCTGCTGAGAGCTTCGATCCCGATACCTCCGCTGCCGCTGAACATATCCACAAACACACAGCCGGGGATATCATTTTGCAGAATATTGAACAAGGTCTCCTTGATCCTGTCCGTGGTGGGCCTTGTGTCCAAACCCTGGGGAGTCTTTAAAGGCAGACTCCTGGCCGTACCTGCTATCACGCGCATAGAATTCTCCTGTTATAATAGATTTTAGCTTTTTAGAAGTCCTTCTTGTACTAGGCTCTGACCTTCACACCCTTGGAATCCCGTTTCCCCAGTTTCAGACCGTTCAGCACCAGATTCTTGCTCTTGTAGGGAATGGAGGCCTCCACCCCGTTCTGGATATAGTACACGCTCTCCACGCTGTCCTTATCCCCCAGTTTCATGCCCCGAACGCCCACCGCGCCCTTTTTCTTTTCCGGGATCTCCTCTATGGCAAACCGCAGGAAAAATCCCTCTTTTGTCTGAAGTACGATCTGTTTCTGCTCATGAAGGCAAACAATGCTGACCACATGGTCTCCGTCCTGAAGCTTGGTGGCCGCCACAGTGCGCTTGCTAACGTCAAACTCGCCGCCGTCCACCACTTTCATCATGGACTGCGCCGTGACAAACAGCACCTGGCAGAGATTTAACTCCGTCTGGCTGGTCAAAAATACAATCTGTTCCCTGTCGGAGCTGTAATTGCTCACATTGTCAATAGGAATGCCCTTATCCCTGAATTTGCCGAAGGGCAGATCCATGACCTTGATGGTATGCAGCTGGCCTATATCAGTAAACAGACATATCTTACCGGTATTTTTGCATTTAAATATATATTTGTTCTCGGCATCCGCGGCATCTTTATTGCGCTCGTAGGTGGCCATGTCGATGGTCTTGGCATAGCCGAAACGATCCATCAGGAACATAATCTCCATCTCTTCGATCTCTTTTTCCTTGTAGACGGCTTCCTGGGCGTTCTCGATGGCGGTGCGGCGCTTACGGCCATATTCCCGCTTGATCTCCTCCAGTTCGTTCATAATGACCTGGGCCATGGAATCCCGGCGGGCCAAGATGTCCTCATAGCGGTATATATTCGCCATAGTCTCCTCATGTTCGTTGATCAGAGCCTCGATCTCCAGACCGATCAGCTTGTACAGACGCATCTCCAGAATGGCATTTGCCTGCTTTTCTGAGAACATGAGCTGGGCGGCCATGATCTTGGATTCCTTGGATTTAAACTTAATGCCGTCTACCTTGCCGTTTACCAGACATTCTTTGGCCATATTTCTGTCTTTGGAACCGCGTAAAATCTCGATGATCAAGTCGATCACATTGCAGGCTTTTATCAACCCTTCCTGCACCTCTTTGCGGTCCATCTCCCTGGCCAGAAGATTGGTGTATTTGCGGGTAGCCACTTCATATTGAAAATCAACCACTGCCTTCAGAACTGCTTTTAAGCCCAGAGTCTCCGGTCTGCCGTTATAGATCGCCAGCATATTGACGCCGAAGGTGTCCTCCAGACGGGTCTTTTTATAGAGCAGATTCACAAAATTCTCCGGGTCCGCGTCCTTGCGCAGCTCGATGACGATACGGATGCCCTCTTTGGAGGACTGGTTGGAGATATCCACGATGTCCTGGGTCTTTTTGCTCTCCGACAGAGCCGCCACGTCCAACAGGAACTTGGATATGTTCATGCCGATCATGGGATAGGGAATCTCGGTGATGACCACGTTGGTCTTGCCGGCCTTGGACTTTTCATATTCCACCTTACCCCGGATCTTGATCTTGCCCGTACCGGTCTCGTAGATCTCCAGCAGCTCGTCCTTGTTGGTGACGATGCCGCCGGTGGGGAAATCCGGGCCCTTAATGTAGCGCATCAACTCCCGGGTGGTAATGTTCTCGTCCAGCATATAGGCCTTCATGGCGTCTATAACCTCTCCCAGATTATGAGGAGGGGTGCTGGTGGCCATACCCACGGCGATGCCCTCGGAGCCGTTTACCAGAAAATTGGGTATCTTCACCGGCAGCACTGTGGGCTCTTTTTCCGTCTCGTCAAAATTGGGCATAAAATCCACAACATCCTTGTCCAGATCAGCCAGAAATGCCTCCTGGGTGATCTTCTGGAGTCTGGCCTCGGTATAACGCATGGCGGCTGCGCCGTCCCCTTCGATATTGCCGAAATTGCCGTGACCGTCGATGAGGGGCATCCCTTTCTTGAAGTCCTGACTCATGACCACCAGAGAGTCGTAGATAGAGCTGTCTCCGTGGGGGTGATATTTACCCATGGTGTCGCCTACGATACGGGCGCTCTTGCGGTAGGGTCTGTCGTAGCGTATGCCCAGCTCGTGCATGTCATATAGGGTCCTGCGCTGCACGGGCTTAAGCCCGTCCCGCACATCCGGCAGCGCCCTGGCGATGATCACGCTCATGGCGTAGTCGATAAAGGACTTCTGCATCTCCTCCGAGTATTCTGTTCTGATGATCCTGCTGTTGTCTTCCATTCTATCCTCTTTTCATATATATATTGATCTGTATTTCCGCTTTAGAGTTCACAGGTGAGCGTTCAGCCTTTTTCTTTCTCATAAAACTGCATAAACGCCGCCCGGTCTTTGTCAAAGAGTGTCTCCAGTTCATAGGACAGCACAAAGGGATCGTAAGCAGCAAAGACATTGGGTATGTATTCATACAGCTTATCCGCTATCTTCTGCATATGCGCCACGTCGGCACCCTCCACATAAAATGTCTTTTTCTCTGTAAAGATCAGCAGGCGGACGATAAAGGGGGAGCGACCCCTGCGGCCAGCCTGGGCGCAGATCCAGTAGATCTTTTCCCGGGGAATTGCCAGGATCTGCCCCAAAGAATTGCAATACAGCAGGTAGGAGGACAGCAACATGACCCGCTCTCCCCGGGGCGTTTTTCCCTTGGGAAATTCCGCGGTATATTCGTCCACCAGAATCTGTCCCTCAGCCACCTCCCGGTCTATGATCGCTGCCACTTCCTCTCTCGTTCTGCCCGGAAAGAGAAAGCCCAGGCTTTTGCTGCCATCCGCGGCCGCCCGGCCGGAGAGGAACAGCATCAGCACCGCACTGACCAACATCAGGCCCACTAGAACGGCCGCGCAGATCACGATCTTTTGTGTCCGATAGTCGCTTAAGTCTATTTCTTCTCTGACCATAAATCCGATAAACGCCAGTAGAGATACAACGACCAATAACAGAATCAAAATCATCTTTTTGTTTTTCCTGTTCGCCTGTTTCGCCTCTCGCTCTAAAAATCCCTGTTCCATATTTTCTCCTTTTCTGAAATATAAAGAAACGGATAGATGCGGAGCAAATCCCCCTCCGCGTCTGTCCTTGATCTGGCGCAATGCCGTGTCGGCGGATCATTCAATAAGATCACATCATACCGCACTATAAGACAGGCTATCTTCTTCTGAGCTTTTCTACCGCCTCCTCCATGGTAATACATTGCGCGTATCTCCGGGGCCAGATAAATTCATTGTAGTAGCGATAGCACACATCGCTTTTCATATAGTCGTTGTCAAAGGTAGAGTTGGCATACTCCGGCACCAATATCTCATAGCCAAGATCAAACCCGCTCTTTATCGTGGCATCTATACAGAAGTTGGTCTGAAGGCCCACGATCATGAGCTGTCTAACATTCCTTTCTGCCAGATAAGCCGCCAGACCCGTGGAACTGTGCAGAGCGCTGTTTACCGTCTTATTAAAAATACGCTCGTCTCCTGTGGGCACAAATTCCTCATATATCTCAAACTCTTCATCTCCTACGGAAAAACCCGTGCCGGGACCGTCGTCGTGTCTGACATATACGACCTCCACGCCGTTTGCCCTGGCCTCGGAGATCAGCAGGCAAATATTGCTTTTAAACCTTTCAAACGAATATAATCTCTCGTCTGTTATTCCCTTTTGAGTATCGATCACCAACAATACCATTCTCCATCCCCTCCAAACATATTGATTATAACACATGCGCAACCTGTTCACAAACGGAAAAAGCTAAATGTTATGAATGGCGCTGCAACTGCCTGACTCTTTTCCTGTCTTAAAATCAACCCGCAACAACTTTTTTCCATTGGGCAGGGGATACTCCTTGGTGCCCAGACAGGTATATCCGGCCCCGCGCACATACCCGGTGAGTTCTGCGGCATCTATCCGGCTGTGAATATCATCGAGTCCGTCAAAGGCATGAAGATACGGGGAATCGGAGACAAACGTCTCCCCGGTATCCAGTTGAATACCGCAGGAAACATACTTCGGCTTTACTATTGCAAGCACCTTCTGAAAGCAGTCATACCCGATATATTCCACCAGCAGATTGGCGATCAGCAGCTCCGCCGGGGGCAATCCGGCGCTTTCTGTCCGCAGGTCAAGACAGAGGCAGTGTAAAATATCCTCAAGTTCCGGATACCTTTTCTGAACCTCCCGCAGATACACCCCATTCACATCTACGCCGTAAACCGCTCTGTATCTCTCCCGGTTTACATGTTCCAGCCCATTGCCGCCCGCAATCCCCAGGATCATAACGCTATGAACAGGCCAGGCCGATAACTGCTCCCTCATCATCCCGTTAAGGACCTGGAGCTGCCTTACCGTATGCAGTTTCATATGGCTCTCATAATCGGAAAGTTCTATGGATTCCCACGGATTGTTTGTCATCCCAACATTTTCCTCCTGATCCGCGCCGTCTCTTCCACCGTCACACCCCGATCCTCAAAATAATTCTCCACCGACCCAAACCGCTCCTTAAAGAGCCTGAGAAACTCTCTCATATAGCTCTCATCCGGTATGATGATGCCCATATCCACCTCGGGATAATTTTGACGGATCAGTTCAAAACGTTTCTGATTGCACTCCCTTGTCAGCAGATAATCGTACACGATATCCTCCTCGCTGACCCCGCAAAGTTTCAGCAGGAGGGCGCTGACCACCCCTGTTCGGTCTTTCCCCGCCGTGCAATTGATCATCACCCCGTCCGGAGCGTCAGCTATCTTCTTAAAGACCCGCGGCATATTCTTTGCCATAGCAATGGCCATATAACTGCCGGGAACCGCCTCCCGGCTCTCCGGTATGCCGCTCCCCTCGTCAATGGGCACATGGCAGTACGCAAAATCCGCCGCGCCCTCAAATCCGCTGGGCGCGCGCAGAATATCCCCCTCACCCCGCAGATCTATGACCGTAGTGATATGATGCTCCCGCAAAAGGGCAAGATCCCCCTGGTCCGGATATCTCTGCACATCGCTTCGCCAGACGGCGTCCATATGGGTGTACCGCCCTCTGGTCCTGTACCCACCCAGCTCCCTGGTATTTAAAGTGGTGTGCAGGAGACTGTGGGCAACGGCATCCCGGGCCGGTTTCCATCCCCACTGATACTCGTCCATACCTGGCTGTCCCTGGGATAGCGCATCCAGCTCTCTCATACAGAATCCCACAGCCATCCCGATAAATTCATCCGCTTTCTGCTGCGTAAAAAAGAACAGGCTACCTTCCCGATAGGGTTCATAATCTCCTTTCAACTCCTCATAAAAGCTCTCATATCCGAAAGGATAGAGCGCATGGATCGGCTCTTTTGCAAAATCCTGCGGGATCACAATATCATCCCGCAACTGATATTTCCCGATCACATAGGTATTGATCAGCGCATAATCATTGTGAAGTCTGTCCACATTTCCAGGAGCCTTGGAATCCCAGCGGTGCATTTCATACATAAAATAGCGGAACAGAAGATCCTGCACCAGATGCAGATAATAGCCCAGATACAGGTCATCCTCCCGCATCTTTTCCCCGTATTCCTTTCTGTACCGGGTGAGGTCATAGGTCTTCTGCGTCAGGCCGCGGATTCGGATCTTCAGATGGCTCCTCTCCGTGTTTTGCCCCGGCGCGGACGCGTCCGGCAGCGTCGCGCCTATCTTCAGACGGTTTATATCCCGAAAAGCGTATCTCCCGGCCAGAATATCCGTTATCGCCAAATGCATGATCCTGGACGCCATCGCACTGCCCCTCCCGTCTCTACAATTTCAGTCTTTGTTGTACCCGCCTCCGTCCCGTTACGGTGAACACCGGGCGAGAGCGTGCCACAGCAAGGGCATATCCCCACCCGGGGCGAGACCTCTGTACCCCAGAAGGTACATCAAGCATTATAATCCAGCTCCGCATCCGTAGCATGCTCATAAATAAACGCCTTCCGGGGCGGAACATCCGTCCCCATCAGCGTGCTGGTAAGATCCGTGGCCAACCTGGCGTCCTCGATCTCCACCCGCTTCATCATCCGCGTAGCCGGGTCCAGCGTAGTCTCCCACAGCTGTTGGGCATCCATCTCCCCCAGTCCCTTGTATCTCTGCAACGTAAAAGGCCCCTTATGGCTCTTGCGATACCTCTCCAAAGCCTTGTCGTCATAAAGATACTCTTCCTTCCCCTTGGAAGGCATAGCCTTGTACAGCGGCGGCATAGCCAGATACACATGCCCCTCATAGATCAGCTCCGGCATAAAACGGTAAAACAGCGTCAGCAGCAACATGGAGATATGGGAACCGTCCACATCCGCATCCGTCATAATAATGATCTTGTCATAGCGCAGCTTGGAAATATCAAAATCGTTACCGTACCCCTCCGAAAATCCACATCCGAAAGCGTTGATCATGGTCTTGATCTCCGCGTTGGCAAGTACCTTATCGATGCTGGCTTTCTCCACATTCAGAATCTTGCCCCGGATTGGCAGTATCGCCTGAAAGCTGCGGTCCCGGGCCGTCTTGGCACTGCCTCCCGCAGAGTCGCCCTCCACAATGAATATCTCGCATCTGGAAGGGTCCTTGGACTCGCAGTTAGCCAGTTTCCCGTTGGAATCAAAGGAAAACTTCTGCTTGGTCAGCATATTGGTCCTTGCCTTCTCCTCCGTCTTGCGGATCTTGGCCGCCTTCTCGGCACAGCCGATGATATTCTTCAGCACTTCCAGATTACGGTCAAAATAATGGACGATCTCCTCCCCGGTGATCTTGGCCACCACCTTGGCCGCGTCCTGATTGTCCAGCTTGGTCTTGGTCTGTCCTTCAAAACGGGGATCGGGATGCTTGATAGACACCACCGCCGTCATACCGTTGCGCACATCCGCGCCGGTAAAATTCACATCCTTTTCCTTGAGGATACCCAGTTCCCGGGCATAAGTATTGATCACATTGGTAAATTGTGTCTTGAAACCCGTCAGATGCGTGCCTCCCTCAGAGTTGTAGATATTGTTACAGAATCCCAGCACATTCTCATGAAACTCGTTCACATACTGGAAAGCCACTTCCACTACAATGTCCTCTGCCTCCCCCTTGAAATAAATACATTCATGAACCGGTTCGTCCCCCTTGTTCATGTCCCGTATAAATCCCGTGATCCCCTCCGGTTCATGGAAGACGATGCGCTCCGGCTCCTCTTTTCGCTTGTCCTCAAATACGATGGTCAGTTCCGGATTCAGATAAGCTGTCTCATGGAGGCGGCTCTTTACCTCATCCTCCTTAAAACGGGTCTTGTCAAAGATCGTATCGTCCGGCAAGAAGTTGATCGTGGTTCCCGTTTCTCTGGTCTTGCCTATGATCGGCAACAGACCGTTCTCCAGCTCTGTCACCGGAAGACCCTTTTCATATTGATCCTGATAGACACAACCTCCCACCTTGACGGTGACGGTCAGCCTGTTGGACAGAGCGTTGACCACCGAGGAACCCACGCCGTGCAGTCCGCCGCTGGTCTTGTAGGCGTTGTTGTCGAATTTTCCTCCTGCGTGCAGCGTGGTAAATACCAACCGCTCGGCGCTGATACCTTTCTCATGCATCCCCACCGGAATACCTCTTCCGTTATCGCTGACGGTGGCGGAGCCGTCCGCCTCCAAAGTCACATTGATCGTATCGCAATACCCCGCCAGATGTTCGTCCACGGAATTGTCCACGATCTCATAGATCAGATGGTTCAGGCCCTTGGTGGACACACTGCCAATATACATGCCCGGACGCTTGCGCACCGCCTCCAGTCCCTCCAACACCGTTATACTGTCTGCTCCGTAATTATTTGCTTTTGCCATAATATCCTCCCGCATACCTGTAGCCGTCTAATCAACTACAAGTTGCCAAATCAGCTACAAATTTACAAATCAGCTACAAATTTACAAGCCAAGTATTGCCACATCTACAATATAGCAAAGATCAAATTTGAATGCACGACATCCAAATTTCTCTCTTCTCTGTCAAATTGTGCATTTTTTCAGTCATTTACCGTTTTTTATCCACACATATTATAACATACATTTTGTGTCAGGGAAAGGGAAAACTACTATTCCTTGCGCCAGTATATTTATATATGCAGGAAATCCTGCAAGCACAAATGTGTACGGTACAGAGAATCGTACACATTCTGTTTTATACTGCTGACCTCATTCCTGGCACTTAGAAAAATGCAAAAAAGACAAAATACTAATAGGGCAAAAAAGTAAACACCAAAATTCTAATATCGCCACACCTATCCACGCCGGACTGTCCGCTTTGAATATCCCAAGCATAGGAAATAATAAACAGGAGATAAAAAACGCTCCATGTACCATGAGCAGATATTTCAGCCACTTGTCTATTTGTAACTGCGGTTTTACCGTCAATCCGGCAAAGAATGTGGCTAATGACATGACTGCATAACCTAATAAGTCATAGTTAAATAGCAGTCCGCATTGCTGAAAATCAAGAAGTACAGTGGCTTGTTGTGTTAAATGATTCAGCCGGACAGTTGTTAGCTGTGCAAAATATACCAATAGAATGATAGCTGCGTATACAGTGGCAAATGCCACTGAAACATAGCCCGATAATTTAACATTCTTTTCGGAAAAGTAAGCATATCCGCACATCATTGGTACAAAACTAAACGCAATGAACATTGAACAAAAGTAACTGCCATAATCAAAGCCAAATAACATAGACAGAGCAAAGCAGAGTACCGCAATGAAATTAACGGCAGAGCCATACACCCCTATTTTCTTATTCATTAATCTGCACCATCCCTTCAAAGAGAATAGCGACTAATTTACCAATATATGCGGTTCTATCCTCGGTTTTCGTAAAATCATAACCAAGCAATTGTTTGACTGTTTCACTTCCTAAAAATGCTGTCTGCATTGCGGCAGTGAGAATAAATACAAACATGGATTTATCCTCTTGAGATATATCATTCTTGAAAGACAGCGAAAAGCCCTGTTGAGTAAGCACAGAATTACAATTATTCGTATAATTTTGCAAATCACCCAAAATAGAAACACGCGAAATTGCAGAATGTTCAAATAGAAAATCAAAAACACAGGAAGCGCAAGTAGTTAAGCGTTCTTTATCTGTTTCATATTGTTTTGTCATCTGAAATTCAGTAACTACTTTTCCGATAATGCGCTGCACACATTCCGTTATCAATTTTTCTTTACTCCCAAAGTGATAGTTGATTAAGCCTAATCCAACGTTTGCTTTCGCCGCTATCATACGGGCAGTAATATCTTTTAAGTTACCGTTGTACTGTTCAATCAATTCGATTGTTACTTCAATAATGCGATTTTTTACATTCGCGTTTCTGTCCATATCAAGCCCTCCTTGAACATTGTTCAACTACATTATATTGAACAATGTTCTAAAAGTCAATAGATTTAGAGCAAGCTGTACGGCTCTCTTTATCCGCGATGAAGTGTTAGGAGCAGAATGTGTGGGGCAAGATCATTGTAACGCAACAAGACGGTACAACCCTCGAAATCAGGGCCGTACCGCCTATATAAATTACTTCCTTGCAACCGGACAGTCTTGCAATAGACTTTTTTCCGGAAACTTATGTAATTCGGAGAGCAGTTGCTGTTCTCTGTTACCGATCGCATCCCGCTTACATCTCAAACGTTTTCCCGTATAGCAGCTCAAGTTTACTCATAAAATCTTCCAAAATGTATCTGGAGTTGACCGATGTATACACGCGTATCACAGGGCGGCCCTCCTTAAAACTGCAGGTGGTATCCTGGTTAAATATAGGAGCCTCCCGATATACATACCGGCCGCAGTTCGGTTCCAGAACCACGCCCACTGCGGGTGAATCTCCCAGAGACCAGCTCTCTCCCGCCGTCCAGCCCGCATATTCAGACATATTGTATCCGATCATATTTTCAAACAGATGCTTTCCTATTTTCCCGCAGGGATATATTCTTCTCTGAATCTCCGCAAGCCCTATATGCATGGTGCTGTACACATTCATCGGTATCAGCCACAGACTGACGCCGCTGGACATAACATAATTGGCCGCGTCTATATCGTTGCCCGAGTTGAATTCCCGGATAGACGGATCGGAATGGTCCAGATCCTGTCCCCCTATCCACACCACCGTCATTCTGGTTACAATGTCCGGACATGCTCTCATCGCTGTGGCTATATTGGTGATCGCGCCCAGACAGAGTACAAACAACGGTTTCTCATCCTCCCGCAGGGCTTCATCGATCAGAAACCTGGCTGCCGGAGATATCTCATCCCTCCGGTCCGAATACCGGCCTTCCTCTCCCATATATACGGGCACGGAAATATCCATCGCCTGTACGATGTTCATAATCTCCTCATAGCTTTTCCGTGTAGTCTCCGGCCCTCCGAACTGCTCCGCCAGGATCGCCCTGACCTCCAATTTACCGCTCATCAGCGCATGGGCAATGGCAAACGGATCGTCCGCCTCGCAGGCCGCGTCGGTATCAACCACAACTCTTATTTTCTTATATTCCGGAACTTCATATAACAGCGGCATCTTTACACCTCAATTTTTTTGCAGCATGCAAAAGCCAGCGCGCCGGGACCGATGTGACAGGCCACGCTCAGAGACAGGGGATCGATATGGATATCGTATCCGGGGAACTGGGCCAGTATCTCGTCCCTGTACACCTTTGCAGCCTCTTCATTGGCGGTGTGAGCGATCTGCAGCCAGATATGCCTGTCCTCGGTCATGCCTCCGAAACGGTTCTCTATATCGTTCTTTATGGCGTTTATCATAACGGACTTACCCTGATTGGTTGTGCGGGCCTTGGCAAAGGCGTCCAGCTTTTCTCCCTGGATCTGCAATACCGGCTTTAGTTTCAGCAAAGTGCCCAGCGCCGCGGCGGCCGGGGTGATTCGCCCTCCCTTTTTCAGATAATACAGGGTGTCCAGCATGATATAGATACTGCTGTTGAACTTGTCTTCCTCCAAAAAGTTTTTGATCTCCAGAGCGCTCATCCCTTTGGAGGCCAGCAGTTTGGCGTCCAGGGCCGACTGCCTCTGGGTCACGGAAATGCGCTGATTGTTTACCACCTGCACCTTGCCCTCATATTCCTGGGCCAGCATGATGGCGCTCTGGCAGGAACCGGACAAACCGCTGCTCATGGGGATATGAACGATCTCGTCATACTCCTTGAGCACCTCGTCCCACAACTGCATCACGGACTCCGGTGAAGGCTGGCTGGTGTGAATATCGGCGCCTCCTTTAAGCATCTCATAGAACTGCTCCTGGGTTAGGCTGATATCCTCAAAATATGTCTCCTCATTGATGAAAAAAGGCATGGGCAACACATAGATCCCCAGCTCTTTCGCCTGTGACTGCGTGATTCCACTATTGCTATCTGTAATAACGGCAACCTTTGACATCGATTTATCCATTCCTCTCTTGGGGTGATTATTGTTAGTATATTGCTAAAAGTATACTCTTAAATGGTTCTAAAGTCAACCCGCAGCTGGTTCTCACCGCGCAGATATTCCAGCAGCTGCCCGTATTCTTCCCCCTGGGCCGACCTGACCTGTTCCACCGCCTGACTGGCCTGTTTCAGTATTTCCGCGTCGGTGTATATATCCCCCATGCGGAAAGCGAATTCTCCGCTCTGGCGGACGCCGAATAGATCCCCCGGCCCCCGGAGTTTCAGGTCTTCCGATGCAATATAGAAACCGTCGTTGGAGCGGTTCAGTATTTCCAAACGTTCCATGGTCTCCTTATTGTCCTGGGCGCTGATAAATATGCAGTAGCTCTGATGGGCCCCTCTGCCCACACGGCCCCTGAGCTGATGTAGCTGGGCCAGGCCGAAACGCTCCGCGTTTTCCACCATCATCACCGTGGCATTGGGAACATTGATCCCCACCTCGATCACGGTGGTGGACACCAGCACATCAATATTGTGCGCCGCATATTCTTCCATGATGCGGTTTTTATCTCCGGGCCGCATCTTGCCGTGGAGTGTGGCGACCTGAATATCTCCGGGCAGCGCGCTCCGCAGCTTTTCCCCGTAATCCATAACGTTCTCCAGCTCGTCCATCTCCCCCTGCTCCACCATGGGACAGATCACATAGGCCTGACGGCCGCTGCGGACCTCTTTCTCGATAAAACGGTAGGCCTGGGGACGATAAGAAGTACCCACCACACAGTTTTTAATGGGCTGACGGCCTGACGGAAGTTCGTCAATGACGGACACCTGCAGATCCCCGTACAGAATGATTGCCAATGTCCGGGGTATGGGTGTGGCGCTCATGACCAGCACATGAGGACTTTTGCCTTTCTCCGCCAAAACCTCCCGCTGGCGCACCCCGAAACGGTGCTGCTCGTCCGTGACCACCAGAGCCAGCTTCTGAAAATGTACCTTATCCTGGATGACCGCATGGGTGCCCACCACCAGATTGACCTCTCCCGAGGCGATCTTTTCGTAGGCTTCCCGTTTTTCCCGGGCTGTCATACTGCCCACCAGCAGAACGGGCTTTAGCGCGGCGTGATATTTTTCCGCGTACTCGCATACTCCCTCGTAGTGTTGGGCTGCCAGCACTTCCGTGGGAGCCATCAGCGCTCCCTGATAGCCGTTGGCAGCGCACAAAAGCAGCGCCAGCACCGCGATAATGGTCTTGCCGGAGCCCACATCCCCCTGCACCAGACGGTTCATACACCAGGGGGAACACATGTCCTGACAGATCTCCTTCCAAGCCCGCAGCTGCGCCCCCGTGAGCCGGTAGGGCAGCTGCTCCAGCAGCCTGCCGGTGTCCGCCGTCTCTATCATGCGGTACTTATTTTCCAGCAGTCTGCTCTGTTCCTCGTTTTCCCGAAGAAAAAATAGAAAGGAAAAAAATTCCTCAAACACCACCCGTCTCCGGGCCTTTACCAGCTCTTCGTAGCTGACGGGAAAATGCATGTTATGCATGGCCTCCCGGCGGTCCATCAGATCGTACTCTTCACGCAGTTTCCGGGGATAAGGGTCCGCTCCGAAGGCGTAATAGGTCAGCGCCTGTTTCACCGCTTTCTGCAGCGCCTGATTGGTCAGTCCCTTGGTCAGCGCGTAGCGGGGCTGGATGAAAGCCAAGTACCGGTTGTACTCCTCCTGCTTGTATAGCCGGGGTTGTTCCATGACCATCGCAGGGCCCCTGGCCTGTACCCTGCCCCGGAAGACATGGCTGCTGCCGGGCTTAAGCACATTTTTCAGAAACGGCATGTTGAAAAAAGTAAGCTGCATGCCTCCGGAAGAATCACGTACCAGAACGTTCAATATGGTCAGGCTCCTCACCTTCTTCACATTCACAGTACCGCACACAGTGGCGAGAACGGCGCAGACCTCCCCCGCTTTAGTCTGGGCGATGGGTGTGGGTTCCCGAAAAGTCTCATAATCTCTGGGATAGTAGCGCAGCAGTTCCCCCACCGTTGTGATATTTACCCTGGCAAACATTTGCCGGGACTTCTCGCCTATCCCCTTTAATTCCAGAATGGAAGTACCGTCATCCATGGCTCCCTCCTGCTCCTTGAAAGTTACAAAAAGGGCAGGCAGCCGCTTTCGGGCAGCTCCCGCCCCGCATACAATTCCTATTCCACCGAAATCACATAATAATATATGGGCTGTCCGCCGTACTGCAGCTCGATATCGCAGTCTCCATGGGCCTCCTCCAGCTCTTTTTGCAGACGTCTGGCGTCCTCCTCCTGTACGTCGCTGCCGTAATAAACGCTGATCAGCTCGCTGCTTGCGTCTACCATGGCGCTGACCATGTCCTTGGTGATCTGCAGCATATCCTGCCCCACAGACAGAATCCCTGCGTCACCGATCCCCATATAGTCGCCCTGCTTGATCTCCTTATCGTCGATCACCGTATCCCGCACGGCATAAGTCACCTGACCGGTCTTCACATTGCCGATCTCCTGCATCATCGTAACCTCATTGTCCTCCACGGACATCTCAGGCACATAATTGATCACCGCCGTGATACCCTGGGGAATGGTCTTGGTGGGGATCACCAGCAGATTCTTGTCTGTCATCAGCTCCGCCGCCTGATTGGCCGCCAGTATAATGTTCTTGTTGTTCGGCAGAATAAATATGGTCTCCGCGTTCACCTGATCCACGGCGTCCAGAATATCCGCCGTGCTGGGGTTCATGGTCTGACCTCCCTCAATGATATGATCCACGCCCAGACTCTTGAATATCTCATTCACGCCCTCCCCTGCGGACACCGCCAGAAATCCCACGGGTTTGGGAGGCTCTGCCGGCTCTGCGGCAGCCTGCGCGCTCTCCTTCTCGCTCATTTTAAACAGCTTTTCCTGGTGCTCCAGGCGCATGTTGTCGATCTTCAGATTAGATAATTGTCCATACTTCAATGCCTTCTGTATCGCCAGACCGGGGTCATTGGTATGTACATGTACCTTGACCACGTCCTCGTCCGCCACACAGACAATGGAATCGCCGATAGATTCCAGATAAGCCTTAAAGTCCATCTCATGCTTGATGTTGAAAGTCTTGCTGAGCATAATGATAAATTCGGTGCAGTATCCGAACTTGATCTCCGCCTGAGCCTGGGCCTGGTAGCCGGAAGACCTGCTCCCCGAGCGGCTCTCCTGAACATTCTCCGATATGGTATAGTCTATCTCCTTACCCAGAAACGCATCGTATGCGCCGCTGAGAACTTCCACCAGTCCCTGGCCGCCGGAGTCCACCACTCCCGCCTGCTTAAGCACCGGCAAAAGCTCCGGCGTCTGGCTCAGCACATATCTGGAATGCTCCAGCACCTGGGCAAAAAACTGCTCCATATCCTCCATACCGCTGCCCGCCAGTTCTTTCGCCTTTTCCGCGCCGCCCCTGGCAACCGTCAGGATCGTACCTTCCTTGGGTTTCATCACCGCTTTATAGGCAGTCTCCACCGCCTTTTCAAAAGCCTCCGACAGATCCGGGATACGCAACTGATCCTTGGCGCTGATACTCTTGGTAAAGCCGCGCAGCAGCTGGGACAGGATTACGCCGGAGTTGCCTCTGGCTCCCCGCAGGGAACCGCTGGAGACCGCCTTGCACAGAGCCGCCATCCCCGCGTCTTCTCCCAAAGCCGCCACCTCTCTGGCCGCGGACATGATCGTCATAGTCATATTGGTGCCCGTATCGCCGTCCGGCACGGGGAATACATTCAATTCGTTGATCCATTCTTTTTTGCTTTCCAGGTTTTTTGCGCCAGCTAAGAACATTTTTGAAAGCATCTTAGCGTCGATAGTATTTGAAGTCACGATAAATCCTCCTAATTCAAAGTTCCTTTATTGTTCTGCCGCCATTATGCAGGCTAGTCGATCACTCTGACACCTTCCACAAATATATTGATCTTTTCGATATGAATACCGGTAAACTCTTCCACTTTATACTTCACGCTGCTGATCAGATTGTCGGACACGGCAATGATGCTCACGCCGTAAGCAACGATCACATGGAAATCCAGAATCAGTTTATTATTGTTCAGACTCACATTGATGCCTCTGGTCAGATTATCTTTTTTCAGCAGCTTGGACATGCCGTCTTTCATACTGACACCCGCCATACCAACGATTCCAAAACATTCCACCGCCACACTCCCGGCATACTGGGCAATGACCTCGTTATTGATCACGATATTGCCCATATGTGTATTCATAGAAGAACCCTTCATAACGTAGTACCTCCTTATTGTTGAGCCACGCGGCTCTTTCCCGGAAAATTTTTCCGCTGATCAATCATCATTATACATGTTTTTATGGGAAAAGGGAACACCCCAAAAACAAAAAAATAAAAATTTCATTTTTTCACTTGCTTTTCCAAGCTTTTTCTGTTAATATATCAATGTTGTTAATTTTTATACAATGAATACGGCGAAAAGAGTATAATGTCGAGGAGGTGTCAAGATGGCTAAATGTGATGTTTGTGGTAAGGGCGTTCATTTCGGTAATAACGTAAGCCATTCTCATAGAAGAAGCAATGCAATATGGAATTCCAACGTTAAGAATGTGAAGTGTATGGTAAATGGCGCTGCCAAAAAATTGCATGTTTGCACCAGGTGCTTAAAATCCGGTAAAGTGGAGCGCGCCTAAACATAACCGTGTTATCACGGATTTGATTTGAAAGCTATGAAGTAAAAAGCCGATTCTATATACAGAATCGGTTTTTTATTGTACTGTTTTCCTCATACGTCTTTTGTCTGCCGCTTACTCTTCCTTGCGCCGTTGAAATTCTTTATTGATATATTGCATCAGCTCCGCGTCCCCGCAAAAATTGTCCGGATGAAAGATCTTCAGCAGATCCCGGTATCGCTTGCGAAGGGTAAGCGGATTTCCGGCGCTGCGAAACAGTATGCAGGCCACTTCCTCACCCTGCCCTAAAAGCTGCGCACCCTGAGGCCTCCGGCTCTGCTCCTGACAGCGTTTCTCCCGCTCAAAACGCTGCCTGTCCTCCTCCAGCTTGCGGAAACCATCCTGTAAGATGGCCAGTTTTTTGTCGAAGAACAAATTCTCCTCCCGCAGTCTCTTCTGTTCCATCACCATCTTGCGGCTTAAGGTATCCATCTCGTCTCTGAAACGTACCCGCTCCTTAATAAACTTGTCCTGCATACTCTCAAGCTCGATGCGCTCGTTCTGAAGGCGGGTATTCTCCTTGAACAGCCACAGTTTCATGCTCCGCAGTTCTTCCTCGCTCTGCGCCTTATAGACTTCCTCCCAGTCGATCTCGTTCTTCATGTTCTTACAATCCTTACGTTCCGCTCGTCGCGCGTTCCTGCCAAGTCTCACAGGTCACAGCACAGGCAACAATATCCCAATAACAGCAGCAGCGCGATCAACAACAATCCCATCAGCCTGCTGGTCATAAACAGCATGATCAACATACCCAATGCGATAAAAAAAGCGGCCAGTCCGATCAGCTTAAATAGTTTCATAACCGTTCCTTCACCAAAACAGCCCTTACGCCATTATATGCGGCGGCTGCCGGTTTAGGAACCGGATCATTCTTTTTCTTCTCTGTGGGGGAAAGCGATGTCAACGGCCTCCGCATCCTCCATGCCCGTCTCCTTTTTTCCGGTAAACTTGTCTATCAGGTCCGGCAGCATATCCAGAAGTTTTGTCATGGTACTCTGATCCTTGACGTTCACCAGCCTGGTAGTTCCGTCTTTTATCACCAGCACCGCGCTGGGAGACATCTTCCCGCCCAGTCCCCCTCCGTTTTTGGCCGCGTTTTTATCGGAATTGCTGCCTGCTCCGGCGGCAAACCCAAAACTGACGTCCACCAGAGGTACGATCGTCACGTCCCCCACCTGCACCGGCTGTCCCACCACAGTCTTGGCCGCAAGTACGCTGTCCATTCCCCTAAGCAGGGATTCAACCACATTCCCGGAGCTTTTTCTGTCCGTCATCTCTTTTCCCTTCGTCTCTTTATCCGCCATCGCTCTCTATCCTCCTGCGCTTATCTTTCTTTTTTAAGCATATCTAACAACTGACGCAAACGTCTGTCCAGCAGCACACTGCACACATAATATAAGACTGTTGCCGCCATGATCCGCCCCCGCAGGACGGCCTCTCCCTCCAGAATCTTTTCCTCGAAATCCGGTGTGATCTCCACCCGGCACTTTTTCCCGAGAAAAGGCCTTACGGCGCAATATATCCCATAGGCGTATCCGGTCAGATCCGGTTCTCCAAACCCTGCCACAGCCCGCACCCGCAGATACCGGGGACGGATATGCTTTATTATTCTGCCCAGCCGTCCCATTCCATACCTGACCAGATCCCGATTGTCCTCATTTTGCACTATTTCGAGAAAGAACGACAGTTTTTCCTTTAAATCCTTATAATCCGTCTTCTGTCTCGCATCGGATTCTCCGCTCCCCAACGGACTTTGCCCCTGCGAAGTTGCATTCCGTGTATCCTGTCCCTGTTGTATAGCCTTCTGCGGGCTTTGACCTGGCGGAAGTGCCTGCTGTGAACCGTCGTCCGGAGATGTTTCCGCCTGCGCACCTTGCTCCCGAGGTTCCTGCTCCTTTTGGGGCGCCTGCGTCATTGGCATTACCGACGGGTGCCGTTTATTCGGATGGCTTTCTTCCGGCGTCTCACCGGACTTGGTGTCCCCGCCGCTCTCATAGAGCGTCCTCCACAGAACTTTGATCCTCAGCTTTCCGTCCTCCGGGTACGAGTATGTTCCCCGCACCAGCCCAAAGAGCCAGCGAAAACGAAAACATGCCCGGTATTCTCCCATTCGCGCCGTGCCTGTGCCCCGGTACGAGACCGGACAGAACAGGACCAGCAACACTACCGTCAGCGCGAATGCCAGAAGACACAGCAGAATGATGCCCAATATACTAAGTATTTTTAATACCACACTCCACATCTGCGCTCTCCATGCCCGCCGCAAGGTATTCCCTCAGTCCGGCATCTCCCCTGGCCGCCCAGGTCTCCCTTGCGATCTGTTCCACTATGCCCACCGCCGATTCATGATCCTCGGCAATCCCGATAACATAGAGGGGACGTCTGTTATAATATTTCTGCCGCAGATATTTTGACGCATAGATATCCAGCTGATCCGACTCGTTTACCGGTAGAGCCAGCACATATACCCCGGCTTTGTGAGGTCTGACAGATAAATCCTTTTTTATTTTTTCCAGCTTTTCCCTGTTTATGCCCTCGCTAAGATAAAGCCTGGGATAATATTCCAGCTGCGGCATTCATTCCTCCCCAGACAGCAGCCTGTCGACTAATAATATTTCTTATTACCCCACAGGTTGTTCTTTTTCAGTTCCAGATATTCGCTGTAAGCCCGCTCCAGAATCTGCTTTTCATTGGCAAATTTCAGCAGATGGCAGGCCTCATGATATTTATAAAAACCTGAGTCTACAAAAAACTCCTCTTTTTGTGGTTTGCTGTAATAACTGTCCGCCATCATAAGATACCAGTGTACATCCTTGGACACGATATCCTCTGCCGCCGCAAAGGTATATTCACTTTTCCCGATATACTTAATGATGGACGCTTTAGCGCCGGACTCCTCAAGCACTTCCCGCAGGGCCGTCTCCTTGTACTCCTCGCCCTCTTCCACAGTGCCCTTGGGTAATACCCAACCTTCGTATTTATTCCTGTAGTTCTTATACAAGAGTAAAATCTTGCCCCGGAAAATTACCACACCACCACAGCTCGTTGCTTCGATCATTGCAATTCCCTCCGAAACGGTGTGTCATATGACTACAGTAAGTATAGACGAAATGAGCGTGAATAGCAACCAAAAAATCAAAAAAGTTGTACAAGTTTCACAGTACGCCCTTCTTTTCATGACCGGTTGTATAGTCCTTATAAGGTGGATCGCAGGGTTTCCCCTTCATAATGCCCTCAAAAAAATCAATGATGCGAACCGTCTCCCGGCCGCTCTCCACCGTAAAGGACAGACGCGGATTTTCTTCCCGGCAGCATTTCGGATCACTGTGCAGAGAGAGGGGAACGCTGTTGTAAATGACGTTCATACATACGTCACAGCATATCTCCACAGGAAACTTTGCCCTGTAGCGGTCTGTCAGCGTTCCCTCCGCCCGGCATCCCCGGCTCCGCAGACATTTCCCGGCAGTCTTGGCGATGCAGTTCGCAGTGACCATCATGGGGAGCCGCCCGTAGATCAGCTTTTCCGGCATATCCCCGTCTTCTTCTATCCGGCGGCGCAGCTGCTGGCGCAATATTCTCCATTCCCTGCCGCTGAGTTCCAGAGGGCAGGTCAGACCGCATCCCTGCCGTTCCCAGAATGTAGCCGACATACTGTTCCAGATATAGACCGTGTGATCCAGCTGTATCCACACCCCCCCATGCCGTGTGCCGAAACGATTTCCGGCGGCATTGCACCTCTGTGCAGCAGTCTGATCCCCGGCGGCATTGTTCTGCCGCACGGCTGTCCGGTCCCCAGCCGCAATGTCACTATGGCGGCACAGCCACCCGTATTCCTCCAGATTGCGCACAAGAAAGCCCTGTATCTCTCCCCGGGAATACCGGTCATAAGCCTGCTCCATGATCTCATAGTCCTTATCCCTCAAGATATAGGGCAATGCCGCCCACAGAGTAATGCCCATATCCCGCAGACTTGCCAGCGCCTGCCGGGCCCTATCCTGTACAGGGGCATCCTGCCATGCAGAGGCGTTATCCCTGCTCCAGATTTCCGTCAACACAAAGCTTTCAAGATATATCCGGTCAAAAAGACGCGGCCTCAAATGGTCGGCAAGACTCAAAAGCTGCTCTTCCGTGGAAATGTGTATCCGCAGTTTGCGTCCCTCCGCTGTCTCCTCCATATCTGTCTCATGCCGGCATCTGTCCTGTTCCCGTATGTCCCGGTCCTCGCCCACGCATCCGGTAAGCGTCTCAAAAGCCGCTGTTTCCGCCCTTCGGCTCACAGGCAGACCATGGCCCTCTATGATCCGGTCTTCCAGACTGCGAACCGCCTCCCGCCGCAGGGCGTTGATCTCTTTCAGAGAGTAAAAGCCCTTTTCATCGGTGCGTATCTCAATACTCTCCGCGTCGAAACTGCTCTCCCCCAGTTTTTGCAGCTGTTTGCGGATATCCTCTTCCAGCACGGGACGGTTCTGCGCCGGCTCTACCATGTCCCCCACCGCCTCTGTCCGGCAGTTTTCGGTTCCCATCCGCAGCCGGGCCGGCGCGTTGCTGGAAAAATCCGCCTCCATCCATATCTCTATCCGCTTTTTTTCCCGAATATACTTCTGCCTGATCTGTTCCAGACAGCTCTCGTCGCTGCCCGCATAGGAGGGACTGTCCAGAGTCACCATCTCCCGGCCGTTATGGCGGAAAAGATATCCGTCCTGCCTCCGGCTGCGGATATACAGTTTGGACAACATTTGCAGATCCTGTTCCTCCACGCGGAATACATCCTGAGAGTTACCCCTGGGAACATTGAGACAGCGGTCAATATATTTCCGGTAGACGGCGGTCACTCCGGCCGCGTATTCCGGTTTTTTCATGCGTCCCTCTATCTTGAAAGAATCGATCCCCGCCTCTATCAGCTCCGGCAGATGTTCTATGGTACACATGTCCTTCAGGCTCAGGGGATAGTACTCCTTTCGGTGGACCGAGGCCCCCGGGGCATCCGTCTCATAAGCCTGCCTGCAGGGCTGGGCGCACCTTCCCCTGTTGCCGCTGCGCCCTCCCAGCAGACTGCTGAACAGACACACACCGGAATAGCAATAGCACATGGCCCCATGGATAAACGTCTCCACCTCAAGCCCGCTCTCCTCCTTGATCTTAATCATTTCCCGCAGGCTCAGTTCTCTGGCAGGCACCACTCTGGTCACTCCCAGGTCTTTCAGCAGCAGCGCTCCCTCCGGTCCCGTGACCGCCATCTGTGTGCTGGCGTGTAGCTCCAACTCCGGAAAAGACTGCCTGATCATCTGCAACGCGCCGATATCCTGCACGATCACCCCGTCCAGTCCCGCCTGATACAGCGGTGTAAGCATCTCTGCCAGCTCCGACAGTTCCCTTTCCTTCATCAATGTGTTCACCGTCAGATAGCTCCGGCAGCCGTGTATATGCCCGTAACGGATACAGGCGGTCAGCTCCTCCACGGAAAAATTGTCAGCATAGGCTCTGGCGCCAAATTTTTCTCCGCCCAGATAGACCGCGTCCGCCCCCGCATGCACGGCGCCGTAAAAAGCCTCTCTGTTGCCCGCCGGCGCAAGCAACTCCACTTTTTTCCTTATTTTGTCCGAATCACACATTTTATGGTATCCTCCACGTCATACGACATACGCAACTGTATCTTGCCCGCTGCTCTGCTCCCTGGCCAAGGCTTGCCCCTCAGAATAATGAGAGTACCGGAAAGAAGAAAAGCTGCCTTAAACCGGCAGCTTTTTATTCTTATGTTCCTTTTCCAGTTTTTCGATCTGCTTGGCATTCTCCCGCAGCTTAATCTCCATCTCCCTGGAATCCTTTTCCATATTCTCCATCTTGATCTGGGAGGATATCAGCTCGTGCTTTAGGTCGTAGAGCTCCTTCTCCTTGCGCTGCAGCTCTTCCTCCAGCACGGTGATCTGTCTCTTGGCCTTGAAATAATCATCGGCTATGTTTAGCTGCATCAGCACGCTCTGGGTATCCAAAGGCTGTCTGCGAAAACTGTCTACCTTGCTGTACTCATTCACTTTATTATTGATATAAGAGGCTACCTTTTGCAGATACTCCTCGCTTTCATAGCCGCTGAGCGTAAAAACTTTTCCACCGATGATAACCTCTGTATCTGTTTTGGACGACATATTTTTTTCCTTTCCGACACAAAACTACAATATATGCGTTCCTTTGTACTATCAAAACACAACATCTATTGCTCTTATTATATATCAGAACCAACGGACAGACAAGCCCATTCCGACATTTTTTATCCTTTTTTAGAAAAAAAATAATTATATCAAGTGGTTTATCGAAAATCAATAAATAATTATTGACTGGCAATCATTCGGGTGTTATAGTTAGAAATATCTGGAAACAATAAGATAGGCATAAGATCAGAAAAGGAGGATATCGTCACAATGGATACCAAAACATTCCAACCAAAACAGCCGCTGAAAATATTTTTCACAAAGCATCCCTTTATCGCTGTAACACTGCTGTCCATGTTGGCAGGGATCGCGGTGGCGCTGCTGATCCAAATGGCTACATTGGTTGCCTCGCCGTATTCGCTACAGTATTTCGACATCGTGGAACTTCTCAGTATCATCCTGGGAGGGACCGCTATAATAGGCGGCTTATTAATCTACCCCTGGGCTTTGACGGCAGCCGAGATCTATCTGGCAATCCGTGGGAACAGACGGCCGGAAGTCTACCGTAAAGGCCGGATATTTGATGTGGTGGGGATACCTTTGGGCATACTGTACAATATTCTGTATCTACAGCTTTGGGATAGTGTGGAATTTGGCGCGGACTGGGAAGAAGTATTGTATAACAGCCAGGTTCACACGCCCGTCCATACGCAATCGGCGCTTACGCTATGGGTGTTGGCGCTGGTGGGATACGCAGGCTATCTGGCCGTGAATTACTTAATATCTCTGAAAAAAGCGCCGCCCCTCTTACCGGTATTGGGTATGGCCGCCATGTATCTGGGAACGGCGGAAAGCATTATCTGGGGCATACAGGTGTTTCCCACTGAACTTGATTTTTGGGGCGATATCTATTTGCTCCTTTTCCCCATAAATTGTGTGATTGTTACCGCCAGAACAGTACGGCACAAAATATGGGAGTGGGATCAGTTACCCGGACCCGACTGTGAGACCTCCTCCTGGCTCCGGACCTGTAACCGATTGCTAATACAGTCCAAGCGCTGGCCTTTCGCCGCCTTTTTGCTGATGTGGCCGCTGCTGGGTATCCTGGTCGCTCTGCTGCTCCTGGCAGGACAGAGGCCGGACGCCGTCATAAGGGCATTTACGGAGACCGCGAATTGGAATCTCTCTCAGAGAGTGGCTCCCCAGAATATCCATTACGACGAACACTATCTCTGCACCGTGGCCGCAGGCGGGCACAAAAACATAGTAAAACCCACTCGTCTCGGTGTGCGGCACGGACATCAGGTGATCGTAAACCGGCAGCTCTGCATAGCCAACGCTTTTGAGCAGATATTGGAGGAAAAAACCCCCGGGTTCCACAGGGCCGTAAGACATATATATGACACCTATGGATTCCCTGTGGCGAAACTGATCCGTTCCCGGTATGCGGCGGATCTGATCTACTATCTGATGAAACCACTGGAATGGTTTTTCCTTATCGTGCTCTACCTTACGGACGAGAAACCCGAAAACCGCATAGCACTCCAGTACACCGGGAAAAGCCTGCGGGACTTCACAATATAGGCTGAAATCCCAGGTGCCTGTAAGCGTGTTCCGTTACTACACGTCCCCTGGGAGTGCGGTTAATAAGACCGTTTTTGAGCAGGTACGGCTCCACAACATCCTCTATAGTCCCGGCGTCCTCTCCGATGGCGGCGGCCAGAGTATCCAGCCCCACCGGCCCTCCCTGAAACTTCTCGATCATGGTACACAGAATATTCCTGTCAATGTGATCCAGCCCCAGCTTGTCCACGTCCATCAGATCCAGCGCCTCCCGGGCCACCTCCTCTGTGATCCTGCCGTCATGCCTTACCTGGGCATAGTCCCGGACGCGTTTCAGTATCCGGTTGGCCAGCCTGGGGGTGCCCCGGCTGCGGCGGGCCAGTTCCACAGCCCCTTTCTCGTCGATCTCCACTCCCAGAACCTGTGCGGAATGCCGGATGATCAGCTTGAGTTCCTCTATGGAATAAAACTCCAGATGATGTATCATCCCGAACCGGTCCCGCAGAGGAGCCGTCAAAAGCCCCACTCTTGTGGTAGCGCCTACCAGCGTAAATCTCGGCAGTTCCAGACGCACGGAACGGGCCGTAGGTCCTTTGCCGATCATCACGTCAATGCAGTAATCCTCCATAGCGGGATACAACACTTCCTCCACCTGGCGGTTTAAACGGTGAATCTCATCCACAAACAACAGATCCCCCTCCTCCAGATTGTTCAAAATGGCGGCCAGTTCCCCCGGCTTTTCAATGGCGGGACCGCTGGTGACTTTCAGGCGGACGCCCATCTCATTGGCGATGATGGCGGCCAGCGTGGTCTTGCCCAGGCCCGGCGGGCCGTAAAACAGCACATGATCCAGAGCGTCCCCCCGCTGTCTGGCTGCTTCGATATATATTTTTAAAGTTTCTTTCACCTTAGACTGCCCAATATAATCATCAAGTACCTGGGGCCGCAGAGATCCCTCGATCTTCACGTCCTCCTCGGTCAGATTGGTCTCTATCATCCTTTTTGCCATGGTGTCCTCCTATTAAGAGTTCCACATGTTCCCGCAAGACGCCGTCGGAAGATAATCATTCTTCGATTCCGCGTGTTCTTGGAAACTTGCAGTTTAGAACATTTTCTTTAGCGCCTGTTTCAGCAGGGCGGAGGAGTCCATAGCGTCCGCTCCCTCCACCTGGCTCACCGCTTTCATGGCCTCTGTCTGACCATAGCCCAGCGCCACCAGAGCCTCCACTGCCTCCCGCTTGCCGGGATGATCCATGGCGGTTCCCTGGCTCTGCGCATTCCCTCCGGCGATTTCCCGGGTGATATCCGCGGTGTCATAGTCCAGCTTGTCCTTCAGCTCCAACACCAGCCGCTCCGCTGTGCGTTTGCCGATACCGGGAGCCTGAGAGATGGCCTTGATGTCCTGAGACAGGATTGCGAACCGCAGCTGGTCTCCGTCCATAACGGACAGAAGCCCCAGCGCCCCCTTTGGTCCGATACCGCTGACAGTGATACAGCGTTTGAACATCTCCAGATCCCCTTTGGACAGGAAACCGTACAGCCAGAACGCATCCTCCCTAACGCTGGTATAGGTGTACAGTTTGGCCTCCTGCCCAATGCCCGGCATCCGGGCCGCCGTCTGGGCCGAAATATGTATATTGATCCCCACGTCATGTACATCTATGACGCAGCAGTCCTGAGCGATATCCGCAACGGTTCCCTTAACATACGCGAACATAAATCATCCTCCTCAATCCGGAAGTTATTTTTCTTTTACCCAATGTGATTAAAAGTATACCACGCCCGAACATATGTTTCAAGTAACACTTTTATCCCTACGCATTCTGTCGCAGTACCCTGCGATAGACAATGAAAAAGCACAGCAGATGCACGGCAAAAGTCAGCGCCCAGCTGATGGGATACGAGACATACAGTATTTCCAGACTGTGATGAGCCTTAAATATCGTCATGATCCAGACGACCCGGAACAGACAGGCTCCTGTCAGGGACACCAACATGGGCATGATGCCGTAACCCATGCCCCGCAGGGACCCTACCATCACATCCATCATACCGCACAGCGCATAGGTGGTACATATATAGAAAAGCCGCAGAATACCGTATTGAATGACCTCCGCATCCGGAGAATAAAGCTTTAGCAGGACGCCCCCGGCCAGATAGACACCATTGCCCATGAGCACGCCCACGGCTATGACACAGCCCAGGCAGATCATCAGAATCTTTCCCATACGCTTATACTGTCTGGCCCCGTAATTCTGCCCGGTAAAGCTGATGCAGGTCTGATGCAGGGAATTCATGGCCGTGTAGACAAAGCCCTCCAGGTTCTGAGCGGCCGTGTTGCCCGCCATGGCGATGGAGCCGAACGAGTTTACCGAGGACTGGATCAGCACATTGGACACGGAGAACAGAGCGCCCTGCATACCCGCCGGCAGACCGATCTTGATCATTTTGATCATCTTGTCTTTCACGATCCGCAGCCTTTTCAGATCAACCCGGTAATCTCCCTCTGTGCGCATCAGACACAGGAGCACCAGAAGGGCGGAGATGGTCTGGGATATGATGGTCGCCAATGCCACACCAGCCACGCCCATGGACAGCGCGATCACGAAAAACAGGTTCAGGACCACATTGACCACACCCGCTATCATCAGAAAATACAACGGCCGCCGGGTGTCTCCCACCGCCCGCAGCACGGCGCTGCCGAAATTGTAGAGCATCATGACGGGCATCCCCACAAAGTAGATGCGGATATACAGCACCGCCTGGTCGATCACATCCTCCGGGGTATCCATCAGCAGCAACGCGGGCCGGGACAGAATCAGTCCCACAAAGACCAAAACTACCCCGCTGACTATAGAGGTAAGTATAGCGGTATGTACCATCTCCTCCAGTTCTTTCTTCTGTCCCGCGCCAAAAAACCTGGCCACCATCACATTGGTTCCCACGGACAGCCCCATGAACACATTGACCAGCAGATTGATCAACGAGCTGGTGGAACCCACCGCCGCCAGAGCGTCGCTCCCCGCGAAACGTCCCACCACCACCACGTCGGCGGCGTTGAACAAGAGCTGCAGGATTCCCGACAGCATCAGCGGCAGGGAGTACAGCAGGATCTTGGGCAGCAACGCGCCGCTGCACATGTCCATCTCATATCTGTTCTTTTTTATGGAAACATCTTTCATGTATACTTCCTCCAAGATATCTTCTCATTCTTTCACAACACTATATCTGTTGACCGTACACTGACCATTATACTATTCTTTTCGGTAAAAACAAGCATGCAAAAAGTATTTTGCCGAAAAAGAAACGGAAGACCCGACTGTCCGGATCTTCCGACTTTCTACTGCTATTTATTGTTAATGTAATTGATCAATCCTTCCGCGGCGATGATCTTCTGCATAAACTCCGGAAACGCCTGACCCTTGAACTGTGTGCCTCTGGTGCGGTTGTAGATCATACCGCTGTCAAAGTCCACCTCCACCTGGTCACCCGCCTCTATGCCTTTGCTGGCCTCCGGGCACTCGATGATGGGCAGCCCAATGTTGATGGCGTTGCGGTAAAATATCCGGGCAAAAGTTTCCGCGATCACACAGCTCACACCTGCCGCCTTGATGGCGATGGGCGCGTGCTCTCTGGAAGAACCGCAGCCGAAATTCTTATCCGCCACGATGATGTCGCCTTTCTGTACCTTTTTTACAAAGTCCTGATCAATGTCCTCCATGCAGTGCGTAGCCAACTCCGCCGGGTCTGAGGAATTCAGATATCTGGCGGGAATGATCACGTCCGTATCCACATTGTCTCCGTAACGGAAGACGGTTCCATTTGCTTTCATAATTATATACCTCCTATTAGAGTTCCGCCTATCCCCTCCCTACACACAGTTCCAGTGTTCCTCACAGGGCCGCTTGAGCGTCCCCATATGGAATACTCTCGGGGATATGTATGTTGTTTAACAGTTTTACCACATAGTCCTACAGCTGCTCCGGACTGGAAATCTTTCCGGTCACGGCGCTGGCGGCGGCTACTGCCGGACTGGCCAGATAGATCTCGCTGGTCACATGGCCCATACGGCCCACAAAGTTGCGGTTGGTGGTGGAGACGCAGCGCTCTCCCTCCGCCAGGATACCCATATATCCGCCCAGACAGGGGCCGCAGGTAGGAGTGCTGACGATGGCTCCGGCCTCGATAAATATCTTCAGCAGCCCCTCCTCCATGGCCTGCATATAGATAGCCTGTGTGGCAGGGATCACGATACAGCGCATCCCTTTCTGTACATGACGGCCCTTGAGCACTTCCGCTGCAGTACGCAGATCTTCCAGACGCCCGTTGGTGCAGGAGCCGATGACCACCTGATCGATGGCGATATCCTCCGTGATCTCATCAATGGTATGGGTATTTTCCGGCAGATGAGGGAATGCGATGGTAGGTCTTAAAGCGCTGAGATCAATGGTATACTCCTGATCGTATACCGCGTCCCCATCCGCTTCATATATCTTGTAGGGTCTGGTGCTGTGTTCTTTCATATAGCTTACAGCCTTATCGTCCACCGGGAATATGCCGTTCTTTCCTCCCGCCTCGATGGCCATGTTAGCGATGGTAAAACGATCGTCCATGGACAGACTGGCAATGCCGTCCCCCACAAACTCCATGGACTTGTACAGAGCGCCGTCCACACCGATCATACCGATGATATGCAGGATCACGTCCTTGCCGCTGACCCATTTGGGCAGCTTGCCTGTAAGATTGAACTTAATCGCCCCAGGCACCTTAAACCATGCCTTGCCCGTGGCCATGCCCGCCGCCATGTCCGTGCTGCCCACGCCGGTCGAAAAAGCGCCCAGCGCGCCGTAAGTACAGGTGTGTGAATCCGCACCTATGATCACATCCCCCGCCACGGTCAGTCCTTTTTCCGGCAGCAGCGCGTGCTCGATGCCCATCTCTCCCACCTCAAAATAATTGGTGATCTCATTCTTTCTGGCAAACTCTCTCACACATTTGCAATGCTCCGCAGACTTGATATCCTTGTTGGGCACAAAATGATCCGGCACCAGGGCGATCTTATCCTTGTCAAACACCCCCTGCACTTTCATCTTGTCCATCTCCTTGATGGCCACCGGACTTGTGATATCGTTGCCCAGCACCAGATCCAGGTTCGCCTCGATCAGCTGACCCGCCTCTACCTTCTCAAGTCCTGCCGCCGCTGCCAGAATCTTTTGCGTCATTGTCATTCCCATAACGTCTTCCTCCTGTTTAGAGTTTTGCATATTCCCCCGCCGTCCACTCCTGCGCCCAAGTCAGCGCCGCGGGAGAACATGCCGCTTTGCGCCCCGGAAACCATGACATGGAGCCGTAGGCTCCGGGGACGCTACTTTAATCTGCACTCATACTAACATATTTCCGGCTATTCTTCAAATATATAATATTTATATTGTGCATAACCGCAAGTTATACATAGTGATCCCCATCCATAATTCCTGACAAACGCCTGCAACAGGATAAATGATGAAGCCCTCAAATCATCCATGCTTGCCATATCCACACGTTATGATATAATAAAAAAAGCAAAATGTTCCGCCCATAAACAACAATGTAACCGAAACGCGCAGGCTAAAGCGCGGCCACTCCCATCGCAGACAAAAAAAGAGGTACCTGACATGAACCAACTGAATCTATACCACATTTTCTACACCGTGGCCCAGTGCGGCAATATTTCCGCCGCCGCCAAAAAACTGTATATCAGCCAGCCCGCCGTGAGCAAATCCATCTCACGGCTGGAGGAAAACTTTTCCTCTCCCCTGCTGATCCGCAGCTCCCGGGGAGTTGCATTGACAGAGAACGGTCAGCTTTTGTACCGGCATCTGGAGACAGCCTTTCAAGCCATCCGCCAGGGGGAGGAGATCGTCAGCCAGCGGGATCTGATGGGGGCGGGCAGCCTGTCCGTCGGCGTCAGCACCACCCTGTGCAAATATGCGCTGCTGCCCTATCTGCAGAACTATATCACCGCCAACCCCTATGTAAAGATATCACTGTCCTGCCAGTCCACCTATGAGACCATCTCCTCTCTGGAAAACGGAACTCTGGAGCTGGGGCTGGTGGGGGAAAGCGACCGTCTGGAAAGCAGCCGCCTGGACTTTCTGCCCATCCGGGATATTCATGATATTTTCGTCTGCTCTCCGGAATACATGAACAAATTAAAGAAACAGGATGACAGCGACGATGTACTGTTGTCCCGCGGAACCTTTCTGCTGCTGGATAAAAACAACGCCACCCGTCAGTATATGGATAAATATATGCTTTTGCAAAACATCACCATGGAGCAGCAGATTGAAGTCACCACCATGGACCTGCTCATCGACTTTGCCCGCATCGGCCTGGGAATCGCCTGTGTGATCGGCGAATTTGTTCAGGATGAGCTGAAAGAAGGCTCCCTGATGGAATGTTCCATCAGAGAGCCTATCCCGCCCCGCCGTATCGGCTTTGCCTATCCCAGGTCGGCCAAACCTTCCGCTGCCATGAACGCTTTTCTCGCCCTGGTCAGAGGCTGAGCCTATCCCGCTCCAGTATCCATGTGGTGCTGGCCGTGAACAGATCCCCGTCCACCGTCACCTCAAAGCGTCCTCCCATCAGCTCCGTAAAGCTGCGGACGATGGCCAGCCCCAGGCCGCTGCCCTCGGTGCCCCGGGATGTGTCTCCCCGGACAAAACGCTCCGTGAGTTCCTCGCCGCTGACGGTGATCTCCTGCTCTGTGATATTTTTCAGCCGCACCGTCACCTCTCCTTCGGTCTGTTCCAGATCCACATAGATCCTTGTGCCTTCCATGGCGTATTTTATGATATTGCCAAACAGATTTTCGTATATGCGGTACGCTTTCTGGCTGTCCAGCCGCACCATGATCTTTTCCTCCGGCAAGCGCAGCCGCACGGCAAGGTTTCTCTCCTCCAGCCGGTCCTCCTGCTCAAATTCCACCTGGCGCAGCAGATTTACGATATCCACATCCACCAGATTCAAGGTGACATTTTTGCTGTTGGCCTTGCTGACCTCAAACAAGTCCTCGATCAGCGCCTTCAGCCGCAGAGATTTCTGCTCCAATATCTGCAAGTACTGCACCCTCTGTTCCTCCGTGACATTGTCTTCCTTTAGCAGATTCACATAAGTGATGATCGCCGTCAGAGGGGTCTTCAGATCATGAGATACATTTGTGATCAGTTCCGTTTTCATACGCTGGCTCTTCACCTCCTCCGCCACAGCCTTCTGAAATCCTTCCTCTATACGATAGATTTGGGGCTTAAAAGGTTCAAACACTCCCAGATGTTCCGTTATCTTTACCTCCAGATTGCCGTCCGCGATCTCGTTGGTAGCCCGCAGCAGGATACTGTATTTTTTCTGTAGATCGCTGATATATTTTTTTATCACAAAATAGAGCAGCAACGAGTAGATGATCACGCCAAACCAGCCTACCATCCACATGGTGCAGAGCAACAGCACCACCGCCGCGTTGATGATCAGCAGCTTTATCACCTGCCTGCGGGAGTCCTTGGTGATATCCACATTCACCAGCGTCTGATAGTACCGCCGTATCCGCTCTTTGCACCAGCCCCAGATACGTGAAAATATCATGCGCCTGCGCAGATATCCCCGTATGCCCAGCCTGCGCGTCTCTCCCAGACAGCAGCCCATATACCAGGCGGCAAAGAACAGGCACACCGTCACTACCAGATTCTGTCCGTAAACCAGCACATCCGCCCAAGTCCAATCGCCCACGGTATGAAGATAATAATAGGGATTATGAGTCATATACAATTGGGTCGCCCACAACGTAACCTTCTCATAAAACACTATAGGAAACAGAAAAGCTCCCGCAATCACCGCCTCTGCAGGAGCACGGTAAAAATGTCTCAAAAGCTTTTTGTCCTCCCTGCGGGGATTGCCATAGAAAAATCCCCCTCCCAAGAGAATCATCCCGATCACCAGAAATACGCCGCCCAGGCCCTCTGCCCTGTATTCGTTGTAAATATTGTAAAAATCCTTTTCCCCATGGTAATTGTTCACTATGGTTTCCCACTGGCCGCGCTTAATTCCATAATACACGGTACAGTTTCTGGGACCGCCATGACTGCGGGCACGCTGTTCCAACTGGCCAAGAAACAGAGAGTCTTCTTCAGCAATATCATGTACATAGCCTCTTATGCCCATACTTATTTCCACGGTTTCCGGCACATATTTCCCTAAACTGCCATCTCCTATATACACGTCATACAATCCCCTGCGGGCATGTTCATAAAGTGTCTTTGCCAGCCTGTTCACATCTTTATCGGCTCCGCTTTTCACCGACGGATTGCCTGCGGCGTCATAATCCATCCGAAACCAGACTCCGTATTCCTCCACCGAAAAATCCTGTCCTTTTTCTGTCTGTAGTGTATTGGTCACTATGGTTCCGGTCCCGTGGTCCTGCATCCAGTAATCAAATACTTCCATATACGAGGACGTATCTCCGCTAAAATCTTCCAGTACCTCCCACATTGCGGCCTGCACATTGACAACAGACTCCTGCATCACCTTCTCCCAGAGCCGTTGTATTTCCTCCATATTGTCTATATTGGCGTCCTCAATGTTCTCGGCGTCCTGGCCCTTCAAAATATCATTTCCCTGACTTATCATGGAATCGCTGAGTGCCAGTTCCTGATCCCCCCCGTCTGTCTCGCCATAGAGATTTTCAAAGGTAAGAAATGTGCCGTTTGCCGCGTTGTAAAGATCCCGGTACAGCACATAGTTATAGCGGGTAAAGTCGCCGATGTAGCTTATCTCTGCCACTGAAGGCTCCTCTTTGGCGATGGGGTACAGATCCAGACAGCGCAGCAGCATGATAAACGCGCCGATCAGAGACAACGCTGCCCCCAGACACCATATGTTCTGCCACTTTCTCTTCTTTTGGTCAGGCGCGTCCGGTTGCCCGGTCTCTGCCTGCATGATCTCTTCTTTATTGATCTTTTTTTGTACTTTGTTTCCTGGTATACGCATATTTGCCCTCGTTCCCGCTATTGTTTCTCCATCTTATATCCCACGCCCCACACCACCTTCAGATACTTGGGATTCTTGGGGTCTATCTCTATCTTTTCCCTGATATTCCGCACGTGCACCATGATGGTGTCCGTGTTGACGGCTTTCTCATTCCATACCCGCTCGTAGATCTCATCGGCGGAAAAGACCCGCCCCGGATTCTTGATCAACAGCTGAACGATCTTAAATTCCATAGGCGTCAGTTTCACCGGCTCCCCGTCCACCGTCAGTTCCACGCTGTCCTCATTCAGCTCCAGACCTCCCAGTGTATACACATGCTCCTTGGCGGCACTGCCCCCCACGGCACTCATATACTTGCCATATCTGCGCAGATGGGAATTCACTCTGGCCAACAGTTCCAGAGGGGTGAAAGGTTTGGAGATATAATCGTCCGCCCCCATGTTAAGCCCCATGATCTTGTCTACCTCCTCGGACTTGGCGGAAAGCATCAGCACCGGAAATTCATATCCCAGATCTCTTGTCTTCATCAGCATCGTAATACCGTCCATCACAGGCATCATCACGTCCAGGATCACCAGATGCAGCTCCGTGCTCCTGATTACTTCCAGGCCTTCCTGCCCATTGGCGGCCTGATAGACTTGATATCCCTGATTGCGCAGATAGATCTCTATTCCCTGCCGTATCTCCTTATCATCCTCCACCACCAGAATACTATAGTCTTGTTGATTCATCTATTCCATTCTCCCTCATCATTCATTTGCAGGCAGCCCCGACCATCATCGCGGAGAAAAGCGTGCGTACTACCGGAGAATTCTTCAGGCACCGCTAACCGGGTAGACGCAGGCGGACCCGCAAATCTCTGAATACGCTGATTCTGGCTCCTGCCTGTGACACCGCATATTGCCTACAGGTATCAGTATATATCCTGACGGCCTTTTCCGCAACCACATCTTCCCGATACCTGAGCGCTGTCTCAAAAGCGCCGATTCGCAGGCCGTCCCGCAGAGGTTCGCTCTGCAATACCCGCAGCAGCTGCTCCGTAAATGCCTCTTCCTCCTCCGGGCACAGGTATCCGCTGACGCCGTTCTCCACCAGATCCTCCACGCCCGAGGCCCGCAGAGCTACCACGGGAGTTTTGGCGGCCATGGCCTCCAGGATCACGATGCCCTGAGTCTCTGTCTTGGATGCAAACACAAAGCAGTCCGCAGCCGCCATATGGGCCGCGATCTCCCGGTTGGGCAGACTTCCCAGAAAGCAGATCTGCTGGCGGATATCCAGCTGGTCACACAGATCCATGTATTCCTGTCGCTGGGGGCCGTCCCCTATGACCATCAGCCGGAAATCCGGCAGAGTACTCTTAAGTCTTGCCATACACCGCAGCAGAAAGGGCACGTTCTTTTCATGTCCCAGACGGGACACCGTAACCAGCAGGGGCACATCTCCCATGCCATAGCGCTGCCGTATCTCCATGACCTCTCTGCCGTCCGGCACATAGCTCTCCTCCGCCAGTCCTGTGGGCAGCACTTCCAGATTGGCCTGACAGTTGTGAGTATATCCATATTGCAGGTTAAAAGTCCTCTTCATGCCCTCCGTGGGAGCGATCACCGTATGGCAGCGCCGCATAAAACCGCTTAGATACCAAGGCGCCAGATCCTGCTTGATGGCACGGCTGCCCCGGCTGCGGAGCCGTCCCATAAAACCGCCTTTCTCCGCTCCCCGGCTAAGCCAGTGGATAGGGCCCGCATAGTCCAGATACTGCTCATACTGGGTGTGATAAGTATATACCAGAGGGACATTATATTTGGCGGACAGATGGGCCGCCACCTTTCCGATCAGCACCGGATGATGCACATGGATCACATCAAACTCTTCTCTGGAAAAGGTTTCCTCCAGCACCGGGTCCAAAGGATTGGGCAGCACCGTGTCGCTGTAAAAATGCTGGCTCAGAGTGCTGTAACGCACCACATCCTCCTCCGGTTCCGTCTCCAGATGATCGTACCTGGGAGCGAACACCACCACCCTGTGTCCCTGCTCACGCAGCGCCTGCGTCAATCGCTCGATAGAGATAGGCACTCCGCCGATATAAGGTTTGTAGTTGTTGGTCATCATCGCTATTTTCATATTCATACCTCTCCCTTATAATTTCATCTTGCGTCTGTCACAGTCAGGCAAACCAGCTCAGTACCTGCTCCCCGCAAAAATATCCCGCTCCCACAAAAAGCAGATTCCATATAAAGATTCCGACAGTGGAGCAGATCACATACTGATCCAGCCGCATCCGAAACACTCCCGCCGGAATGGATACCAATGTGCGTATCATGGGAATCAGCTTGGCGGCGATCAGTCCCGCGCCGCCCTTATCCTGCACCCAGTTTAAATACTTTTCTATCGTAGGTCTCTGTTTCGGGAATTTGTTCATATATTTTTCCAGAAAAAAGCGTCCCCCGGTAAATCCCAGCACGTACAGTACCAAGCTGCCCAGCAGTCCCGCCGCCACGGTTATGACCATCACCCAGGGAAAGGATATATTGCCTCCCGCCGCCATGATCCCCGCCAGCGGCATGATGATCCCCGCCGGAAATCCCGGCAGATTCATATACTCCAAAAATACCAACACAAAGATGGCGATCGCCCCATACCTTGTAAACACATCCATAATTGCCGCATAGTCCATTTCTCTACTGCCTCCTTTTCGTCCCTTCGTGCCCGGTTTTCCGGACATTATCCGCCTTCGCCGCTGTGCCTTTCAAAGCTCTCTGCCCACGCCGGCATAAAAGTTTCGCCAATTTCTGTCTGCCGTGAAACGGTTCATCCGCTTTCTGAGAATAGTATAGACCGTGCTTCTGAAGTTTTCTGTCATGGAAAACCAAAGATTTTCTTAAGAAAGAAAAAAGAACAGGAAAAGCCGGGGATATACTGCCATCCCCGGCCTGTAGACCGCTAAGCGCCGTTTTTCAAACTGCGCTCAATTCTCTTTTCCGCCAAGACGCATCCGCACCAGGATGCTCTTGTCGTTAAACACCGGCTGGTCGCTGCCCACACCGATAAAGTCATCTCCGAATATTTCAAACATGCTGCTCACCAGCGTGAACTCCGGCAGCCTGCCCAAAAGTCTTTCACCGTCGCTTAAGTACGCCATCTGCACCGGCATGATCAGTTCTCCTTTCTCGTTGTAGGTCGTGCCGTCGCATCTCAGGGGAACAACCGTCAGCCTTCCGCCCAGCAGTTCCCGGATCGTCTTATCGCTGCGGCTGATCCGCAGGTTCACATTGCCGTTGCCCGGAATATCGGCGTAAGACCGAAAAGCGCTCCCCGTATGTTCCACCCCGTACTTTGCGGCGGTTCTCTTGTCCGCATACCCCCGCAGGACCACGCCGTTCTCGATATAGGGCAGCCGGTCTCCCGGCCAGGTGACGCCCTCTCCGTCAAAGAATGGGATATTCCAGCATTCATTCTCCGACACGTCGTGGGCCAGGCTGAATTGTTCGGAGAAAACCTTCTCCCCTATCCTGCCGG
Organism: uncultured Acetatifactor sp.; assembly: GCA_910577235.1. Taxonomy (GTDB): domain Bacteria; phylum Bacillota; class Clostridia; order Lachnospirales; family Lachnospiraceae; genus Acetatifactor. The sequence continues at coordinate 25,411 of CAJTMX010000005.1, read as the reverse complement.
ACAAAAGAGAAGTACCCAGGCTCATACTCTCTGCGTTCAGATTACTTGTCAGATAGCCAAGCAGTCCGTAATACTGTGTCTGAACTATGATCTCATCGGGAAGTTCCAGGAGCGTCCCATAGGCGGCGAGATAATTGTCCGCCATGGCATAGAGTTTTTCCATGTCAAAATCCCTCTGCCCTATGGAAAATCCTCCGTCGCTGAGTTCCCGGCTGTCCCTGTGCTTAAACGATAAATCGAAGTCCGTGGTACAGTCTCTGTAGGAATAGTTAAGCCCCCTGTCATTCTCCTGCCCCGAATACATGGCGCGCTGTGAGAATCCGCCGTTAAAGGTAAAATCAGGATATCGGGAACTCAAATGCTCCAATGCTTCTCGGGTGATCTCCATAAGCTGCCTGTCAGTGAGCACCCTCTCCGTCTTGTCACGGCTGCGGCTGCCTGTCTCCATCTCATAGGGATAGGGACGTTTCAGAGACAGGTTCCGCCGGGCTCTGGCATATCCCTCCTCATCCCCCATCTCCCCCTGTTGAAAATGTACGCCCAGGATACCTTCTTCCTGCACCCGGAAAGACATAAATGTCTGATCTCTCTTGTCAAAACTGCAAACCCTGTTCTCCTCTATTCCCACGGAGGATGAGACGGCATGCAGCACATATTTTTCTTTCATCTCCATATTTTCCCCCATTGCCCTAATTCGTGGTCAGTTTTCTGACTCTGACAGTGGGCCCTCCGGCGGATACCTGCACCGTCTGGCCTTTCTTACCGCAGCTGAAAGTGTCGAATATCTCCAGATCGTCTCCTACCGCATCAATATCAAACAAAGTCTGAAACACGCTGCCGATGAGTACATTGACCCGGACAGGCTCGCAGATCCGTCCGTCCCGGATACGGTAGCACAGGCCGGGCCGGATGGTAAAAGTGGAGGAACCTGTGCCACAGACGATATCACGGACATAGATGCCGTCCTTCACACCCCCGACGATCTCTTCCGGTTTATCATGGCCCGCCGCCATATAGGTATTAGTCATCCTCACCACGGGAACCGAGAAGTATTCGTCTGCCCGGGCGTTTCCGGTGACTCCCTCTCCCAGCACCGAGGCCGATTTGCTGTCATGGAGCCTGCCTGTCAGCACCCCGCCGCGGATCAGCCAGGTCTCCCCGGCCGCATTGCCCTCGTCATCATAGGGCGTATAGCCGTTGTGATCCATACCGCCATTGTCGCAGATGGACACCTTTTCACTCCCCACCTTTTTCCCCAGAACCCATTCCTCCCGAAGCGTCTTGTCGTTAAGCATATAATCGGATTCGCTCTTATGCCCGAAACTCTCATGGGTAAACATTGCCGTGGCCAGGGGAGACAGCACACAGGTATAGTCTCCCGGCTCCAGATCCACGGCGTTTCTGGCATACTCCAGATACCGGTCCCGCTCCTCCAAAATCTCCCGCTCCCTTCCAAGAAGCCGGTTAAACTCCATCTCCTGAAGATTTTTTCCCGCCCAGGTAGTGATCCCGTCCACCACAAAGGCGCAGCCCACCCATACGCTGCAGCGCTGCATATCCTGCAGGATCTCCGCACCCTTGCTGGAGTAATACTCCTTGACCACATGTGTACTGATGTAATTGCCCGCATGGGATCTAAGCTCCTCGATGGACTCGTCCACACAGACCGAGAGATAGTGCTCCACCAATTCCTCCCTCTGCTCTGGCGTGACGGCCCGCACGTCATTTGCCCCGTCATACTTAATGATACGGGCCTTATTACAGCCAAAATTTTTGACCGCCGGATGATCGTAGATCTCCGGATTCCTCTGGGCGAGTGCCGCCAGATTGTCCATCTCCTGTTGAATCTCGTCCGGTTTATTGGTGGTGCCCGTATACCACATATGGCCGTCAAATACCCGTATCAGCGCGCCGATTACCTGACTTTGAGTGTTGGCCTCCACTTCTCCGTTCAGGATATAATAATGCACATACTCCTTTTTTTCTATCCTGACTTCCGTAAACAAATCTTCCGGGAACCTGTACATTACGCCCATCCTCCTGTCTGTATCATATAGTTTATCATAATCCCGTATAAAATGCCAGTCACTGTTTTCGGACATCTTTAACAAACCTTAAACAAACCTTAAACTATTATGCCTTGTGGCTTGCTCTCCCACAATATATAATTGTAGACAAATAGAAACGTAGCATGTATTTCGAAAAGGAAGGAACGGCAAATGAACGGCAATCGAAAAAAAACGTGTTTTCTCTGTCTGACCATGATAATTCTGTTGGCTGGCTGCGGCAGCCCGGGAGAAGTCTCCGGCGGAGCTTCTGGCACAGAATCATCCGCGGGAGACTCCCCACGGCCCCTGCCCTATCCCATAGACTGGAGTACCTGTCAGATAGCGGAGCCCCAGAGAGCGGAGGACGGTACCTCCTGGTATCTGACAGAGTATCATGACGACTGGCTCACCCCCGTCGAGGCCGAATATGAGCAATCTTACAGTGCAATCACCACCGGAACCATAGACGGGATGATCTACAACAGCTTTCTCTATCGGTCAAACGGGGAGCGCGCTGCCGATCATATGGACGGCTTTGATACCAGGACGGGCCAGAGTATCCATATGGAGCTGGATCTGGCAGATTGTGGGCTGCCGGAGAACACTGCCCTATACGGCATGGATATGGCAGACAGCCGGCAGGCGGTCTTTCTCTCCTATATCCCCGGGGGCGCGGGCCAGCCCATCCCCCACAGCGCCCTGCTATACTACCATATGGAGGAGGGTGTGCAAAAAACCCTGGATCTGCTGCCCCTTCTGGCCTCCGCGGGGATTGAGCATGAGCCGGATGATTACCTCGCCTATAGCCGGCATTCGATTCTGTGTGACCGGGACGGACGCTGTTATCTGATCTGGAATCAGGCATTGCTGGTAATCGGTGAAAACGGGGAACTACTGTGTAATATGGAGGGAACTGGGACACTCCCTCCCCTTTGCATAAAAACTCCGGAGGGACTTCCGCTGTTCGTATTTCAGGATGCGGATAACCGTATAAGCGATTACTATATCTATGACCAAAATGCCGGACAACTGCGTTCTCTGGGACAGTCCAAATATTTTAACATGATCTCCGGCTGTATGGACGTATCCGGCAACGTATACTATTTTAACGGTAACGGAGCTATTGTCCAATGGAATATTCTGTCGGGAGAGCAGAAAAAAATATATAACTGCAAGGACAACCATATCTGTGAAAACACCTATTCCAACAAGATTATGCTGATCCGGGAAAACGGCGATCTGGCGCTTATGGACCCTGCGGTGGAGAAACACAATATCTATGTGCTCTCCCCTGTTTCGCCCGCTGAGACCAGAACGCTCACATTGGTATCCGCCTGCCCGGGAGATTCCATCATACCCACGGCGGCCGCCCTGTTTTCCACAAAATCGCCGGGGGTAAATGTTGAAATCTCCACTTTTGAATCCAGCAACAGCGATGATCTGGATGCATATACCACAAATCTGGTGAACCGTATTGTGGCGGGAGACGCTCCCGACATGTTCGTGGTTTCCGCCGAGACCATGTATACTCTCTATGAAAAGGGAGCTCTGGCGGATCTCACCGATATATTTCCTGCCGATGCGCGGGAACAGGTATTTGACTGTATCTGGGAGGCAGGTACCATCGACGGAAAACTGACCGGGCTGACCACGGATCAAATTACCTTCAGTATATTGGTATCTGACCGGATCTATTCACAGGATACCTGGCAGCTGAAGGATGTTCTGGAACTGGCTGACCGTGCCTCCGGCGATACCTTCAAAGGAATCATGCCTCTGTCGGAGTACGATCCGTCCCTCCTGTCCTGGCTCGCCCTGTATGCCATCCCGTCCTCCCTTGTGGACAGGGAATCCGGAACCTGCCATTTTGACAGCGAAGACTTCCGAAGACTGTTGCAGTTCTGCAAAGACGCCCTCCCCGTGGAGCACATTCCTAACTTAGTCAACAAAATATCCGATGATGTCCGCTCTATTGAAACAGGGGAATACCTTGCCTATGCCTACTCCAATTATGGGGGATTTGCCGAGTTTTCCCGCCTGATGTCCCTTCTTCCACAGGATTATCACTGGGTGGGCGTCCCCACGGACGATGAAAGCGGCAATCTGTTATATGCGCTAGATTTTCTGTTAGTCAGCAAAGATACGGAAAATATGGATCTGATCCGAGAGTTTCTTCCCACGCTGTATGGGGAAGATTTGATGCGTCTATATCCCGAGCGTTGTCTGCGCCGGGATATTCTAAGAGAATGCGTTAGTGACGCATACCCCGATGAACCCAATCCATACGCCCGGTTCAATATGGGCAACGGCATCGAGCGATGTCTTGAATGCAAACCGGACGGCTCATCCTATGTGGAGGAATATATAGAATTTTTGGACAGCTGTATCCTCATGCCGTCTAGTGACGAAACTATCGCCGACATTGTCCGGGAGGAGACGGAACCCTATTTCGCGGGAGACAAAAATCTTGACACGGTCATTGAAAATATTCAGAGAAGGGTACAGTTATATCTGAACGAGAACGGTTCATGAAGGCCACAACTAATCTGCTATATGGATGTTCAGAGGGCCTGGTGCCTGTGAACCAATTTTTTAAAAAGGAGTCGCCGCATATACGGCAACTCCTTTTTGCTTTCTTATCCTGCACTGCGCATTTTCTTACACTGCATTACACATTTAGTTGTTGATCAGTTTGTCCTCTTCGTTGTTCCAGCTGTAGAGCTTGCGGATCTCCTCGCCAACCTTCTCGGCGGGATGCTCGCTGGCCAGCTTTCTCATAGCCTTGAAATGCACCTGTCTGCCCGCGGGAGACATATCCAGCAAAAACTCCTTGGCAAAAGTGCCGTCCTGAATATCACTCAGGATCTTCTTCATAGCCTTCTTGGTCTCCTCTGTCACGATCTTGGGACCGGTGACATAATCACCGTACTCGGCAGTGTTGGAAATGGAATATCTCATACCCGCGAAACCGCTCTGGTAGATAAGGTCTACGATCAGTTTCATCTCATGGATACACTCGAAATAAGCGTTTCTCTCATCATAGCCTGCCTCAACCAATGTCTCAAAGCCAGCCTGCATCAGCGCGCACACACCGCCGCACAGCACGGCCTGCTCGCCGAACAGATCGGTCTCGGTCTCGGTGCGGAAAGTAGTTTCCAGTACGCCCGCTCTCGCACCGCCGATACCCAGCGCGTAAGCCAGAGCCAGGTCCTGTGCCTTGCCGGTGGCGTCCTGCTCCACGGCGATCAGACAGGGAACACCCTTGCCTTCCTGATACTCGCTTCTCACGGTATGGCCGGGGCCCTTGGGAGCGATCATCGTCACATCCACATCCGCGGGAGGCACGATACAGCCGAAATGAATGTTAAATCCATGGGCAAACATCAACATGTTGCCTGCCTCCAGATTGGGCTCGATATCCTTCTTGTACAGATCTGCCTGTTTCTCATCGTTGATCAGGATCATGATGATATCGGCCTTCTTGGCGGCCTCTGCTGCGGTATATACCTCAAAGCCCTGCTTTACAGCCTTGTCCCAGGATCTGGAACCCTCGTACAGACCGATGATAACGTTGCAGCCGGACTCCTTTAAATTCAGCGCATGGGCATGACCCTGGCTGCCGTAGCCGATGATCGCGATGGTCTTGCCTTCCAGCAGAGACAGGTTGCAATCTTCCTGATAAAAAATCTTTGCCATCTTTTTTTTCCTCCATTATGTTTAAAAATGATTTATAACTGATAGGTTGTTGTCCCTAGAGCTAACTTAACAAATATCTCCGGTCAAGCAGGTATACGCCCCTAATTAGCGCTCACCTTTGGGATTGCCGCCTGTCGCGGCATGATATGACTGTGCAGACAGGGCTATTAACTCTCCAGATGGATAATGTTTTCCATGCCTCTGCCCAGGCCGGCGATGCCTGTTCTTGCAGACTCCAATATCTCATAGCCGTCCAGCAGATTCATAAACGCGTCTATCTTGGCCTGATTGCCGGTGAGTTCGATGATCAGGCTGTCCTTGGATACATCGATGATTTTGGCGCGGAAGATATCCGCCACCGCTATGATGCCCTGGCGCTGCTGGGGGGCAGCCTTGACCTTAATAAGCGCCAATTCCCGATATACGCTCTCCTCCGGCTTAAGCTCCCGGATATTGCGTACATCCACCAACTTGCCCACCTGTTTCTCGATCTGCTCCAATATTTCGTCATCCCCACAAGTCACAATAGTGACTCTGGTAAAACGGGGATCTGCGGTCACACCCGCCGTAATGCTCTCAATATTATATCCCCTGCGGGAAAACAGACCGGATATGCGGCTCAGCACACCGGATGTGTTATCTACCAACAACTGAAATACTTTCTTCTGCATCATGAACTCCTCTATTTTAGTTCTGCCTCCCTGGGCCGTTTCCAGCAGACGCTATCCCTATATTTGCTCTACATTTTAGCAAGATAAAGTGTGAATGTCAACCCTAATCATCATTCTCGCTGCATTTTGCCAGCGCCAGAGTCCCTGTGCGGGCCACTTCCGCTATGCTGATGGACTGGAGCATGGTCAGCAGCAGTTTGGTTCTGTCCGGAGTATCGCAGATCTGGATCATCATGAAATGTTTGGACATATCCACAATCTCCGCCCGCAGGATCTCACATACCTCCGTGATCTCCCTTCGGTTTCCCTTGTTGTGGCGCACCTTCACCAGCATCAGCTCCCGGCTGACGCTCTGGCTCTCGTCGAAAGTCTTGACCTTGATCACATCCAGCTTTTTGTTCAGCTGCTTTTCAATCTGCTCGATGGTGCGCTCATCCCCGCTGCTCACTATGGTCATACAGGATATCTCCGGGTCATCGGTCTCTCCCACCGTCAGAGAGTCAATATTAAAGCATCTTCTGGCAAAGAGCCCGGCCACCTTGCCCAGCACGCCGGAGCGGTTCTCCACCAGCACAGAATAAATTCTCTTTTTCATAATTACCTCTTCCCGCATACCTGTAGTTGACAAGTCAACTTGCGGTACGGCTCCAATAAATAGTTCTCCACATGGGCAATGATGCCGCGTCCAACGCCACCGTTGCTCACTTCACAAGATCCATGGGATCGATCAGGCATTCCAACAGTACCGATGTATCTTCCCTGAGAAAGGCGTCCAGTTCCTCCTCTGCCCGGTCCATATTTTCCAGCAGCTGATACTGCATATCGTAAGCTGCCGCGATCTTGTCCAGTCTGGGACTGCCGGATAAGTCCACCACCGAATAATTGTCCTTGTAAGTATAATGCTGGTACTCTCGCACCATGCCCAGATAGCCGTTTTTCAACACGATGATCTTTACCGGGACCCGGTATTGGCTCATGGTTGCCAACTCCATCATGGACATCTGGAAAGAACCGTCGCCGCACACCGCGATGACCTGCCGGCTTTCGTCCGCCAGCTTAGCCCCCAGGGCCGCCGGGATCGAATACCCCATGGTGCCCATACCGCCGGAGGTGAGGAAACGCCCTTCCTTCACGATATGATAGCTGCAGGACCATATCTGGTTCTGTCCCACGTCCGCCACATACACCGCGTTCGGAGCCATCTTTTCCGACAGCCGGGTGATAAAGGCCGCCGGGTCCACATAAGCGGGATTGGGACTGCGTTTCGCCACAAGGGTTTCCCTGTACTGCGTCAAAGTATCTATCCACTGCTCATGTTCACAGCTAAACTCTTCCTTGGCAAAATCCTGAAAGATATGTTTTACGTCTCCCACCAACGGTATGGTAGGTCCGGCGTTCTTGCCGATCTCCGCCGGGTCCACGTCAATATGCACCAGCACTTTGTCACGGGTGATCAGATCCGGCTGACTTATCGCACGGTCCGCCACTCTGGCTCCCACCATGATAAGCATATCCGATTCGTTCATGGCCCTGTTGGCATACGCCTTGCCGTGGTTGCCCACCATACCGAAATACAGCGGATGCTCTGTGGGCATGACGCCGATGCCCATCATCGTAGACACCACCGGAATCCGGTATTTTTCCACAAATTCCCGCAATTCCTCCTTGGCCTCGCTGAGCAGCACGCCGCCGCCCGCACAGATGATGGGACGTTTTGCCTTTCCCAGTTCCCTGATAACTTTTTTGATCTGCACCGCGTGCCCCTTGACCGTGGGCTTGTAGGTGCGCATATTGACCTCCTCCGGGTACTGGAACTTATTAATCACCGCATTCTGGATATCGATGGGGATATCGATGAGCACAGGCCCTCTGCGGCCTGTGTTGGCGATGTGAAAAGCCTCCTTAAAAATCCTGGGGATATCGTTTACATTCTTGATCAGATAGCTGTATTTGACAAAGGACTCCACCGCGCCGGTAATATCTGCCTCCTGAAAGGAATCGCTGCCCAGCAGATCCGTATGTACCTGCCCGGTGATGCACACCAGAGGAATGCTGTCCGCAAAAGCGGTGGCGATACCGGTGATCACATTGGTGGCACCGGGGCCGCTGGTGACGGCACAGACACCGGGTTTTCCCGTGATCCGAGCCATACCGCTGGCCGCATGGGCGGCATTCTGCTCCGTGCGTATCAATATGGTCTGGATCTCCGACTGCAGGATACTGTTATAAAACGGACATATAGCCACGCCGGGGTAGCCGAACACATACTTTACGCCCTCTTCTTCCAAGCATTTGATTATGGCATCTGCTCCTATCATGAAAAAACCTCCTAAATTTAAGAGTTCCATATACCACAAAACGGTAATAAATCCTTAGTTCCAGAAATAAATAGTGTACATTCTACATTTCTGCCTATTTTAGCATAATAGATTGTGATATACAAGGTACGGATTTAACCTGTTTATTACTTTATCCACAGGCAAGATCTTACGTTTCCTTAAAAATTTTTCCTTCTCGTTCCTCAGTCAATCTCAGGAAACAGAATCTCTACCTCGCAATTGGCATAGCTATTTTCGTCGTCTCCCGCACAAACTGCCGAGACAGTTAATTTTCCGTCCGACATTGCAGAAAATGTATCCGCATCCATGACCAGCGCCACATTTATGCAATTCAAGCCTGCAATCTCAGAGGGGTAAACAGTCATACGGCTAAAATACTCATTTCCGTCGGAATCCGTCATTTTCTCCCACTTTGTATCCTCAAACAGGCTGTTATGTAAAAAAGGAATACTGTATGCGATCCGAAAACGGAGTTGGTAACTGTCCGCATACTCAATCAAGTATACTCTGGAAAGGGATAGATGACGTATACTTCGTATGTTCCGGTCAATTTCCAGGACCTCCATGTTCCCTTCCCAATCAGGGTAATGATCTTCGTCCGTCTGCCCCACTAGCCATGTATCAAGCCCTTTCCGGCTAAAACTGTCATAGGCATAGACCATATAGAAAACTATTCCCGCTATAGCCGCCACCAAAGCATGACGCAGATACTTCTTCATATTATATCATTCCCTTCAATGTTTTCCACTCTGTTTATTCATACCGCCCAAAATTTTCCGCAGTTGACAGTATTGACAGTAAAAAGTATTTCCTGCAAGTTCGTAACTGCCTTGACATGTTGTCCCCTATCAATTATGTATGGATTAGCAACATCTGACCAGGCCGTTTCTTTATTCAACAGTCCCTAACAGTCTCTAATAGAGAGAATCCCTGTTATAATCAGTCGTTTCGCTCCCCAATGCCGTAAACAATTCCTGTACCGTTGTCTCCCCATGCTGGATCGCCAGCAGTTCCCTGTCGGTCACGCCGATAAATTCCACGAACTCCACTTTTCCATTCGGCGAATCCAGCGTCTGAAGTTTGCTGTCCGGCACAGTGATAAAACCTGTAATGTTAGACTTTGTTTGTACGTCTATCCCCTGAGTCTGACCGGTATACACATACTCCCAGGGATTAAATATTTCTCCCTGGATATAGGTGAGCCTGGCCAGACTCTGTAGAATTCCGCAGATACACATCAACTCCCCTTTTTCGTCCTCATAGTTGTCTTTTTTGAGCCGAAAGGTAAACTCCATTCCATAACCGCTGAACTCCTGATCATCGCTTTCTTTCTCGTACAGTTCCGACATCCCATATGTCACAAAATGCCAGTAATCCCCTCCGTCATAAAGATCTATTCCGTCCAGCGGGTCCTTGCCGCCAAGCATCCATTTGAGTAAAGTACCATAATGTTCTCTCAGCTTTCCGGGATAGACTCTCTCGCATTCTTTCGCAATGGCATCCCATCCGGCTGCTTGCACTTCCTCCCGCTGTTCCATCGGTTTATTTTCCGTTTGTTTTTTCTTGCCGTTAATAAACTTCATTTTACCTTATCCCCTACTATTTTTTACAGGTATGAAATAACCTACAGAACATTATCAATTTGGTACATATGCTACATGTCCGCGCTCATCATGCCCAGCAGTCGCCGGGCAAGTTTCACCGCCTCCGCCGCGTCTTTGGAATATCCGTCCGCATGAATCTCATCCGCGTACTCCTGGGTGATCACCGCTCCTCCCACCATGATCCTGGCTGTCACGCCCTCCTGCCGTGCCAGGGCTACCACTTCCCGCATCCGCTGCATCGTAGTGGTCATCAGCGCAGACAGGGCGATGATGTCCGCATGATGCTCCTTCGCCGCCTGCACAATGGTTTCCTTGGGCACATCCTTACCCAGATCTATCACTTTGAACCCATAGTTTTTCAGCATAAGTGCCACCAGGTTCTTACCGATATCATGGATATCCCCCTCCACGGTGGCAATGACAACCACCGGCATGGAATCTCCGTCCTGTTTCTTCAGCAGATAGGGCTCCAACACTTCAATGGCGTTCTTCATGGCCTCGGCGCTGGCGATCAGCTGGGGTAAAAAATATTTCTTTTTCTCAAACAGATCCCCCACTTTATTGATTGCAGGCAGCAGACTGTCGTTAAGCAGTGTACCGGGATCTTCTCCCGCCGCCACCGCCTCCCTTGTCATGGCCGCGATACCGCTGCGGTTGCCCTTTAGCACGGCGTCCGTGATCTTCTGGGCATACGTCTGCGGCGCTCTGGCGGCCCCGCCGTTCTGCCCAAAGCCTGACGCCGCTCGGGGATCACTCCGGTCTATACCTGCCGCCGCGCCCGAATTGCCTTGGCCTGCACCTGACGCTGTGCCGGGATTTCCCTGGCCTGCACCTGACGCTGTGCCGGGATTTCCCTGGCCTGCACCTAACATTGTGCCGGGATTTCCCTGGCCTGCACCTGATACCGCTTGAGGATCACTCCGGCCTATACCTGCCGCCGCGCCGGAATTGCCCGGCCCGGCAGCGGCTGTCACCGGCTGTAACTGCGCGGCATACTCAATATACCGCAGATCGGCGTCTTTTCTAACCTTCAACATATCCGTGGCCAAAGCCCCGCAGACCAGCATTTCCTGAGAGGGATTGGCGATTGCCATGGTCAGTCCTTCATATATTGCCAGCGTCAAAAAGGCTGTATTCACATAAGGTCTGGCAGGCATACCGAAAGAGATATTGGACAGCCCGCAGACAGTAGCCAGTCCCTGAGCCTTACAGTAGCGTATCGTCTCCAATGTCTCCAGCGCCGCCTGTTTGTTTGCACCTATGGTTGTCACCAGACCATCCACTATGATATCTTCCCTGCGCATCCCCAGCTCCTGCGCCCGGGTCACGATGCAGTCTATGATCTGTTTTTTCTCCTCCAGATTTTCGGGCAGTCCCTTGTCGGACAGGGGCAGCAAAATGAACATAGCCCCGTATTTCTGCACGATGGGCAACAGTTTTTCAAACTTCTCCGTCTCATAGGACACGGAGTTGACCAGCGCCCGTCCGGGGTAATGGCGCAGCGCCGCCTCCAGCACCTCCACATGGCTGGAATCCAGAGACAGAGGCAGATCCGTAATCCCCTGTACCTCCTCCAGCACCCGCAGCATCATGGCTTTCTCGTCAATGCCGCTCATGCCCATATTGATATCCAGTACGGATGCTCCGCAGGCGTCCTGCTCCTGAGCATATTGCAGCACCAGGTCCATATTGCCGTTTCTCAACTGCTCCTGCAGCTTTTTCTTGCCGGTTGGATTGATCCGCTCCCCGATGATCATAAAGGGATCTTCCAGACCAAAAACCAGCGTCTTCCGCTCACCTGTCAGATAACGGATACCGTCAGGCCGCCCTTTCCGCTCCCTGGGCTTTTTCCCCTGTGTCATGCGTTTCAGACCCGCGATATAGCAGGGGTCTGTGCCGCAGCATCCTCCCAGGATCACGGCTCCCGCATCTGCCAGTTCCTCCATCTCCGCCGTAAAGGTATCGCTGTCCATATCATAAACCGTCTGTCCCTGCTCATTTACCGCAGGCAATCCCGCGTTTGGTTTGGCGATCAGGGGCAAACTGCTGACACGGGCCATAGCCTCCACGATTCCCTTCATTTTCGCCGGTCCCGTGGAACAGTTCACACCTATGGCGTCAGCACCCAGGCTCTCCAACACTATGGCTGCTGTCTCCGCGTCCGTGCCAAACAGGGTACGTCCGTCCGCCTCAAAGGTCATGGTCACCATCACCGGCAGCTCTGTGGTCTCCCGGGCCGCTATCAGTGCCGCCCGTGTCTCACCCAGGCTCATCATAGTCTCCACCACCAACAGATCCACCCCGGCGCTCTCCATGACCCGGATCTGTTCTTTATATACTTCGATCAAAGTCTCCAGCTCCATCGTGCCCATGGGCCGCAGCTGCTGTCCCGTCATCGTCAGATCCCCTGCCACCAGCACACGCTCCCGATCCTCAGCTGTTCCCGCCGCCTTATCAGCGGCGATAAACGTTATGTTATCTCCCGCAGTCTGTCCTTCCCCGCTCTGTCCTCCGGCAGCACTTCTTCCGGCCGCCTGCCGGGACAGAGCTACCAAACTGTATATCATCTCTTCCTGCCGGTCAGCCAGACCGTATTCCTCCAGTTTGATACGGTTTGCAGTAAATGTGGGGGCATACAGAATATTTGTGCCCGCCGCCACATAGTCCCTCTGTAGCTCCACCAGCGCCTGTGGATGCTCCAATATCCACTGCTCCGGGCACACTCCGGAGGGCATACCCCTTTTGATCAGATTGGAGCCGGTAGCTCCGTCCAGTATAATAAAGCGGTTCGCGCAAAAATCTCTAAACAGCTGTTTCGTCATGATCTCTTTCCTCAAATTATTTTTATTCTGTCCTAATTATGGCGTTACCTGTTCATTTCCCGGCATTTCCGTTCGTTTCCCCGCATTTCCGTTCGTTTCCCCGCATTGTTGTTTATTTCCGGGCATTGTTGTTTATTTCCGGGCATTGCACGCCCATTTCTCAGTTTTTCCGTTCATTTTCAAGCATTGCATGCCCATTTCCCGGCATTGACACCTATTTCTAAGCATTTCCATTTCCCAGAGCCGCCGTATCAAGCCTTTTTATTAAGTTCTTCCGCCATTGCCAGCGCATCGTCGATATGCTTACAGAAATACCTCTCTCCTATCCTCTCCACGAATCTGGCTTTCCGCATGACACGCATGGGCTGCTCGTTCACATGGGACAGGATCAGTTGGATCTGTTTCTTTTCACAGGTGGATGCCAGAGTCTCCAGATTGTGCATGGCAGTGGCATCGATGGCGCTGACGCTCCGCATCCGCAGGATCAGTGCGGTAACGGCATCATCCGTGCGGATATCCAGAATCTTATCCGCAGCGCCGAAGAACAGGGGACCGCTCATCTCATACACCAGCGTGTGTTTGGGCACATGGCGCAGTTCAATGCTGTCCTTGTCATTCTCCGCATCCTCGTCTATGTAGGTCCAGCCCTCCACTTCCGTCACTTCGCTCATCCGTTTCATAAACAGGATGGCGGCCAGCACGATACCGACAACGATAGCCACTACCAGATCAAATACCACGGTCAGCACAAAAGTCAGCACCAGCACGATGATATCGCTCTTGGGAGATGTTTTGCACAGATAGAAAAATTTGCGCCATTCCGACATATTGTAGGCCACCATAAACAGGATGGCGGCGATGGTGGGCATGGGGATCAGCGCCGCATAGGGCATCAGCACCACCAATATCAGCAGCAGCGTCACCGCATGGACCATACCCGCAATAGGGGTACGGCCTCCGTTTTTTATATTGGCGGCAGTACGGGCAATGGCCCCGGTAGCAGGGATGCCTCCGAAAAGTGCGGAAGTTATATTGCCCGCTCCCTGGGCGATCAGTTCCATGTTAGAGCGGTGCTTGCTGCCAATCATCCCGTCCGCCACCACACAGGAAAGCAGGGATTCTATGGCCGCCAGGATTGCGATGGTAAAAGCATCCGGCAGCACATTCTGCACGGTCTTAAAATCAAAGGCAGGCAGGGAAATGCCAGGCAGTTTATTGGATATCTCATACAGATCTCCGATGGTATCTACTTTCATACCAATGCCCTTTACCATGGCGATACCGGCCAGCACTGCGATCAGGGAAGGCGGAATCTTCTTGCAGATCCCCGGCAAAAAAGGCCAGCCTATAAGGATCACCATGCACACCACGCCCACGATGACCGCCTGCCAGTTTATCGTGCCGATAAAACGGAACACTGCCTCCAGCTTTTCCATGGTTTCGATCAGTGGTTCCTCCGTGACCACGACAAGTCCCAGAAAATCCTTGATCTGCCCCACAAAGATTGTCACGGCTATGCCGGCCGTAAAACCGGTTGTGATGGTATAGGGGATAAATTTGATCAGATTGCCCAGCCGCAGCACGCCCATCAGGATCAAAATGATCCCCGCCATTACGGTGGCCATGATCAGTCCTTCCATACCGTTCTTCGCCACAATACCCGCCACTATAGTGGCAAAGGCCGCAGTAGGCCCTGCGATCTGCACCCGGCTGCCTCCCAGAAAGGAAATCACAAATCCCGCGGTTATGGCGGTATAGATACCCTTTTCCGGCGTGACACCGGAGGCCAGCGCCAGAGCGATGGACAGGGGCAGCGCAATGATGGCAACGATAATACCCGCCACCACATCCTTTACAAACTGCTCCCTGGTATAGGTCTTCATCACAGAAAATAACTTCGGTTTGAGCTTGTCCATTTTCCCCTCTTTCCCGCATACCTGTAGTTGATAAATCAACTACCAGTTGATAAATCATCTAACGCTTGATAAATCATCTAACGCTTGATAAATCATCTAACGCTTGATAAATCATCTCAACTTTGTCCTTGGTATCGCGTCAATGAGTATTTGAAACGTTCACTTCTCACCTACCTCGCCATGCATTAATACTTTGTCTTTGTAACTGCATGAATTCGGTAATAAGAAATCGTTCGTTTCAAACCTTCTCTAAAAGATAATAAAAAATAAAATCTGTGCAAATCTTCCGGATTATACACAAATTTTATTTTATTCTCATTATAAGCTTTTTGCAAGCAATTTTTCATCCCCACAGAGCCTGTTTCGCAAACAATGCCTATTCCTGCAAATACAGTTGAACCCGGCTTTGAATGATCCGGCACACTTCCTCCAGCGACTGATTTCCCTCCAGATATTTTTCCGCTTCCTCCATGATCATGTTCCACACATCCGTATATTTCATTGGTCTGGAGACGCAATTATCCAAAAATTCCGCATACTCCTCCGCATAAGTGCTGCCGTCTTCCTTTTCCTCCAATATCCCTACATAGGAATAGTTTTCAATGGTTTTACTGCCGTCGTAATACCTGGTGACATCTTCCGCCGGAAAACGCAGCACACTCATAACATACAGATCGCGCAGAGGAGACTGTCCCTCTCTGCTGTATAGATACTCCAGAAAAGCAGTCAGGGCCTGCTCCTGAGTACACTGACTGTTAACCACCAGAATCCCGTTGGTCTGGGCAAAGCTGCCCGAACTGCCCTGTGTGGGAAGTCCCACACAATGGTATATGTTTCCGCCCAGCTTTTGGGCCCGCCTGGAAAAATCCTGAATGGAAAAGCTGACAAATACCGTTCCCAGACAGTCCCCCTGACGGATCAGATCAAAGCTGTCATCCCCAGCAAAGACATTGTTTCTTCCGCAGTCTTTACATAGACGCAAAGCCCTCTGAAACAGCTCTCCATCAAAATAACACTCTTTCTTCTCCCAGTCTATGAAAGGGGTGTTCTCCAGATCCATCAGGATCACATTTCCCAGCAGAACCTCCGATGGCGCACCGTTCTCCAGATACAAAAGCACGTTCTCCGAGTCCTGGCAGGCCTCCATCCGGTCCAGCAGCTGTTCTACCGTCCATGTATCTTCGCTCACAGTCTCCCGCGCAGTGATCAGGCTCCAGACAAACGTAAAGTCTGTGGGAATACCATAGAGTCCGCCCTCGACCGTTCCCATCGACAGAGCGGCGGGCAGCAGACTGTCCCGTGTCTCTTTGGGCAGATACTGGGTCAGTTCCGCCAATACTCCCTTTTCCTGTAAGGATTGCAGACGGTCGGGAGAAATATACAGAATATCCGGTCCCTTACCGGCCGTCAGGTCCGCAAGGGTGCGGGTGAAAAAAGCGTCTTCCTCACCGGCCTCCGGTTCCGTGTAGGCATACGCATATTGTCCATCCGGATCGTATGTCAGTTTCGCGGCCGCGTCTCGGAGCAGTTTTCGCCCGCTGGGGACCAACCCCAAATCTTTGACTATACAGGCAATCTCCAAAGTCGCCTCCGGCTCCCGGTTTGCTATATCAGAGGATTCTTCCTCTGAGCTCTCCCTGCCGTCCTGAGTATCTTCATTGCCGTAGGACTCCTCCCTGTCCGTATTCCCTACGTCTCCAGAAGTCCCTTCCCTATCCGAAGTCTCTCCCGTGCCGGTTTCCCCTTCCCTGTCCAACATCTCTCCGCTACCGTAAGTCTCTCCATTGCCCGAAAATCCGCTGTCTCCTGGCTCCCCCTCCCTGCCGCAGCCCGAAAGCGCCAGCAACAGGGTTCCCAGTACAATCCACCTCTGCCATATCCCTTTTTTTATCACGGTACACCTCCTTGTCTGCTATTATCATAGCAACAAGAGCAGCATACATCAACTGTCTTAAACGTTTCTTAATGAGCCTTAAAGAAATCTTAAAGGCTACTGCGATACCATATGTCCCATATAATAAAATCCCAGACATTCATCCAGTGACACCGTGACGATCCGCCCCACCAGCTCCGCATCCCCCGGAAAATGTACCAGCGTGTTATTGGACAGACGCCCGGTGAGCAGCCCCTCTTCCTGAGCGTTCACCTCCTCAACCAGCGCCTGCGCCTGTTGCCCCCGATACCGGGACACCTGCTCTCTGGCGGTTTCCTGCACCACCTTAAGCACCCGGTCAAAGCCCTCCTTGACCCGGTCAGGAGACACCTGGTTCTCCATGGCGGCGGCTGGTGTCCCGGTACGCTTGGAATAGATAAATGTAAAGGCATTGTCATATTTTACTCTGCGGATCACATCTATCGTCTCTTCCACGTCCTCCATCGTCTCCCCTGGAAATCCCACGATAATGTCCGTTGTTATGGCGATATCAGGAATTTCCCTGCGGATCTTCTCCGCCAGGGCAAGATATTGCTCTTTGGTATACCGGCGGTTCATGAGCTGCAGGATTCGGGTGGAGCCGGACTGTAGAGGCAGATGCAGATGACGACAGATCTTTTTTGATTCCTTCATAACCTGTATCAACTCATCCGACAGATCCTTGGGATGGGAAGTCATAAAACGAATCCTCTCCAGACCTTCAATCTGCTCCACCTCCTGCAAAAGCCGTGCGAAAGACATAGGCGTATCAAGATTCTTCCCATAAGAGTTCACATTCTGTCCCAGCAGCATGACTTCCACCACGCCCTCGGCGACCAGCTGCCGTATCTCCCTCAGTATCTCCTCCGGTTCCCGGCTGCGCTCCCTTCCCCGCACATAGGGAACAATGCAGTAGCTGCAGAAATTGTTGCAGCCAAACATAATGTTGATACCCGACTTAAAGGGATACTTCCGTTCCACCGGAAGATCCTCCACTATCTTGTCCGTATCCTCCCATATATCCACGATCATTCCCTGCTCATTATGATTCTCACAGATACATCTGTATAGCAGCTCCGCGAACTTAAAAATATTGTGAGTGCCAAACACCAGATCCACAAACCGGTAGCTGGAACGCAGTTTTTCGATCACTGTCGTCTCCTGCATCATACAGCCGCAGAGAGCGATCTTCATATGCGGATTCCGTTTTTTGCGGCTCTTCAGTTCCCCCAGGCGTCCGTAAACTCTCTGATTGGCATTGTCCCGCACCGTACAGGTATTAAAGATCACAAAATCCGCATCTTCACTCTCCGTCACCTGATACCCCACCCGGCGCAGGATTCCCACAAGTTTCTCCGAATCTCTGGCATTCATCTGGCAGCCAAAGGTCGTGACGCAGCAGCTGGGAGAGCGCCCGTTTTTGTCCTCAAATCCCCGAACCCATTCCCGGCATTTGGCCATAAAATAGTATTGTCTGACCGGCTCCGTTTCGGGAGGAATCACACTTATATCTATTTTATCCAAATCAAATTCGTTAAGCATTTCCTCAAACCCTTTCCCTTTGACTAATACATGATATCGGACTCTATCCACCACATTCCGGCCGTTTAACCGGCCAATACCTATTGACTGTGACAGTCATTTTTGTTGACCGGTACAGTCATTAGTATTCGGAATCTATATAAACTTTTTAACAAGCCCTATCAGAAGATCTACCACCTTTTCCATGGACTGTACACAGGCATATTCATATTTTCCGTGACAGTTCTCACCGCCGGTACAGATATTCGGGCAGGGCAGGCCCATAAAGGACAGTCTGGCACCGTCAGTCCCCCCACGGATCGGGGTGATGATAGGCTTAATATCCTGCGCCTTCATAGTCTCAACCACCTTATCGATCAGTTCCATATGGTTTTCCATGATCTCGCGCATATTATAATAGGAGTCCTTCATATCCACTGTCACAGTGCCTTCTCCATACTTATTGTTTAAGAAGGAAACCACGCTCATAAAGTATTTCTTTTTCTCCTCAAACAGCGCTTTGTCATGATCCCGAATGATATAGTCCGCCAATGCCGACTCCACATTGCCCTGTAAGCTGTCCAGATGATAAAATCCCTCATACCCCTCGGTGTACATCGGGTTCTCAAAGACAGGCAACATACTCTGGAACTCCTGGGCGATCAAAACGGCATTCTTCATCTTGCCCTTTGCGGAGCCCGGATGCACGCTGCAACCCTGTATGCGGAGCTTTGCTCCGGCGGCATTGAAATTCTCATACTCCAGTTCCCCCAAAGCGCCTCCGTCCACGGTATAAGCGGCCTGCGCCCCAAACAGCGCCACATCAAAAAAGTCCGGCCCTTCACCGATCTCCTCATCCGGCGTAAATCCGATCCGGATCTTACCGTGAGGCTCGTCCGGATGGGTAAGAAAATACTCCGCCATGGCCATAATCTCCGCTACACCGGCCTTGTCATCCGCTCCCAAAAGAGTAGTGCCATCGGTGACAATGAGATCCTGCCCCTGATATTTGCGGATATCCGGAAAATCCGCTGTCCGCAGTATGATACCCAGCTCGGAGTTCAATGTGATGTCCTGTCCGTCATAGTTTTTCACAATACGGGGCTTTACCCCTGCGCCGCTCATGGCCGGGGAAGTGTCCATATGGGCGACAAAGCCCACCGTGGGCCTGTCCTCACAGCCGCTGACGGCAGGGACGGTAGCATACACATAGCAGTGCTCTTTATCATAAGTGATCTCGACCGCTCCCATCTCCTCCAGTTCGCGAGCCAACAGCCCTGCCAGATCATGCTGTTTCATCGTGCTGGGATGGGTACCGCTCCCCTCATCCGAACAGGTGTCGATCTGTACATAGTGCAAAAAACGGTCTATAACATTTTTCATGGCAATTCCTCCTAACTTTCAACTGGCTTTTTTTATCTCTGTAAAGGCAAAATATCTCTATAGAATTTTCCCCTATTTTGTCTGGCATTAACCAGATTACTTTCCGATCTTTTGCCGCCGGAGACATTGCACAAGGGCGCTGCCCTTGTCAGGGCAGCGCCTTGTTCCATACTTTGCGATCCTACTTCTTATCCTCTCCTGTCACCAGATTTACCTGCACCGGAGTCTTATTGCTGGCCACCTTACCCGCCAGGAACCCGGACAGTACGGCGCTGAGATCTACGCCCGTGGAGTCCTTGAGTCCGTCCGTGATCTGGTTCACGGTGTTGATGATATCTCTGGTCAGTTTGGCGTTGTTGCCGTCACCGTACATCGTGATCCGATCCACTTTCTCCAAAGGCGCGGCAGCGTTTCTCACCACTTCGGGCAGAGCGTTAAAGTACATCTCCAGCACCGCAGCCTCGCCCATCTTGGCCATGGCCTCCGCCTTTTTCTCAATACCTTCCGCCTCTGCCACCGCTCTGGCTTTGATGGCCTCCGCCTCTGCCAGACCCTTGGTACGGATACCCTCGGCCTCCTGCTCCATCTTGTACTTCTGCGCCTCGGCCTGGGCTTTCATGGCCTCGGCCTCCTTCTCAGTCTCGAACTTGCGGGCCTCCGCCTCTCTCTGACGCTCATACAGTTGGGCATCCGCCTGTTGCTGTTTGGCGAATCGGTCTGCCTCGGCCTTTTTCTTAACCTGCGCCTCCAGCGTCTGTTCCGTTATCTCTACTTCTTTCTGTTTCAGCAGGATCTCCTTTTCCTGCTTGGCGATATTGGCGTTTGCCGTGGTGATCTCCACCGTCTTACGCTGTTCCTCTTCCTGGATCTTGTAAGCCGCGTCCGCCTCCGCCTTCTTGACGTCAGATTCCTTTTTCAGCTCGGCCTTCTTAATTGCCAGCTCGTTCTGCTTGATGGCGATCTCGGATTCCGCGTTCACCTCCGCCTCATTGGCCTCTCTCTTGGCGTTGGCCTGGGCCTTGGCGATCTCCTTTTCGCTCTCCGCTCTGGAGATGGCGGCATTCTTCTGGATCTTTACGATATTGTCCACACCCAGATTTTCGATCACGCTGTTGTTGTCCACAAAGTTCTGTACATTGAAACTGATGATGTCCAGTCCCATGGCCGCCAGATCGGGCTCGGCGTTCTCCTTGACCAGCACCGCGAACTTCTGACGGTCGCTGACCATTTCCTCCAGGGCCATCTTGCCTACGATCTCACGGACATTACCTTCCAGCACTTCTCTGGCCACACCGCCGATGTAGTCCGGTTTCTTGTTCAGAAAATTCTGGGCTGCCAGTTTCAATCTGTCCTCATTGTCGCTGATCTTCACGTTAACTGTAGCATCCACTCTGATGTTGATGTAGTCTGCCGTAGGAACTGCCGTGGAGGTCTTTACGTCTATGGGGATCAGCTGCAGGTTCAGTTCGTCTTTTCTCTCCAGAAAAGGAATCTTGACACCTGCCTTACCGATCAGCACCTTGGGCTTTTTGCGCATACCGGAAATGATCAATGCGGTATCCGGGGAAGCCTTCACATAACCGGTCAGAAAGATGATCACAATGACCAGCGCAACCAAAACGATGGGAATCACAATACTTAAATTTACAGGCATACTATCTTCTCCTTTCGTCTCCCTGTCCCACAGCCCCATGCCGTGGGCATCCTCTTTAATGTCTATGCGTCTATCATAGCACAATAGGACTGCTCGGCACCACATAAATATACGCACGATAAAAAAATATTTGGTCTCTGTCGGCGCACTTTATATTGGGGTCTCCCACAGCCGTCGCCAAGCCCCAAACGCAGCGCTACTCTCTGACCTGACCGTTTCCGGTAATCCGGTATTTATAGCTGGTCAGTTCTCTAAGACCCATGGGGCCTCTGGCATGGAGTTTCTGGGTGCTGATACCGATCTCCGCCCCAAAGCCAAACTCGAAACCGTCCGTAAACCGAGTGGAAGCATTCACATAGACGCAGGCTGCATCCACCCCGTTTAAAAACCGCTGCGCCGCCACGGGATCGGCGGTGATGATACTCTCTGAATGATGGGTGCTGTAGCGGTTGATATGCTCTATAGCCTCCTCCAGAGAATCCACAGTCTTTATGGAGATGATATAGTCCAGATATTCCCTTCCGTAATCCTCTTTTGTGGCTGGGATCACACCCTCTATAGTGGCACAGACCCGTTCGTCTCCCCGGACTTCCACCTGCTTTTCCGCAAAAGCTTTATACAGCCGGGGCAGCAAGGCCTCCCGCGCCGCCTCATGAATCACCAGGGATTCACAGGAATTACACACTCCTATACGCTGGGTCTTGGCATTGACGATTATAGGAACAGCCATGTCAATATCCGCGTCTTTATCCACATAGATATGACAGTTGCCCGTTCCGGTCTCGATCACCGGCACCGTACTGTTTTCCACCACTGTACGTATTAAACCGGCACCCCCTCTGGGAATCAGCACATCCACATACTCCTTCAAGCGCATGAACTCCATGGTAACGGCCCGGTCCGTATCCGTAATCAGCTGTACGGCGTCTCCGTCTATGCCGCAATCCGCCAGCGCCTGCCGCAGTACCTGGGCAATGGCCTGATTGGAGCAAATCGCGTCACTCCCGCCCTTTAAGATCACGGCATTGCCCGCTTTAAAACAAAGGGCAAAAGCATCGGCGGTCACATTGGGTCTGGATTCGTAGATGATGCCGATCACGCCCAGAGGAACTCTGCTTTTCTCTATGCGCAGCCCGTTGGGCCGCTCAAAACTCTCCAGCAGTTCTCCCACCGGGTCCGGCAGCGCCGCCACCTGCTCCAGCCCCTGCGCCATAGCGGCGATCCTGCCGCTGTCAAGCTGTAGGCGGTCCAGCAATCCCGGATGCATACCGTTGTCCCTGCCCTGCCGCAGATCCAGGGCGTTGGCCGCAAGTATCTCCGACTCGTGCTCCCGCAACGCCTTAGCCGCATGTTCCAGCGCCCGGTTTTTCTCTTCCGTTGTCAGTCCCTGTAGCCGATATTTGACGGCGGCCGCCCTTTTTCCCATCTCTGTCAGATTCATACATACCTCTCCATCCATATTACTTCTTATCTGCATGCAGCTGATCAAGCCTGCAATATGCTTATTCCCGCCGGCAGTAACGGGACGCCTGGTTTCACACCAGGATCACCTGATAGGGCCTGCAATCCGTCTCCTCCACGGGCAGCTGCCGCTGTGTCCGCTGGCAGCTGTATCCGATGGCGATGGAACATGTCATAAATTGAGGATGCGCCGCCAGATAGCGGTCATAATAGCCTCCGCCGTAACCCAGACGGTTGCCATAGGGATCATAGGCCACTCCGGGCATCAGCATCAACTCGCCAGTGCCGTCCCCATGCCCCGCCGCCATAATATCCCCATCGTAAGTCTCGCCGCTTTCCGGCGGTTCGGGGATACCGTGAAATCCCGGCTGCAATTCCTCCAGACTGCGTATACGAAAAAAATCCATCCTGTGCTCTGCCAGCACTCTGGGCACATACACGGCCTTGCCCAGCCGTAGTGCCTCATATAACAGTTCATGAGTGCTTAGCTCGCTGCCGTAGCTGACATAGCAGAGCAGCCGCTCACAGCGGTAAAACCACTGATGCCCCAGCAACCGTTCCGTGATCAGGCAGGCCCCCCGCTGCCTCTGCTCCTGTGTGAGAGCGTCCCGCACAGCCAACATTTCCCGGCGGATACATTTTTTCTCCATCTGAGACCCCTCCGACCGAGCTCCCACCAACGACACTGTTTCCCTGTCTCCATTATCTATACTCATATTGCGCCAATCAGTATTTGGATGTTTTATTTCCAAACTTCTCCCCTAAATTTTCCAGAGAACCGTCTTCCCTCTGGATGGTGATGCTGTCCAGTTGTCCCCGTAGATTGGCGCGCACACTGGCCACATACTCCTGCCGCAGCGCCCCCTGCTCAGCCTTCTCCTCCGGGGTCAGCCCTTCTGCCTGGGATTTGTGGTACAGTTCGTTGATTCTGGCAATCTTCTGCTCCATAGTCTGTTTATCCATACAATTCTCTTTCCGCAGCATACATCGCCGCTATAGTATCCCTTTCCCGCCTTAACAGCATAAAGTTACTGCCTGTGCAGATGACTGACAAAATCCGGAAGGTCAAATGACTCGTCCCTGCGGGCAACAAACAGCGTGCCCTCCTCCTTACCATCCAGTATCCTGTGCAGAACACCGATATCCCTGCTGTTGGCAATGACCATGTCCACTCCGGAACTGGTGGCGATCCGGGCCGCCTGTAGCTTGGTATTCATACCGCCAGTTCCCACATCGCTGCCTGTGCTGCCCTTGCCCATAGCCAACAGCTCCTCCGTCAGTTCATTCACCTGGGGAATAAAGGATGCCTGGGGATTGCGCCGGGGATCGTCTGTATACAGACCGTCTATATCGGAGAGCAGGATCAGCAGATCTGCCTCCACCAGCGCCGCCACAATGGCGGACAGAGTATCATTGTCCCCGATCTCGATCTCGTAGGTCGCCACCGTATCATTCTCATTGACAATGGGAATGACCCCCATCTGTAGTAACTGGGTAAAGGTGTTGTGGGCGTTAAAACGGTTCAGATCGTCCACAATGGTATTTTTCGTCATCAGTATCTGCGCGGCCACCTGATTGTATTCTCCAAAGATCTTCTGATAGACCATCATTAACCGGGCCTGTCCAACGGCGGCGCAGGCCTGTTTTACCGCCATCTGCCGTACTTTGGTACTCTCCGTGATCTCCCGGATTCCCACCGCTTTCTTTCCGGCGGCGATGGCACCGGATGTGACCAGGATCACGTCTTTCCCCTGATTGCGAATATCGCACAGCTCCCGTACCAGCTTTTCCAGTCTGATATAATCCAGATCCCCCGTCTGCTCATGCTGTAGGGAGGAGGAACCGATCTTTACCACGATCCGCTGCCTGTCCTTGATGGTCTCCCGCGGGCCTCTGTTTACTTCCTGTATTTTTTCCATATTGTACTTCCTCGCAATCCGTTACTGTATCCGACGATATTCTGACATGTATCGGAGGAGTTCTTCTCCTGCTATGCCCAATCATTTTTCATTGACTGTAAGTATATCATGAAATAATGAAATGGGCAATCAAATTTGCGCCGGCTCCTCTACATTCCTTCTGTCATAATCCTTTTACCCTATGGATAAAATCTGCAATATCATCGAAGGTTTTGCGGACTATGGAAAATCTGTTTTCCTATTGTGTTTCGGCCACATCAGAAGACGGGACCACCGTTTATCTGGATGTTTACTGCGCTGCCATCGGCGGTAAGCAGGACAAAGTCTCCAAAGAGGCTGCGCAGGATCTGACAGCCTATATCAGACAGGCTGAACCCGTGGATTACTCATGCAGATGTTATTATATGGATGGTCGGGAGTTTGACACTTCTTTTTAACATCATATCGCAAAAATCCTTTATTTAA
>CAJTMX010000004.1 GCA_910577235.1 uncultured Acetatifactor sp. | reverse complement strand
ATATATACTGGAGTTCAGCGAAATGGATTTGTGAAGAAACTGTCAAAGACCCGGGCAAAATACTCATCTGCCCTGCCACTTTGATCCATATTAGGAAGTTCTTCTTTAAAACTAAGCAGCGTTTCCATTATTTCAGTTTCCCCTTCCTAAGTAATTTGTTAACAACACATCTGTATTATAACAAATCCCCAATGCTTTGTCTCTATAAACTACAGACAAAAAAGACAAATGAAAAAAGAAAAAAACAGTTGCATTTTTTTCTATTACCCTATATAATTAATTGCAGTGCTGAAATAGCTCAGCTGGTAGAGCACTTCACTCGTAATGAAGGGGTCGTGGGTTCGAGTCCCATTTTCAGCTGATAAAATCCCGATATCATATAAATGATACCGGGATTTCTTTTTTCAGTCCGTGTTCACACCAGACAATTCCCTGTCGCAGAGCTCCAGCACCGCCGCAACCGTGGCGTCCATATCGTAATATTTATACTCCCCCAGACGTCCGCCGAAGATCACTTTCTCCTCCGCCTGTGCCAGTTTCCGATATTCTGCGTACAAAGCGCTGTTTTTTTCATCGTTAACGGGATAATAGGGTTCGTCCCCGGGTTTCCATTCGGAGCTATACTCTCTGCTGATCACCGTCCCGGGAATTTCGTCTCCATTCTCATCCCTGCCAAACACAAACCATTTGTGCTCTATTATGCGGGTCCAGGGTGTTTCCCTGTCCGTATAGTTCACCGCCGCGTTGCCCTGAAAATTAGAGATATCCAGCACCTCCGTCTCAAAGCGCACAGAACGGTACTCCAGCGCCCCCAGCCTGTAGTCGTAGAATCCGTCTATGGGCCCGGTGTACAAGACCTTGTCCGCCAAGGCGTCCAGCTCCTCCCGGCACTCTAGATAATCGGTATTCAGCCGTACTTCAATCCCCTCCAGCAGGTTTTCCACCAACCGGGTATATCCCCCGACGGGAATCCCCTGGTATAGAGCGTTAAAGTAATTGTTGTCAAAAGTAAATCGCACCGGCAGCCGCTTGATGATAAACGCGGGAAGTTCCCGGCAGTCACGCCCCCACTGTTTCTCTGTATAACCCTTCACCAGCTTTTCAAAGATATCGCGGCCCACCAGAGAGATGGCCTGCTCCTCCAGGTTCTTTGGCTCTGAGATGCCAGCCTGACGCTTCTGCTCCTCTATCTTTTCCGCCGCCTCCTCGGGCGTGTTCACTCCCCACATCTTGTTAAAGGTGTACATGTTAAAGGGCAGAGAATACAACTCACCCCTGTAATTCGCCACCGGGGAATTGGTAAAGCGGTTAAACTCCGCAAACTGCGTGATATACCGCCAGACCCGGGTATTGTTGGTATGAAAAATATGGGCACCGTATTTATGAACCGGTATACCCTCCACGTTTTCCGTATATATATTGCCCGCTACATTGGGCCGCTTATCCACTACCAGCACCGACTTGCCCTTGGCCGCAGCCTCGTGGGCAAAGACCGAGCCGTACAGGCCCGATCCCACCACCAGATAATCATAACGCATTTTATTTTGCCCCTCCGCCCTCAAAAGTAAATCTTAGAACTTCTACCGCATATGCACATCCATCTGGGGATAGGGGATCTGTATACCGGCCCGGTCCAGGGCGTACTTTATTCCCTCGGTCAGGCGGTAGCGCCCGTCCCAGTACTCCTCGTTGGTGAACCAGCAGCGGACGATAAGTTCCACGGCGCTGTCCCCCAGCGAATCCACAACCACCAGCATCTCCCTGTCCTTGAGTACCGCCTCATCCCCCGCCAACAGTTTCATCAAAGCCTCCCGGGCCACGCCGATATCGGAGTTGTAGGAGATGCCCACGGAAATATCGCACCGGCGATACTTGTCTGTGGTGATATTCACCAGACTGCCGTTGGCCAGAGCGCCATTGGGCAGTATCACCGTCCGGTTGTCCGGGGTCAGAAGTTTTGTGTAGAACAGCTGAATCTCCGTCACCGTACCCTCTTTTCCGCCTGCGTCGATGATATAATCACCCACCAGAAAGGGTTTTAGGATCAGGATCAGCACCCCTCCCGCCAGATTGGACAGACTGCCCTGCACCGCCAGACCGATAGCCACTCCGGCGGAACCCAGCAGCGCCACCACGCTTGCCGCGTCCACGCCAAAGCCTCTGGCGATCATAAAGATCAGCAGGATATACAGTACTGCCTTGACAAAAGAATCCATAAACTGCCGGACCCCTACGTCCACTTTGCCCCGGGTCAGGGATTTCTTCACGATCCTGCGTACCAGCTTGATCACCTGCATCCCCAGCAGAAACATAATCAGGGCCAGCAGAATACGCAATCCCATATTCATGGCTCTCTCCGGCAGCCCGGAGATCCATTTCTCCAAAGCTCCGGGATCAAGGGATTCCGAGCTTTGGAGCCTTACCGTTTCATATATATGCAGCATGACCGCCTATCCTTCCTTGACCCTGCCTCTTCCCTCTTCTCTTGCCACCGGCTTACGGGTACTCCTCTTCGTCTCCTTCTTGGGTGTGTTCTCCTTGATCAGGGCAAGCTTTTTGCGCACCCGCTCCTCAATGACACGATTCAGCTCCGCCTCGGTATAAGGCTCAAAGCGCAGAATACTCAGAGACAGAGGCGCCAGTTTCACACTGATTGACACCGCCTGCTCGTCCCATTCTATATCCTGTGCCGCCAGAGCGCGCTTGTTTACCACGCCCGTGCCCCCGTATATCTTCTCGTCCGTGTTTAATATCTCTTTATATTTGCCGTCAAAGGGCACTCCGGTGCGGACCTCCTGAGCCACGCCGGCAAAATTGGCCACCACCACCAGCATGTCGGCGGTATCGCTCCCCTTGCGCAGATAACTCAGGTAACAGTCGTTGCCTGAGATGGCGTTAAGCCAGGCAAAACCCGAGGGCTCCTGATCCAGCTCATAGAGCGCCGTCTCCCTGCGGTACAAATGGTTCAGATCCTTGTACAGTTCCGCCACACCCTTGTGCTCCGGCTCGTTAAGCAGCTCCCATTCCACTCTTCTGTTCTCGTTCCACTCGTCAAACTCCGCCAGCTCCTGTCCCATAAACAGCAGCTTTTTGCCGGGATGGGTCATCATATATGCATAGGTCAGACGCAGATTGGCAAGTTTTTCCTCCCTGCTTCCGGGCATCTTACCCACCATGGTTGCCTTGCCGTGTACCACCTCATCATGAGAGAATACCAGCTGGAACTTCTCGCTGTAGGCGTAGATCATACTGAATGTCAGTTCCCCGTGATGGTGGCTGCGGAAATACGGGTCCATACGGATATATCCCAGATAGTCGTTCATAAAGCCCATGTTCCATTTCAGGTCAAAGCCCAGGCCGCCCTTGTCCAGATCCTCGGTGATCAGCGGAAACGCTGTGCTCTCCTCCGCGATGGACAACACGCCGGGATCGCGTTTTTTCAGAACGGAGTTCAGATGCTTGATCATCTCCATGGCCTCCAGATTCTCCTTGCCGCCGTAGATGTTGGCCACCCACTCCCCGTCATTTTTACCGTAGTCCAGATACAGCATACTGGCCACCGCATCCATACGGATACCGTCCGCGTGGAACTTCTCCACCCAGAACAGCGCGTTGGCAATGAGATAATTGGACACCTGAGGCCGACCGTAATTGTAGATCAGCGTACCCCAGTGGGGATGAAAGCCCTGACGAGGGTCCTGATGCTCATACAGGCAGGTGCCGTCAAAGCCGGACAGGCCATGGGTATCTCTGGGGAAATGAGCCGGCACCCAGTCCAGGATCACACCGATTCCCTCTCTGTGCAGCTCATTTACAAAATACATAAAATCCTCGGGACTGCCGTACCGGGAGGTGGGCGCGTAATAGCCGATGACCTGATATCCCCAGGAACCGTCGAAAGGATGCTCCATGATGGGCATCAGTTCCACATGGGTATAGCCCATCTCTTTCACATATGCCGCCACCTTGGGAGCAATGTCCCGATAGTTGGCATAGGGCCTGCCTTCCTCAGGCTCCGCAAAGGAACCCATATACATCTCATAGACGCTGATGGGGGCATTGCCGCCTTGAAAGCTTTTCCGATCCTTGATAAATTCCTCGTCCTCCCACTTAAAACGGCCGAGGTCCACCACCACGGAGGCATTGTCCGGCCGCAGCTGGGCCGCGTTTCCATAGGGGTCAGCCTTCAAAAAGGTCAGCCCTCCCCGGGCCTTGATCTCAAACTTATAGATGCTGCCCTCCGTCACCTGGGGAATAAACAATTCAAAGATACCGCTGTCCCACAGGCGGCGCATCTGATGTGCCCGGCCATCCCAGCTGTTAAAATCACCCACTACGCTGACGCGCATGGCATTGGGTGCCCACACCGCAAAGTAAGTTCCCTCCTCGCCGTCCACAACGCAGGGATGGGCCCCCAGCTTTTCATAGATCGTATAGTGTATCCCGGCGTCAAACTTTTCCGTATCCTTTTTTGTGATCAAAGGCGCATGGCGGTAAGGGTCCGACACCTGAACCTTGTTGCCGTCCCAGTCCGTCACCACATAAATGTATTTTCCCATCTCCTTCTCCGGAATCAGCACGGCGAAGAAACCCTCCTCGTCCGCCCTGTCCATGGGATACTCCCTGCCGGTCTTGAGGAGCTGCAGCGTCATTGCCACCGCGCCGGGATAAAAAGCCTGCACCAACACCTGCGTGCCCACCTTGTGAGGGCCAAGCAGATCGTGGGGATGATCGCACTCCGAATATACGATCTCCTCGATGGCAGGCCAATTCATCAGTTTATACAGCTTATTGTCCATAGTCGCCTCTTTTCTGTATGGCTTTCTGTTATTCATTGTGCCCTTATACTGCGTGTGCCATACTGACGCAGGGTGCTCATGCCGCAAGTTTGCTACAGCGTATGTATGAACAGACCGCTCCTTAGCTTTGGCTCAAACCATGTGGATTTGGGGGGCATCAGTCTCCCCGCGTCCGCCACGGCAAACAATTCGTATATAGAAGTGGGATACATGGAGAAAGCGACCTTCATATCGCTGTTCGCCCTTCTCTCCAGCTCCTTAAGCCCCCGGATACCACCCACAAAATCAATGCGTTTGTCCGTCTTGGGATCTCCGATTCCCAGTATGGGAGCCAGGAGCCAGTCCTGCAGGACAGACACATCCAGTCCGTCCACCTCATCCCGGCTGCGAATATCCTCATGGGCCGTAAGGCGGTACCATTTTCCCTCCAGATACATGCCGTACTCAAACTTGTTTTCGGGGCTTAAAGGCGTATCACCCACACATTCCACATTAAATTTCTCTCCCACCTTCTTCAGAAAAGTCTCCGCGTCATATCCGTTCAGATCCTTTACCACCCGGTTATAGTCCAGAATCTTCAGTTCATCTGCCGAAAACAGCACCGACAGAAAATAATTGTACTCCTCCTCTCCCGTGGGGTTGGGTTCTTTCTCCCTGCGCCGTAATCCCACCTTTACGGCGGAGGCACATCGGTGATGTCCGTCCGCGATATAGATTTCCTGCATACCGGCAAAAGTGTCTCTGATGATCCGCGTCTGCTGTTCATCCTCAACCACCCATACCCTGTGTGTGATTCCGTCCTGGGCGGTAAAGTCGTACAAAGGCTCCCTTTCCGTCTCCTGGACTATCACATGCCGCAGTGCCGCCTGACTGCGGTAAGCCAGAAAAATGGGACCGGTCTGGGCGTTACAGACGTCCACATGCCGGATTCTGTCCAGCTCCTTATCCGCGCGGGTATTCTCATGCTTTTTGATGACCTGGTTTTGATAATCGTCAATGGAGGCGCAGGCCACGATCCCTTTCTGGCTCCGTCCCTCCATGACCTGTTCGTAAATATAATAGCAGGGCTTGTCCTCCCGTATAAATCTTCCCTCGCCGATCCACTGCCCCAGCATGTCCCGGGCTTTCTCGTAAACGCAGTCCGCGTATATATCCACATCGAGACCGAACTGTGTCTCCGCCCGGTCGATTGCTAAAAAAGAGCCGGGATGCCGTTTAACTTCCGCAGCCGCCTCTTCCCTGTTATACACGTCATAGGGCAGGGCCGCAATCTCCTGGGCCAGTCCCTGCGCCGGTCTGTATGCCTGAAATGGTCTGATATCCGCCATTACTTTCCTCCTTATAATTGTTTTTACATAGGTAATTGACGAAACCCTGTTTCCGTTCTTGTCTATTTTGACCAGCTCCGTCACCAGGACAGAGGGTTTCGCAATTGCCTGACTAATTTTCATAAGCTCCCGGCCTGCCATACAGGACAGACCGAGTGGTATCTTTTCCATATATCATATCAAAAATAGCTATGCATCACAAGCACTAAAGTGGTATAATAGAAAAAAAATTTGCGAGGAGTGATTAACTATGACGGACGAAAATCGCGCTATTTTGAAGAGAATCAATGATTACGCCGAGCAGGTGATGGGAGATATCGATCCCCAGAAAGTCCAGGTTTCCGCTCAGATTGAGAAACTGAAACCCATCCTGCAGGAAATTGCCGACGAGAAACAGATCTCTCTGGAGGATATGTTTATCCTGTATATGGATATTCAGTCCGAGGCGTCCTGTGCCACCCAGCAGAAACTCTCCGAGGACTTGCAGGATCTCAACGACGGCAACGGTATGCCGATTCTGATCCGGTGAACAGGCCAAATCCACCGTACCGACACATAAAAAACTCCCGGCTCCGGGCAACAGCCCATGAACCGGGAGCTTATTTATAATTTATGCTATCCGTATTGTTCTTTCCGTACTTGGCGGTTATTTCACAACTCTAACCCTAAACACGCCCTCGATCTTCTCCAGCGCCTGAATGATCTCCGCCGTGGGAGCGCTCTCCACATCGATCATCGTGTAGGCCACTTCACCCCGGGATTTGTTGGTCATATCGCTGATATTGATACCCTTAACACCGAATGCAGCGGTAAACTGGGTGATCAGATTGGGGATATTCTTATGGAAGATGGCCACACGTCCCGCCTTGGCGCAGACACCCATATCGCAGGCCGGGTAATTTACGCTGTTGCGGATATTGCCGTTCTCCAGATAATCCATGATCTCCTCCACAGCCATCACCGCGCAGTTGTCCTCGGACTCCTCCGTGCTGGCTCCCAGATGGGGAATCACGATACAGCCCTTCTGTCCCGCCGTGGTGGGATTGGGGAAATCGGACACATAGCGGGCGATCTTGCCGCTCTGCAAGCCTTCCAGCACATCCGTCTCATTTGCCAGCAGATCTCTGGCAAAGTTCAGCAGCACTACACCCTCCTTCATCTTGGCGATGGATACCGCGTTGATCATACCCTTGGTGGAATCCAGCAAAGGCACATGGATCGTAATATAGTCACAGGCCGCATAGATATCGTCCACGTTCAGTACATGCTTAACGGAGCGGCTCAGATTCCATGCCGCGTTGACGGACAGATAGGGGTCGTAACCGTATACGTCCATCCCCAGGGATACCGCGGCGTTGGCCACCTTCACACCGATGGCTCCCAGACCGATCACGCCCAGTTTCTTGCCCATGATCTCAGTCCCGGCAAAATTCTTCTTTTCCTTCTCCGCCGCCTTGGCAATATCGGCATTGCCAGCGGAGGCTTTAACCCAGTCGATGCCGCCGATCACGTCTCTGGCAGCCAGCAGCATACCCGCCAGCACCAGCTCCTTGACGCCGTTGGCATT
Source organism: uncultured Acetatifactor sp. (assembly GCA_910577235.1). Classification (GTDB taxonomy): domain Bacteria; phylum Bacillota; class Clostridia; order Lachnospirales; family Lachnospiraceae; genus Acetatifactor. The sequence goes on along the minus strand of CAJTMX010000004.1, from coordinate 139,642 downwards.
GGCTCCGGGAGTGTTAAACACCACCACGCCCTTCTCCGCGCATTTGTCAAGAGGGATATTGTTCACGCCCGCGCCTGCCCTGGCCACAGCCAAAAGGCCGGCAGGAATCTCCATCTCATGCATGGAGGCGCTGCGCACCAGAATGCCGTCCGCCTCCTGTACATCCGCCGTGATCTGGTATTTGTCGCTAAAATTTTTCAGTCCCACATCCGCAATGGGATTCAGACAATTAATTTTGTACATCAGGCATTCTCCTCCTCAAATTTCTTCATAAATTCCACCAGCTTTTCCACACCTTCTATGGGCATGGCATTGTAGATGGACGCCCTCATACCGCCTACGCTCCTATGGCCCTTCAGATTCTCAAAACCTGCCGCCTTGGCCTCCTTGACAAATTTAGCGTCCAACTCCTCATTTCCGGTGACAAAAGGAACATTCATCAAAGACCGGTCCTCCTTGCGCACCGTGCCTTTAAAGAGCTTGCTCTGATCCAGAAAATCATACAGGACCGCGGCTTTTTTCTCATTGTAGGCCTTCATTGCCTCCAGACCGCCCTGTCTCTTGAGCCATTTGAATACCTTGCCGCAGATATAGATACCGTATGCGGGCGGCGTATTATACAGGGAATCATTGTCCGCATGAATCTTGTATTTTAACATGGTAGGAGTGCCGGGCAGTACATCCTCCGTGATCAGATCCTCGCGGATGATCACGATGACCACGCCAGCGGGGCCGATATTCTTCTGCACGCCGCCGTAGATCACGCCGTATTTAGTCACATCCACCGGCTCGGACAAAAAACAACTGGACACATCCGCCACCAGAGTTTTGCCCTTGGTGTTTGGCAGAGTCTTGAACTTGGTTCCGTAGATCGTATTGTTTTCACAGATATATACATAATCCGCATCCTCGCTGACGGGCAGATCGGAGCAGTCGGGTATGTAAGAAAATGTCTGGTCCTCCGAGGACGCGATCTTGTTGGCCTTGCCGTAGATGCATGCCTCCTGGTATGCTTTCTTGGCCCACTGACCGGTCACAATATAATCAGCCACCTTATTCTTCATCAGATTCATGGGGATCATGGCAAACTGCTGGCTGGCGCCACCCTGTAAAAACAGCACCTTGTAATTGTCAGGGATATTCATCAGCTCGCGCAGATCGGCCTCCGCCTCCTTGATAATGGTATCATACGCCTTGGAGCGATGACTCATCTCCATCACGGACATACCGGTTCCCCGGTAATCCAACATCTCCTCTGCAGCCTCTTTCAGAACTTCTTCAGGCAGAACTGCGGGGCCCGCTGAAAAATTGTAAACTCTCGACACTTTCTCTTCCTCCTCATATTTGCGTTCCGCATGTTCCCTTCCAGTACACACAACCTGCGTTACATAGAAGGCCTCTTTTCCTTCCGCCCTGTAACAACATACTATCCAGCAACACGCTGTTTAAAACATTTCAATTATTTTATATCTAAAATATGCTTTAGTCAACTGCTTTGTTAAAATATTCTGTTTTCGGGAAAATGATCACAGGATCTGTACCAACTTAATAATTCGACACAATGCAAAACTGTCCATTCAATTCCGGCCATATGGTCTGTGGGACAACATTTTATCAGGATTTCTGCCTCTTCCCATGTAACTGGCCGGGTAATTGAATCTGCCGCATCTTGATATTCGTCCCACAAATCGCAGAGTTCATCTGAGGGAAAATCTTCATCTTCCGGGCATCCGCCATCTTCAAAGCCCTCCGGCGGAGCTCCTATTTTTTGTATTTTCAATATAGCTTCCTGCATATTATTGCCCTCATTAAATCCCGATTTATACCTTTAAATTAAAGATAAAATATTATCCGTTTTCCGCTCAGTAGAACATCACCACCGGGGTTCCTGTCTGCACCAGTTCATACAGCTCGCCCATCACCTCCGGCGGCGTGTTGATGCAGCCGTGTGAACCGTTGGTCCGGTAGATCTCCCCGCCGAACTCTCTGCGCCAGTCTGCATCGTGTATGCCCACATTGCCCACCACGGGCATCCAGTATTTCACAGGCGTAGCATAGCCTTCTCCCCGCAGGATACGATTTTTCTGCTTGTTGTAGACATAGTTGATCCCCTCCGGCGTATCCCATCTGCGCCGGGCGTTGCCTGTCACCACATCCACGGAGATCAGACATTCCCCATCTTCATAATAATACATATGCTGCTGCCCCATATCCACTTCTATATAGGTATCTCCGATATCGTCCAGCCCCCTGCAAAACCCTTCCTGCAGATAGACCGGGCGGTGTATCAGGGGTTCTTCCCGCTCATAGGCCAGCTCCTGGGTAAGAAATTCCACCTCTGTCTCCACATCCAGCCGGGTTCCGTAGGTGTCGTATGTCACCTGCACCACCCTGCCCTCCGTGGTCTGAAAATCCCTGACTGTATCCGCCGTATCATACTGCCTGGCAAGCTCCTCCACCCATTCTCGTATATTTCCGGCGCTTACCAGCAGCTCCTCCTGGTCCCACATGGGACAGCCGTCACTGCCCTTGCGCAGAAAAGAGGCCATGATCTCGGGACCCAGCTCTATCTGTTCCGCTCCCATATCGTAGATCAGATTGCTGTGGAAAAAGGATTGTAACTGTGCGAAACGTGCCTTTTGCCGTATATCCTCCGCCGTATACTCCACATCCGTATAGCAGTTTCCCTGGCCGGTGTCTATCTCATAGATCCCATCCTCCAGACACTGCTGCACATAGTCGCAGAGCTTGTGGGTATCCAGCCGATGGCTTTTCCCGTCAAAAAGGACGTAAGGCTCCTCTCCATCCTCTCCCGGCCTGATCTCCACCGCCGCGCTCTGTACTTCGGCAAGCCTCACCCAGTCCATGCCCGCCACCAGTTCCTCTAGTTTCTCCCGGTCCCAGCTGTTTTGCGGAACAAGATGTTGCTGGGTTATCTCCTCTTGGTTCAGCCAGGATTCCTGACCGCTGCGCCTTAAATATTCCCGAAGGCTTGCGGTATAATCCACCCGGTAATCCACTCTGGACAGATCCAGCGGCCAGCGCTGCCCCTGAGCGTCTATGATGACAAGCTCCGGTATCTGCGCTGTCCGCACCAGCTCGCTATTTACTTCTTCCACCGTCATGCCTGTACAATATACGCCGTTTATCCAGGTATTTACCACAAAGGTTTTGCTGTAATACCATGTCAGTGCCAGAAAAGCGCCAAGGGTCAGAAAAACAAGACCAAGCAGCGTCAACAGACATATACGAAGAGTCTTCTTCATCGCAATCCCCATTTGTATCACAAATGCTCCTGTGATACGATCGTCTATTCCTTATTTAGTATTCCGCAGCTGCTCCCGCCGTGCCTTTCCAGTGAAAAGAAGTCCGGGCAGTCTCAGCCTTACAGATCGTCTCCGTCAAACACTTCGCTGATAGGCGCTCCGGCAGGCACCATGGGAAATACCTTGTCATCCTCCGGGATCACGCACTCGATCAGCATTGGTGCCTTCAGAATCAAAGCCGTCCCCAGCGCAGTGGCAAATTCCTCTTTCGTTGTAACCCGGATGGCACGGCACCCAAGGCCCTCCGCCACCTTACAGAAATCCACCTTGTCATTCAGAACGGTCTGGGAATAACGCTTTCCGTAAAACAGGGTCTGCCACTGGCGCACCATACCCAGCACATGGTTGTTGATCACCACCTGGATAATGGGAATGTTATATCGGCTGGCTGTGGCCAGTTCATTCATATTCATACGGAAACATCCGTCACCGGCGATGTTGATACATATCTTATCCGGCTGCCCCACCTGAGCGCCGATACAGGCTCCCAGGCCGTATCCCATGGTGCCCAGACCTCCGGAGGACAGGAAAGTGCGGGGCTGCGTATAGTGGTAATACTGAGCCGCCCACATCTGATGCTGTCCCACATCTGTGGTGATGATGGCCTCCCCCTTAGTGATCCGGTCTATCTCCTCGATCACATAAGGGCAGGACAGTTTTTCCTTATCATATTTCAGCGGATACGTGTTTTTCAGTTCCTGTATCTGTTTCATCCAGTCAAAGTGGGTCTGGGGCTTAAGTTTGGCGTTGATAGCTGCCAGTACGGATTTCAGATCCCCTATTAAAGAGGCGTCCACCCGGATATTTTTATTGATCTCCGCCGCGTCTATATCGATGTGAATGATCTTGGCCCCTTCCGCGAATTTCTTCGGATTGCCCGTCACACGGTCGGAGAATCTGGCTCCCAGCGCGATCAGCAGGTCGCACTGGCTCACCCCCAGATTGGAGGTCTTGGTGCCATGCATACCGATCATACCTGTATACCGGGGACTGTTGCCGTCAAACGCGCCCTTACCCATCAGAGTATCACACACCGGAGCGTCCACCAGCTCCGCAAAACGGGCTACCTCCTGAGAGGCGCCGGAGATCACCGCACCGCCGCCCAGATAGATATAGGGACGTTTGGCCTGGCCGATCAGTTCCACCACCTGATCGATCTCCTGCTGGGTGAAACGGTCGATCCTCTCCATCTCCTGGGGCTTTGCAGGCGTGTATTCACACAGGGCCGCCGTGACGTCCTTGGTGATATCCACCAGCACAGGGCCGGGACGCCCGCTGCGGGCAATATGAAAAGCCTTTCGCAGAGTGTCCGCCAGGATCTCCACATTCTTTACAATATATCCGTGCTTGGTGATGGGCATGGTTACCCCAGCGATATCCACTTCCTGAAAGGTATCCTTGCCCAGCAAAGGCAGATTTACGTTGGCGGTGATCGCCACCATGGGCACGGAGTCCATATAGGCGGTGGCGATGCCCGTGACCAGATTGGTTGCGCCGGGGCCGCTGGTGGCCATACAGACTCCCACCTTGCCGGTGGCTCTGGCATATCCGTCCGCCGCATGGGCCGCGCCCTGCTCATGGCTGGTCAGCACATGGCGGATCTCATTGCTGTGCTTATATAAAGCGTCATAAATATTCAGGATGGTTCCGCCAGGATAACCGAATACGGTGTCCACACCCTGTTCCTTGAGACATTCGATAACTATTTCCGAACCTGTCAACTGCATGTATGTTCCTCCATATATAGAGTTACGCATATCCCCCAGACCTCCTTACCCCCAGAGCGATGTCAGGCCGCAGGCATCCTGGTATTCCCGCTCATTTATGTACAAGGCCAAGTAAATATGCTGTTTTAGAGTTCCATGATATCTTCTCCCGGCTCAATATCCCCAGAGCAATTTAAGACCGCTGGTGTCCCTGTTTTCTCTCGCGTTTATGTGCAGAGCCGTTGGAAGGTATACCGTTTTCATTATATATCCTGTTAAATCTCCAGTATAGCCCCCCTGTTGCCGCTGGTCACCATCTTCTCGTACCGGGACAGATAACCGGTGGTTACTTTGGGTGCACGGGGCTGCCATTTGGCTTTTCTGGCGGCCATCTCCTGGTCGGAAACTTTGATATCCAGTTTTAGGCCGGGAATATCGATGCTGATGATATCCCCCTCCTCCACCAAAGCGATGGGGCCTCCCACTGCCGCCTCAGGAGACACGTGTCCGATGGATGCCCCTCTGGACGCGCCGGAAAACCTGCCGTCAGTGATCAGCGCCACGCTGGAACCCAGACCCATACCCGCGATAGCGGAGGTGGGATTGAGCATCTCTCTCATACCGGGGCCTCCCTTAGGGCCCTCGTAGCGGATCACCACCACATCCCCGGCTACAATCTTACCGCCCTTGATAGCCGCGATGGCATCCTCCTCACAGTCAAACACTCTGGCCGGGCCTTCGTGTACCATCATCTCCTCTACCACGGCAGAACGTTTTACCACGGAACCGTCCGGGGCCAGATTGCCTTTCAGCACAGCCAGACCGCCGGTCTTGCTGTAAGGATTCTCTACCGGACGGATAACTTCGGGATTCCTGTTCACCGCACTGGCGATATTTTCTCCCATAGTCCTGCCGGTGACAGTCATACAGCCTGTATGCAGCAGACCGATGTCCGCCAGCTCCTTCATCACCGCGTAAACGCCGCCCGCCTCATTCAGATCTTCCATATAGGTGGGACCTGCCGGAGCTAAGTGACACAGATTCGGCGTCTTCTCACTGATGGGGTTGGCAAAACTTATATCAAAGTCAAAACCGATCTCATGGGCGATGGCTGGCAGATGCAGCATGGAATTGGTGGAACATCCCAGCGCCATATCCACGGTCAGAGCGTTCATGATGGCGTCTTTGGTCATAATGTCTCTGGCGCGAATGTTCTGACGCAGCAGTTCCATCACCGCCATGCCCGCATGTTTCGCCAGCTTGATGCGCTCGGAGTACACCGCCGGGATCGTGCCGTTGCCCGCAAGACCCATGCCCAGAGCCTCGGTGAGACAGTTCATGGAATTGGCGGTATACATGCCGGAGCAGGAGCCACAGGTGGGGCATACCTTATTTTCAAACTCACATACGTCCTCCTCGGTCATGGTACCCGCCGCATAGGAGCCCACAGCCTCAAACATGGAAGACAGACTTCTCTTCTGTCCTTTTACATGACCCGCCAGCATGGGGCCTCCGGATACAAAAACCGTGGGCAGATTCAGTCTTGCTGCCGCCATCAGAAGGCCCGGCACATTCTTGTCACAGTTGGGCACCATCACCAACGCGTCAAACTGATGAGCGATAGCCATACACTCGGTGGAATCCGCGATCAGGTCCCGGGTCACCAGGGAATATTTCATGCCCACATGTCCCATGGCAATACCGTCGCATACGGCGATGGCGGGGAACACCACGGGCACGCCGCCCGCCTCCGCCACGCCCAGCTTTACGGCATCCACGATCTTGTCGATATTCATATGGCCGGGTACGATCTCGTTGTAAGAACTTACGATACCCACCATGGGTTTTTTCATCTCTTCCTGGGTAAATCCCAGCGCGTTAAAAAGACTTCTGGCCGGGGCCTGCTGCATCCCGGCTCTCGCGTTGTCGCTTGTCATCATACTCTGTTCCTCCTCTTAGCAATCCTTTCAGAAAAAATATTCCTGCAATACTTTTATTCCTCGTCAACAAAGATTTCCAAATAGGATTGAATTCTTGCTTTTCGATACAATTCTTCCATGACTCCAAACTCTGGGTCATAATATTTCCCGTCGCAGTATAAAATCCAATGACCATATCCGGGCAGGAGAACTTTAAGAATACATACTTTAGGTAAAACAGAGGTGTTATCTGCTTTAGTCATCGTCTTCGCCTGATGTATTCCGTAATAGTTCAGAGCCTTCTCAATATCTTTTTTTCCTGTACCCTTATCATTTTTCATGACAGAGACTACTTCTTCTACCGTTACACCTGCAAGCATGGCAACACAAGCCTGTCCACATAAATACTCTGTAGGTTGCTTAATATAATTGATTTTTTTCATTGTATATTCATCCTCTTATACACGCTCCGCGATCAGGTCGCCCATCTGCGCCGTGCCCACCTGCGTGATATTCCCCACCGGGTTTTCCCCTTTCTGAGGCATGATATCGATGGTTCTATATCCTTCTGCCAGCACCTGTTTCACCGCCGCCTCCACCGCGTCGGCCTCCTTATCCAGATCAAAGGAGTACCGCAGCATCATGGCGGCGCTGAGTATAGTGGCTATGGGATTGGCTATGCCTTTGCCCGCGATGTCCGGGGCGGAGCCGCCGCTGGGCTCGTACAGGCCGAACTTCGTATCGTTTAAGCTGGCGCTGGCTAACATTCCTATGGAGCCGGTCACCATACTGGCCTCGTCGGACAGGATGTCCCCGAACATGTTCTCTGTCAGTATCACATCAAACTGGGCGGGGTCCTTTACCAGCTGCATGGCACAGTTGTCCACCAGCATATGCTCCAGCGTCACCTCCGGGTAATCTCTGGCCACTTCTTCCACTACCGCTCTCCACAGCCTGGAAGAATCCAGCACATTGGCCTTGTCCACGCTGGTCACTTTCCCGCGGCGTTTCATTGCGATGTCAAAACCCTTGATGGCGATCCGCCGGATCTCGTTCTCATCATAAGTCAAAGTGTCAATGGCCTTGCGCACGCCGTTTTCCTCCACTGTTCTGCGCTCGCCAAAATACAGGCCCCCGGTAAGTTCCCGCATGATCATCATATCAAAACCCGCCGCACTGATCTCCTCCTTAAGAGGGCAGGCCGCCGCCAGCTCATCATACAGTACCGCCGGGCGCAGGTTGGCAAACAGGTTCAGCTCCTTGCGGATCTTTAAAAGTCCCGCCTCCGGGCGCAGATCAGGAGGCAGCTTATACCAGGGGGAAGTGGTGGTATTGCCCCCGATGGACCCCATCAGCACCGCGTCCGCCGCTTTGGCCGTAGCCACGGCCTCCTCCGTCAAGGGTACGCCGTGTACGTCGATGGACGCTCCTCCCATCAGGATATCCGTAAACTTCATCACATGGCCGTACTTTTCAGCCACCTTTTCCAATACCTTCTTGGCCTCCGCCACGATCTCCGGCCCGATTCCGTCGCCGGGAATACAGGTGATCTTCAGTTCCATGTTCTCCTCCTTTGCGCGTTTGGGACCGTTCTTTCCGCCCGCCTGCGTCTGACACTTTCCATTCTCTATGGCCCACACTACAGCTTTTATCAGAGTCCACAGTGCTTATGGGTATGAAATGGGATTATTTTATCCAGTATAGCACACACTTTGCTATTCTTCAAATACATATTGTTTATATTTTTCATAACATCGGGTTATGGGTTGCAGTGTTTCTATATTCCAAAATTTTCCGGCGTAAACATATGTTCGATGTGATAAAATAGTTTTAGCCCTCTTATTTTGATTATATGCGATTGCAGAATTGCCTTTTGCCAGTACCTACATTGCCAATTCTCTCTCGCCCTCATCATTGCGTAAGGAGGAGTTTCATGGAAAGCATACTGTGTGTTGACATTCCGGTACAAATGATATCCTGTACAGACACGGACGGAAAGATTACCCCGATGAGATTCCGGTTTCGCGACAAAAACGGAGAGATTATCACGGTCACAATAGATAAAGTGCTGTGGGACGATCAGGACAAAAATCGCATAGGCGCGGCTTTTTCCTGCTCCGCCAGGATATACGGCTTTGGAAAAACTTTTCGCCTCAGATATAATTACTTTTCTCACGAATGGCGGCTGTCCGGCCTAAAATTTTAACTGTCCATATCTTTGAACAGCTCTCCCTCCATTGAAAAAAGAGTTTCCATGGGGAGGGCTGTCCCGTCCGTAAACAGTATCTGCCGCCTGTATTCGTCCACCCTGTTTACCTTTCCGGTCACCGTCACATAAGCCCCACCCTCTTTCGCCGCATCCGGTTTAAAATAGGTGACTCCAATCTCAGGTTCTCCATGGAGGAAATTCCCCGTCTGCGCCTTAAGTATTTGCAGTTGCTTGTCCAGTTTCTCCCTCTGCTGCTCGTCCAGCTCCGCAAAAGAGTCCGTCAGCCTTGCCGTTTCTCTGATCGCCTGATCGTATCCGGTGAGAGCCGCGAAAGGTGAAAACTGCGCCGCCCTGTCCGCAAGAGGCATCTGCGTATGTCTTGCGGATACATGGTGGGACAGATGAATGATATCTTCATAACTGCCAGGTTCTTCCCTCTTCATGCCTTATGCCCTCCGATCTGGCGGTTGCGTTCCACGGTCGTTGCCCCCTCCTGCAGATTAGTTCCCATCAATATAGCGTTTTTTCCATACTTCTTTTTCACTGCGATCATAGCTTCCTGCAGTTTCCTCTCTTTGGCAAGTCGGGCATTCTCCGCCTCTTTCTCCCTTTCCAACGCCCCGTAGTCCGTAAACAGATCCAACTGCTCAAACTGCTGTGTGGCTCCGGCCTGCGACTCGTCCGTCAGGCGGTTGGCCGCCACCGTCACTCTGCGCACGGACAGAGCGGGATCAACGATCCTGTCATAAAGTTCCATGACGGCATCCACGATCTTGCGGGTAGAGGAAGTCCTAACGCCCAAATTTGCCGTTCCGTGGGCGTGTTTGGGAACTCTTCTCCCGTAGCGGTCCATGGCGACTTCTCCTTTATATTTTCTTCCGGTCTCCGGGTCCGCCAGATTCTCGATATCATATCCTATGGTAAGCGCCATCTGATCCGTCACCAGTTTCTTGTCCACCATATCCAGCACCAACAGATCCGTCATTTCCCTCACGATCAATTTTCCTTCCTCAAAATCATAGGGGCGCTGCAAAACCTGTCCGGAACTCAGGCTGTTGGTTTCCGGCTTGTAACTTTTTACCATCTCCATGGTCACAGGCTCCCACCCCCACGCGTGGTCTATCAAAAGCTCCGCATTGACGCCAAACAGTCTGTACAGAAGCTCCTCGTTGTAAAAGTCTCTGTCCTCTCCCAGAGAGCAGCGGGCAATATCCCCCATGGTATATAACCCCACCTCTTCCAGGCGTCTCTTATAGCCGCCGCCCACCCGCCAGAAATCCGTGAGGGGCCTGTGATCCCACAACCGCCGTCTGTAACTCATTTCATTCAGTTCTCCGATCCGCGCCCCGTTTTCATCCGGCGCCGTATGCTTTGCCACGATATCCATTGCCACCTTGCACAGATACAGGTTTGTGCCTATCCCGGCGGTGGCCGTGATCCCCGTGGCCGCCAGCACATCCCCCACGATCGCCGAGGCCAGTTCCCTTGCCGTCATACGGTAAGTGTTCAGATACTGCGTTACATCCATAAATACCTCGTCGATGGAATAGACATGCATATCCTCCGGAGCCACATATTTAAGATAAATATTGTAGATCACGGTACTGTACTCCATATAAAAAGCCATTCGGGGCGGAGCTATGATATAGGCCAGCTCCAGTTCAGGATGCTCCTTGAGTTCCCCTGCATGGCAGGAAGACCCCTCAAACCGTCCTCCCGGCGCGTTTCTCCTTCTCTCCCGGTTTACTTCCTTCACCCGCTGCACCACCTCAAACAGCCTTGCCCTGCCTGGGATGCCATATGCCTTCAGAGACGGGGAAACCGCCAGGCATATGGTCTTTTCCGTTCTCTCCGCATCAGCGACCACCAGGTTTACACAGAGGGGGTCAAGCTGCCGTTCCACACATTCTACGGAGGCGTAAAATGATTTTAGGTCGATCGCGATATATATTCTCTGTTTTTCACCGTCTTCACACATAGATCCTTCTCCTGCGAAACTTCCTTTAGCAACTGCCGATTCTTACCCTCTTTGGGCCACGGCATCTGCGTGTGAATATATTATACCAGAATATATGTTCGATTATCAATACTTTGTACAACTCACACGGAAATAAATATTCGACCTATGAAACTTTGACATGCTCATGCGCATACAATACACTATAAAAAAAATTGGAGGCACTATCATGAGTGACTTAACTGCTACTAACTGCGGCTGCTCCACAAACAGCTGCAATAATGGTTGCGGCTGTGGCTGTGGCAACAGCCTGTTCGGCGGCGGCAGCTGCTGCTGGATCATCCTGCTCTTATTATTCTGTGGAAACGGCAATGGCTTCGGCTTTGGCAACAATGGCTGCGGCTGTGGCTGCGAATGCAACAATAATAACGGCTGCGAATGGCTGATCTGGATTCTGCTGCTGTCCTGCTTCTGCGGCGGCAACAATGGCTGTGGCTGCAACAATAGCTGCGGCTGCAATAATGGCTGCTGCAATCGCTGCTAAGACCAAGACTTGAGAAGGCGGGTCCCTTTCGGGGGGCCTGCTTTCCGTGAAACAGTTTTTCAGGGAACTGAGAAAAGAGGAAACTATGGATAAAGTAACCGCTTTTGACGCTTTATTTACCAACAATCAGATCCAGAAATTAAAAATTTTAATTTCTTATGTGGACATCCCTATGCAGCGCCAGCTTGCGGTCTATATCAAGTTTCTGGAACTACAATATACCATGGAGCTTTTCCGACGCTCCCCGGGCCTGTCCGTCTCCCCCTCGCCCCGGGAAGATTCCCTTGACCCGGCAAAACTCTGTCAGGAGATCATTCCCTATTCCAGCCCTGGAGAGCGGAGCCAGTTGAATCAGCTCGCCTCCATGCTGCAGGCCATGAGCCATTATCAGGAGATGATGGAGACAGTGAAAATGTTTCAGGAGATGTTTCCTGAAGGTATGTCCTTTCCCGGTTCCCAAGGGGCTGACGGCGACGGTGCCAACGGAGCATCCGACGGTTTCGGTCCCGGCATGATGGCTGCGGGCATGAGCGGCCTGTTCGGCGAAAACATGCCGGACCTCTCCCAGCTGATGTCCATGATGAGCCTGATGCAGCCTGGCGGCGCTCCCTTTGGAGAACCGGCTCCCGAGACTGACAATACTAATAACACTGACACCACTAACGGCACTGACAATACTAACGATGCTGGCAATACTAACGGCACTGACAAAAAAGAAGAAAACCAAGACAAGGAGGAATAATATGGAACCTGCCGCTGACATTCCCAGCTGGATGGAGGACCCCTCCGTCCAAAATATCCCCCGGGAAAAGCTTGCCTTTCTATCCCAGCTCTACCAGCAGGGACAAGGCAAGTCCCAGAAGGAAATGATGGCCTTTTTGATGCCCATGATGGCCCAAGCCAAACAAAAGGGGCTGACTTTCACCCCCAAGGAACTGCAGATCGCCGTAGCGGCCATCCGCAAAGCCAGTACACCGGAAGAACTGCGCCAGATCGACAAGATCATGAGCAAGGCTAAGGAACACTGATATAAAATTTTATAAAAAAGTGCTTTAACCGTTGTCGGACCTCGGGTACTATATATACAAGATGAGCAAAACACGGGCCTGTGCGTTTTATACCGCTCTCTTAACCGAAACTGTCAACGGTCATACAGGAGGAGAAAACTGTCATGGAACAGAACCTGATCGCCGCTTTTGCGCAGGAAAATATGAAAACCATCTATGCCTATGCCCTCTCCCGGGTCTCCGACAGGGAGGATGCGGAGGATCTGGCCGGAGATATTCTGCTGGCCCTTCTCTCCTGCGCCTCCCGGCTGAGGGACGAAAGCGCCCTGTATGGGTTTGTCTGGTCTGTAGCCGGGAACACATACAAAAAATATTTGCGCAAAAAAAGCAGACAGACTTTATGTACCCTGTCTCAGGATGATCTGGAACAAATTGCGGATTCGGAGGATTTCACGCAGGAACTGACGCTGAAAGAAGAACGGCAGGAGCTGCTTGCAAGACTGCGGCGAGAACTGTCCCTCCTGTCCCGGGAATACAGGGAATGCACTCTGTGCTACTATTTCCAGGGACTTTCCTGCAGGGAAACTGCCCAGAAACTGGGAATCTCACTTAGTATGACCAAATATTACCTGTTTAAGACCAGGAAACTACTGAAAGAAGGAATCGGAATGGAACGAGAATACGGAACCAAAAGCTATCAGCCCGCAAAGTTTACTTTTAAAACCCTGTTTTCCGGCAGCTACAACCCGGAATACCGGTACCTGTTTGACAGGTTGCTGCCCGGTAATATCCTGCTCAGCGCCTATTATGCTCCCGTGACGATCCGCGAGCTGGCGCTGGAAACAGGAGTGCCCACCCCCTATCTGGAGGATGAAGTATCTCTGCTGGTCAAATACGGCCTGCTGAACATACTGCCGCCCGCAGCCGGCTCAGGGAACACTTCTCCCTCTGACACCAGCATCAAGGCAGTCAGAACATCTGTCTTGTCCGGCAATGGTACGGCTGACCAGGAACCTGTTATTTCCGGCCGGAATCGCTATCAGACCAATATGGTCATCTTTACGGAAGAATACATGGGAGAATTATATGAAAAACTCACATCACTCTGTACCCCGCATTTAACAGATATCCTGTCTTCCCTGCGCGGGCAGCTCCCTTCTCTCAGAGCCATCGGCTTTGGCGGTGCGGATCTGGAGGATGACCGATTGCTCTGGCCCCTGCTCTGGCTCGTAATGCACCGGGGAAATACTCTCTTCAACCGACTGAACAATGATCGCTATTCTTATCAGACGATCTACGCACATGCCACCGGCATAAACGTGGGAATCAATTATACGGAGGATGAAAGTCCCTATACCACCTTTGGCTTTGCAGGATATTCCCATATAAACGAGGATTACGCCGCCGCTTTCGCAGACTTTGGCATACTTCCCCCTAAAAACCGATACTTACAGCACGACATACAGGCAGTTGAAGACGCTGTTTGCGCAGATTCCGGGGAATATGTAGTCTTTCATGGGACACAGTTGTCCCAAACAGAGAATCTGCTGGAACCGCAGATCCGTGCCATGGCCGATCTGTATGAAAAAATGGTCTCCGCAGCGCAGACGCTGTTATTATCTCACGCTCCGGAAAGTGTGGCGGAACTGGTTCCCAATGTAATCGGCAAGCTTTTGTTCTTCGACACAGTGGGGCTGCTGGGTAAATGCGCCCTGGACAGCGGCGCGTTGAGACTGCCAGACACAGAATATCCGCTGGCAGCGTTTCTGTACCGCACAGCGCCAGAAAACACGGGAAATGCAGGGGCCAGGCCTACGGATGAATGCCGGGATTAAAAATATCTGAACCGCGTCATCCCACGACTGCCGTGAAAGAAAGAGCCGTGATACTTAACGACTCTTTCTTTGGATTTTCCATCCCACATCACGTTTTCCACGGAATAGTCTGTCAGCACTAAATAGTACTATTCCTTTGATGCAGGCACACGATATCCCTCACCTGCTCTTCGTCCAAAGAAAACTCCCGCATCAGAGATTCCACGAGCACCTCATCAGAACATCCCTGACGCATCATGTCAAAGGCGCACTTGTATATATCACGTTCCTGTTGGATAACTTCCTTCTCACGCTGAATAACTTCCTTCTCACGCTGAATAACTTTAATTTCCCCCTCAATAATTTCTTTCTCCCGCCGGGCGATTTCTGCTTTTCTCTTTTCTTCCGGAATATTCATTTTGATGTTTTCAAACAGTATACCCATTTTGCGCTCCTTTATCTTAGCCACTGTGTCCTCTACTGTATTTTCAGGTAACTCCATCCGATAGAGTAATGCCCGCAGCACATCCGCAATCTTCCCCAGCAGATAATCGGGAGTTTCCCTCAAAATATTCTCCAGACCTTTGGCGGAAAGATCCGTAAAAGCCGATACATCTTCAACATCCTCTGGTTTAATGTGACGCAGGATATCCAGGTCGGCATAGTCCCGGAGGAATTGGGAACTAAGTGTGTTGTCCTCAAAGATTACCTTACTGCTGCTGTCCCGTAATTTCCTGTTGCCGATAATTGTGGCATTTGCACTGCCTTGCTCTTTTCGGGTCATATTGACTCCTTTCTGCCTCATTGGCCGCAGAAAGGTAGTGAAACCATATGCCAAAATCAGAAACGACACAAACTCTCCCCGCCTGTCTGCCAAATAAAATGTTAGGTAAACTTGGGGAGAAACACCCCGTACATCCCCGGCAGAACCGGGAACCAGATACCATACTCAGACCATCCGATATGTGGATGTGACTTGAGTCTAACATGGTTTACCTAAAAAAGCAAGGAAAATTTGAATTTTTTTGTTGGCCTGTTTACGCCCCTCTTCTTTGCTATCGCAAGCATTCCCCGGGTGTTGCCCTCATCTTCTGGAGCGTTGCCAGGCAGCATGTCTGCAATACCATACAACTTCATACACTGGAGTGTTACAAGTATTTTCTTCTCTTTCCTTATCGGTTTTGCACTTGCTCCCAATATAAAACCTGCAATCAGCGCATGGCATACAGCCGATTCATGATTCTAATTATGCTATATTATTTGTCTCATCCCCAAAAGTCGGCATTTTACATAACAGGAGACAGACGCTGTTACCATCATCTGTCTCCTACAAGAACCGGCATTTAATTCCATAAACTTCCCGCAGTCTTCCTACGGTTTCACCACGATATTCACCAGCCTGCCCGGCACATAAATCTCCTTGACGATGGTGCCCGCCAGCTTGTCTCCCAGCTGCTCCTTGGCCTGGGCAATAACCTGCTCCTTATCCAGATCCTGAGGGATGGAGAACGTGCCCCGCATCTTTCCGTTGATCTGCACAGCGATCTCCACGGTAGCCTCGATGGTCTTGGCCTCCTCGTACTCCGGCCAGCCGGTCTGATATATCTTGCCCGCAAAACCGCAAAGCTGCCACAGTTCCTCAGTGATATGGGGCGCCACGGGATTGAGCAGGGCCAGCAATGTACCATACTCTCCCCTGGTCACTGCCCCCTTCTTATTCATATCGTTGATCAGCGCCATCATAGCCGCGATGGCGGTATTGTACTTCAAACTCTCATAGTCGCCGCTGACTTTTTTTATGGTCTGGTGCATCTTGGTTTCCAGATCGGCGCTGTAGCCCTCTCCTTCCACCACTATATCCTGCAACTTCCAGACTCTCTCCAGGAATCTGCGGCATCCCTTCACACCGTCCTCACTCCATGCGGCGGACATATCAAAAGCGCCGATAAACATCTCATAAGTACGCAGAGTATCCGCGCCGTACTCCTCCACGATCTCGTCCGGATTGACCACATTACCCAGAGATTTGCTCATCTTCACGATGGGATGTTCCGCCATCTCGCCGAATTCCTCCACCAGAGCTGCGCGGGCTGCCTTCTCGCTGCCATACTGCTCCACCAGACGCTTTTGCTCCTCCTGAGTCTGGTTTACAAAGCTGTGGGGATTCAGTCCAAGGATCATGCCGTGGCTGGTCCTCTTCTGATATGGTTCCGGACAGGGCACCACACCCTGATCGTACAGGAATTTGTGCCAGAAACGGGAGTACAGCAGATGCAGCGTGGTATGCTCCATACCGCCGTTGTACCAATCCACCGGCATCCAGTACTTAAGCGCCTCCTGGCTGGCAAGGGCCTCTTTGTTATGCGGATCTATATACCGCAGGAAATACCAAGACGAACCTGCCCACTGGGGCATGGTATCCGTCTCTCTCTTAGCCGGTCCGCCACAGCAGGGACATGTGGTATTGACCCATTCGGTCATAGCTGCCAGCGGAGACTCCCCGTTATCGGTAGGCTCATAGGATTCCACTTCCGGCAGGGTCAGCGGCAGTTCGCTCTCATCGATGGGCACATAGCCGCACTTATCACACTTTACGATGGGGATGGGTTCGCCCCAATAACGCTGTCTGGAGAACACCCAGTCACGCAGCTTGAAATTGGTCTTGCTGGTACCGATGCCCTTCTCCTCCAAAAACGCGATGATCCTGTCCTTGGCATCCGCCACGGACAGACCGTTCAAAAACTCCGAGTTCACCAGCGTACCGGTAGCAACATCCGTAAACACCTGCTCCTGCACCGAAACAGGGCTCCCTGCCACCACCTCAATGATGGGCAGGCCGAACTTCTTCGCGAACTCCCAGTCTCTCTCATCGTGGGCGGGCACAGCCATAATAGCGCCGGTGCCATAGGTCATTAATACATAATCGGAGATCCAAATGGGAATCTCCTTGCCGTTCACCGGGTTGGTGGCGGTCAGACCCTGAATCTGCACACCGGTCTTGTCCTTGGCAAGCTCCGTGCGCTCAAAATCTGACTTCTTGGCGGCCTGCTCCCTGTAGGCGCAAAGCTCCTCATAATTGCCTATCTCATCTTTATATTTTTCGATCAGAGGATGCTCCGGCGACACCACCATATAGGTAGCGCCAAACAGCGTATCCGGCCTGGTGGTGTAGATGCGCAGTTTGTCCTCCTTGCCGGTGATGGAGAAATCCACCTCCGCGCCCTGGCTCTTGCCGATCCAGTTCTTCTGGGATACTTTTACACGCTCCACATAGTCCACCGTGTCCAGATCCTGGATCAGCCTGTCCGCGTACTCAGTGATCTTCAGCATCCACTGGCTCTTTACCTTGCGCACCACCGGACTGCCGCAGCGCTCGCAGACGCCGTTCACCACTTCCTCGTTGGCCAATCCCACCTTGCAGGAGGTACACCAGTTGATGGGCATCTCGGACTTATAGGCCAGCCCTGCTTTAAAAAGTTTCAAAAAGATCCACTGAGTCCACTTATAATACTCCTCGTCCGTGGTGTTGACTTCCCTGTCCCAGTCAAAGGAATAGCCCAGCGCATGAAGCTGTTCCTTAAAGCGAGCCACATTATTCCTGGTCACGATCTTGGGATGTATATGATTCTTGATGGCATAGTTCTCCGTGGGCAGACCGAAAGCGTCAAACCCCATGGGATACAGCACATTATAACCCTGCATACGACGTTTGCGGGCCACGATATCCAGAGCCGTATAGGGTCTGGGATGTCCCACGTGTAATCCTGCTCCCGATGGGTACGGGAATTCTACCAATGCGTAATACTTGGGTTTGGAATAGTCCTCTGAGACTTTGAACGCCTGTTCATCATCCCATATTTTCTGCCACTTTTTTTCCACTTCGTGGTGGTTGTACGGTACTGCCATAGTCTTTACTCCTCTTTCACGTTTTCCTTCGCCGGGATACCATTACTCCCAGCTTTATGGCTCATTTTAGCCTCATTCCAATGGTATGTCAAGTTTTTTCTATTTCTGGCGCGTGCTGAGACGGGACGGATTCTCCGGCCCGATAAATACAAGCCGGCCTTTGACCGGGTAGGGGAGTACATATTCTCAAAAAGAGGCGGCCTCCATCAGGAAAACCGCCTCACATATATTCCACCTGCTTGGGCCAAAATACCGCGCTCACCGGAAACTATTCTTCCGTGCTATTCTCCGCCACCTTGGCCGCTCTGGCCGCCACTTCTTTCTCCTGCACATCGCTGGGAGCCTGCTCGTAGCGGGCAAATTCATAGCTGTACTCACCCTGGCCGCCGGTCATGGAGCGCAGATCCGTGCAGTAACCGAACAGACTGCTCATAGGTATATCCGCCTCAATCACCTGCTTACCGTTTGCTGTGGGATTCATGCCCAGCACTCGGCCTCTTCTCTTGTTCAGATCACCCATGATATCGCCGGTAAAGCTGTCGGGCACCGTCACTTTCAGTGAGGCGATAGGCTCGAGCAGCACGGGACCGGCCTCCATAAATCCCTTCTTAAACGCCTGGATGGTAGCCATTTTAAACGCCATCTCGGAGGAATCCACCGGATGATAGGAACCGTCGTACAGCACCGCTTTCACACCCACCACCGGATATGCCGCCAAAGGCCCTCTCGTCACGCTCTCCTGCAGACCCTTTTCCACCGCAGGGAAGTAGTTTTTGGGCACGGCACCGCCCACCACTTCCTGCTCAAATACATAGGGCGTCTCCAGATCGCCGGACGCGGAGAAACGCATCTTCACATGACCGTACTGCCCATGGCCGCCGGATTGTTTCTTATGTTTTGCCTCCACATCCGAAGTCTTCCGGATGGTTTCTCTGTAAGCCACCTTGGGTTTATCCAGCTCAATCTCCACCTTGTACTCGTTTTTAAGGCGGCTGGCAATGATCTCCAGATGCTGATCGCCCATGCCGTACAGCAGCAGCTGGCGGTTCTCCGCGTCATTGACCACTTTCACCGTCAGATCCTCATGGGTGATCTTCTGCAAAGCCTGGGAAATCTTGTCAATATCTCCCTTGTTTTTAGCCTTGTAGCGCATATAGGTGTAGGGCGTGGAAATCTCCCACTTTCCGAACTTGATCGTAGTATTCTTGGTGGACAGGCTGTTGCCGGTACGGGCCGCCGTCAGTTTGGCCAGGGCACCGATATCTCCCGCGTGGAGTTCGCTGACCTCCATGGGCTTGTTGCCCTGCAATATGTACAGCTTACCGATCTTCTCCTCGATATCCTTGTCAAAATTGTAGATCAGATCATCCGTCTTAAGCACGCCGGAATTCACCTTGATCAGGGAATATTTGCCGATAAAGGGATCTACAATGGTCTTCCAGATATAGGCCGATTTTGCCTTGGCAAAATCATAGTCCGCATGGTAGATCTCATTGGTCTTCATATTGATGCCCGCCACCTCGCGGTTCTCCGGGCTGGGCATATATTTCACGATATCGTCCAGCAGAGTGTAGACGCCCTGACAAAGGGTATTGGAGCCCATGGTCATGGGCACAATGCTGCCGTCGCATACATTAGTGCGCAGTGCGGCACGGATCTCCGCCTCCGAGAAAGTCTCCCCGTTAAAGAAACGCTCCATCATCTCTTCACTGGTTTCCGCCACCGCCTCCATCAGCGCGTCACGGCATATCTCCAGATTTGCTTTATTGTACTCCGGCACCTCACAGGGAACCACTTCCTTGCCCTGCCAGCGATTGCCGCTCTCGGTGATCACGTTCACATAACCTACAAACTTCTCGTTCTCGCGGATGGGCAGATTAAAAGGAGCCAGTTTCTTGCCGAACAGATTGGTCATATCCTCCACCACCTGGCGGAAAGAGGCATTGTCCACATCCATATTGGACACATAGATGAAACGTGGTAACTTATATTTTTCACACAACTCCCATGCTTTCAGAGTCCCTACCTCGATACCGGCCTTGCCGTTTATCACAATGATAGCAGCGCCTGCCGCGCTCAGAGCCTCCTCCACTTCTCCTACGAAGTCAAAATATCCCGGCGTATCCAGAATATTGATCTTGTGCCCTTCCCATTCGATGGGAACCACAGAGGTACTGATGGAGAACTGTCTCTTCTGCTCCTCCTTGCCATAATCACTGACTGTATTGCCGTCAGTTACTTTACCCATTCTGGAAGTAATGCCGGATAAGTATGCCATGGCCTCCACCAAGCTGGTCTTGCCGCTGCCGCCGTGGCCCAATAAGCATACGTTACGAATCTTGTCGGTTGTGTAAACATTCATAAGTTTTCCTCCAATTAAGGTCTGATTTGGGCATTTCGCCAGAGCCCTATTCCGCGCTTTCTGACACCCATAAGTGTATTTTACTAAATATTCTGGAAATATACAAGTGTTTTTAATGTTTTTGTACAGTTTGACAGAGAAATCGCGCCGCATTCCCGTTTCTCTTGCTTTTCACGCTTTAACGTGCTATAGTCTATATGTCCGTATATTATGGGCGCTTGGGAGGAGATAAGTATGGCACGACTACACATAGGATTTATCGGATTGGGTCTGATAGGCGGTTCCATCGCCAGAGCATTGCGGGAAAATATGTCGGAAATATATATGACGGCATATGACATAAACGGCGCCACTTTGGATAGAGCGTTACAGGACGGCGTTATCGATCAGGCGGCACAACAGATCGACGGACGCTTTTCCGACTGCGATTATCTCTTTCTGTGTGCCCCGGTGCAAAAGAATGATGCCAATCTGGAGACGGTTAAAAAATTTATCTCTCCCTCCTGCACCTTGACAGACGTGGGCAGTGTCAAGACCGACATACACCAACATATTGCAAAGGTCGGTCTGGAGGCGCAATTTATTGGCGGCCACCCCATGGCGGGGAGCGAGCGTTTCGGCTATGCCAATTCCAAGGCCAAGCTGCTGGAGAACGCCTACTACATTCTGACTCCCACCGGACAGACTTTGCCCGAACGGCTGGAGGCGTACAGAACATTGGTGGAATCCATGGGCGCTATCCCGCTGATCCTGGATTACCAACAGCACGACTATGTCACAGCGGGTATCAGCCATCTGCCTCATGTGATAGCCGCCTCCCTGGTCAATCTGGTGCGGGAGTCGGACAATGAGGACGGCATCATGAAACTGGTGGCTGCAGGTGGTTTCAAGGACATCACCCGGATCGCCTCCTCCTCCGCCGCCATGTGGCAACAGATCTGCCTGACCAACACGGAGAATATTTCCCGTCTGTTGGGGGATTATATCGGTTCCCTCTCCAAAATAAAAGACCAGCTGGATGCCCGGCAGGAAGACGCTCTGTATCGGCTCTTTGACAGCGCCAGAGTCTACCGGGATTCCTTTATAAACGCCTCCAGCGGCCCCATCAAGAGGGTGTATTCTTTCAATATCGACATAGACGACCGCCCCGGTATGCTGGCCCAGGTGGCCACCGCACTGGCGTTTAACAACATTAATATCAAAAATATCGGCATTGTACACAACCGGGAGTATGAAGAAGGTGTGTTGAGAATCGAGTTTTATGACGAGGCATCTCAGGAAGCAGCCAAACTGCTGCTGTCCACACCCCAATTTGTCATTCATGAGAAAAAAATGTAAAAAAAAGCGGGGTGTCACTCTGTCATAGTGTGATCCCCCGCTCCGTTATGTACCGTTATATACCCTTATGCTCCTATCGGTTTGCCACTGAAAACTGTTCATACACACTGATGCGGGAGGCATCCTGCTCAGACATTCCGATGAACACCGCTCCATAGTGAAAGATATCCTCTTCTTTCTCATTCGCACGT
Organism: uncultured Acetatifactor sp.; assembly: GCA_910577235.1. GTDB lineage: Bacteria > Bacillota > Clostridia > Lachnospirales > Lachnospiraceae > Acetatifactor. Next base: position 117,363 of record CAJTMX010000004.1, on the reverse strand, counting down.
ACGATCTGCAAAAACGCGTGTATCACCTCTTTGGTCCATATTGTCAGGCGACACTCATATACTGCTTTCAGTTCCAGCTTATCCGAGCAGGAGAATCCCACGCCTGTGCGGGATACATCAGAAATGTTGATGACCACCTCCCGCTTTTCATCGGAATCCAGTCGCTTTACTATCAATCTGGCTTCCAGATCCATTCTCCTGCTCTTTCTACGTTCTTCCATTTATACCCCTCCTGAAATGTATTGAACCCATATTACTTCTCAAACAAGATTTTACATGATTCCACATTAGTTGTCAATTCCATCATGGATAAACATGGCGTCCCCAAAACTGAAAAACCTGTATCTCTCCCTGATAGCCTCCTCATAGGCTGCCAGCGTCCTCTCACGTCCTGCCAATGCGCTGACCAGCATTACCAGTGTGGATTCGGGCAGATGGAAATTGGTGATCAGGCAGTCCAGCACTTTAAACCTATAGCCCGGATAGATAAAAATTTCCGTATTGCCGCAGCCCGGCCTCACCATGCCGTTTTCATCCGCCGCACTCTCCAATGTCCGGCAGCTCGTAGTCCCCACGCAGATGATCCGGCCCCCGGCAGATTTGACGGCATTGATCCTCTTTGCCGCCTCCTCCGTAACCTGATAGTACTCCGAATGCATGTGATGCTCCAGCACGTTTTCTTCTTTCACGGGCCGAAAAGTCCCCAATCCCACATGCAGAGTCACATAGACCACACTCACTCCCAGTCCCTCGATCTGTCGCAGCAGTTCTCCGGTAAAATGCAGGCCTGCTGTGGGAGCCGCTGACGACCCCTCATATTTGGCATAGACGGTCTGATAACGGTTTCTGTCCGTAAGCTTATGAGTGATATAGGGCGGCAGAGGCATCTCCCCCAACCTGTCCAATACCTCTTCCCAAATCCCCTGATAAGAAAACCGTATCAGTCGGTTCCCCTCCTCCACAGTCTCCAAGACCTGCCCCCGGAGCAGGCCGTCTCCGAATATGAGCTCTGTGCCGGGCTTACACTTTTTACCTGGTTTAACCAAAGTTTCCCACACATCTCCCTCCCGGCGTTTTAAAAGCAGCACCTCCACATGAGCACCTGTGCCCTCCCGCTGTCCCAGCAGCCGGGCGGGAATCACCTTCGTGTTGTTCAGCACCAGACAGTCCCCGGGACGCAGATAGCGGGTAATATTATGAAAGACATCGTGGGCGGTCTGTCCCGTATTTTTATTTAACAATAATAGGCGGGAGGCGGATCGGTCTTCCAGAGGGTCCTGGGCGATCAGCTTCTGCGGCAGCTCAAAATAAAAATCTGATTTCTTAAGTTCCATACCTTTCTCCATGCTATCGCCGGACGTTCCGCGAGAGCATATTTCGATATACGATGATTTGGCGCGGTAGAGTTAAACGCATAGCGTTTTTCTCATTGTACGGCAATGCCGCCAGAGATATTCACTCCTCCGGCGGCCTGTCTTTTACATGGTCACATTTTCCGCAAAGGCTTTATAGCCTCTGTATGCCTCATAGATGTCCGCCTTGCTGGTGGCCTCCCAAGGCGCGTGCATATTCAGCACGGGCACGCCGCTGTCAATGACGTTCATGCCGTAGAGAGCCAGAATATACGCGATAGTTCCGCCTCCGCCCACATCTACTTTTCCCAGCTCCGCCGTCTGCCACTGCACCTTGCCCTCATCCATAACCTTGCGCAGATGGGCCACATATTCCGCATTGGCATCGTTGGAACCGGCCTTTCCTCTGGAGCCGGTAAACTTGTTGAACACCATGCCGCCGCCCAGAAAAGCCGCGTTCTGCAGTTCAAAGCAGCTCCTGTAACCCGGGTCAAAAGCCGCGCTCACATCCGAGGAGAGCATAGCGCTGCGGGACAGACAGCGGCGCAAGTTCAACTCACTGTATTCCCCTGCCAGATTCATCATCTCTGCCACCGCGTTTTCAAAAAATCTGGACTGCATACCCGTAGCGCCCACGGAACCGATCTCCTCCTTATCCACCAGGATACAGCACACGGTTCTGTCGGGATTTTTGATATCCAGCATGGCTTTCAGAGAGGTATACGCGCACACCCGGTCGTCCTGTCCATAAGCTAGTATCATGCTGCGGTCAAATCCGGCCTCTCTGGCCTTACCCGCGGGCACCACCTCCAGCTCCGCGGAGATCAGATCCCCCTCTTCTATATCATAGGTTTCCTTGAGGATATCCAGCACGGCGGACTTTACCAGGTTTCCTGCCTTTTTCTTGCCCTCGTCCGTCTCCTTCTCCTCCTGTCCCAGGATCAGAGGCTTTGTGCCGGCGATCAGATCCAGCGCCTCCCCCTCGATAACCTTGGCGGCCTTTTTCTCCAGCTGCTGACCCGCCAGATGGATCAGCAGATCGGATACGAAAAACACGGGATCGTCCTCGTTTTCTCCGATGTTCAACTCAACTGTAGTACCGTCCTTTTTGACCACCACGCCGTGAATGGCCAAAGGCAGCGTCACCCACTGATATTTTTTTACACCCCCGTAATAGTGGGTGTCCATATAGGCATAAGTGTGATCAATATCCTCGAACAACGGATTCTGCTTAACGTCCAGTCTGGGGCTGTCAATATGAGCGCCCAAAATGTTCATGCCCTCCGCAAAGGGTTTCTTGCCGATGCGGAATACGGCGATGGATTTGTTCATCCACACGCTGTACACCTTATCCCCCTTCTTCAAAGGCTCCCCGGCCTTTATCATGGCCTCCAGTTCCCGGTAGCCATCCTCTTCGACCATGTTCACGATGGTGTCGATGCACTCCCGCTCCGTCTTGCCCTGATCCAGAAATTCTCTGTACTCCCGGCTCAGTTTTTCCAGCTTTTTCAGCTGTTTCTCGTCATAGTTTTCCCATGCGCATTGTTTTAACATTTTCTGGTTCCCTTTCTTAATTATAGTTCCGCATATCCTCTGCCAGCACACATTCCCGGTGAACAATATCCGGCCGCTTACGGCGTCCGCACATTGTTCAGTGCGCCATGCAAAAATATGCCGTTTTTAGCTCCTTAGCTCAATATCCAGTTGGTTTTTCAAATTTTTCAAAATCTTTTTTACGAAACGGTCAACCGCATCCGGCTCAAAGGCCTCTTCGCCGGGTCTGAACTCCACGGTAAACGCCATGCTTTTCTTACCCTCTGCGATCTGTCCGCCCTCGTAGACATCAAACAGCCGAATATCCTTGATATACTGGCAGGAACGGCGAATAACCTCCTCCACCTGCCCGCAGGTCACTTCCCTGTCCATAACCAACGCCAGGTCCCGGCTCTCCTCCGGGAACTTCGACAGAGGAGTAAAACTCGCCTCCCGGTCATAGGCCTGCGCCAGCCTGTGCAGATCGAGCTCCAACACATAGGCATCCACGCGCAGATCCAACTGCTCCGCCACCTCATAGGCTACCTTACCCATGCAGCCGACCTGCATACCCTCAAAATAGATGCCCGCGCACTGAAACGGGTGCAGATAGGGCTTGGCGTCCGGAATATAATCAAACTGTAAAAATAGTGTGTCCGCCACCTTCTGCGCCATACCCTTCAAAGTGAAGAAACTTTCCTGGGCTCCAAAGATACCGATGCACAGCGTCTCCCGTTCCTCGGGGTACTCGGACAGAGGAAGAGACTTGGGTATAAATACTTTTGCGCTCTCAAACAGCCTGCCCTCCAGATTGCCCTTTTTCTGATTACGGGAAATCGCGTTTAGCATAGAGGGCACCAGCGTGGTCCGCATTAGGGACAATTCCTCGTTGATGGGATTCAGGATGCGGATAGCCTGACGCTCCCGCGCATCCTGAGGCAGGCGCAGCAAATCCAGATCCGAAGGAGAGAAAAAGCTGTAGTGGATGCACTCGTATGCACCGATACTGCACAGCGCTCTCTTAAGTTTCATCTCCTTTTTCATATTCTGGGGAACTCCTCCCATAGTCACCTGCGCCTGAGGCATAAAGGCGGAGATCACATGGTCATAGCCATACATGCGGATCACTTCCTCCGCCACATCCGGGTAGGAATCCATATCCTCGCGGTAAGCGGGCACCTGCAGCGTCAGTTCGTCTCCGCTCATGGACGGCGCAAAATCAAGATTCTTCATGATCCGCAGAATATCCTCATCAGGCACTTGGATACCCAGCACATCCTCCACCTTTTTGACACTGACTTTCATCTCTCTGGGTTCTATGCTGTTACCGGTATTTACGTCCACATGAGTGGAAGAAACTTTTCCGCAGCCCAGCTCTTCTATCAGATGCAGCGCGCGCTCCATGGCGTGCACCGTGGAGTACTCGTCTACACCCTTCTCGTACCGGGCGCTGGCATCCGTGCGTTTGCCCAGGGAACGGGAGGTCTTTCGGATATTGTCCCTGGCAAATTTAGCGGATTCAAACAATACTTCCGTGGTACTCTCCCGTATCTCGGAGTTAAGACCACCCATAACCCCCGCCAGAGCCACCGGTTTTGCACCGTCGCATATGACCAGATTGTTCTCGTTTAAAACATATTCCTGGCCGTCCAGCGTGGTAATATGTTCTTCCTGCCGGGCACGACGCACCGAGATTGCATTCCCCTCCAGATAATCGCAGTCAAACGCATGCATGGGCTGCCCCATCTCCAGCAGTACATAGTTGGTAATATCCACAATATTGGAGATGGCATCCTGCCCCATCAACGCCAGACGGCGTTTCATCCACAGCGGCGACTCCCCGGTCTTCACGTCATATACATAGTGGCCGATATACCGGGGACACAAGTCAGGAGCGTCCACCGTCACGGAAAAGCCCTCTTTTTGAACCTCCGTGACCGTATAATCCAATGCGGGCATATGGAATTCCTTATCCAGTACAGCCGCCACCTCTCTGGCAATCCCCACAATGCTCTGGCAGTCCGGACGGTTGGCCGTGATGGAAATGTCAAAGATCCAGTCATCCAGCCCCAGAACAGGCTTTACATCCGTACCCGGCTCCATATCCTGAGGGAGTACCAGCAGGCCGTTGTAACCCGCTCCGGGGAACATATTCTCGTTCACCCCCAGCTCCACGCCGGAACACAGCATTCCCTCCGACTCATATCCCCTCAGTTTCCCCTTCTTGATGGTCATGGTGCCCTCTACCGTCTTGTGATCCTTGGCGGTCATATACACTGTGGCTCCCACCAGCGCCAGCGGGTATTTTTCCCCCGCCCGCACATTGTCCGCGCCGCAGCACACCTGAAATGTGCCGTGGCTGCCTGCGTTCACCTGACATACATGCAAATGGGTGTCGGGAATGGCCTCACAGGTCTCCACCAGGCCTGTGACCACATTGCTGACATCCTTTCCCACCTCCTGCAGCTCTTCCACCTCAAATCCGCAGGAGAATAGCTTTTCCTCCAGCGCCTGAGGTGTCACATCAATATCTACATACTCTTTTAACCAACTCAAAGGTACTAACATCTTTATCATCCCTCCATATTTCGGTTTGCTTATTCCCTGTCAGCCTCAATTATCCGCCAAGTAAACGGCCCCAGACATTGGGGTTTACTCCGTCTACTTGTACAGAGCTGTACGGACATAAACTGTCTAAGATTTCAAACCCGGCTAATTATCATCAATCTGCTGCAGAACTCGCAGATCGGATTCAAACAGCATTTTGACATTGCCTATGCCGTATTTCAGCATGGCGGTACGGTCCAGGCCGATACCAAAGGCCAGACCGCTGTACTGCTCCGAATCAATACCACAGTTTTCCAGCACCTTCTTATTTACGATTCCCGCGCCCAAAAGCTCTATCCAGCCCGTGCCCTTACACAGCTTGCAGCCCTTGCCGCCGCAGGCAAAGCAACTCACATCCACCTCCACGGACGGCTCCGTAAAAGGGAAGTAGGAGGGCCGCAGGCGGGTGACGGTCTCCTCTCCAAATATCTTTTTAACAAAAATATCCAACATACCTTTGAGATCGCAGAGAGTGATCTTTTTGTCCACCACCAATCCCTCCATCTGGTGAAACATAGGGGAGTGAGTAGCGTCGTCGTCCGAGCGGAACACCTTGCCCGGCGCGGCAACGATCTTGATGGGCGGCTTTTTCTTCTCCATTGTATGGATCTGAGCCGCACTGGTCTGGGTGGCCAGCAACAGCTCCGGGGACAGGTAAAAGGTATCCTGCATGTCCCTGGCGGGATGATCCTTAGGTATATTCAAGGCTTCAAAGTTGTAATAATCTTTCTCAATCTCCCTGGTCTGGGCCACCTCAAAGCCCATACCCACGAAAATATCCATAAGCTGATTACGGATCTGGGTGACAGGATGCAGATTACCCGTTTCCACGCACTGCGCCGGCATGGTAACGTCAATGCGCTCGGACTCATAGCGCCTTTGCAGTTCCCTCTCCTTCATCCTTTCATCCAATTCCGTAAAGCGCGCCTGCGCCCACTCCTTCAACTCATTGACGCTCTTGCCGAAGCCGGCCCGCTCCTCGGGAGCGATACTCTTCATCTCTTTCATCAGCTGACCGATCTTGCCGGTCTTGGAATCCAGGAACTGTTTGCGGAGCTCAAACGCCTCCGCCCGGGACCCTGCGCGCTCCTTGATGCCGTCCAGGATCTCCTGCCTGATGTTTGCTAATCTGTCACTCATGACTCTCTCCTCCTAATATGAAGATCTTCAGATCTCCCGTTCCGCTGCTGTCCTGCCGATACCTTTCCGGCAGCGCAATTTCCGGCCCCAAGTGATATTCTGGGGCACACTCCGGGACTTGCCGTATCAGGGCATATAAAAATCCCATGTACAGCATCCTGCACATGGGACGAAATCAATCTTCCGCGGTACCACCCATATTTCCCTCCTGACGACAGGCGGGACTCTCTGATACGCTTAACGCACGTAAACGACCAAGGCTACTGTCTCTGCTCCGGCAGGACTTCACCCCGGCAGCTCCGGTGGGAAATTCGGGCTATCATCTGAACGCAGGGAAACTTACAGCCGATGGTCTCCCCTCTCTGTGCGGAAATGACGCTCTACTATGCACCTTCATCGCCTTTTTCTTTCACTGTGACTATTTTAGAGGTTCCAACCCAAAATGTCAAGCGGTTTTTCATTTTTTGCCACTTCTGTTCCGCAAATGCTCTGAACATTATATGTGGGACGCCTGCAGTCCTGCGGACTGTTGGTATTCCTCCACCGGGATTCCGGTCACATCGCAGGCTTCTTCCAGTGAACAGCAAAGTTTCTCCATCAAAGTGTCTATAATCCTTTTTCTTTCTTCCGCTTTTCCTTCCGCTTTTCCGTCTGCGATCAAGTCTTCTATCGCCTGGCACATATCCTGCTCCTCCTTATTGTCCTTTTGTTTGTTTACAATCTTTTGCAGTGCTTTTGAACCGATCATCTGCCCTATGACCCTGTAGGTCTCCTCGTCCAGATGACGGCATTCTTCATGGGACTCCACATATTCCATGAACTGTCCTTTGTCTGTCCTGCGCGCATACAACTCAAAAACCGTTCGCAGGGATGTACAGAATCCGGAATAATCATTTGTCCCATTTAAATCCAAAATGCGTAGCGGACACTCCGGCACCAACCGCTTAAGTTCCAGAGCGATATCGGGATCTGCTCCTCCAAAGTCCAGCAGTTCATGCAGACTTCTCGGACCGTCCCACGGTCCGTTTCCCCAGTAGATTACCAGCGTAACCACTGGCCGAAGGCGGTCCTCTTTCCTGACCCTGTACAGGTACTCCCCAGCCGTGGGCTTTTCATGTCCTTTCTCCTTAAACCCGGCAACATTTTTTCGCATTAACTCCCTCACTTGCCGGTTATATTCCAGCGCCTCCCTCAGCAGGACCCTCACGGGCATACCATAGTCCACATGCTCTTGGTTTTCCAATATCCAAAGGGCAAAAAGCCCACCCTCTGTTTTCTGGCGCATAACTATGTCACTGGTTCTCTCAAGCGACACGCCGTCCTCGGTCTTTAGGGCCGCTGTCCCTGCCTCCTCAAGCTGTGTCCCATCCAACACCTGCGCTCCCCCAAACACACTGCCATTGTAAGCATCCGCATAGCGCACCGGATCGGAAAGGTAGGACTTCAGCGTAAGATCCTTCTTCCCCAATCTTACCTCCTCCCGCAGAAAATCCGCCAAGCGCCGAGACTTTCCGCTTTATTCATATTAATGTGTGATATTAAAGCATGAATCTCTCTCGACATCCCAAACGGGAAAAGATAAAATAGCCTGCATCAGACGTTTAGAATCATTGCTTTACAGTTAAAATAGCATATGATCCCCCAAAAGTCAATTACAAATTTCTACTCCTCCAGACTCTCCAGCTGCCGGCCTCTGCTGCCCGTCAGCACCTTGTTCACCGGATTGAAAAAACAGTTCAGATATGCGCCCACCATGATGATATACATGCAGAAATACATCCAGATCATGGCGATGATGATCAGGGAAAGACTGCCGTATATGCTGAAGGAACCGCTGAGGTTCAGATATATGGAAAATCCCCAGGAAAACACGCTCCACACCACAGCCGTGAAACTGGCCCCCGGAATCTGCTCACGAAAACGCAGTTTTTTGCTGGGCACGTAAGTGTACACCGCCGCAAATAACAAAGTTAACACCACCCAGGAAAAAATAAAACGCAGGTTCACGATCAGGGAAAACAATACCTCCAACTGGGGAATCTTAGTCAACACCACATCCACCAGCCTGCTGCCCAGAGCCATTATTACCAGGGATATCACCATGGCGATCAACATGACCACCGTATACACAGCCGCCACAAAACGCACCACAAAATAGTTGCGGTGCTCCTGCACGTCATTGATCGCGTTCAATCCCCGCGTCAGAGCCAGCAGGCCCTTGGCGGCGGTCCATATCATAACCAGCGCCGCCAAAGGCAGTATCGTGGACGCTCTCCGGTACACATCATGAATCAGTTCTGTAACCATGGAATCGATCTGGTCCGGTGTCAGCTCTGTGATGGCACGGGTCAGATTCTCTTCCGTCAGTGGCGTATAAGGAATCATGGTGCAGACCACCATCAGCATGGGCACCAGCGACAAAAAGATAAAAAAGGCCGTGCTGGCGGCATAGGCACTGATATTTTTCTCACTCATTTTCCTGCTGAAATTCATGCTTATCTTGATCAGTTTCCGCATTATTAACGTCCTCTCAAATACCTTGGGTTCACCTGCGATACCGCTTATTGCCCCGGTCGGATCTCCCACAGTGAACGCGGCGTCTGGCCTGACATCGGCATAAGGCCAAAAGCCGCCTCCCACTGGCCATATGGTCGCCTCTCACCGCACGCTACACCCGTCATAGAAAAACCGCAGTATATCCCCGGCACTGTATCCCTCCTGTGCCATAGCCCGCGCGCCGTTCTGGCTCATGCCCACTCCATGCCCAAAGCCGCCTCCGGTCAGATTATATCCTACCACATTTTCTCCCTCTCTGGCAATCTCTATTGTAAAAAACGCGCTGGGCAGCAGACTGTTCATTGCCACCTGGCTGCCGTCCTGACGCAGCGCCTTGGTCTCGCCGTCACACAATATATATCGGATATTATGCTCCGATATGACTTTATATGTATCCCGATCCGTCTCTATCAACAGTTCGTCGGCCACGCCTCCGGCTCCCCTGGTGAGAATGACAAGATCGCGTATCTCCTTAAACGTTCCGATGGAACTGCTCACATAGACTTCCCCATCCAAAGTCAGCACCAGCCTTTCGTTGGCCTCATACCGGTTTTGCAGCTGCCGCCGCACTGTGTCACAATTCAGGTTCTTCACCGTATAACTCCATCGGTACCAGCCTTCACCGGACTCAAAATCCCCGGGATCGATACTGCGAATAGCCGCCGCAAAAACATCCTCTCTGGTCAGATCAGGGGACTGTGATGCCGTCTCGGTCTCCTGCCCCAGCATCCTGCGCATCTCCCCCCGACTTAAATGTCTGGGGATTATATACTCATATTCGTCGGCACTGTCCGTTTTCCATACATGGGCATCGCTCCCATAGCCCCAGGAGGTGGAATAATAGTATGTCTCCGCCAAAGTCTTCCCGTCCTCCCGCACCAGCAGTTGTCCGTAAGTGGCCTTTACCGCTGCCGTAGCCGCCTCCTGCTCCAGTATATTGTTATATACTTGATAGGAAGAGCTGTCATCCACATGTGCGCCCAGTTCCTCATAACCTGCATGCAACATATGAGTATAGGCATAGGTACGGGCGCAGATCGCCTGAGCCTTCAGCGCCTCCTGGGGGTAGAACGCAGGCATCTCACTGGGCACAACACTGTAGAGATACTCCTCCAGGGGCAGTTCATTGATCAGCACGATCCCCTCCTGGGTCCACCATAACTCCAGACTGCCCCGGTAGGCCGGTATACCCTGACTGCGGTGGATGCTCTCCAGGATGATCTTGCCGGTCCTGGCACTGGGTGTCACCAACAGTCTTGCCCCCCTCCGGGCCGTCAGTTCCACGCTCTCCCCCGCCGGATAACTGACAACCGCCTCCTGCGGATCTGCCGCGTCCAGAATCTGTACCGTGTAATCCGTGTCGCAGGTCAATTCCACCCGGTCGTGAAAGATTCCCTTATAATCGCTGTTTTTCAGCAGCACGCGGATGTTCTCCATGGCCGCCTCCCGGGCCAGCAGAATAGCGCATATCCGTCCTTCCTCCAGGCAAAAATCCGCGAAATCATATCCGATGCACAGGTCCCGATAACCGGCAGACTCCGGTTCTCCAAACAGCCTGTAACCCTGTACATCCTCCGTGAATTCCAGTCTTCCCTGTCCTTCCAGCCATATCCCGTCCTCATCCGCGGCCAGCACTTTTCCGCCGGTCTTTTGCGATTTGATCCGAAGGGCTGTTACCAGGCCGTCGGACAGCTCCAGATCCGCCACCTGTTCCCTAAGCCCCTGCAGCCACTCCGCAGTTCCCCAGCTTATATCTGTAACTTTGCTCCATCCTTCCCCGCTGTCTGCCTGGGACTGCGTCGTCCCCGGCCGCAAATTATCCCCCGCGGGAACCGCCACCCGCAGCAGGCGCTCTCCCTCTCCCGTAAAACACAGCAATCCACTGCTATCCGCTCCCATGATCCACACATTATGTAAGTACTCGGTCACCGGTACATGTTCTTCCTCCCGGCTGCTCTCCTGCGGCGGCTCCTCCTCACTGCCGCCCAGTTTTTTGAGCAGCCCCGCCGCGATCAGTATGAGCAATAGAAGAATCCCCAGCAGACATATAAATGCCTTCAGCTGCATTCTTTCCGACCTGTTCATCTCTTTCCAGATATTTGGAAATCCCTTCACCCCCCAATTCCCCCCCCCAGACCATTATATTCTTTTTTCCATATATAAAGAGCAGTCCTTAGGACTGCCCTTTTCCTTCGTAAATACCCCGAAATGCCGGCTCTTGCCTTTTGACTCCTAGCAGCGCTAGGTGGGTGACCGCAACCAAACTTTTGCCTTCCCCTGCAATCCTCTTTCGAGTGGAGGCTTGACAGCCACTTGGCAATATAGGAATCCCTTTTAAAGTAAATGTAGGTTCAAAAACAACAAGAGTTATCGAACATTCCAGGTACCTTTATTATATCCAATACCTTGCCTTTTGGCAACTGAAATTTTTCCCAAAACGCAAAATATTGACAAACTTGACTCCTCCTTGCAGAGCCCAAAATTTGGGATTGTCAATCCTAATCTCTTGTGCTATAATGACGCTGTTTATCAATTGGTTTCATCTGTTAGATCAGATGTACCTTTAATGAGAGGAGAATAGTTATGAAAAAGAAAATCTTAGCAATGGCACTGTCTCTGACGCTGGCTTTCAGCCTGGCCGCCTGCGGCAGCCCTCAGGTATCCGGGCCCGTAGACCGTGAATCCACAATTTTATCAGACGACAAAACATCTGTGGAGGACTCAACCGAAGAAGAAAGCTCTGCCGATAGTTCCTCCGCACTGTCAGACTGGTACAACGGCAACGATCGCAAGACTCTGGAAGAAACTATCAACAAAATGTTTGAAAGTTCCGGAATTAAATGCAGCATTTCCGTTGAAGAGCCGGACACCATCCTTTACACTTACCAGTACACTACGGAAATAGAAAACAAAGACGCCATCGCCGATGCCCTCCGCTCCAATCTGGACGGTCAGTATCAGACTTTTGTAAATGATATCAAGAATTATAATGACACGTATAATCTGTCTGTGAGTACCCTGCGTGTCACATATCTGGATTCCGACGGCACCACCCTGTATACCGTGGACTTTACGGAGGATTATGTTCCCTCAGCCGACAATGCCTCCACAGGTAGCGCCTCACAGGAATATGCTACTCTGGAAGACTGGATGAACAGTGAAGAGCAGGAAACAGTGGTCTCCGCTGTCAACAGCAGCTTGGAGTCCTACGGCCTTGCCATTGATTTCTATGCAGAAGGCAATGTGATGGTTATAGAATATACCTACACGGAACAGCAGGATATGGACGGCTTGAGTCAGGAGGACATTGCCAGCATGTTTGACGAGCAGATTGCCCCCACCTTTTCGGGCATGGTTTCCAGCATGTTTGATTCCTTTGAGGCCGACTATGGCTTGGTGTTGGACGACATTAAACTGATCTTTTGCAATGCGGACGGCACCGAAATCTATTCCAAGTATTTTAGCGAGCTGTAAGTAATCGATTCTACCCAATCCAATCAAGAACTTAAAACAGGGGCCAGACCTAAAAGTCTGACCCCTCACTTTTTGAACTCCTACAGTTTTATTCTTTACAGAGAAGACGCCTCGTCGACAATCTTCTTCAATGCAGCCAATGCCTCGTCAGGCAGCTTGTCGTAGCCTTCTTTCTTGGTGGCGAAACCTTCCACCGCATCCACACGGTTCTGCATAGCGTTCTTCAGAGCCTCGGTGTATGCCTTGTCGGACAGATCGGGCTTGAAAGCGTCGGAAGTTCTGCCGGACCAGTCATACATGATCTCGATATCCTCAAAAGGACCCCACTGCTCGAATTTAGCCTTGCCCTCAACGATAGTCTCCAGAATACCCAGAGTATCGGCAGGCTTACACTTGGTTCCCATGAAATCACCGGTGTTCACGATATAGCAGTCTACGTTCTTCTCATCCACCAGTTTCTTGAACTTCTCATAGTCATTTACCAGAGGATAGGTTCTGAACGGATTAGCGTAAGGAACGATGCGCAGCGCGTTCATATCGGTTCCGGCAGCCACACGCTCCGCAGTGGAGGTCTTGGTAGCCAGCGTAGCGCCCATAACGGATGCCAATGCAGCGCCCTTCAGCTTCACTACAGGAGGAATGGTGGGATCTTTCATAATCCAGAAGATCGCGTTCACGGGAGCATCGATCTTATCCACACGGTTAGGACTCCACAGCTTGGACTTGATGGCACGGCCGTTGCCGTTTCTGATGTCCTCAGTCACCAGTTGGACGTGTCCCTCCTCATCCAGAGTCGCGGAACAGTTCTGAGCGGTCAACAGGAACTTATTATCAGGGCAGCCTGTGGGATAGTCCGCAGTCTTATCAAAATAAGTAGGCTCCAGAGCAACGGATGCGCAGGTGTCGGTATTGATAATGAACGCGTCGTCATGCAATACCTTGATACCGCCGAAGGCATCATACTTGCCGCTATGTTTTGCATGGGTCAATGTGGACTTACCGGAGCCGGACAGACCATAAACGGAGGCAACGAACTTCTTGCCACCCTCCAGGCTGTACTCCTTCTGTCCGCCGTGACAGGATGCGTAGCCGTTTCTGTTGGCCAGAGCCCATGCCATGGTCAGAGTACCCTTCTTATGCTCGCCGAAATACTTCATGCCCAGAATAGCGGCACAGTTTTCATTGGTATCAAAATAGCACAGGGTCAGAGGATCGCTTAAGCAGCTGTAATCCACGTCGGGCGCCTCTTCGGGAGTCCACTGGGGATTGGAGAAGATATAGATATCCGGCTCCTTACCATCGCCCACGGGTTTGGACTCTTTGTACATCTGCACATATTTATCGGACATATACTGGAAATTCAGCATCCAGTTATACAGCAGATTCTCTTCTCCTTCGGGAATCAGCAGATGAGCCTTCACCATAAACTCGGGGTCCAGACCGATAAAGCACTCCGCATGATACATGGTCATCCAGCGGGTTCTGTAAACGGCATCCATCACCACCTTATCAAGTTTGGCGGCATCCACGCCCGGCTCCCCTTTGATGCGGCGGGCAGCGGCATAACGTCCGGTAACTGCGCCGTCATTGAACAACAGCACTTTTGTATCCTTCTCCAGACCCTGCTCCTCGGCTCTGTACACCGGCATATCGGTAACAATGGTGCCGGGTGAATTCTTTGCCAGATCATAGGCCTCTCTCACGGTATTGACCTTCACCACATTGTTGGTGTAAAACGCAGCCTCAATGATGGAGCGGGTCTTGCTGAAACCGGGCTTGCCAGCGCCGATCTCATTAATCGGATAATAAGCTTTTGTTGACATAGTAGTACGTCCTCCTTGTGATGTATTTTTACCGGTTTCCCGGTACAACCTCAATAGTCTTTTTCATTATCTCAGACCTTAGATCAAAAGTCAATAAAGTCAGAAAAATTTAATAGCGTTTTTATATTTTCTGATTCTCCAGCATCACCGTACTGTCCGCCCTGGTCTCGCGCAGCAGCCACTGGGCCTCCTTGGGGGTAAGATAAGGGGATACCTTTTCATATACCTGTTTCTGGTATCCGTACAGCAGAACGCGCTGCTCTTCCGTCAAATATTCCTCGTTGATGGCATCCATGTCGATGGGCACCCAGGTCAGGGTCTCAAAATGCATGAATTGCCCGTACTCGTTCTTTATATCGTTTTTGGCCACCATTACATTCTCGATGCGGATGCCGTGGCTGTCCTGCACATAGACACCCGGCTCGTTTGTCACGTCCATTCCCTCCTCAAAAGGAGTCTCCTCCAGCCCCTTTACATACTGCCAGCGCAGACTCTGAGGACCTTCATGCACATTCAGGATATAGCCCACTCCATGTCCTGTACCGCATTGATAGTCCAAGCCCACATTCCACAGACGCTGTCTGGCCAGGATATCCAGATTCCGCCCCGTGCAGCCGTAAAGCCATCTGGCCGCCGTCATCTGCAGCATGGCTCCCGCCACCAGGGTATAGTGCATCTTTTGCTCCTGGGTGACAGGCCCCAGCACGATGGTGCGGGTAACATCCGTGGTGCCTCCCATATACTGCCCGCCGCTGTCCACCAGCAGCATTCCCTCCTGCTTACATACCGCATGATTTTCCGGCGTGGGCTCATAGTGCATCATAGCCGCGTTGGGACCGTAGGCGGATATGGTGGGAAAAGACAGATCCAGGAATTCCGGGATCGCCCTGCGCAGCTGTTCCAGATAATCCGCCGCGCTGATCTCGGTGATCTCGATCTTACCGATATTGGTCTTGACCCAGCAGATGAACTTGGTCAGCGCTACGCTGTCCTTGAGATAGATCTTCTCCATATTGGCCAGCTCCACAGGATTCTTAATGGCCTTTAGGCGCTCCGTGGGGTTGGACGCCTCCACCAGCTGCTGTCTCTCGCCCACCGCTTTGTACAGCGCATAGCTGACCTGCCTGCGGTCTACCAGCACCGTGCCTCCATGAGGCTGCGCTTTTAAGAATTCCACCACAGACTCATAGAGATGCAGCGTGACCTGTTTGCCGATCAAATCTGCCCGGGTTTCCGGGCTGAGCGCCTTCTCCTGGATGAACAGATGGTTTTCCTTCTGTGTGATATACGCGTATGACAGCGCCACGGGATTACACTCCACATCACATCCTCTGATATTGAACAGCCACATCAGATCGTCCAGCTTGCTCAGCAGAAAGCTCCCGGCCCCCTCTCTTTCCAGAACTTCCCGCACGTCTGCCAGCTTGTCTTGCGTGCTCCGGCCTGCCACGTCCTCCGGCAGCACCGTCACCGGCCCGGCGGGCAGCGGCGGCCTGTCCTCCCAGAGTGCGCCCGCTATATCTCTGTCATAGGCAAAACGGATCTCCTTGGCTTTCAGCGCCTTTTCATAGCGCATCCCCTCGCTGGCAGGCACCACCCTGCCGTCAAATCCCAGAGTCTGTCCCTGTTTCATTACTTTCTTTAAAAACGTCTCGATAGTGGGAACCCCCTCCTGCTGCATCCGCATCAGTTCCACACCGGTTCCCTCCAGCTCATGCTCAGCCTGGATAAAGTAACGCCCGTCCGTCCACAGAGCCGCGCCGTCCTGCCATACCACCAGCGTGCCGTTGGAGCCGGTAAAACCGCAATAATGTTCCCGCACGGTAAAATGTACGTTCACATACTCCGAATTGTGAAAATCCGCTGTGGGAATCAGATAATAGTCGATTCCCTCCTGCCTAAGCTGCCCGCGCAGCGCCTCCAGTCTCTTTTTGATTACAGTATTCTCCATAATATATATTCCTTCCTTAAAAATAATTGTTGACCTATTCCCCGCAGAAACTGCCGCCCGGGCTACTGTACCAGTCCCACAGCCCGGGAAGTCCCCACTCTGTCGCATCCCAGACGGATAAAGTCCTCCAGATCTTCCAGCGTGGATACTCCACCCGCCGCTTTGATCTTCACATCGGGACCGATATGCTCCCTGAACAACCGCACATCCTCTCTGGTGGCGCCACCGGACCCAAATCCTGTGGAGGTCTTGATATAATCCGCCCCCGCCGCCGTCACTACCCTGCACATGGCCTGTTTCTCTTCCTCTGTCAGATAACAGGTTTCAACGATCACTTTCAGAATGTGTTCCCCGCAGACGGCTTTCACCTGCCGGATCTCCTCCTCCACCAGATCGTAACGTCCGTTCTTTACATCCGTGAGATTGATCACCATATCCACCTCGTCACAGCCCTGAGCGATGGCCTCTCTGGCCTCACAGATCTTGGCTGCCGTCACCTGATATCCCAGAGGGAAACCGATCACCGTGCAAATCGTAACCTGTCCGCCGAAAGCCTCGCGGACACGCTCCACATAGCAGGGGGGAATACATACGCTGGCCGTGTGATACCTGACCGCCTCATGGCACAGTTTTTCGATATCCTCCCATGTGCAGATGGCTTTCAACTGGGTGTGGTCCACTTTACCCAACATTTCCTGTACATCCGTCATCTCCATGTCTCCTTTATTTTATGATTATCTGTATTCTGTTCCGCATTCGTACTTATTTTACCTCTTCTTTCCATAAAAATCCATACCCCGAAGTAAAAAACTCTGTACTTGCATAAATATTAAAAAATTGTAAACACAATATTTTTTCTTGCAATTTATGCTTCTTTCATGCTACACTGTAAATACATTCCGTTACCCGTCATCAGCCGCAGGATATATTATGTCAAAAGCGGCAATCTCATGACAGTAAACGTCTATACATACTCCTGGCCGTGGACGGCCATATGCCATCCGTGTTATGAATGCCGGATATTTACGGCAAGCCTGCGTTATACTCCTGACTGACAGTATCCCTGTTATTGCGGATTTTTATTATAGCGGGCGTTATATATCGGTTCAGCCTCCCCGTTCCAGGTCATTAGCGGTTTAACCATGCATATTTATGAAACGTAAATTAATGTCGCGACTGTTTCGACGAAAAACTGTCGCGGACATCCCGCCATCTGAGAAAGGAGGACTCCCATGGATAACAACAATTACTGCGAGATCACACCCGAAATATTAAAGCTGGCCGCCATGACGGAAAAAGCCGGCATCATCGATACGGAGCTTTTCACAAAATACGAGGTGAAAAGGGGGCTGCGAGACTTAAACGGCAAGGGTGTGCTGGCAGGCCTTACCAACATCTCCGACGTGCGGGCCACCAAAATGGAAAACGGCGTATCCGTGCCTGATCACGGCCGCCTGTTCTACCGGGGCTACGATGTGAAAGATCTGGTGGGCGGACTGCCGAGAGACGAAGCTTTCGGTTTTGAGGAGGCAACGTATCTGCTTCTGTTTGACAAGCTGCCCGACCCTGAAGAACTGGAATGTTTCAAGCGGATGCTTGCGGGATACCGCACCCTGCCTACCAGCTTTGTGCGGGACATTATCATGAAGGCTCCCAGCAGAGATATGATGAACACTCTGGCCCGCAGCGTGCTGACCCTTTACTCCTATGACGACAGGGCGGACGATACATCTCTGCCCAACGTGCTGCGCCAGTGCCTGCAGCTGATCAGCCTTTTTCCTCTGCTGAGCATCTACGGCTACCAGGCCTACAGCCATTACCATGACGGCAACAGCCTGTACATACATCAGCCTGTGGAAGAACTGTCCACCGCCGAGAACATTTTACATATCCTGCGTCCGGACAGCTCCTATACGCCATTGGAGGCCAAGATCCTGGATATTGCACTGATCCTGCACATGGAGCACGGCGGCGGCAATAACTCCTCTTTCACCACCCATGTTGTGACATCCTCGCTGACGGATACCTACTCCACCATAGCCGCGGCCATCGGCTCTTTGAAGGGCCCCCGTCACGGCGGAGCAAACATCAAGGTGGTAAAGATGTTTGAGGAGATGAAACAGACCGTAAAGGACTGGGAGGACGAGGAGGAAGTCTCCGTCTACTTAAAGCGACTGCTGCACAAAGAGGCTTTTGATCATGCGGGCCTAATCTACGGCGTGGGCCATGCGGTGTACTCCAAATCCGACCCCCGTGCCGTGGTCTTTAAGGGCTTTGTGGAAAAACTGTCCCAGGAGAAAGGGCTGGAAAAGGAATTCGCGCTCTATTCCCTAGTGGAGCGGTTGGCTCCCCAGATCATCGAAAAAGAGCGGCAGATGTACAAGGGTGTAAGCATCAATGTAGACTTTTACTCCGGCTTTGTGTACGACATGCTGGGACTGCCCATGGAACTGTACACTCCCATCTTTGCCATCGCCAGAATATCCGGCTGGAGCGCTCACCGCCTGGAGGAGTTGGCCAACAACGGCAAGATCATCCGTCCCGCCTACAAATCCATCGGTGAAGACCGGATCTATATTCCCATGGATAAGAGATAATATGCAAAAACACGGGTGGAGCGCCGTTTCAGTGATTGAAAAGGCCCTCCACCCATATTATTTTACTAACTTTTTTCTGCCTTTGTTCCCCCTGTCCGATTCTCACTCCATCCCCAGGCTACGCCTCCACATAGTACTGCGCCTGGGCGTTCCACATCTCATAATACTTTCCTCCTTTATCCTGCACCAGCTGTTCATGACTGCCCTGCTGGATCAGGCGGCCCTCATGGAATACCGCGATCTTATCGCAAAAGCGGCAGGAGGAGAGTCGGTGAGAGATATAGATGGCAGTCTTGTCTTCCACGATCTCGTCAAAGCGCTGGTATATCTCAAACTCCGCCAGCGGGTCCAGCGCCGCCGTGGGTTCGTCCAGCAGCACAAAAGGCGCCTCCTTATAGATTGCCCTGGCTATGGCCACCTTCTGAGCCTCTCCCCCGGAAAATTCCACTCCGTCCTCATAATCCTTGAATACATAAGTGCGGAGTCCCTGGGGCAGTTCTTCCAATCTTTTTCCAAATCCCGCGTTCTCCAGGCATTTTCGCACCTTCTCCTCATTATAGTCCGCAGATACCGCCACATTTTCTCCCAACAGGAAAGAAAAGAGCTGATAATCCTGGAACACCACGGAAAAAAGCCTGCTGTACTCCTCGTGCCTGAACTTGCGTATGTCCACGCCATTTAACAATATCTCCCCCTCCTGAGGATCATACAGACGGCACAGGAGCTTGATCATCGTAGTCTTCCCGGAACCGTTCATTCCCACAATGGCCAGTTTCTCTCCCACCTTCAGCTCCATAGAGAAATGCCGCAGGGCATACTGCTCCGCGTTTGGATACTTGAAAGAGACATCTCTAAACTCAATCCTGTATTGATTATCGCTGCGTTTCTCCAGAGGGAGTTTACCTTTGTACATGTCGTCACCGATCTCTAGAAACTCAAGAGTACTCACCTGTCTGCGAGCCCCCAGCGCCAACTGGGGAAACTGATAACAGAGATTGGACGCCGTGTTAAATATATTTTTCAGACATCCCGCAAAACGGATCACTGAGCCTATGGACATAGCTCCGGCCAGAGCCAGCAGTCCTACGGCCAGATAAGAACCGCACTCCACAATCCCCGTAGGGGCAATACCCCAGAAATTGCTCTTTCCACTGCTTAGCGAAATTTCCCGTACCCTCCCTTTCAAGACAGGACTGGTGATCCTTTCCAGAGACCAATAGCGCAGCAGACCGTAACCGCGGTACAGTCGCGCATCCTTCCCGTCCCGGTAACTGTAACCGTAACCAAGCGCCAGATCCCACACCAGATTCGCATTCCGGATTCTCTCCTCATCCGTCTCTTCCTTGTCTATTATGTGATTACCCATTAGATATTCCTGCACTTTTTTCTCGTAGCGAGTCCCTATAATACTCCCCACAGCAATAGCCAGCACGATGACAAACAGCACCGCAGGAGCGATCCAACTCTTCGCCCGCAGAACGTATACAAACACCGGAGCGCCCACAGCCACGGCACCCGCCATCCGGCACACCCCATCCATGATACTCTGCATATACCAACGGACAGTGTTAATGCCTGCTCCCCAGTTGTTGTCCTGCCAGATGCGCTCCTTCATCTTACGGGTCTTGGGATCGTCAATCTTGGAAAAATCCATCCGCAGGATCTTTTCCTCCGTGATACTGTCCCATTTCCGGTATACGATTTCCCAGCGCACATCCAGACGGTTTTGCAGCATACCGCTGCCAAGATTCAAGACCAAAAGCATCAGACAAGTCACTGCCGCCACCAGAAATGTCTGTCCAAAATGAATCCCTGCTGCCAGTTGATCCAAAATGTATACGGACAGCAACAGTCCCGTAAAAGAAATCACGGTATCCAGCAGAGCTTTAAATCCCATATGCAGAAAATAGGTTTTGTCCAGTTCCCCCACTACCCCCAGAATCTTTCCGATATTTTTGATATGCTCCCCCAGAGGAAGTTTACTTGTAAGATCCGTTTCCATCATTCCACCTCCATATCAAACGTCATACCACCGTTTTCTTCCTCGTAATAGCTGCTCTGCACCCGGTACATCCTGGCGTAGGCTCCCTGCCGCGCCATAAGCTGCTCATGGGTTCCCTCCTCCAGGATGCGGCCCTGTTCCAGCAGGATGATGCGGTCCGAAAAACGGGTGCTTGCCAGCCTGTGAGAAATGAATATGGCGGTCTTACCCCTGCTATGTTCCAGATAGCTCTCATAGACCTGGCTCTCGGCTATGGGGTCCAGAGCCGCTGTGGGCTCATCCAACACCAGGATCGGCGCGTCCTTGTACAGTGCTCTGGCCAGCATCAGGCGTTGCCGCTGGCCGCCGGAAAGCTCAATACCTTTGCGGGATATAGTCTTGGTCAAAAAAGTATCCAGCGTCAACTTTTGCCGCTCAAAAGTCTGCGACAGACCTGCTTTTTCAATAGCCTCCCATGCCCTGGCGTCATCCGTCTCCTCCCGGCGTTGCAGGGATATATTTTCCGCTATGGTCACAGGCAGGGACAATTGTTCCTGAAACACCACGGACAGAAACCGGAACCATTCTCCCGGTTTCATCTCATCCAGGCTGCGGCCGTCAACAAGGATACGCCCTCCGTCAGGATGATACAGGCCGCACAAAAGCTTGACCAGAGTGGTCTTGCCCGCACCGTTGGCTCCCACCAGGGCCAGCTTTTCTCCAGGCGCTATGGTCAGATCAAAATGTTCCAATATCTTTTCTCCCGGGGTACCGTCCTCCTTTTTGTAAGAAAAGCTCACATCCTCAAAGACGATACATGGTCCCCGGCCGTTGCACCCGGGCTTTGCCGTTTCTTCTGTACTGTTTTTCTCGGGCATCATGCATTCTTCCTCGGAAATCTCCTCTGGCAGCTCCATATAAGCCCTGAAATAATCTGTGGCGTTACGAGCTCCTTTCAGGCCTCCGATTTGATACAATAACCCGGTGACAAAACCGGAAAAACCGGTCACCGCGCCAAAATAAAGGACAAAATCACTGACGCCGATATTGCCCACAGCCACGCTGTAGATCAGGTATCCATAGGCTCCCACATCCCGGATCAGGCCGATCAGGCAGTTCATCAAATGCTGCCAGTTATTCAGCCGCTGGTAAGCCCTTTTATCCTCCTGTATCTCCTCTATTACCCTGTCCCGGATACCGCCCAGCCACGCGTTCATACCAAATATCCTCACATCCTTGGCAGCCGTCATATTGCCCATGGCAGAGCGGACATAATTCCAATGCCGGCTATGCAACGCCTCCCGCTCCCGCATGGAATCCTGAAATCGCAGACCCTTCTCGATCACTAGGATATTCAGCAGGGCCAATACCGTCAGCGCCAGGATGATCCATGGACTCAGTACGCTAAGCACTGTGGAATACAGCAAAAAACACAGTATATTCTGCAACAACTCAAAAGTACAGTCAAAGGACCTGGTCGCGGCACACCAGTCCCCGCCATTAGCCACTCCCAATGCCGCCTGATACGCCTTTTTGCCCCATTCCGACTCGGGAACCTCATAGGACACCCGCAGACTTTTCAGATAAAGTTCCGGCATCAGAAAAGAACGTACCATATTTTGCGTATAATATTTTCCGTTCAAACCACCGTTCACTCCGTATAACGCCATCACCAATATGCCCCATATGGCCAAAGTCCGTATCAGCGTCTCCGCCGTGACATTGTCCGCCAGCAAGTCCAATACCAGCTTGGGCAGATAGATACCCACCAGAGGCGTCAAAGTTCCCAGAACCGTTTTCAGCACTGTCAGCAGCACCACCCCGGGCGTCCATTTCCAATATGTCTTTACCCAGAACAGGATGTTGCTGAGAATGCTATGGCGTTTTACCTGCCAGTCCGCTGTCTGTTCCTGTTGCTTGTTCTTTTTCATACTACAAACCATCTCCTTATAAATCAATAAAACTATCCAATAAGAGTAAAATCCGGATTCTGTGCCTCCGGTTTGCAGTTTCCCGGTGAGGACGCATAGTACCTTTTACTTTTAGGATTGTTTTATATATATTACCACTGCTTAATTGAATATAAAAAATTCGCGCACGAACGGTCTTATTCATGCACGAATGGTTTTCAGTGCCAGAGGTCTGGGAAATATTCTATTTTGCAGTATCCATATCCTCATCCGGCCCCTCCAGAGGTAACAACACCTCTGTGGCGAATACTCCTTCCTCATCCTGTCGGTCCAAATAGCCGCGGTATTTCTCCACTACCCTGTCCATCCGCATCAGCCCGAAACCGTGTTCCCGGGAGGCTTTCGTGGACAGATAGCTGCCGCCACTCCGCTTAAGCCGGCCCGCCGTGGCATTGAGTACATAGAGATAGAGCTGGCCCTGCATCACATCTATATAGATACGGATAAAACGCTGGCTCTCCTCATTGATCCCCATGCAGGCCTCTATGGCGTTGTCCAGCAGATTGCCCAGGATCACACAGAGATCCACCTCAGCTACAGACAACTGCTGGGGCACTCTGGCCGTGGCCTCCACTGTAATCTGTTTTGCTCTGGCTACGGAAATCTTGCTGTTCAGCACCGCGTCCACCATCACATTGCCGGTCTTTACCACAGTATCCACCTGGCTCAGATCCATATCCAGCTGATCCAGATACTCCGCCAATTCCTCGTATCGTCCCATGGATAGATAGGCTTTCATGGTCTGGATATGGTTGCGGTAATCGTGCCGCCACCCCCGGGTCTGTCGGTACATATTCTCCACTTCCTCGCAGTGTTTTTCCATCAGATCCTGCTGATAGGCAGCCATCCTGCGCTCTGCCTTCTTGCCAATACGCATGTTGATTTTCACCCCGTTTCTGTCCCGCTGTCACGTTTCTCCAGAAGACTTCTGACATATTTCCCTTTTCATTCAGCATACCTTTACGACTCCTCTTTTCGGAAGTAGGCTATAAAGGCTTTCACCACCGGTTCGTACAGCCGCCTGCTCACCGGTATCCGGCCGCCGCCTTCCAGTATGATCTCTGTACGTTCAACTCTGTGAATACGGCGGATATAACATAGATAGGAGCGATGACAGCGGATAAAAGGCCTCTGCGAAAGCTTATCGCACAGTGCGCTAAAACTTTCCCGCAATTGTATCTCCTGCTCCTGTCCCTGTTCCAGCCCCTTCATATCCTGTCTCCCTGATTCTGCCCCGGCAGAACGCCCGGAGTGCTTTCTGTCAACCCTCAAATGGCAAATGGTGTAATGCCCTCTGGCCTCAAAATACTCTATATCCTGTTCCGGCACTTTAACCACGCCATCCTGGGTATGAAAGAGCAGTTGCACCGTCGGTGCAGGTTCCTGCAAGAGCTTATCCAGACATTCCCACACCTTTTCACGGCTGATGGGCTTGAGCAGATACCGGATGGCCTCCACCTCATACCCCTCCCGGAGATAATCCGTGATACCGGTGGTAAAAACCAACTTTATGCCTCTGTCTGTCTCCCGTATCTTGCGGGCAGTCTCCATACCGTTTATACCCGGCATCTGAATATCCAGAAAAATCATGTCATAACTTTCTTCTTCCCAGTCAAAGAGAAATTCGGCGGCATTGTTAAAACGCCGTATTGGAATATTCTCAAGGTTCCGATTCTTACACCAGCACTCAATATGCTGTTCCAAAAGCTGCGCATGTGAGGTCTCATCCTCCACAATGGCAATCCTGATCTGCTCCATCTTCTATCTCCCGGTTATGAATTATTTCATTCCCTGAAACGTTCTTTATCCAATGTCATATGTGGGTACATTCTTCCGCTAAGAGTACTGCCGGAAAAGTTTTGTGCTCGGATATATCTGCCATTCACGCATGTTCCATGGCAATCCGCAGATTATTTTGTATGATGCTGTTTTTCTCACCCGGCACCTGCCGTCCGGCGTCCACTCTCCCTGCCTCCCCGACCAGGTCCCGCAGATACTGCGCATACTCCTGGGACAAATGCTTTTCCATCTCTTTTGGTACCTTCATACCTTTGCTCCCACTGTTTTCGTTTCCGGCGGCTGCCTCCTTTTACGGGACAGCTGTTTTTTCTGCTCTGCCTCTAATACCTTACTTAAAATAGTACCATATGCCCTACCGGAAAGACAAGTTCCATTTACCCATATAGCTTTTTTCATTGATGTATTACGAGAAACAGGAATACCGGGCTACGGGGTTTCACGTCCGCAGGACGTCAAAATTCCCGGTCTTGTATAGGCACAAGCCGGGAATTTTTATGTTATATACTTAGCCGTCCTTATGATCTGTCTAAAAAGGCTTAAAGTCCCCTAGCTCAGCATACGCCCTGGGCCAGCATCGCCACTACCACTTTTTCAAATCCGGCAATATTGGCGCCTGCCACATAGTCCCCCTCCACGCCATAGCGCTTTGCGGCATCATCTATATTGTGGTAGATAGTGATCATGATGTTCTGCAACTTGGAGTCAACCTCCTCGAAAGTCCAAGACAGTCTCTCGCTGTTCTGGCTCATCTC
Organism: uncultured Acetatifactor sp.; assembly: GCA_910577235.1. Lineage (GTDB taxonomy): Bacteria > Bacillota > Clostridia > Lachnospirales > Lachnospiraceae > Acetatifactor. Next base: position 91,827 of record CAJTMX010000004.1, on the reverse strand, counting down.
CAGCGCGGAAGTGGCCACGCCGCCCGCATTGGCAGCCTTACCGCCTACAAACAGCACCTTGTTAGCCTGCAGATACTTGGTGGCATCCAGGGTGGTAGGCATATTGGCCCCTTCGCAGACTGCCATCACACCACCCGCAACCAGCATCTTGGCGTCCTCGATATCCAGTTCGTTCTGGGTGGCGCAGGGCAGGGCGATATCGCATTTGATGCTCCATACACCGTGCTCGCCGTCCTTCTTCTCATGATACTCCGCGCTCTTTCTGGCAGCGGCATACTCGGTCAAACGCGCCCTCTTAACTTCTTTTACCTCCTTGAGCAGATCCACATCAATGCCCTCGGGATCATAGATCCAGCCTGTGGAGTCAGAACAGGTGACCACCTTCGCGCCCATCTGATGAGCCTTCTGGATAGCGTAGATCGCCACATTTCCGGCGCCGGATACGCAGATGGTCTTGCCCTCCATGGACTGTCCGTGGCACTTCATCATCTCCTGGGTTAAGTATAACAGGCCGTAACCTGTGGCTTCGGTACGGGCCAGAGAACCGCCGTAGGTCAGACCCTTACCGGTCAATACGCCCTCAAAGGTACCGCGGATTCTCTTATACTGTCCAAACATAAAGCCAATCTCTCTCGCTCCGGTTCCGATATCACCGGCGGGGACATCCACATCTGCGCCAATGTACTTGCACAGCTCTGTCATAAAGCTCTGGCAAAACGCCATGATCTCTCTGTCGGACTTGCCCTTGGGGTCAAAGTCAGAGCCGCCCTTGCCGCCGCCGATGGGTAGCGTAGTCAGAGAATTCTTGAATATCTGCTCGAAACCCAGGAACTTGATTATGCCCAGATTTACGGAAGGATGCAGACGCAAGCCGCCCTTGTAAGGCCCGATCGCATTGTTGAACTGCACGCGGAAACCTCTGTTTACCTGTACCTGTCCCTTGTCATCCACCCAGGGTACACGGAACATAAACTGACGGTCAGGCTCGGTGATCCTCTCCAGAATCGCGTTCTTTCTGTAAAGCTCCTCATTGGCGTCGATCACGGGTCTCAGAGAATCCAGAACCTCGGTGACTGCCTGCAAAAACTCCGGCTGGTCGGCATTCTTCTTCTGTACTACCTGTAGTACCTCATCAACATATGACATGTGCATGTCCTCCTTATAATGTATTTTCCCATGTCCTATATTATATCGCTACTTTCACGATCAGGCAACATGCTTTATCACGCTAAATTTGAGAAGTTTTCTTGACTTTTTTATACAAATTGCACAAGAAATTATACATGTATACAATAATAAAGTTTGCGCAATAGTTTCATTAAAGATATTTTGTCAATCGTTCTACGTTTTTTTCCTCAAACGAGATCAATTGTTGGGCCAGCATGGTGGGCTTTTCTCCCGCCTCCGCATTGCGGTTCAGTATACGGTTCATATCCATGATTCCCTGGTTACTGCCCTTTATCAACATTTCCGCAATATGGCTGGTGCTGGTATTCAGCAGGGTATTGTAATGGATGGCACCCGCCAGCATCAGATTTTCCACATGACTTTCATGATATGGCTCTGCCTTGGCCTGTAGCAGCTGGGAAACCGCCTGATTGTGTATCTCCGAGTATTTCAGGGACTGCCGGGACATCTGCCGGGCCAGATCTTCATCATAAATTTTCTCATGCATAATGTCGAGGGCTTTCATGGCCATCTCTGTGTTTTTCTGGATCTCCTTATACACTGCCACTTCCTGTGATCTCATATATTTTCCTCCTTATTTATAGTTCCGCCGCGGCCCTTCTGACGCTTTTCCGCAGAGCAATTTCCGGCCGACAGCGGCCGCAAAATAATTTACATTCGCAGAAAAAAGGATGCTGTCCTAAGACAACATCCTCTTTCTTTCCTAGTATATGGCAAACCGTAAAATCTATACAAAACTACTGCACATATTCTTCCTTCACATAACCCACCTTACCGCCGTATATAACTTTGCACCAGCCATCAGCCCTTTCCAACAGATCCAGCGTGTCTCCTCCTGTCAAAACGCCCAATTTGGCCGAATCCTGACTGGGAGCCATACGCACATTGATATTGGTGGTAGCTGTCACCTGACCGATGACCTGACTGTTATCCACAACCTCCGCTACTCTCAGATACTCGGATTTAATATAACCGTCTTTTCCTTCAAAAAGGATATGGGTCCAGCCGTTCAACTGCTGTTCCACGATGGGTACTTCCGTGCCGCTCGCCACTTTGCCGATCTTCTCCGCCTGTTCGCTGTCGGATGCGCGGACATTCACGGTAGTGGTGGCCGTACCGGATGTGGGCTGCGGAGTCACCGTCTCCGGAGCCTGCGTAACTTCCTGGCCGCCTTCCGCAGGAGCGCTGCCCCCTTCCGGTTCACCGGTTTCGGTATTGTTTAGGGCTGCCAATGTCTCACCCGTGGTCTTTTTCACATCCGCCGCCACTTCCTGAACAAAGTAAAAGAGGTCCGCATTGCCCAAAAAGATCTCATTGCATTCCACGTTAGTCTGATTGACCAACTCCACCACGTCATCCTGCAGATTCATCTCACGGATATATTCCAACTCCTCATCCGGCACCACCTCATCGGTGTTCAGATACAGCGTACCGTCCTCTCTGGTACAGACATAGAAGGTTTTCATGGCCGGGACTTCCTCTTCAAAGCCCACCACAGTCATATGAGTATATACATAAGCCAGTAAAGAATTCTCTCTCGGACCGGGCTTTGTATATATTTCGATCAGAGGATAGCTTTCCACATATTTTGCCATCTCCGGTATCCTGATCTCTTCCGTGTCCTCCATATAGCTGGAAATGCTTTTGATAGTCTCCACATCTCCCAATGCAAGCGCATTGTAATAGGTAGCCATCAGACTGTAGAGATCGCCGTCCGTGTTCCTCTCCATTGTAGTATTCACCGGTTCCTCATCCGGCTGCGGCGTCTGCATTGCCTCTTCGGTGGATTCCGGAAGAGATATGGAGGGGTCCGTTTCCTGCTCTTCTCCCGCCCTCAAAGCCAGAGTCACAGTAGTTGCAACGGCAGCGATCAGTATCACAGGAAAGACAAGCTTACTGTTTCGCACCGCAAAATCCAGGATTGCTTTCCATCTATTTTTTATCATAACCCATACCTTTCTGTTAAAAACAAAAGAGCCCGGAATGCAGGACTCTCGTATCAGCTGTGGTCTCTACGAAAATGCCACATAAATAATCAAGGTGATGTAAAGTGCGTCCGACAGGAATCGAACCTGCATTAAAGGCGTCGGAGGCCTTCGTTCTATCCATTAGACTACGGACGCAAATGTTACAAATTTATTACATCACCTTGACTATCATAACACAAAACTTTCTATCTGTCTAGCTACTTTTTTCGGAAATTTATATTTTTATCGAAAAGTTAAGATTTTTAATAGAAAACATACGATTTTAAAGAATTTCCTCGACCTTCCCTGTCACCGCGTCATACCGATACGCATAATCGGACAGAACCTCCTCCTCCCGGAGTTGGTTTATGTTGATATCCTCGATCATTTCGTGCAGCCGGTCGCCGCCGTCTGAGCTTTCATCCCGCAGCAGTATCACCTCGTGTATGGAACTGGGAAGAATATAAAAGCTGCCTCCCATCTGCCGCGCAGCCCTCTCCAGCATTCCCGGATACAGGATAGCGGCTGCCCCATGGCATCGCCTGTCATTGGACAACACATACATGTACTTGCCCGTTTCCTTTTGCATTTGCCGCAGCTGATCCAGAGCCTCCTCGTCCAATACTCCTTTCAGAGCGCTGTCCATGCTGCACAGCCAGCCCGGCATGAGCCGCGGCGTATTGTGTTCCGCCAGCCTCATCAGTTCCCGGTGACAGGTCTTCCACATCTCCACATGCGTATCGTGGATCAGTATCATGCCCTCTCCGATCTCAGGATTTTCATAGCTGTAACAGAAACAAATTGCCAGATCAAAAAACTCCACATGGGGAACTTCACGGAGCAGTTCCCGGTTTTTTTCCCGGTTGACCAGACGGAAGACGACCCGGTCCTTGACACTGTCAAAATCTTTAAAAAATTCCATATCCACATTGCCCTTGGGAAGGCCTTTTACATAAACTTCCAGGATTCTCTTGACAATGTGTTCCACATCCATCCCCTCCTCCATCATCTCATAAAAGCTGTCCAGATAAATTGTGGGGGACACGTTCTGCCCTTTTCGCAAGATGCTCATGCCGTGCAGCAGCACATTATTGTTTTTTCTGACCTCCTGTACCTGTACGCAGGCATCCGCTCCGGCTACATCCTGCACTCTGGCCTGCACCATATTTATAAATTTCTCTAATCTCATTATTTTCCTCCTTGTGCATCACAGGCAATTCTGTGATATTATTCAGATAAAAACATACCGTACGTAATATTACGCACTCTCTTTATAAGATAAGTTTTTACCGCGACATAAAAATCGCCGCATCTGTAGTTGTAAATAAAAAAGAGAATGGAAAAAAATCCATTCTCTTACAAGCGGTCAGTCGGTATATGTCTTTATACTCTGGACAGATATTCACCGGTTCTGGTGTCGATCTTAATCTTGTCCCCACGATCCACAAACAGAGGCACATACACGGTAGCACCTGTCTCAACCACAGCGGGTTTGGTAGCTCCGGTGGCGGTGTCTCCCTTGAAACCGGGTTCGGTGTCTGTGATCTCCAACTCCACAAACAGGGGAGGCTCCACGGAGAAAACATTGCCGTTATGGGAACAAACCTTGCACATCTCATTCTCTTTCACGAACTTTAGGGCGTCTCCCACTGTCTCGGCATTCAGCGCAACCTGGTCATAGGTCTCGGTGTCCATGAAATTGAATAAGTCGCCGTCAGAGTATAAATACTGCATATCCTTTCTGTCAATGCGGGCCTGGGGGCATTTCTCGGTGGGTCTGAAGGTCTTCTCCACTACGCCGCCGTTGATCACGTTCTTCAGCTTGGTTCTGACAAACGCGGCTCCCTTGCCGGGCTTTACATGCTGGAATTCAATAATCTGGTAGATATTATTATCAAACTCAATAGTAATACCATTTCTGAAATCACCTGCAGAAATCATAATATACTTCCTCCATATTCACGTTATAATTCTTTTTGATTGTATAATAAATATTGGCATTTTTCAACTGTTTTTTTCTAAATTGACCATAAAATGTCTATAAACTGTTACGATTTACCCAGATCCGCGATAAAGTCAATGGCGTCAAGATATCCGGGGAGACCCTTTCCGTAAATCTGTTTCTGACAGACCGGAGCCGTGACAGACACCTTGCGAAAATCCTCCCTCTGGGTGATATCCGAGATATGAACCTCCGCCTTGGGTGCAGGAATACTGGCCAGCGCGTCCCGTATGGCGTAGCTGTAATGGGTATAAGCGCCGGGATTGATGACGATGCCCTCCGTGCCGTCATAATAAGCCTCCTGTATCCTGTCGATGATCGCGCCCTCGTGATTGCTCTGGAATACCGTGATATCATGGCCGTCCTGACAGGCCTTCTCCCGGATCATACGCTCCAGATACGCGTAGTCCTGAGTTCCGTATACGCTTTTTTCCCTGATTCCCAGAAAATTAATATTGGGTCCGTTGATTACCAAAATCTTCATAGTCGTACTCCTTTGCATGATTTAGTATACACCGATCAATATTTGAAAATGCCCCTTACCTTTGCATGATGCTCCACAAAATGCTCTCCACCACCTGATCAGGGGTCATCTCATCCACATCCAGAATCACATCCGCCGTCTCCGCATAGGCCGTTTCCCGATCGGCCATCAGGCTGCGGATCTTTCCCAGAGGGTCCTCCCCCTGCAAAAGCGGTCTGGCTGTATCGTTTTTCAGACGCTCGTAGACGGTTTCCGGCCGGGTGCGCAGATATACCACGGTTCCCAGCTTTTTCAGCAGCGGACGGTTTACGGTGCGAACCGGAGTTCCGCCGCCCACGGAATAAACGCGGGGACCCTTTTTCTCCGCAAGTTTCCGCAACAGCTGCGTCTCCATCTCCCTAAACGCCTCTTCGCCTTCGCTGGCAAATATCTCACGGACAGGCATTCCAGCTCTTGCCTCGATCAGCTTGTCCGTATCCTCCAAAATATATTGCAGCCGGTAGGACAGCCGTATGCCCATCGTGGATTTTCCACAGCCCATAAATCCTATCAGCACCACATTCTCCCTGGGTTCTCTCTTCATTGGTCCGCTCCTTGTTCCTGCTGCCCTTCCAGCGCCTGACACGTCATCCGATACAGTTCCTCAGCCGCATCCTGCCCCACGGAGGTATGGGTCCAGAGCTCAAACGCGATGATTCCCTGATACACCAACATGCGTGCTCCGTTATATGCCCGTCCCCCATATCTCTGTGTCAGCTCCATAAAGCGGGTAGTCCCGGGGTTAAATATCAGATCATATCCTGTTCCCACTCTCCGGTAGAATGCCGGTTCCTCTATGGGGGCCTGGTCCACATGAGGGTGCATACCCGCGCTGGTAGCCTGGATCACCAGCCATTTCTCTCCCGGTATCCGCTCATAGTCCTCCAGCGCGTATGCCTGGGCAAAGTCTCTGCCCGCCATACCGTTGATCTCCTCCGCCACCGTTCGCGCCTTTTCCGCCGTACGATTCAAGATATGTATGGCTGCGGCTCCCTGGTCAAGCAGCATCACTGCCACTGCCCGGGCCACTCCTCCGCACCCCAGGATCACCACGTCCCGTCCGGCAAACTCCACTCCCTCCTGCCTCATGGCCCGGCAGAGTCCGGGCATATCCGTATTGTAGCCTCTGTAGCCTTCCGGACAGCGCACCAGAGTATTCACCGCGCCGATCCGCTCCGCCAACGGGTCTATCTGGGCCAGATATGGGATCACATCACTTTTATAGGGCACTGTCACATTCAGCCCCAGAAAGTCCAGCGCCAGCGCTCCCCGCACCGCCGCCTCCAGATTGCCATCGGCCACCGGAAAAGGCAGATAGACCAGATTCTGTCCCGTGATCTGTGCCAAATGGTTCTGTATCAGAGGAGACTGTGTATGGGCTACCGGGTTGCCGATCAGCCCGCAGGTTCTGGTATGTCCGTCTGGTGTATACATATTTATGCCTCCTAATAAGAGTTCCGCCGGGGCTCACACTCTTGTCGCCTTTTATGGTAAAAATACAGTACTATCCGCTCCAGCTTGCGTTTTAATACGATCTGTATCTCCTCCCTGGGATGGATGGGCCGGGTCAGATAGCTGACGATCCCCACTCTCCTTGCTCCCCATACATCCGTAAAAAGCTGATCTCCCACAAACAGCGTATTGCTCCTGTCCGTACCCATCTGCTCCATGGCCTTCAGATATCCTTCCCTGCCGGGCTTGCCCGCCTTAAACAGATACCGGGCGTTTACCTGCTCCGCGAAACTCTTTACTCTGGGCTCTTTGTTATTGGACAACAGCACAGTGGCATATCCTATCTCATGCAGCTGCGCAAACAGTGCCGCGGCGCGCTCGTCCGCCGGGGCACCGTGAGGAACCAGCGTATTGTCAATATCGAAGATAATGCCCCGGTAGCCCGCCCGGTACAACTCCCGATAATCAATGTCGTAGGCGCTCTCCGCCTCATGATCCGGAAAAAATCTCTCTAACATGGCAGTTTCCTTTTTTTCGCAAAACAGGCAGGAACTCTTGGGAATCCCTGCCTATGATCTATTCCAATACTTTTTTCAGCTCGTCCATGAAAGTATTCACATCCTTGAACTCCCTGTACACGGACGCGAAACGCACATAAGCCACCGCGTCCAGATCCTTTAACTTGTTCATCACCAGCTCGCCGATGACCTGGCTGGAAATCTCTTTCTCCTCCCGGTTGGATATCTCGTTTTCCACCTCGTCCACCAGACCGGTGATGGCCTGGGCACTGACCGGGCGCTTATGACATGCCCTGAGCACGCCGCCCTCGATCTTGGAGCGCTCATAAGTCTCCCGGTTATTGTCCTTCTTAATGACAATAAGGGGGATCGTCTCCACTTTCTCATAAGTTGTAAATCTCTTTCCGCACTCGTCGCACACTCTGCGGCGCCTAATGGAATTGTTATCCTCCGCCGGGCGGGAGTCGATCACACGGGTATTTTCATGGCTGCAAAAAGGACATTTCATCTCTCTTCTCCTATATGAGTTCCGCATCCGCCCTCCCAACGCCTCACCCGCAGAGATATTTCCGGCCGCTGCGGCGTCCGCAAATCCTCTGGGCGTTGTTCGGGCAGATACTGTCTTGAGTTCCGCATCCACCCTCCCAACGCCTTCACCCGCAGAGATATTTCCGGCCGCTGCGGCGTCCGCAAATCCTCTGGGCGTTGTTCGGGCAGATACTGTCTTGAGTTCCGCATCCACCCTCCCAACGCCTTCACCCGCAGAGATATTTCCGGCCGCTGCGGCGTCCGCAAATCCTCCGGGCGTTGTTCGGGCAGATACTGACGTAAAATGTTTCTATCCGCATTATATTATAAGATACTTAGCAGTTGATGTCAACAAGAATAATGTCCGGTCCGATCTGGCGAATATCCTTGTACGGGATCACCACCTCAAAATCCTGTTTAAAGATACACAGCAGCTTACTGCCGTCCGTGACCATAATCTTACAGATGCAGCCGCTGCACTCGTCAAATTCAAAATCCGTCACTTTACCCAGCCTGCGGCAGTCACGTATATTGATCACTTCCTTGGCCTTAAAATCCGAAAAAAGCATGTTTTTTCTTCTCCCGCCCACAAGTTCTTTCTCTAATATATGCCGCGTTAAAACTTTTGGTTCCACTTGCACTTTTCCTGATTTTACAGAATATATACAGCCGCCTCTGTAAATACTACCAATGTACCGGCATTGGCCTTTACGCAGGATAAAGCAGTCCGCTGCGAATATATTTTCTACAGAAAGGCATGGTGTGAATATGGCACAGGGAAAAGTGGAGATCTGCGGTGTTAACACGGCGAAATTACCCCTGCTGGGGGCTGCGGAAAAGGAGGCGCTATTCGCCAGGATCGAGGACGGCGATCAGGAGGCCCGGGAGAAATATATCGAAGGAAATCTGCGCCTGGTACTCAGTGTTATAAAGCGCTTTTCCTCCAGCAATGAAAACGTGGACGATCTGTTCCAGATCGGATGTATCGGCCTGATCAAGGCCATCGACAATTTCGATTCCAGTCTGAATGTTAAGTTTTCCACTTACGCGGTGCCCATGATCATCGGAGAGATTCGCCGGTATCTGCGGGACAATAACAGCATACGAGTCTCCCGCTCCTTAAAGGACACGGCCTACAAAGCCATCTACGCCCGGGATACCCTGACCCGGCAGAACCTAAAAGAACCCACCATCGAAGAAATAGCGGCGGAAGTAGGTATCTCCAAGGAGGATATCGTCTACGCCATGGACGCGATACAAAACCCCATGAGCCTGTACGAGCCCATCTATACCGACGGCGGCGATACGCTGTATGTTATGGACCAGATCAGCGACAAGAAAAATAAAGAGGAGAACTGGGTGGAACATCTCTCTCTCAGCGAGGCCATGAAACGTCTGGCTCCCCGGGAATATGAGATCATTTCCCTGCGCTTTTTCTCCGGCAAGACCCAGATGGAGGTGGCGGAGATGATCGGTATCTCCCAGGCCCAGGTCTCCCGGCTGGAAAAAAACGCCTTAAAGACCATGCGCGCCTATCTCTCGGCATAAGAATCCGGTTTATCCTTATGTATCCATATATAAAAGCAGACCATAGGCGGTCTGCTTTTTATTTAATCCCAACGTCCGGTCTCCAACGTTTTGAGAGTGTTCTTTTTACATACGGGACAATGTGTTTTCGCCATAACCTTTATTGGCCGTACTCCTTTCCCGCAGTTCGGGCATAAACCAACATGCTGCCCGCCGCCGTCAGGCAGCCGCAGCACCGGGACGCTCACGATACCGCCACAATGCCCGCATACCGCCGGCTGAAAACCAAAATCATAAGCCGGACTCTCATCCCCCCCGGTATATTGCATAAGAGCATCCGCCACATCCTTGGGAAACAGCGGAGCCACATTTTCCAGCATTCCATGCAGCATCCCACATCCGGTATTACAGTTCCATTCTGCATGGCAGGATTCACAAAATACTTTAACCACCGCTCCCATATGCTCTCATTCCCTCTTCGCCGTCAACTGTTTAAAAGGCCCAGCACCATGTCGGAGGAATGATTTGCCTGAGACAGCATTGCCTGCCCTGCCTGCTGCAGAATCTGATGATTGGAATACTCCACCATCGCCTCCGCCATATCTGTGTCCCTGATAGCCGACTCGGCCGCCATAGTGTTCTCTACCACATTGTCCAGGTTGTTAATGGTATGCTCCAGCCTGTTCTGGATCGCGCCGTAATAGGTTCTGACGGCACTGACATATGTAATCGCCATCTGTACTTCATAGAGCATATCCTGAGCGGCTTCCACTGTTTTGGTGTTGGAGTTCTGCATCCCAAGAGCCTGCGTATTCATTCGATACAGATTGAACTTGATCTCATGACCCGCTTCCGTTCCGACCTGAAGTATAACTTCATTGTCGCCGCCCCCGCCACCTCCGATTCCGCCGCCTCCCGTGCTGCCGCCCACGGAGGTGCTGCCGATCTGAAATGCCTGAACAGGAGCCGAATTGCCCAAAATATCTGTCCCGCCGGTTGCCAGTCCGCCTGCCGCAATGACAGAACCTGCACCGTTGCCGGCGGAATTGGTGTTGTAGGACAGTCTCCTCACGAAGTCCACTAGGGCAGGGTCTCCGTTAGAAAACATTACTTTTAACTGTGTCTCCGTCTTTCCGGTATTGTCTTTGATCGCGCTCGCGAAACTCTTTCCATTCAGCAGATCGTCGAATATCCGGTCCATTCCGGCCGCGATGCCCGCCGCGGTAACAGCGCCGCCGCCATTGGCCAGATATCCCGCGTATGCCGCCGCCAGATATCCGTGACCGTAAGGTCTGCCGTCCACAGAATATTTTTTCAGGTCGGCCGCAATCTTTTTGTCTTGAGACGTATCCGTTTCGCTGGTCAGACTGCTTGTATCGTTTTTCAGCCAGTTATTCCAGTTGGTAGGAAAGCCGCCTCCTGCAAGCTGCGCCGTTCCTTCCACAAACCAATCGGGAAATCTCTCCTTGTTGTTTCTTCCCGTCATACCGTCCGTCAGATTCCACTGCATGACAGAATGCATCAACTCATGGGCAAGAGTAGACTCCAGCACCGTGGCGTTGGCTCCTGTGCCCAGCGCGTCCGCATCCGTAAAGTCTGCCGTATCCACTGTCAGAGACATCTTGGCAGGTTTCCCTGTCTGGTAAAATGAAACCGCCGCGTATGCCAGCCGGTTTCCCGGTCCGTCATCATATTTGATCTCCAGCTCCATCTTGATCACATCTGAGCCTGTGGCTGCCTTGAGAGAGGGAAAAGCGTCAAAAATCTGTTTCACGGCATTGGGCAAGAGCTCATTGGCTATCTTATCCGCCAGAACGCTCTGGGCGGAACCTCCGCCGGCCAGCGCCGCTACGCCGCTGTTGTCACTGCCAACCTTAAAGATACCGCTCATCCTGTCGTAGTCCAGTGTATATCGATAGGTTCCGTCCATTCTGGACGCGGTCGCAGGCGACAATCCGTTGTCGGGAAACAGCCGTATCTTATTGAATACCGTTCTCTGGGCCATGGAGTCGATCTCCGTCTTCAGCTGCTGAACCTCCAGATCCACCATGCCCCGGTCTTCATCCGTGAGAGTTCCCGTGGCCGCTTTCACCGCCAGTTCATTGGCCCGCTGCAACATATCGTGCAGCTCGTTCATAGCGCCTTCCGCGGACTGTACCATGGAGATTCCGTCCTGGGCGTTGGTCGATGCCTGGGTCAGCCCGCGGATCTGCCTGCGCATCTTTTCCGATATGGCAAGCCCTGCTGCATCATCCGCGCTCCGGTTGATCCGGTAGCCGGATGAAAGTTTTTCCGCCACCTTCCCCACCTTTTTACCTGTGAGACCAAGCTGCCTGTTTGCGTTTAACGCAAGTAAATTATTCTGTACAGATAGCATTCCTCTGTCCTCCCTGACGCCGCACAAAGCCGCCATCCTTGCGGCCACTTTCGCCTATCCTGCCTTAGATATCGGATTAATGTTCTATTTACTTTAGAACAGTAAACGTTATTTCCTGATAATATTCCGTCCCCTGCGCCACAGACTGCGGATACCGTATATCAGCATATAGCAGATATACCCCAAAACGGTCCCCGCGATATTGGTGAGAATATCATCGATCTGAAAATATCCCCTTCCCGTGACCAGCTGCATACACTCGATGGCCAGGCTGGTCATCGCCCCTGTCAGCACGTTCCGAAAGAAATTTCTCTGTCTGGGATCGGCCCAGGCCAATACAAACCCATAGGGAATAAACAAAAGCACATTTTCCACCACGTACGCATTGTTGCGTTTGTTGATACCCCATGTGGAAAAAAGCTCCAGATCTATCCCGTTTCTGGTGCCGCTCTCTCTTGAAAAATAGGTGATCGCCAGCATGATCGCCACATACATCACCAGACAGGATACCGCCGGCAGGGGCAGAGTGGCTTTCCCTCTCTTTTGCCTGCCCCGGTTGATAAGCCACAACACCGCCACGGCAAACAGCCCCGCTATGAGCCCATAGGGTAAATAGCGCAGCGCCGCCGTCATGTCGTGGATAATATATTTCAGCATAGCATTTCTTCCAATCAGTCTTTTTTCAGGTGGTCGTGCTGTCCCAGCCACGGCTGCTGTCACGCCATAGTTCTCTGTCCTCGAAAAGTCTGTCGTTCATCCAGGCCACGGCATCCGTCACCCCGTCCTCATCAAAGGTAAACTCCGCCCGCTGCTTTTTTTCCTCCGGCGTGGTCACATAATTAAACGGTTCCGGCCATACCGCAGCCGCCAGCCTCTTTCCATCCTCCCGGCTGACACCCTCCAGACGGTAGCGCATCCCCTGATGGCTCCCGGTAAACTCAGTCTTTTTCAAAAACTCCATGGACAAAATGTCGTCTCTCTGTATCATAAAGCATTCAAAGCCTCTTTTTTTCTTCACCTGATGTCTTTAGTATATACTATAATCATGGATTTGAAAAGGGAAAATCCGCCAATCAGATATTATTGCTCATCTCTTTTTTCAACTGTTTCATTATTTTCTTTTCCAACCGGGAGATATAGGACTGGGATATGCCCAGAAGAGATGCCACTTCTTTCTGCGTCATCTCCAGTCCATCCGGATGGCCCAGGCCAAAGCGCAGGCGGATAATGGTTCTCTCCCGGTCGGTGAGTTTGTTGATGGCTTTCAGCAAAAGATTTCTCTCCACCTCATTTTCCAGATCCCGGTAAATGATGTCCTCGTCGGTACCCAGAATATCCGACAGCAGCAGCTCATTGCCGTCCCAATCCACATTCAGCGGTTCGTCGATGGATACCTCCAGCCTGGTCTTGTTGTTGCGCCGCAGATACATCAATATCTCGTTTTCTATACATCTGGACGCATAGGTAGCCAGCTTGATATTTTTGTCCGGCTTGAAGGTATTGATGGACTTGATCAGCCCGATGGTGCCGATGGAGATCAGATCTTCCACTCCCACTCCCGTATTGTCAAATTTTTTGGCTATGTACACCACCAGACGGAGATTGTGCTCGATCAGTATGGATTTGGCCTCCTCCTCCGAGTCCGTTCCCAGCGCGCCGATCACCTGACTCTCCCGTTCCAGTTCCAGCGGTGGGGGCAGCACCTCCGCGCCGCCTATGTAATGAATATCTCCCTGTTTGCGTATTTTCTTTCCTTTTTCCCGGCGAAACACCCACATTGGGATATTCACGGGGATAGGCGCTCTCAATATCATAACCTTATACCTCGTCTTTCTATATATAAATTCCGTAATCACACGGTCGGCACTTTTTCCTGCGGAGCCATTTGCGGCCGCCCTCGCGTCCGTAAATTCTCCGGGCACTGACCGTTTGATCACTGTTTTAAGTTCCGTAATCATACGATTACTGTTTAGAGTTCCAACATGGCGGGCTGCAGCAGTATATCGTAGGACCCTGTCTCCGACAGTCTATCCTGCCAGATGGCTATATAAATCTCCCGGCATTTCCGCCTGATGCCTCCGACTTCCACCTCCATATCCTTCACAGGGAATCCGATCAGAGTGCCCGCCGGCTTTCCCACGCTGTGATAGGGTATCACCCGCATACCGGGAGGCGACTGTCTGGGATACAATTCTTCCCATATCCTCTTTTCCAGTACCGCCACCGGTCTGCCGCTGATGGGTTCCGTCAGACTGTTTCCCGTATCCACCAGACCGTCTATCCGTATGCTGTGTCCGTCCTCCCCGTACAGGGTAACTGTACAGCTGCTCCGGTTTTTTCTCCGACGCAGCGCCATCAGACGGATTCCCTCATAGCATACGGCGCCCAGCAGGAGCACCACCGCGCTGCGGGCCAGTCCGCCGTCACTGCCCGGCAGAAGTCTGAGAAACAGTGTTAAAGCCCCGCCCAGCAGAAAAAAACAGGCGCCAAGCCCCTCCGCGATCCTGACAAGTCCCCTTCCCCACCAGCATCCGAAGGTTACTCCCGCCATTCCGTATAAGCCCGCCACAAGCAACAGCGGACGAAAAGGCGCGGGCGCAAGTAAAGCCAGCAAGTCCCCCACCGCCCCCACCGCGGCTCCCGCCCAAACTCTGACATGCGTGGCAGTGCAGGTCAGACACAGGTTCGTCAGCCCCAGAAGATAGCGGTTCATGCAGAAACAGATCAAAAAAATACTGTCCAGGTAGACTTCATAATACATATATGATCCCCCTTACCTTAAGATCCATTCCCCGGGTCTTCACAATCAGTATAAGGGATAAAAGTTATAAAATTTGTCGCAATCGGGTAGAATTCCGGCGATAAACCATCTTGAAATTTCGACATGCTGAAAATATGCAGAAAAAGGCCTACTCTCTTTCGGCGTAGGCCCTCGTTGCTGATCCATCTTATGTAAATTACAAATGTAAATTACATTATGCGAAAATACAATAAGTTATTTTGAAAATATTATTTTCTCTGCAAGAAATCCGGTATCTTTAGAGATTTCTCCTCCACATTGCTGCGTATATCCGCAGGGCGGTTGATACCCGTCAGAGGCCTCACAGGCGCTCCTGTGCCGGGAGCCGCAGTATTGCCCGGCTGCACGGTAAAGTTCTTCAGAGAGCCGGAAGGCACATGAGCCCCCGGATTCTTATAGGCCAGTCCGCCTCCTAACCTGGACGCGGGCACTGCGGAACCCGAAGTCTCCTCAAGCCCGGTGGCAATCACGGTGATCGTGCAGCTGTCAGACTTGGAGTCGTCATACATTGCGCCCAGAATAACATTGATATCCTCACCGGCCAGCTGCTGTACATAGCTTGCCGCGTCGTTGGCATCCGCCAGCGTGATATCGCCCGAGACATTGATAATGATATCCGTGGCGCCGGAGATCGTGGTTTCCAGCAGAGGGCTTTCCACTGCCTGTTTCACGGCGTCCATCGCCTTGTCGTCCCCTTTGCCCTGACCGATACCGATATGGGCAATTCCCTTGTCTTTCATAACTGTCTGTACATCCGCGAAATCCAGATTGATCACGGATGGAATATTGATAAGGTCCGTGATACCCTGAACCGCCTGCTGCAGCACTTCATCCGCTTTCTTAAGGGCCTCGGGCATGGTAGTCCTGCGGTCCACAATTTCCAGCAGCTTATCGTTGGGAATCACTATCAGCGTATCTACATTGTCCTTGATCCTGTTGATACCGGCCAGCGCGTTGGACATCCTCGCCTTGGCCTCAAAGCGGAAAGGCTTGGTCACTACGCCCACCGTTAAAATACCCATGTCTTTGGCCAGTTTTGCCACCACCGGAGCGGCACCGGTTCCCGTACCGCCGCCCATACCGCAGGTGACAAACACCATGTCCGCACCTGTCAGCGCATTGGCGACTTCCTCGGAACTCTCCTCGGCCGCTTTCTCTCCGATCTCCGGCTTAGCTCCCGCTCCCAGTCCCTTGGTCAATTTTTCTCCTATCTGTAACAGCTTGGGGGCCTTGCACAGCTGCAGGGCCTGTTTATCCGTATTCACACCGATAAACTCCACACCGTCTATTTTTTCGTCTATCATTCTATTAACAGCATTATTGCCTGCACCACCCACACCTACAACGATGATTCTGGCGGCGGCTTCTGCGTCGTTTGTCTTAATTTCCAGCAAAGGCTTGTCCTCCTTTTTCCCGTATAAACTCCATATAGACTATCATATAATTATTTGTAAAATTAATCAACCTATTTTTTTGAAAAAAAGCCATTTTTATTCCGAGTTTTCCGGCTCATCCTTTTCAAATACAGTGGTTTTCGTATCCCTGTTATAATTTTCCATCCGCAGAACTCCTTTCTTTCCATCCAGATTTTCCAAAAAGGTGGGCAGTACCATAAGTTTCTCCTCCATATTGTCCCCTGCGCCCAGAGCCACCCGAACATTGCCGAAATACAGCGTGATCTCCGTGTAATTCCGAAAATAAATCCTGTCCGGCGACAGTTCGTATTTGCCGAGCAGCTTGGTCAGCTCCATGATGCTGGCAAATATATCCTCCCGCTCCACAGGCAGTTTCTGTCCCAGCGTGCAGGAGGAGAACTGCAGTCCGGTGATCTGGGGAACCCCTTCGGTCTTGATCTGTGAGCTCTCCACCACATAGCCGTCCTTGTCGAAATACATATAACTGTCCATATACTCCACATATCCGGCCAGAGCTTTCTCATAAACTGTGATCTTGATGGTATCCGGAGCCAGTATACTCACATCCATCACATCCACAAAGGGAATGTCCTCAATACCCTTCTTCTTGTATTTCAGAGACAGATACAGTGAATTGTTACCCAGGGGACCGTCCATGACGATCTCCTGGATCTCCTCCTGGGTATAGTGGATATTTCCTGTCACATACACATTCTGGATCGTGTAATTGTCCAGCACATAGTATCCCGCGCCCAACACCGCCGCAGATATGCCAAACAGGACCAACAGTACCACCGGCCATTTTCTCTTCTTTTTCCGTCCCATATTATACACTGTAGATTCTAGCTCCCAACTCTCTTAGGTCCTTGCAGATATTTTCGTAGCCTCTCTCAATAAACTCACATCCGGTGACCACCGTCTCGCCCTCCGCCATCAGGCCCGCCACCACCAGAGCCGCTCCGCCCCGCAATTCACAGGCTTCCACTCTCCGGCCCCGCAGCTGGCAGCCGCCGCCCACCTCCAGACTGTGGGCATCCTGTTGCCGGATATCCGCACCCATCTGCCGCAAGGGTTCCGCCACCCGAAAACGGTTTTCAAAGATATGCTCCTCAATCCGGGTCTCTCCCTGGGCCATGGCGGCCACCGCCAGCGCCACAGACTGCATATCCGTGGGAAATCCGGGGTAGACACCGGTGCGGATCAGGCCGGGCGAGAGCAGTTCTCCCAGAGACTGCACATACAAGCCTTCCCCCGTCTCCTGGCAGATGGCTCCCATTCGCTCCGCCATGCGTATCACCGCGTGCATATGCCGGCAGGGCGCCTGTTCCAGCAGGACACAGCCCCGGGTTCCCAGGGCGGCGTACAGATAGGTTCCCGCCACGATCCTGTCCGCCGGTATCCGGTAAGTGGCCCCGTGGAGACATTTCACTCCCTGGATCTCCAGATCACTGCTGCCGATGCCGTCGATCCTGGCGCCGCAGGCATTCAGATATCTGCACAGGGCCTCCACTTCCGGTTCTCTGGCCGCCCCGCTCAACCGGGTACGTCCTCTGGCCGTGACCGCCGCCAACACAATGTTTTCAGTGGCCCCCACACTGGGCAACGCCAGAGATATATCCGCGCCGTGAAGGCCCTCCTGCGCCTGGCCGCAGATTCTGTTGCCCTCCTCATGAAACCGCACTCCCATCTGTTCCAGAGCCAGCAAGTGCAGATCGATAGGTCTCTCTCCAATTACACAGCCCCCGGGATATTCCATGACAATGCTGCCGCACCTGGCAAGCAATGCCCCCAGCAGGCACAGGGAGGAACGCATACCGGTGATGGCGTCCGCCGGCATATCCTGAGTGGTGATACTGCCTGTACTGACGCAAACCCCTTCTCCCTCCCAGCGCGCATGTCCGCCAAGACTTTGCAGCAGTCTCAGCATTCGATATACATCCGAAATCTTAGGACAATCCTTAAGACAATTCTCTCCCTCTGTCAAAATCGTAGCCGCCAGAATAGGCAGCGCCGCATTCTTAGACCCCTGTACTTTCACCTTACCCTGGAGGCGCACTCCTCCCCGTATATGAATCTCTCCCGTGGTTTTTTCTGGGATAGCGCTCATGGCACACCTTCCGCTTTTTTGAGTCATGAATTATTCTATCCTATGACAAAAAACGGCCGTTGTTGCGTTGTCCCAAAATTTTCGCCTGATGTTACGCCAGTTCTTTTAGCTGAATCCTGCGGGCCACACTGAGCACCAGCCCGATCTCCATCATCAAAAACAGTACCGAAGAGCCTCCGTAACTGATAAATGGCAGGGATATTCCCGTATTGGGAATGGTGTTTGTGACCACCGCGATATTGAGGATCACCTGGATCGCGATATGCCCCATCACACCCACCACCAGCAGCGCACCAAACAGGTCCGACGCATTGTTGGCCACGATCATCATTCTCCACAGCAGCATGATAAACATTAGAATGACGGCGATGGCTCCGAAAAGTCCAAGCTCCTCACAGATAATGGAAAAGATCATATCATTTTGAGCCTCGGGGATGAAATTCAGTTTCTGCATACTCTGGCCAAGCCCCTTGCCCCATATACCGCCCGACCCGATGGCATACAGAGCCTGCAGCGTCTGAAATCCCTTGCCCTGTGCGTACGCCTCCGGGTCCCGCCAGGCCAGAACTCTCTCTCCTCTGAATCCTACCTTTTCAATGATGGGTGTATTAAAGATGGCCCACACGATACCGATCACCGCCACCGCAGCGACAGCCCCCAGGATAACAAACCTCTTATAGTCCGGGGTGGCCACAAAGATCATCAGCATGGCAATACCGAGAATAATGATGGCGGAACTCATATTTTTCGTGATCAGCCACACAGCCAGCGAATGGGGAAGGGACAGAGCGATCAACACTACCAGGCCCCTTGCCGTGCGCAGCTTTTTTCCCATCAGACATACCATATTGGCCAAAAACAGGATCATACAGATCTTCGCCACCTCCGCGGGCTGCAGATTGAATCCTGTGCCCGGGATACCCACCCATCTTCTGGCTCCATGGGATTCCACGCCCAGAGGCGTCAAAACCATGGGGATCAAAAACAGGGACGCAAAATATGCCAAAGTGGTGAAACGCCGCCAGAACTTATAGGGTATATTGGCCATAAACATCATGACCACCAGCCCCAGAATATCCGCTATCAGCTGTTTGCGCAGATAATGGGTGCCGCTGCCAAACTCCTGCTGGGCTTCATAGGAACTGGCGGAATAGACCATCACCAGCCCGAATCCCATCAGAAACAACACTATAAACAACAGACTATAGTCAAAAAAATACTCTGTCTGTTCCTTTTTTCTTCTCCGTCTTTCCGCCACGCGATCACTCCTCAAGCCCGTTTACATAATCTTTGAAAATCTGTCCCCTGGTCTCATAGTTGGGGAACATCCCCCAACTGGCGCAGGCAGGCGACAGCAGCACCGCGTCACCGGGCCGTGCCAGCTGCGTACACAGACGCAGACATTCCTCATACGTGTCCGCCATGCGAACCCGTTCAAAGCCGTGATCCCGGGCGCACTGCGCGATCTTTTCCCTGGTCTGGCCGATCAGTACCAGCCACTGCACTTTTCCCTCAAAACTCTCTATCCACTGGTCGAACTCACTCTCCTTGTCATATCCCCCGCCGATCAGCACCGTGGGGCGGCTCATGGCCCGGATGCCCTGAATGGCGGCATCGGGATTGGTGCCCTTGGAGTCATTGTAATAGGCCACACCCCTTTTGGTCGCCACATATTCAATGCGATGCTCCACGGCATGAAACACTCTCACCGCCCCCAGGATCGTATCCAGAGGAACTCCCATGCCTGTGGCGATGGCAATGGCCGCCATCACATTCTCCACATTGCATAGCCCCACCAGATTCATATCCCTGTGTATATTGAGCAGTGCCCTCACCTGGCCGTCCCGCGCCAGACATATCTCCTCCCCCCGCAGAAAATATCCCTCCGCAAGTTCTCTGGCAGAAGAAAAATACACTGCCCTAGCCGGACATCTGCCGCCGAAATCACGGGTATACGCATTTTCATAATTCAGCACGCATATATCCTCCGGCCCCTGGCACATGGCTATCCTCTCCTTGGCCTCCACATAGGCCTCCATGGTATGGTGCCGGTTTAAATGATCCGGCGTGATATTCAGGATCGCCGAAACATTAGGCCGAAAACTCTCCACCGTCTCCAGCTGGAAACTGCTGATCTCCCCCACCGTCACCGTATCCGGCGTGGTCTTTTCAGCCTCCAACGTATAGGGATTTC
Source organism: uncultured Acetatifactor sp. (assembly GCA_910577235.1). GTDB lineage: Bacteria > Bacillota > Clostridia > Lachnospirales > Lachnospiraceae > Acetatifactor. The sequence goes on along the minus strand of CAJTMX010000004.1, from coordinate 71,229 downwards.
CGATATTGCCCACCACAAACACCTTATCCTGCCCCAGATGGGCCTTCATGATCTCTCCCACCAGCGTGGTAGTAGTGGTCTTTCCATTGGTTCCCGTGATAGCTGCCACCCTGCCCCGCTCCGCCAGGAATCCCAGCTCGATCTCCCCGATCACCCGGACTCCCCGGCTCTTAAGTTCCGTCACCAAAGGGCTGTCTACCGGAACACCCGGACTGAGAACAGCCACGTCTATCTGCTCCAAAACCTCCCCCGGCACCTGCCCCACATAACATCCCGCCTGTACTCCCCGGGGAACCCTGCCCTCCAGTTCTTCCTGTGTGATCTTATCGCCCCCGTCAAACAGCAGAATATCCGCTCCCATATGCCCCAGCAGGGATACCGCTCCCTGCCCGCTGACGCCGGACCCTATAACCAAGCACTTCCGTCCCTCAAACATCTCAAAATCCTCCTATCAAGAGTACCCCCTCCGCCCCAATAAACACCCGCAAAGCAATTTCACCATGCCACAGCAATCTATAATTCCCCGGGCATTATCCCGGCAGATACTGTTTCAATCGTCCTCATCTGCCCCCCAACACCAAACAATACCATACATTATAAGCCCAATCCCCCCATAATGCAAGGATTCCTCTTCCCCAAACTTCTACACCCCATATCCAACAGTATCAAAACATTATCAAAACAGCATAACTTGCGAACAAACAGCTCCGGGAGGGTAAGTAGCCCTGGCAGGACCGTCTGGGTATGTCGGCGCTTGGCGAGGTCTGCCGAATTTATTCGGCACGAGCCTAGCGTCCGCTACATACCCAATCGAGCGAGAGCGCGTCCAGCCAGGGCTACTTACCCTCCCGGAGCGTCCCCTTGCCCCAGTTACCACCCAATCGAGCGAAAGCGCATCCGGCCAGAGGACCTCCCCTCCCGGAGCGTCCCCTTGCCCCAGTTACCACCCAATCGTGCAAAAGCGCATCCAACCGGAGGGCCTCCCCTCCCGGAGCGTCCCCTTGCCCCAGTTACCACCCAATCGAGCGAAAGCGCATCCAACCAGAGGACCTTGCCTCACTCCTGGACGGCACTCCCCTCCTGCTCAATCCCCATATAAGGCAATATATTCTCAAACAACTGCCGCACGATGGGAGCCGCCACCTGTCCTCCGTAATACACCCCCTGAGGCGTATTCACAATAGCCACGGCGATCACCTGGGGATCGTCCGCCGGCGCGAAACCGATAAAAGAAGATATGTATTTCCCGCTGCCTCTGGGCAATGTCTGGCTGGTAGCCGTCTTGCCGCCCACCCGGTAGCCCTCCACCTTGCCGTTTTTCCCCGATCCCTCCTTGACCACCATCTCCAGTATCTCCCGCATGGTGGCGGAAGTCTCCTCAGACACGATATTTTCGGCCACAGGATAGGAAAATCTCTCCACCAGATTGCCTTGGGCATCCACCACTTTCACACCGAAATGCGGCGTTATCCTCCTCCCGCCGTTGATGATTGAAGAGGCGGTAGTGACTAGCTGTATGGGCGTGATCTGAAAGGATTGCCCAAAGGACACCGTAGCCAGTTCCACCAGACCCATATTCTCCTTGTTGTGCATAATGGTGCCGGCCTCTCCCGGCAGATCCACGCCGGTCTTGGTCAGCAGCCCAAAACGGTCAAAATAGTCATAGTAGGTATCCACTCCCAGCAGAAGTCCTACCGAGATCAGAGCAGGATTGCAGCTGTTCATCATACAGTGGATAAAATCCTGCCCGCCGTGGCCTCCCACCTTATGACACCTGATCCTGCGGTCTTCCACCATGATAAAACCCGGACAGGAAAACTGGCTCTGGGGAGTGATAACTCCCTGCTCCAGCCCGGCGGCCGCAGTGATGATCTTAAATGTTGAACCCGGTTCATATGTATCGTTGATACAGCCGTTTCTCCATATGCGGTTGAGCATATCCTGCTTTTCCTGCTGAGAGAGGCCATCCCCCGTTCCCTCCGGCAGCGCGTAGGGATCGTTTAAATCAAACTCCGGCACGTTCACCATGGCATATATCTCACCGTTCTGAGGATTCATGACCAGTATGGACACGCTCTGGGCCTGCTTGGTCTCCATGGCCTGATAGGCCAGCTGGGTGGCATAGGTCTGGATATTGCGGTCCAGACTGATATACAGATCGTTGCCGCTGACCGGCTCCACGCGCCGCTCTCCCGCCGCCTCCACCTCGATCCCCTTGGCGTCCGTCACCGTCAGGATCATGCCCGGTTTTCCCTTAAGATATTCCTCATATATCACTTCCAGGCCGATGATGCCCTGATTGTCCCCTCCGGTGAAACCCAGCACCTTGCTGGCCAGTTCCCCATAGGGATAATACCGCTTGTAATCCTCATCCACCTTGACTCCCGGTATCTCGTACTCCCGGATACGGTCTCCCACCGCCTTATCCACATTGCTCTTGATACGCTCCATGGAGCTGTACTTCTCCACGCGCTTGCGCACATATTCCTCCGACAGGTTAAGCTCCCGGCAGAGCATTTCAATGACGGCCTCCGGGTCCTCGATCTGATTGTGGATCACGGAAATGGTACACACTGTCCTGTTATCTGCCAGTATCTCTCCGTTACAGTCCATAATACGTCCCCTGGCCGCCTTTATGCTGCGTTCCCTCTCGTGGAGCTGGGTGGCTTTTTCCGCGTAATAGTCTGCTTCCCATACCATCAGATAGATCAGACGGGCAAACAGTGCCGTCAGCACCAGGGCACAGCCCAGAAAAACAGTCAGGATTTTCTTACGATGCGCTATTTTATTATGTATCGCCGGCATACAAAACCTCATAATAACCGTTACTATACTGTATTCCCACTGTTATGAGGTTATTCGTGAAGTTCTTTTTTACTCCAGAGGCTGCCAGCTGCCGCCTATGGGATCTCCCGTGTTGGGGTCATAGTGTTCACCTGTCTCCGGGTCAACCCGGTGCCCTGTGGAGGGGTCCGTGGGAAAGTCCATCCACGCGGGCCGCCCGGCAGTGGGCGTCTGGGTGGGTTCGGGTTCCTGGGGCTGCATATTGTCCAGATCCTCCTCCTCGGGAGTCTGGGTATACTGATTTGTGATAGCCAGCCGCCGCTCCTCCAGCTCCCTGACCTCGGCCTCAGACAGCTCTTCCGTCATATAGATATCCAGATAAGGCAGTACCTCCGTCAGCACGTTTCGCACAATACCCGTGGCAAACTTGGCGTCGTCCTGCTCCACTGCATTGGCCCGGTCCACCACCACATAGATGGCTATCTGAGGATTATCCGCCGGAGCGTAACCTATAAAGGATACCACATGCTCCGTCTTGGACCGCTGTCCGGTCTCACGGTCAAAAGTCTGTGCCGTACCGGTCTTGCCTCCGATGGCATAGCCTGCGGGCCGGGCAGTCCGCCCGGTGATCTTGCTATCGTTCTGGCGCATCACCACTGCCTCGCAGTACTGACGTATCCGCTCGGAGGTAGATTCCGATATGGTCTGGCGCAGCACTCTGGGCTCGATATTCTCCACTGTAGCGCCGCTGGCATTGGTGATCCTGTCCACCATGTGGGGTTCGTAATAATAGCCGCCGTTTATCAGGGAGCAAAAGCCGGCGATCATTTCGATCATCGTCACGTTAAAGCCCTGCCCAAACGAATAGGTGAACAGATCCGTCTGCGTCATATGATCCGCATCCAGAATCAGAGAGGCGGTACGGGTCTCCCCTTCCAGATCGATATTGGTCCGCAGCCCGAAATTAAACACCCTCTGAAATTCCGCAAAACGCTCTATACCGATGGACTGCGCCTCTTTCATCAGCGCCACATTGCAGGACCAGGCGATGGCATCCTCCACGTTCACAGCCTGATCGCCCCATTTATTGTGGCATCTGATCGTATAGCCGCCGCTCTCCAGAAAGCCGTCGCACTGATAGACCTCGTTGCCGTTGATGGCTCCGGTCTCCAGCCCTATGGCCGTGGTGAACGGTTTGGACGTGGAACCCGGTTCAAAAGTATCGCTGATGCAGAAATTTTTCCACAGATAATTCAGGTTCATATACAGCTGCGTGTCATTCATCTCCGCAATCTTCTCCGGAGTGATATATTCCTTGGTCTTGTTGCCCTGCTCGTCCACCATCACACCGCCGATCAGCGCGTCCGTATTGCGGGTGTCATTCAGATCATAGACCGGGTAGCTGGCCATGGCCAGAATATTTCCCGTATTGACCTCCATTATGATACATCCCACATTCTCAGCGCCGTTTCCCGTCCGCGCAGTATTCTTATGTTCCTCGTCAAACTGTTTCAGATATTTTTCCACGATCCCCTGGATATTGGCGTCAAGGGTGCTGTGTATGGTGTAGCCGTCCTCCGCCGGTTTCACGGTCCTCTCCAGCGCGGAATCATCGTTCAGATAGCCGAATTCCCTGCCGGTGGTGCCGTTGAGTTCCTCATTGTAGTAGGCCTCCAATCCATACGCGCCCACATTGTCCGAGCTTGTGAAACCGATCACATCACAGGCGAGAGTGCCCATGGGATAATAGCGCTTATATTCCTTCTCAAACCACACGCCCCTGATCAGACTGTCCTGAGCATCCATGGCCTCCTGAAAACTGCTGATCTGCTCATAGGGCAGCCTTTTGGCCAGCACATAATACGCCGATTTTTCATGGGACGCCACATAGGAGCGGATTTCAGCCATATCCAGATCAAAATGCTGCTCCAGCGCCCTAAGCGTGGGTTCCATATATTCTTTATTCTCCAGTTTCTCCTTCTCCCGGATCACTTTTATGTCCAGAATCACATTGTACACATTCTCGCTGACCGCCAGCTGAGTACCCTTGGCGTCAACAATATCTCCCCGGCGAAAAGGAAGGGTGGTGCTGTCGTACTGCTGTTGGGAGAGTATCCGTCTCGTATACTCGTCCTCATTATCCCGGGCGATGGCGATCATCCGAATACTCAATCCGGCAAAAGCCAGCAGTACCATTACATACAGTACTACCAGCTTTTTCTGCATTCTGCTGCCGAATTTTTTTTCTTCCTTCCGCCCGTTGCGCACCCTGGCGGTTCGGGGTCTCGGGGCTCTTCCCCTGTTTCCTCCGGTCCTATCAGGTCTGTCCTGTTCTCTCTCTGACATATCTACCTCTCTTAATTGCCATCGCTTACCTTGCGTACATAGTCCCGGCCCTCACAGGAGTATGTAACGATCTGCCCCTCCTGAGGATACACCATACCCAGCTCGCCTATGGCCACACGTTTCACTTCCTCCATGTCCACATTGCTGGTGATACGGCTGAGTTCCTCATCATTGGCCACTTTCAGATTGTTCAGTTCCTTCTGCTGGCGGGCAATGTTCTGTGTCACATTGGTGATATCTGCCTGTAGCTGAAGGAAATTGATCAGCACATATCCGGCCACACACATGACCAGCACCAGAAAAGCCACATAACCCAGACTCATATGTCTGGCTTTATCCCTGTTTTTCCGGGTAGTGTTGCTCAGCACCCTGCGGGGCTGCTGCTCCATCTCTCTCTGTACGTCCAGTTTGGGCGCCGCGTTTCCATATACATAACTGCCGGTCTGCCGCCTGGACGGCTGGCTCTGTGACCGGACTGCATTTCCCATATTATGGCGGGCGTCTGCGTTTCTATATGAATTTGTAGGTCTGTTTCCATTGGTTGTCCGTGCCATAACGCAATATAATATCCTTTCTCTTACTTCTTCTCAAACACCCGCAGTTTTGCACTTTTAGAACGGCTGTTTTCCTCCAGCTCTCTCCGGTCCGGCAGAACCGGCTTTTTCGTGACGACACTGCCCAGAGGCTGCTTTCCACAGACACATACCGGAAATTCCGGCGGGCAGGTACAAGGATTTTCAGCCTTTTTGAAGGCTGTCTTTACAATCCGGTCCTCCAGGGAATGAAAGGTGATGATACACAGACGTCCCCCGGGAGAGAGCAGAGCGATCAGATCATCGAGAGCCTCCCGCAGTACCTCCAGTTCCTGATTGCACTCTATGCGGATGGCCTGAAAGGTTCTCTTGGAGGGGTGACCGTTTTGCCGCATCCTGGCGGGGATCGCCGCCCGGATGATCTCGCTGAGCTGCCCGGTAGTCTCTATAGGCTCCCGCCCTCTGGCGGCCACAATGTGTTTTGCAATATTCTTGGCAAAACTGTCCTCCCCGTAATCCCGTATGATATGATACAACTCCGTTTCGCTGTAACCGTTTACTATATCTCTGGCCGTCAGACTCTGACGCCTGTCCATCCTCATGTCAAGGGGACTGTCAAAACGATAGGAAAACCCTCTTTCCTCCGTGTCCAGCTGGTAGGAGGACACGCCCAGATCCAGCACGATACCGTTCACCTGCTCCACACCCTGTTCCCCCAGCATGGCTCTGGCATTGCGGTAGTTGCCCCTTATCAGAGTCACTCTGTCCGAAAAATCAGCCAAACGCCGCCCCGCTGCCGCTATAGCCGCATCGTCCTGATCTATCCCGTAAAAATGACCGCTCTCCAGTCTGCCGCAGATCTCCCGGGCATGTCCTCCGCCGCCCAGCGTTCCGTCCAGATAGTTTCCGTCAGGTCTTATATTCAGATACTCTATCGTCTCCCGCAGCATGACGGAATAATGGTTGAATTCCATGTCTGTATCGGCCCTCATCGGTTATATTGTCAGTCCCAGGCTCTCCATGGTAGCCGCAATATCGTCCATATCGCTGTCGGCATCCATGTTCTCCCAGTTCTCCCGGCTCCATATCTCGATCCGGCTGCCCACCCCCACCAGCACCACGTCTTTTTCCAGACCGGCAAACTCCCGCAGGTTGGCGGGCAGCAGTATTCTTCCCTGTTTATCCACTTCCACCTGGGCCGCGCCGGCCAGGAAGAATCTTGCAAATTTTCTTGCCTCTTTGTTGATCAGCGGCAATGACGTCAGTTTCTGTTCAAAAGCGCTCCAATCTTCGTTGGCATACACAAACAGGCAGCCGTCCATACCCTTTGTCACTACAAATTCATCTCCTAACTGCTCTCTGAACTTGGAGGGAACGATCAGCCTGCCTTTTGTATCGACCGTATGATTGTATTCGCTCATAAACATCTGCAATCACCGCCTTTACGCCGGAGCACCGGCTAAAAAGTGATCTGCCACGAAAAGGGGGATTGGGACATATGCTCTCCACTTTCATCCACTCGCCACCACTTTTCACTACTTTTGATCTAATTCTATACTAAACCAGATGATTATGCAAGCAAAATCAAAACTTTTTTCATATTTTCTTAAGATTTGTGAAACAAAAAAAGCGCCTTTCTTTCAAGGAAAAACGCCTTTTACTACATCTAGTATATTCATTTTTTTGAAATACAACTTATGGTTTTTCGATTTCTGCCGCCCCGCCGTTGCCGCCGGAATTAACCCTCTTTTCTTTGTGTCTTATAAGAATCCTTATTGCAAAATCTGCCGCCAGCGCCGTCAAAAACAGTATTATGCCCAGCAGCTGTGAGACTGCTATGTCCGTTCCCGCCAGTTTCAGCCGGTCCGTGCGTATGCCTTCTACAAAAAAACGGATAATGCCATATCCCCCCAGATACATCAGGCAGATTTCGCCCCTAAACTTCTTGTGGCAAAAGTACAGCAATATCACTACAAGCAGCAGCAGATTCAACCCGCTCTCATACAAAAAAGTGGGATGCACCTGGATATAATTTGCATCCCCGGTGATATGGGCAGCAATGTTCTCCGTGATGTCCGAGCGGTCCCGCACCGCCTCCAAAGGAATCCGCATAGCCAGCAGACTGTCGGTATATTCGCCAAACACCTCTCTGTTGGTAAAATTCCCCCAACGGCCTATGATCTGTCCCAACAGTAGACCGGCCATGGCCGTATCACCTATCACCCTGGGGTCCTTCTTTTTGATCCGACACCATACGAACAGGGTAATAAAGGCAGCGATCACGCCGCCGTATATAGCCAGACCTCCGCCCCGCACATGGAATATCTGCAGAAGATTGTTCTTATAGCTGTCCCACTCAAACGCAACATAGTAAATGCGGGCGCCGACCAGGCCGAAGAGTACGCCGTAAATAGCGAAATCCCAGTAATCGTCCGGATTCTGTCCAGTCTTTTTGGCGAGGTGGGCCACTATGGAGATACCGGCTATCACACCTGCGGCAATGATCACGCCGTACAGGGAGATATAGAATCCGAATATGGAAAAACCCTGAGGGACGTTCTTTAGATACAGTCCCAGATTGGGAAATGCTATGTCGTTTACGCCCATTATATCTTGCATGTATAATTTGTCCTTTCTCAATGAAATTACAAGTAATTGCAGTTACACATTAAACCTAAACAGGATCACGTCGCCGTCTTTTACTACATAGTCCTTGCCTTCCATGCCCACCAGACCCTTTTCGCGGGCGGCGGCAAGGGAGCCCTGCTCTAACAGGTCTTTGTAATTGACTACTTCTGCCTTGATAAAACCGCGCTCGAAGTCGGAGTGGATCTTGCCTGCGGCCTGGGGGGCTTTGGTTCCGATCTTGATGGTCCAGGCGCGTGTCTCGTCCTCGCCCGCCGTCAAAAAACTCATGAGTCCCAGCAGACGATAGCTGGCGGCGATGAGTTTGTCCAGGCCTGACTGGGCGATACCCAGATCTTCCAGAAACATTGTCTTCTCGTCCTCGTCCAGCTCCGCGATCTCCTGCTCGATCTGGGCGCAGATCACAAATACCTCGCTGCCCTCCTTTGCGGCAAATTCCCGCACCGCACACACATGGGCATTGGATGCGCCGTCATCCGCCAGATCCTCTTCCGCCACATTGGCGGCATAGATCACCGGCTTGTAGGTCAGCAGATTGTAGGAGCGCATCAGTTCCAGCTCATCCTCGTCCTCTATCTCCATGCTCTTCGCCATCCGGCCGCTCTCCAGATGCTCTCTGATCCTGGTAAGCAGAGTTTCCTCTTTGGCCAGGGACTTATCCATTCTGGCTGCCTTGCACACTTTGGCATAACGTCTCTCCAGGATTTCCAGATCGGAGAAGATCAGTTCCAGATTGATGGTCTCCACATCCCGCATGGGGTCCACACTGCCATCCACATGGATCACGTTGGTGTCCTCAAAGCAGCGCACCACATGAACGATGGCATCCACCTCCCTGATGTTGCTCAAAAACTGGTTGCCCAACCCCTCCCCCTTGGAAGCGCCCTTTACCAATCCCGCGATATCCACAAACTCTATGACGGCCGGAGTCACCTTTTTAGACTGATACATATCTCCCAGCAATTTGAGCCTCTGATCCGGTACGGCTACGATGCCCACATTGGGATCAATGGTACAGAAGGGGTAGTTGGCCGATTCCGCTCCGGCCTTGGTCAGCGAGTTAAACAATGTGCTCTTTCCCACGTTGGGGAGTCCTACGATTCCTAGTTTCATTTTATCTTAATCTCCTTTAGCCTATCCAATATTTTCTCGCCACATTCTGGCGTGTCCGCTTTTCCATCCGATATTGGTCTTATTCCGCCGCCAGACACGCACTTGGACCTGTATGCTTTTTATCTGTAGACGGGTTTTTTATCCTTCAGTTCACGGTACAACTGGCAGTAGTTGTCATAGCGGAGTCTGCTGATCCGCCCTTGCTCCAGTGCCTGCTTGACGCCACACTGGGGTTCCGCCGTATGGGAGCAGCCGGAAAATCGGCAGTCCGCCTCATAGTACCCAAATTCGGGATAATAGGACGCCAACTGTTCTTTCTCCAGATCAAAAAGCCCCAGGGAACTGAAACCCGGCGTATCCAAAATATAGGTATTCTCCTCCAGAGCGATAAGCTCCGAATGTCTGGTGGTATGTCTGCCCCTCTGAATCTTTTCACTGATCTCCCCGGTCTCCATGACGGTCCCGGGCTGCAGGCAGTTCACCAGAGAAGACTTTCCCACGCCGCTGGGGCCCGCCACCGTAGTTGTTCTGCCCCGGAGCTGCTCTCTGAGCCGTTCTATCCCCTGTTTTTCGGCAGCGCTGACAATAAATGTCCTGTAGCCGCAGGCATTGTAGATATGGGCATATTCCTGTCCTGCCCCCTCTTGGTCCAGATCCTGCTTATTAAGGCAGATGATACAGGGAAGGTTCTGCTGCCCCATCATGATCAAAAAACGGTCCAGCAAATTAAAATTGGGCTGGGGGTGAGTGATCGCGAAAATGACCAGCGCCTGATCCACATTGGCCACCGCCGGGCGGATCAATTGGCTGGCTCTGGGCAAAAGACGGATAATATTTCCTGTTTTCTCCGTCTCATCCAGCAGATCCATCTCCACATTGTCCCCTACCAGAGGCTTGACCCGGTCTTTTCTGAATATACCCTTAGCCTTGCATTCATAGACGCCGCTGCCGGATACATGCACATAGTAAAAACCGGCGATCCCTTTAACGATTTTACCCTGCATAAAAATTACTCCTGCGCAAACACTACTCTCCGCTCTACGGATTTACTCTCCGCCACTCCGTTAACGATGGCCGTATAAGTCAGAGTGACGGTTCCCCCCGCCGAGGTGATTCCGTAAAAATTTGCCGACTGGGGGAAAGTACTTGTGGTCACATCCATCAGAACTTTTCCGGAGTCAGTCACCAGCGTGACATGCACATCGCCTCCGGATGTATAATCCGGAGCCTCGCTGGCAGTGGGCGCGGCAATGATATCATTGTATTTATAAGTGACCGTGGCAGAGGGATCTTTTCCTAAACTGACGCTAAACACAATGGGAGTGCCCGGGTCGAGCATGGCGTTTTCCGAGAAGTTTTGATAGCATACTTTTCCCTCGGGTACGGTATCGCTGTACTCCTCACCGATGGACTGCTTGGCCATGCCGTGCTCGTGTATCCACTCCTCCGCCTGAATCTGATCCCATCCTATCATATTGGGCATGGCCACTTTACCGGTCTCCAATCCCAGACTGACGTTTAAGATCACCGCCGACCCCGGGGCCGCAGGCTCCCCTCCTGCCGGATTCTGGGCGATCACCCTGCCCTTTTCCACCGTGGCGGAGTAACTATCCAGACGGCTCACGGTAAGACCCAATCCCGTGATCTTATTATAGGCTTCCTCGTAAGTCATCCCCGTCACAGGCGGCACTTCTTCGGCCTGTATGCCGGCACTGACCTTCACTACTACAGTGCTGTTTACTTCCACTTCTTCTCCCGCCGCGATATCCGTAGAGATTACCGTATTCTCTTCATACTCCTCGGATTCCACCGCGGTCACCTCGGGAACCAGGCCTATGCGCACGATCTCCTTTTTGGCGTCTTCCACATTCCACCCCAGCACGTTCACCATCTTTACCACCAGCACATCGCTGGTACCGCTGTCGGGAACGGTATCCGAAGGCAACATCTCACTGCTGCTCTCCTCCGTGTTCGGATCGATCTTGCTGCCGATATCGTCGGTGTTCATGACGCCCAGCATTTTACCGACCACCATGAGAACCACGGCACAGATGACTACTCCGGCCATTACGGCCAGTACGACGGTTATCTTTTCCATCTTGCTGTCACCCGCGTCGTATTCATCCTCCTCATAGTATTCTTCGTCCCCGTCGTACTCCTCCTCATCCATTGGAGGCCTGGTGTACTGGGTGTTAAGACGCATCTGTTCCTCGTACGCGTCCTGACGTTGGGCTTTTCTCTTGATCTGACTCATCTCCGCCTCGGAGATAGTGCGGGTGCTGGCCTCCTCGTCCATGTCCCTGGTCACCACAAAGTCCTCGTCCGGGCTGATCAGGGACTGTTTCAGGTCCGCGATCACCTCCGACATGTTTTGATAACGCCTGTCGGGAGACTTCTGGCAGCACTTTAACACAATGGCCTCTACACTGCCGGGAATCTCCGGAACAAACTCCTTGGGAGAGACCATCTCCTCCTGTATATGCTTGATGGCGATGGCTACCGTGGTCTCCCCGTTAAAAGGAACCCGGCCCGTCAGCATTTCAAACAGAGTGATACCCAACGAGTAGATATCGCTTTTTTCATCGCTGTATCCCCCCCTGGCCTGCTCCGGCGATGTATAGTGCACGGAGCCCATGACATTGGAGGTAATGGTGTTGCTGGTAGCGGCCTTGGCAATACCGAAATCCGTCACCTTGACCTTGCCCTCCCGGGAAATGATAATGTTCTGGGGCTTGATATCCCTGTGTATGATATGATTGTTGTGAGCCGCCCCGATGCCCATACTCACCTGGATTGCAATGCTCACAGCCTCCTTGTAAGACAGCCGGGCCTTACGCTCAATATATTTTTTCAGCGTTATGCCCTCCACCAGCTCCATGACAATGTAATAAATGTCGTTCTCCGCGCCCACATCATACACGTTGACGATATTGGGGTGCATGAGACTGGCCGCGGCCTGGGCCTCGATCCGGAACTTTGACACAAAATTCTCGTTCTCACTGAATTCCTGTTTCAGAACCTTCACCGCCACATAACGGTTCAGTTTATGACATTTTGCTTTATACACATCGGACATACCGCCGGTACCGATCTTTTCCAGTATCTCATAGCGGTCTCCTATCATCATCCCTATTTTTACCATGTTTACCTCTACTTGCACACCGCCGGCCGGGCCTGCGGTACCGCGTCATTTCATTGTTCCCACTTTTTACCTGCCGCTCTGCAGTTACGCCAAGGGCTCGATCAGTATCACCGCGATATTGTCCTTACCTCCGTGGACATTGGCCGCCTCGATCAGTTTTCGGGCTTTTTCTTCCAGTTCCCCCTCACCGTTCAGAATATCCCGTATCTCTTCATCCTCCAGCATATTGGTGAGACCGTCGGAACACATCAGCACGATATCCCCCTCCGCCAGCTCCACAGTGAAAAAGTCCGCCTCCACCTCATCGTTGGCACCTACCGCTCTGGTGATGATATTTTTTTCCGGATGGTTGCGGGCGGCCTCCCGGTCCAGAACCCCGACTCTGACCAATTCCTCCACCTTGGAGTGATCCCGGGTGATCTGCCGTATCTCCTTATTTACAATATAGAGTCTGCTGTCTCCCACATTGGCTACCTGCAAATATTTCCCCAGACAGGTGGCCGCTACCACTGTGGTTCCCATTCCTTCCAGACTGACATCTTCGCTGGCTCTTTTACGGATATGGGTGTTGGCCAGCTCGATGGCCTTTTGCAGAATCAGCGTAGGATTCTTTTCAAAGGAGCGCTCGATGCAGTTGCAGATCGTCTCCACCGTATATTTGGACGCGTATTCCCCCGCTTTATGGCCTCCCATACCATCCGCTACGATAAACAGATTGGGCAGATTGCCGATGGCCCGCTGCGAGGTAAACACGTAGTCCTGATTCTGTTTTCTTTTCCTGCCAATATCGGTGATTGAAAACGTCTTTAACACGTCTATTCCTCCTGCATATAGGAACGTCTCAGCTGCCCGCAGGCACCGTCGATGTCCCTCCCCATTTCCCTTCTAATAGTAACATTAATTCCATTTTTTTCAAGCAGATTTTTAAATGCCTGTATACGACTGGCCTCCGACTGCACGTAATCCCTCTCTTTTATGGGATTTACGGGGATCAGATTCACATGGCAGCGCAGCGGCACCGCCAGTGCGGCCAGACCCAGTGCGTCCTGACGGCTGTCGTTGACGCCGCCCACCAGACTGTATTCAAATGTGATGCGCCTGCCTGTCTGCTCAAAATAATACCCGCAGGCCTCCATCAGTTCTTTGATGGAATAGCGGTTCGCGACGGGCATCAGACTCCTGCGCTTTTCGTCGGTGGCTGCATGAAGGGACAGCGCCAGCGTGATCTGTAGTTTCTCCCTGGCCAGATCCCTGATCTGCGGCACTAGCCCGCAGGTAGATACTGTAACATTTCTGGCACTGATATGCAAGCCCTTTTCGTCCGTCAGCATATCCAAAAAACGCAGCAGGCTGTCATAGTTGTCCAGAGGCTCCCCTGTTCCCATGACCACCACATTGGACACCCGCTCCCCTGTCAGCAAACTGATGGCATAGATCTGGTCAAGCATCTCTCCGGGCAGAAGTCCCCGCACCAGACCTCCCAGAGTGGAGGCGCAGAAACTGCAGCCCATCCTACAGCCAACCTGGGATGAGATACACACGCTGTTTCCGTGCCTGTACCGCATCCATACGCTCTCCACCACATTTCCGTCTTCCAGGCCGAACAGAAACTTCCTGGTGCCGTCGATTTGGGACTCCTGCACTTTGATGAGCCTCAGGCTGGTATAACCGTAGCGCTCCCGAAGATCTTCCCTGAGTTTCCTGGGGAGATTGCCCATATCGTCATAATTTCTGGCCAGTTTCCTGTGCATCCACTGATAGAGTTGCTGCGCCCGGAATGACGGTTCGCCCATATCCGCCAGTTTCTGCTGCAGCTGCGCGAGGGTCAAGGACTTTATATCTGTTTTTCCCTGTTGATTCTCCCATTCCATGTTCTATACTTCCTTCTGGCAAAGTCCCGTCTCTCCATATCCATGCGAACATTTCCGCTTCGCGCCCCGGACTTGTCCGTACTCAACCTGTCTGCGCATTCGTTCGGTTCACCCCTGCGTCCCATCCGCGACTTGGACCCGTCTGCGCACTCGTCCGGTTCGCGCCTGCGTCCCATTCGCAACTCAGTCTGTCGATCGCCGCAGTCTGGCATAAAAAAAGCCGTCCATACGCGCCTGCTGGGGCAGCAGCTGTCTGCTCTCCTCAAGAGTAAAGGGAAAGGTATCGCATATCCAATCGCACATATCCTGATTTTCCTGCCTGTTTATGGTGCAGGTGCTGTACATCAGTACGCCGCCGGGCTTTACATAGCGCCAACTGCCTTCCACGATACGGCGTTGCAGTTCAGTCAGCTCTTTTAAGCTGTCCCGCGTCACGCGATATTTGATGTCCCTCTTTTTGCCCAGCACTCCCAGACCGGAACAGGGCACGTCCATAAACACCACGTCCGCGCTCTCCAACCCGGACATATCCGTCCGGCAGGCATCCCACAGCTGTACCGATATTTTTTCTTGCAGCCCCATGCGGCAGGCATTCTCCCGTATCCGTTCCAGTTTCTGTTCCGATACGTCGCGAGCCAGTACATGTGCCGCCCTCTGCGCCGCCAGCAGCGTCTTTCCTCCGGGGGCGGCACACACGTCCATAACCCGGTCCCCCTCACGCAGTCCGGCGGCCTCCACACAGAGCATGGAACTGACGTCCTGCACCAGAAAAGCGCCCTCCGCGTAACCCGCAAGTCCGGTCACACCCGGTGCGCCCTCCAGATAATAGGCGTAGTCCAGATATTCCGACCGGGAGACGCGCACTCCGTCCCGCCGCCAGCTCTCCATATATATCAGGCGTTGCGGCTCCGTGACCCGTCCGTCAAAGCGGATCGTCACAGGATGAACTGCCAACAACTGCTCCAGCAATTGCCGGGTCTGCTCCATACCGTACTCGTCCAGCCACATCTCCACGATCCATTCCGGCATGGAATACTGCACGGACAGATAGCGCAGAGGCTGGGATGTGGGGTCCGGCATGGGAATCCTCTCCTTCTCGGCGGCGATCCTGCGCAGCACACCGTTTACAAAGCCCTTGAGGCCGGTAAACTTTCTCTGCCCCGCCAGCTTTACTGCCTCGTTGCAGGCGGCACTGTCCGGTACCGTATCCATATACAGGATCTGGTATACGCCCATCCGCATAAGGCAGCGGATCAGAGGTTTCATCCGTTTCACAGGCACTTTGGAATATCGGTCCAGAATATAGTCCAGCTCTATCCTGCGCTCCACGCAGCCCTCCGCCAAACGCTTGATAAACCTCTTGTCCTGTGTGTCTAAATAATCGTATTTATCCAGCGCTGCCTTAACGATCTGATTGGAATATTCCCTGCCCCGCTCCATCTCCAGCAGTGTATCCAGCACGATCTCCCTTGTGTTTTCAGCCATAATGTCCCCCGGTTCAGTCTCTTCTTCGGCGATCGCCGCCAAAGAGAAGGATCAGGCGCAGCAACTGCAGCACCGCGGCAAGGGTTCCCGCCACATAAGTCATGGCGGCGGCGCTGAGCACCTTCCGACAGCCTCTGTTCTCCTGCTGGGTGACTATGCCATAGCGTTCCAAACGTTCCAGCGCTCTGGAGGAGGCATTGAACTCCACCGGCAGGGTTGCCAGCTGAAACAATACGGTAAGGGAAAACGCAATGATCCCCAGCTGGATCAACACATGGTTCCAGCTCAATATCACTCCAAGAAGGATCAGCGGCATACTGGCATGGCTGCCGATATTCACCACCGGCACCAGCGCCGTGCGGATCTTGATGGGCGTGTATTCCTGGGCATGTTGTATCGCGTGTCCGCACTCATGGGCCGCCACACTCATGGCAGTGACCGATCTGCCGTGATAATTCTGGCTGGAGAGACGCACGGTATTCGCCGCAGGGTCAAAATGATCTCCCTCCCTGCTGCCCAAATTTTCTACCCGCACTTGGTACAGCCCTTCATTGTCCAGTATTCTCCTGGCGCACTCGGCTCCGGTGATCCCCGTGGTATTTTGCACCCCGTGATACTTCCTCATGGCCGAGTTGACCATACCGCTGGCGGCCAGGCTGATCGCCAGTCCTATCAAAACCAAGATATACGTAGGGTCCCAATAAATCATTTCCATTCCTCCTATCCGCTACTGTCCCAATAATTCTCCCGGTGTCACGCGCATACCCAGCATGAAATCATGAGCGCTCATGCGCTTTTTACCCTCCAGCTGCAGCTCCCGTATCTGGAGAAGTCCCTGCCCCGTGGCTACGGTAAAATCCTCCTTGCCCACAGCGGCAACGGTTCCTGCGGCCAGGCCGGACGCGGCCTCATCCAGCGCTGCGGCGTCCCATATCTTCATCTGTTTGCCCCGGAAAAATGTATAGGCGCTGGGCCATGGATTCATGCCGCGGACCAGTCGTTCAATAGACAGAGCATCCCTGGAAAAATCAATCCGGCCCATCTCCTTTGTGATCATTTTGACATAACAGCTGTCTTCCTCCCGCTGTTTTCGGGGCACAAGCGATCCCTGTTCCAGAAGTTTCAGCGCCTCCACTATAGTCTGACCGCCCAAAACCGTCAGTTTATCGTACAGAGACTGGCTTGTATCCCGGCGGTGGATAGACAGTTCCCTCTGATACAGTATATCTCCGGTGTCTATGCCCGCATCCATCTGCATGATGGTGATACCTGTCCGCTCCTCCCCGTCTATGATCGCGTGCTGTATCGGCGACGGGCCCCGGTATTTGGGCAGCAGAGAGGCGTGGATGTTCAGACAGCCCAACTTGGGCATATCCAGGATCTCCTGAGACAGTATCTGGCCGAAAGCCGCCACTATAAAGACGTCCGCCTCATAGCCCCGCAGCGTTTCCACCGCCTCCGGTCTCTTGACGCGCTCCGGTTGAAACACGGGGATACCGTATTTCAGCGCACATTCCTTTACAGGAGGATATTGCAGGCTACCGCTGCGCCCCTTTGCCTTGTCCGGCTGTGTCACCGCCGCCGTGATCTCATATCCTGCCTGGATCAGTGCCTCCAATGCCCCCACCGCGTAATCCGGCGTTCCCATAAATACTATTTTCATAGAGTGTTACTCCTCCTCCGCAAGGGCCGCCACGTCCGTCAACTCTCCCTCTACCTTTTCCACATACAGATGACCGTCCAGGTGATCCAGCTCATGACAGATGGCCCGGGCCAACAGTTCCGTGCCCTCCAGCTCAAAAGGTTTCATATCCATATCCTGAGCCACTACTTTCACATAGTTGGGGCGGGTGACGATCCCTGCTTTTCCCGGCACGCTCAGACATCCCTCCGAGCCGGTCTGCTCTCCGCCGGTCTCCACGATCCGGGGGTTGATCAGAATATAAGGGTCCTCCCCCGTCACATCGATCACCGCGATACGTTTCAGCACACCCACCTGGGGGGCCGCCAATCCCACGCCGTTAGCTTCATACAAGGTATCCAGCATATCCTCTATCAGATATCTGGTCCGGTCCGTCATCTCCGTAACCTCCTTGCACTTTTTGGTCAGAATGTCTTCCCCGATCTCCCGTATATTACGAATAGCCATATTTTTCTCCTTTCAAGCGCATCATATTTTTAGGCAATTGCGAAACTCAGTTGCTATACGCGTGTCATTGTGCACATTGTATACTTAGGCGTAGGCACGCTTTCGCTCCGTTCTCACCGTAGCGGTACGTAAGATGCCAAAATACGGCATCGGAGGTTGCTAGCAACCTCGGTACCGACGGTTCGCGGCGCAACTGCTTTGCGCCATGCCTACTTATGGAATATACAATATGCACAACTCAGTACTGGCAAAATAACAGTTTCGCAATTAACTAGCATCATATTTTAGGCAATTGATCACTCCCTTTTGTGGAGCAGGGAATGAGCAATATATACAAAATAAGGGCGACTTGCCACCGCATCGGAGCCCGTTTTTGTATATTTGACCAGTCCCGTCACTTGTTTCAAAGAGTCTCGCAATTGTCTAGCATCATATTTAGGTTATTGCGAAATCCCGTTCAAGATACAGGGGATGAAATGCGAACTCCGTTTTCCGCAATGGACAATTGCAAAAAGCCGCACCGCAATCACCCGGCATCTACGTACCATAATCAGTATATTATCTCAAAAAACGGAAAATTTTTCAAGTACTATAATGTATTCATGGGGTCAAAATCAAATTGCAAACTGATCTGCCGCGGCATTTGCCGCTCCCCCATCCATGACTCCAAGCCGTCCTTTACCTGGATGAGCCGGTCATAACTGCTATCCTTGACATAGAACACAAAGCGGTATATGTCATTGACTTTACCGATGCCGGCGGGAGCGGGGCCCACGATCATCATCCGCTTTTGAATCGGCTGGCCCTCATCCACATACTCTCCCGCCCGCCTGGCCAGCTGCCGGGCCAGAGCGCCGCCCTGTTCCTCCGATGCCGCATAGATCTGCACCGCCAACATATGGGCTGCCGGGGGATACCCCATCATCTCCCGGAACAATATCTCCTCTTGATAAAACCCGTGGTAATCCTGAGCCGCCGCGTAGACCACGGCATAGTGCTCCGGCTGGTAAGTCTGGATCACCACCTCCCCCGGCTCGCTGCCCCGGCCTGCCCGCCCGGCCGCCTGGGTCAGCAGCTGAAAGGTCCTCTCTCCGGCGCGGTAGTCTCCCACTGACAGAGACAGATCCGCCGCCAGTACTCCCACCAGCGTGACATTGGGAAAATCATGGCCTTTGACGATCATCTGTGTGCCCACCAGCACATCTGCTTCCCCCGCCGCGAAAGCCGCCAGTATCTGCTCATGGCTGTCCTTGGTCCTGGTGGTGTCCGCGTCCATCCTCAGTATCCGTATAGCGGGGAATCTCTCCTTAAGCCGCTCCTCGATCTGCTGGGTACCGGCCTTAAACCCTGAGATATATTGAGAACCGCAGGAGGGGCAGCGGCGCGCCCCCGGCATCTCATAACCGCAGTAATGACATACCAGCCTGCCGTCCCTGTGCTCCGACAGAGATACATCGCAGTGGGGACATTTCATTACATGCCCGCAGGCTCTACAGGAGACAAATCCCGCATACCCTCTGCGGTTGATGAACAGCATACTCTGCTGCCCTTTTTCCAGCCTTTCCTCCAGCAGCTGCTGCAATTTTCCGCTGAATATAGAACGGTTTCCCTGTCTTAGTTCTTCCCGCAAATCCACGGTATATACCTGTGGCAGACTGCCGCCGGTAAGTCTTTTTGTCAGAAAAAGCTGTCGGTAGATTCCCCTCCTGGCCCGATAGGCCGCCTCCATGGACGGAGTGGCGGAACCCAGCACCACGCTGGCCCCATGGAGAGAGGCCAGATAGACCGCCGTCTCCCGGGCGTGGTATTTGGGTGTGCTCTCGCTCTTGTAGCTGGCCTCATGCTCCTCGTCCATCAGGATCAGCCCCACCTGGGGAAAGGGCACAAACAGAGCGGATCTGGGGCCGATGATCACATCGATTTCACCGCATCTTGCTCTCTCGCACTGGTCGTATCTCTCCCCCGCCGACAGCGTGGAATTCAGAACGCTGACCCGGTCCCCGAATCTTCGATAGAACCGCATCAGCGTCTGATAGGTCAGCGCGATCTCCGGGATCAGCACGATCACCTGCCTGCCCCGGCGTACCGCCTCCTGTGCCAGCCGGATATAAACCTCCGTCTTACCGCTGCCGGTGATACCCTGCAACAGATAGGTGCCCGGATTGCCGTTATCATAGTCGGCCATGACCCGGTCCACCGCCTCCTGCTGCTCGTCGCTCAAAGGCCTGGCCGTCTCGCCTTGGACCTGCTGTTTTACTGGATTGCGAAATGTCTGCACCACCTCCACATGAACGGTGCCCTGCCCCTCCAATCCCCGGACGACTGCGGGAGATACCATCAGCTTTCCCGTCACCAGCTCATAGGGAAGTTCCTCTTCCCGCAAAAGTTCCTCCAGCAGTCTCGCCCTGGCGTTCTGTTTTTTGCGGCGGCACTCCCCCAGCAGGGAGATTCCTTCCTCCCGGGTAACTGCCAGCCGCACTTTCTTATGCTCCGCCTTTTTCACGGCGCGCCGGGCCGGCAGTACCGTCTTGAGAGCCTGGATCATGGTGCCGCCATAGGATCTGCGAATCCACCGGGCCAGCCGTATCTGGCGGTCCTCCACTCCCACGCCGTCCGTTACGATACTATGCAGTTCCTTGATCTTTTTGGGATCATAGGCGCATCTGTCCGTAATGTCCGTGACATATCCCCTGCGCAGTGTATTGCCTCTGCCAAAGGGCACCATCACGCAGCCGCCCACTTCCAGCGTCTCCTGCATATGCTCCGGTATCCTGTACTGGAAAGGGCGGTCCACCTTTTCATGGGAAATATCTATAATCACATCCGCGTATCTTATCAATGTTTTCTCCTATTATAGAGTTCCGCCGCGGCCCCTCCGATACCATCTTACGCAGAGTAATTTCCGGGTGCCAGCACCCGTAAATTCTCTGGGCATCGGTGGGGCCTCGCTGTTTAGAGTTCCGCTGCAGCCCCTCCGATACCATTTTCCGCAGAGTAATTTCCGGGCACCAGCACCCGTAAATTCTCTGGGCATCGGTGGAGCCTTGCTGTTTAGAGTTCCGCCGCGGCGATGCCTTGCCGCTAAGAATTCCGCTGCTCCTCCAAGATTTCCTTAATAAGAACTCTCTCGTCCATGGGATATTTTACCCCTTTGATCTCCTGATAATCCTCATGCCCCTTGCCTGCCAGCACGATGATATCACCCTCCTGCCCATTGGCTATGGCATAGCGTATCGCCTCCTTGCGGTCGCTGATCTCCACATAGGCTCCGCCGGTCTTCTCCATCCCCGTCTTGATATCGTCGATAATGGCTTGCGGTTCCTCGAATCGGGGATTGTCGGAGGTGATAATGGTCAGATCCGCCAGTCTGCCGCTGATCTCTCCCATCTCAAAGCGCCGCTGTCTGGAGCGATTGCCTCCGCACCCGAACAGGCATACCAGCCTGTGGGGTTCGTACTCCCGCAGCGTGGTAAGCAGACTTTCCAGCGCCATGGCGTTATGAGCATAGTCGATCAGCAGCGTAAAATGTTCCGACACCTTGACCATCTCGATACGGCCCTTGACTCGCACCGCCAGCAACGCCCGCTTAATATCGTCCTCCCTCACATTGAAATGTCTACAGATAGCGATAGCCGTCAACGCGTTATAAACGCTGAAACGTCCCGGCGTGGGCACTTCCACCTCAAAGTCCATCAGCCCTTCCACACTGAACGCAACACCCAGTTCTCCCTGCTTTTTGACCAGCCGTACATCTTCCGCCCGCAGATCGTTACTTCCCCCGATACCATACCGCTCCACTTGACAGGTGTGTCCCTCCAGCACGGCGTCCACATGAGAGTCGTCACCGTTGACGATCCCCACCCTGCACTGCTTGAACAACAGTCCCTTGCAATGCATATACTCCTCAAAGCTTGCATGTTCGTTGGGACAGATGTGGTCCGGTTCCAGATTTGTGAATATCCCCAGATCAAACGTAAAGCCCTGGGTACGGTGTAGCTTCAATCCCTGTGAGGACACCTCCATGACCACCGCGTCCATCCCTGCCTCCACCATCTGGGCAAAATATTCCTGCAGAACATAGGATTCCGGTGTGGTGTTTCCTGTCTGAATATGTTCCCTGCCGATGATCGCTCCTATGGTCCCCACCAGGCCCACCTTATATCCTGCGTTTTCCAGAATGGATTTCACCATATAGGTAGTCGTGGTCTTCCCCTTTGTGCCCGTGACACCGATCACCCGCAATCTCTCCGCCGGATAGCCGAAATATGCCGCGGAGATGAACGCCAAAGCATACCGGGTATCCTCCACACGTATCACTGTCACATCTCCGGCCAGGATCTGGGGAACCTCCCTGGATACCACCAGCGCCGCCGCCCCGTCCTGCACTGCCTGGGCCGCAAAGTCGTGACCGTCAAAATTGGCGCCCGGTATACAGATAAACAGGCAGCCCTTCTCTATTTTCCGGGAATCGTAGACCACCTTTCCGATCTCCCTGTCCACGTTTCCCTGTATACATTTGTAATCCAATTTGCTCAATAAATCCATCAGTTTCATAGTGCGTCTCCTTCTCTCCTCTGGGGAGTTCTTCTATCTATTACTATAAATGACAGACACCCATATGTAAATGTTTTTTTCTTGTTCGGATTCATGCTATTGGAGACTAAGATTCAGATTTTCCTCTCTCCATACGCTTTGCAATGCAAAAACTCCGGTATCACTACCGGAGCCTTCGCTATTTCTTATGAGGGGGGGAGATAGTGAGTTCATCAACTATCTGATATATACTATACCCATAAATTGTGTCCAAAATGTGTCTAAATCCTAAGCAAATAATAAAATGACCCTAAACAAAATAGAAACTCAAAATAAAACCGTACTTTCCATATCGCAAAATAGCAAAGGCTCCGGTATCTCTGCCAGAGCCTTCGCTATTTCTTATGAGGGGGGAGATAGTGAGTTCATCAACTATCTTATATACACTATACTCACAAAATATGTCCAAAATATGACTAAATCCTAATCAAAGAATAAAATGACCCTAAACAAAACAGAAATTCTGTATAACAAACTGCAATTCCTCATGTCCCCGATAGCGGTTTATTCCCAGATGGTATGTGATATTTATCTCATATTCCCGAGTTCCGGCAAAGTCCTTACCCCAAATGCCCATATCAAAAAGCCGTTCCGCGCTGCCGCCTCCGTATTTCTCCTCCAGACGCAGGCAGAACTCGTCCAGATCCCCAAAATACATAAGCTCCTGAAGCTTGCCTTCCGCCCTGACCGTGAGTCTGGCAAAGTTCTGTTTGGCACCGATACGCCGCCCTCTGAGCAAAAACAGCCCCTTCTGGGCAAACAGGGGCCGGGGGTTCCCCGTGCCGCAGGGTTCCAGGCTTTGCAGCTGCCGCGCCAGTTCCATATCCGCATAAATCACAGGCATGGGCACATCTATATGTACCAGCCGGGCAAAATCCTCCTGTGTCAGTCCGCAGTTCGCATTCAGTGCCTGGCGCAGCGGCTCTATGTCCTCCTCACGCATGGACAGGCCCGCTGCCATTTTATGTCCGCCGAACTTGGTAAAATACTGTTTCACGCGGGTCATGGCGTCGTACATATGGTAGCTGTCGATGGATCGTCCGGAGCCTTTTACGCCCTCCTCTCCCTTCGTCAGCACAAAGACTGGGCGGTGATACCTCTCCTTGATCCGTCCGGCAATGATGCCCGCCAGGCTTTCATGGACCTGCGGGAGATAGACCACCATCACCGGATCAGGCTCGCCGTCTTCCTCAATCAGACTGACTGCCTCCTCCACTCCCTTGAGAGTCATGTTCTTGCGGCTGTCGTTCAAATCCTTAAGCTCTCTGGCGGCGGTCATGGCCTGCGCTTTGTCCCGGCTCTCCAGCAGTTCCAGCGCCCTCTTTGCCGTATCCAGCCGTCCGGTGGCATTGAGGCAGGGGCCCAGCACAAATCCCAGATGGTAGGCGGATATCCCTGACGGGTCCAATCCGCACACTTCCATCAGCGCCTGCAGCCCAGGATTTTCACAGGTTGCAAAGCGTTTCAACCCCTCCCTCACTAAAATGCGGTTCTCATCCTTTAACTCCATCACATCGCACACCGTGGCCATGGCGGCAAAAGGCAGCAATGTCTCCTTCAGCCCGGCCCACCCGGAATATCCTTTTTTTTCCCCCAGAGCCTGCACCAGCTTGTAAGCCACCACAGCCCCGCAGATTCCCGGCCAAGGATAGCCGCATCCCTCCTGTTTGGGGTCTACCACCGCCTGCGCTGGGGGCAGCTGCCAGATTCGATGCCCGTCTTTTTCCGTATAGGGCACCTCATGATGGTCCGTCACCACCACCCGCATACCAAGCTCTGCCGCCAGCGCGATCTGAGACTGTGCCGCAATGCCGTTGTCGCAGGTGACGATCAGTCCCACGCCGTCTCTGTGCGCCTCCTCGATCAAAGTCTCGTTCAGCCCGTATCCGTCTTTTATCCTGTGGGGAATGGCTGTGTCCACCGTTGCGCCCATCTCCCGCAGCGCCCGGGTCAGGATATAGGTGGAGCATATGCCGTCCACATCATAGTCCCCGATCACACGGAGCTTTGTTCCTCTGTCAAGTTCCTCCCCGATCACTGCCACGGCCTGCTCCATACCCTTCAGCAGCCAGGGGCTGTAACAGTCCGAAAGGGTTCCATGCAGAAACTTGTCCACCTCCTCCGGCTCTGTAATGTCCCGATTGCGGATGATCCTGGCCAACACCGGGCTGATGCCGAACTGTTTGGCCCATCCGTCAAAATCCGCCTTTTTGGCGGCTACCATCCATTTTTCCATATTGCTCCTTGTGCGCCATTTACAATCCGCTAATAGGGATGTCGCCCTATGCGCCCTACCAACACCTTTTCCCCCGCACCGATCACTGCATCGCACTTCATCGCCTTTTCCAGCCGATCATAATATTGCTGATAAAGTTCTACTGCCCTGTCAGATAACTCCAAGCTGGTTCTCCTGGAACGCAATTATCTGTGCCATACCTGCCCGACGGCCTTGGATAGCCTGAAGGTATATGTGAAACATTTATAGATACCTTATGAAAACCAGGAATCGGAACGCCATATAGACGTATAAAGGGTCGCCCTACAAAAGAACAACCCTTTCATTCTATTACTCATATTTATTTTCAAGCCTTCGCCCTGGGCGGAAACTTCTTGCGCAGCACATACCATATGGGGCCTGCCAGGCAGACGGATGAGTAAGCGCCGCAGAGGATACCCACCATCAGAGGCAGGGCGAAATCCCGGATGCTGGTCACGCCCAGGATATACAGCACCGCCACCATGATAAAGGTGGTCAGGGAGGTAAAGATACTTCTGGACAATGTCTGGGTGATACTTCTGTTCAGCACATCCTCCAGACTCTCTTTTTTCCCCATCTCCGCCATATTCTCACGCACGCGGTCAAAGATCACGATGGTAGCGTTGATGGAATATCCCACGATGGTCAGCATACAGGCGATAAAGGTATTGCTCACGGACACTCTGGCTGCGGCATAGAACGCCAGCACCACCAGCACGTCATGGAGCAGCGCCATTACGCCGGAAGCGCCGAAACGGATATCGCTGAAACGGATACGGATATAGATCAGCATACACACGATGGCCACAGCCACGGCTATGATCGTGTCCCGGCTCATCTCATCGCTGATGGTGGAGCTGATGGTCTCCGAGATGATCTCCGACTCCTCAACGCCGAAACGCTCCATAAACATCTGGTTCAACTGTTCACGCTGTTCCATATTCAGGGAATCCGATTTGAAAATAATCTCACTGCTGTCCTGTACGGTCTGTATCTGTACGCCGCTGCCTGCAATCTCCTCCACATAGGGAACGATCTCGCTGTTGACCTGCTCCAGAGTCTTACTCTCCCCGAAAGTCACCGTGGTAGCCGTACCGCCTTTAAACTCCAGGCTCAGGTTCAGCGCATCGCCGGTGGTTCCCATAAAGACACCCATCACCACGAAACCGGCTGCGATCAAAGCCGCGGAAACGCCAAAGAACCATTTCCTGTGTTTGAGAATATTCAAAGGTTTACGCTCCTTGCCGATGCCGTACCACTTGGCGTCCTTGAGTCCCAGCGTATACAGGGCGCTCATGATCAGCTTGGTCAGCACCAGAGCCGTGAACATGGACAGTACGATACCCAGCGCCAGAGTCTGGGCAAAGCCCTTTACCGTGCCGGGCCCCAATACCCACAGCACCGCCGCCGCGATCAGCGTGGTGATATTGCCGTCGATAATGGCGGACAGAGCCTTGTCAAAACCGATCTGCATGGAACTCTTCACGGTCTTGCCGGTGGCCAGTTCCTCACGGATGCGGGCAAAAATGATCACATTGGCGTCCACCGCCATGCCGATGGACAGGATGATGCCGGCGATACCGGACAGGGTCAGGGTCATGTCAAAGCCGTTCAGCAGCATGACGATCATCGCCACGTACATCCCCAGTGCCAGAGAAGCGGCCAGTCCGGAGATAAAGTACACCGCGATCATAAATACGATCACGATCGCCAGACCGATGGCTCCGGCCAGAAGGCTTGTCTCAATGGCATCCACACCAAGCTGCGCGCCCACGACTTTGGAGTGCAACTCTTCCAGTTCCAGGCTCAGGCCGCCGATACGGATGGTGGAGGCCAGCTTTTCCGCCTCCTCAAAGTTCTTGGAACCGCTGATCTGGGCACTGCCGTCGCTGATCACCGAACTCACTACCGGTACACTGACAAAATTTCCGTCGTAATAGATAGCGATGGTCTTGCTGTTCACACCGCCGTTATAGGCCTCCCGGGTCGCCTCCTCAAATTTGGCCGTGCCCTCGTCAGTCAGTGTCAGGACAACCACGATCTGCTGGTTCTGCATATTGTCCGTGCGCGTGGCCGCCTCCGCGTCCATCACATCCGTCCCCTCCAGCACCACGCCGCCGTCCGCGATGATCTCCTCCAGGCTGCGGTTCAAAGTGTGCTCATATCCGTAACCGCCGTCCTCCGTCATCACAAGCTGGGACGTGTAGTTGTCCGTCCCGTCAGAGCCTGTCTGCTTGATAAAATACAGCGCGCCGGGACGCCCCAGCTCCTGCAGGATCGCATTGGCGTCGGACACGCCGGGAATCTCGATATTGATCCGGTCCGATCCCTCCTGATATACCACGGCCTCGGTGCTGTAATTCCACACACGCTGCTGCAGCTTGGATATGGTATCCGCCATATCCGTGGGGCTGGGTTCCTCCTCTCCCACCACCTGATAGGTGATGCTGACGCCGCCCGCCAGGTCCAGGCCCAGCTTGATATCCGACGCGCTGCCTCTGCCATCGGCATCCACTCCGGCTATATCCACATAAGTGATGCCTGCCAGAGCCAGAACCAGCACGATCAGAATAACGATTGCCTTGCTCCTTGTCATGTTCTTAATCATTGTCGCTCTCTTCCTCCATCTCTGCAACCTTTATCATAATGGCGCATTCCACACGCTTTTTCTGCAGTTCGCATCCAATCTCGTAAGCGCCGTTGATATCGCCGCTGAAATTGTAGGCATTGGCCGCACAGCCTCCGCTGCAGTAGAACTTGGCAAAGCATTTCCTGCACTTCTCCTTGGCGTAGACATTGCAGCATTTGAATTCGTCCCTGACCGAGGTGTTGGTGATCCCCTCTTCCACATTGCCCAGCAGAAACTTGTCCTGTCCCACGAACTGATGGCAGGGATAAAAGTCACCCCAGGGCGTGACCGCCAGATATTCCGTACCCGAACCGCAGCCCGACAGGCGCTTGGCCACACAGGGACCGCCCTCCAGATCTATCATAAAATGGAAGAAGTTGAAACCTCTCCCCTCTTTTCTGCGCTTTATCATCTCCAGCGCCAGCGCGTCATACTCCTCCAGCAGCCGGGGCAGATCCTCCTGTCGAATGGCGTAATCGTCCTGGGGCTGCGCCACCACCGGCTCCACCGAGATCTGTTTGAATCCCAGGTCAGCCAGATGCTTTACATCCTCCGCAAAGTCCAGATTATAGTGAGTAAAAGTACCTCTGACATAGTAATTCATCTGCCCGCGGGTCCGGGCGACTCTCTGGAACTTGGGTACGATCGGATCATAGCTGCCCTGCCCGCCCCTGAAAGGCCGCATCCTGTCGTGGACTTCCCTGCGTCCGTCGATGCTGCATACCACATTGGCCATCTCCCGGTTGGCAAATTCCAATATCTCCTCGTCAAGCAGCACCCCGTTGGTGGTCAGCGTAAAGCGGAACTTTTTGTTGTTCGGCTCCTCCAGACTGCGTCCGTAGGCCACCAGGTCCTTGACCACCTGCCAGTTCATCAGCGGTTCTCCGCCAAAGAAATCCACCTCCAGATTCACTCTGCCGCCGGAATTCGCCACCAAAAAGTCCAGCGCTTTCTTGCCTACTTCATAGCTCATCAGCGCCCGCCTGCCGTGGTATTCTCCCTCCTCGGCAAAACAGTACCGGCAAGCCAGGTTGCAATCGTGGGCGATATGCAGGCACAGCGCCTTCACTACAGTCTGGCGGTTTTTAAAATCAAACACATAATTCTCGTAGACATCCGGCGCGAAAAGCTGGCCCGCCTCCTGCAGCTCCAACACTTCCCCCACGGCCTCCTCCACCTCTACGGTGCTGTACCGGGCATTTGCCAGATTCACCACCGCGGCCTTTAGAGTCTCCGCGTCCCTGATTCCCTCATTAACCAACGGTTCCATCAGTGAGATTATATCATATGTGATCTCGTCTACCACATGGATGGACCCGCTGTTTACATCCATCACAATATTGTAGCCGTTATTTTTAAACTGATGTATCACTTTTCTTTATCCTTTCAGATTTTCAAACTAAGTAGCCCCGAAATGCCATTGCACTCCGAGGCTGCCCGCATATGTCAGCGAAGTGACCTTGATGCCGACTGGACTTATTTGACCTTCTCACAGCTCTGATTGCCCACGGTACAGGAAGTCTTGCACGCGGACTGGCAGGAAGTCTGACACTCGCCGCATCCGCCCTTCTTCATGGACTCCTTTAAATTCCTGGTTGTTAATGTTTTAATGTGTTTCATAGCCATTGCCTCCTAATCGTTCTGCCCCTGCTTTCGTATGTATTCTACGCCGCTTTTCTGTCCCCATGGACAGTTCGGACGCAGGGCATTTAACTCATTATAACATATATCCGAAAATTGTAAATTCTTTTTTTCAATTTTTCCATGCCGCGGCCTTCAGCTGAGCATACCTCCCAGCATCCCCCCGCCGCCGCAGAGGATCAGCGTGGTGGCAAAAGAACCGGAGAGAACCCCCGGCTGACGGTTCACGATCAGGGAGATGACCACCAACACCACAAAATACACCACACCCATCAATGCCCCCCAGAGGAACTTTCTGTTTTGCAGTTTCTTTCCGGTGATAAATCCGGCAAAAAATGTGGCGATCACATAGATCAGAATGATACAGACGGACACCACTTTCTGCGACAGCCCCGCCTTGTAGAGCAGCAGCGCCAACAGCAACAGCAGACCGCCGGTCAATATGTAAGAAAACAGCAGACTCTTCAGTAAAAAAAGTGCCGGAAATTCCTCTGTTTTTCCTTGTCTCTCCCCTTTTGTCATAAAATCCCTCCTTTATAACCCGTTCTCGTCCCATCATATATTGACATTCGATTAATTATATTATATTATTCCTAGTAAAATGACAAAAAGGAGTGGTTTATTTTGGACAGTTCAGCTGTCATACAACTTGTGATCCTGTTAATATTAATACTTCTCTCTGCCTTCTTCTCTTCGGCGGAGACTGCGCTCTCCACCGTGAACCGGGTGCGGATGCGGGCGCTGGAGGAGGAGGGCAACAGACGGGCCGCCAGAGTCAATCAGATTCTGGACAACTACGGCAAGATGATCAGCACGATCCTGATCGGCAACAATATCGTGAACATCTCAGCCTCCTCTCTGGCCACTACCCTGGCCCTGCGCATCCATCTGGTTGTGGGCATCGCCACCGGTATTTTGACCATCGTGGTACTGCTGTTCGGAGAGATCGTGCCCAAGACCTGGGCCAATCTGAAAAACGAGCGGATCGCGCTGGCATACAGCGGGATCATCTTTGGGCTGATGCATATTCTGACCCCGGTGATCTTTGTGGTAGATAAAATGTCAAACGGCATTCTGCGGCTGCTACATATCGACCCCAACAAAAAGGCCAACGCCATGACGGAGACGGAGCTGAAAACCTATGTGGACGTGAGCCATGAGGACGGCGTCATCGAGTCCGAGGAAAAAGAGATGATCTACAATGTGTTCGATTTTTCCGACGCGGTGGCAAAGGATATCATGATCCCCCGGATCAATATGGTTACGGTCAATGTGGAGGCCTCCTATCACGATGTGCTGCAGGTCTTCCGGGAGTCCATGTACACCCGTCTGCCCGTCTATCAGGATGACAAGGACAATATCATCGGACTGATCAACATAAAGGATTTCATTCTGAGCGCCGATCAGGAGGGGTTTTCCGTGCGAAACATCCTGCGGGAGGCGCATTATACCTACGAGTATAAAAAGAGCGCGGATCTGCTGCTGGAAATGCGTGAGATCACGATGAACGTGGCTTTTGTGCTGAACGAATACGGCGCCACCGTGGGTATGATCACTCTGGAGGATCTGCTGGAGGAGATCGTGGGAGAGATCCGGGACGAATACGATGCTGACGAGGCGGAATATATTCAGGCCATGGACCAACGCACCTATCTGGTGGAGGGCAGTATGAAACTGGACGACATCAACGATGTGCTGGGAACGGAGCTGGACTCCGAGGACTACGACTCCATAGGCGGCATTATTATTGAGTATCTGGACCGCCTGCCGGAGGACGGCGAGGAAGTGGAACTGGACTGCGGCATAAAGCTGAAGGTCCAGGGCATAGACCAGAACCGTATCTGCAAGGTGGTCATGACCCTGCCCGAGGAGACCGCCCAGGAAGACCCTGAAAATCCCGGGGAAGAAAAAGAACAGGAAACCGACGCCGAGAAAGAACAGCCGTAAGTTTCCTGTAGAATCTATGTTTCCGCCTTAAAATACACCTGGATCGCAGTGCCCTCGCCGGGGCTGCTATCCAGATCAAGACGGGCCTGGTGTCTGGCAACGATATGTTTTACGATGGCCAGACCCAGGCCCGTTCCTCCTGTTGACTTGGAACGGCTCTTGTCCACCCGGTAAAAACGCTCAAATATCCTGTCCTGATGTTCTTTGGGTATGCCGATGCCCGTATCCTTTACTGTGAGTATCACCCGGTCCCCTTCACGGACCACCTCCACCTGCACCGATCCCCCTTCCACGTTATAGCGTATGGCGTTGTCGCACAGATTGTACAATAGTTCTTCCAACATATTGCGGTTTCCCCGTACATAACTGTCGCTTCCCATATATTGCAGTCCCACCCCATGCTTTGCCGCGTTGACATCCAGCATTTCCACGCAGACAGCCGCCAATTCATGGAGATTGACTCTCTCCTCCACAAATTCTTCCCCCGGATCGTCCAGTTCCGACAGGCGGATTATATCATTGATCAGGTTAAGCAGCCGCCGGGCATTCTGATGGATTCCCCCTGCAAAACGAACCACGTCTTCCCCGGAGGCCATCCCTGTCTCAATCAGCTCCGCGTAGCCGGATATGGAGGTGAGCGGCGTTTTTAACTCATGGGTCACATTGGCGGTAAATTCCTGCCGCAGTCTGGCGCTTTCCACGATATGCGCATGCTGCTCGCGAATGGTGTGGATGAACGGTTCCAGCTCCTGATAATACCCGATCTCCGCCCCGTCGTCCAGATGCCGGGTCAGCTTTCCGATGGGCTCCATCAGCCGCCCGGTAAGATAATGAGCCAGCAACAGGGACAGGAGCAGCAGCACAGCGCCAACCCACACCAGGCCCGGGAGCGCGCCCCCCAATATGCTGTAGACGCTCTCCGCCTCCGTCGCCACCCGCGCTATGCGCCCGTCCGCCAGCCTGACCGCATAGTAAAAAGTACTCTTGTCCAGCGTCTGGGAGCGCCGGATGGCCTGTCCCTCTCCCTCATTTATGGCCTGAAACACCTCCGGCCTCATGCCATGATTTTCCATATCGGCGCTGTCCGCCCAGTTGTCATACAGTACCTGCCCCCGGGGGTCCATGATCGTGATGCGCACCTTCTCTTCCCGCATGTTTCTGCCCGTCAGCTCCAGTTCCCGGGGGCTTTCCTCCCGCAACAGGAGCGCATAGATTCGCAGATCGTCCATGATCTGTCTCTTGAACACACCGTAAAATACAGCCGTGATCAGTACCATGGTAGCTGCGATGGCCAGCAAAGCCACCAGGTTGATCCCCGCATTGATCTTTTTCTTCATGGCCTCACCCCATCCTGTTTTCAATCACATATCCCACATTCCTCACAGTGCGGATCATGCCGCCCTGGTCTCCCAGCTTTTGCCGCAGCGTCTTTATATGCATGTCCAGCGTTCTGGATTCCCCCTCAAAACTGCTGCCCCACACCTGCTCCAGTATCACGTCGCGGGTCAGAACGATCCCCGCGTTTTTCATCAACAGCTTTAAAAGTTCATACTCCTTATAGGTAAGTTCACATGCCTGTTTGCCAACCGTTACCGCATGTCTCTCCTGATCCATCATGATCTCTCCCAGAGTCAGTCTGCCCTCGCCCCGTCCCCCCTGGCTGCGGCGCAGTATGGCTTTAACCCTGGAGATCAGCTCCATGACCCCGAAAGGCTTGGTCAGATAGTCGTCCGCCCCCATGTCCAAACCTTTCACCTTGTCGATCTCCGCCGTTTTGGCAGTGACCATTATGACAGGCAGCAACATGGTATCCCTGCTGCTTCTAAGCTTCTGTACTACAGCCAGCCCATCCCGGTCCGGCAACATGATATCCAGCAACACCAAATCCGGTTTCTCCTGATCCAGCGCACACAGAAAATCGGCTGCACGATCAAATCCTCTCACCTGGAATCCCGCCCCGGTCAGCGCGAAAGTCTCGATCTCCTGTATGCTCCTGTCATCCTCCACCACATAGATCAGCGCCATCTGTTTCCCCCCTCTCGGCTGCGACATGCCCACGCATATATCCTGTGCCATATATATATCCGTTCATGTATTTCATCGAAACATTTTACGACTACTTGTTTTCTGCCTGCATGTATCACTTGTCTATAATATCCGGCTACATGTTTTCTCCAGCATAATACATAAACAGCCATGTTGCAATCCCTATTATTGTCTGTCCCGTCCATAACATTCCATTTCATTCCACGGCGGGACAGGGCCGGTCCCATCTCCTCAGGGCAGCGTATACCGCTGTCCGTAAGCCATCACTGCCGCGCGGAAGTCCTCATTGTCCTCCCGCCTCATATCCTCCAGATAGGCGTGGGTATCATATTCGTCTTCGCTGATCTCCAGCAGACAGACGGCAATATTGGAACAATGATCGGAGACGCGCTCCAGATCGGTGGTGATATCGGACAGGATAAATCCCAGCTCTATGGTACAATTTCCTTTTCTGAGACGCCGTATATGGCGCTGCCGGATCTCCAGGATCAAGGCGTCAATGACCTCCTCCAGCGGTTCCACCCGGCGGGCCAGCTCCAGATCATCCTCCATGAAACTCCGCATGGTGATCTGCAGGATATCTCCTATGGCGCTGCGCAGCACCTTCAGCTCCTGCAGTGCCTTTTCGGAGAATGTGACGCCCTTATCCCTCATCTCCCGCGCTGCCTCCTGAACATTGCGGGCATGGTCGGAGATCCGCTCAAAATCGCCGATACAGTGCAGCATCACCGACAGGCTGTGGTTGTCTCGCTCAGACAGGTCCCGGGAACCGATCTTGACCAGATAACTGCCCAGCTGGTCTTCATATTGATCGATCCGGGCCTCCAGCTCCGCCACCTGCCGGGCTTTCTCCGGGGCATACTCCGTCACCAGCTCCATGGCCAGGCCGATGGACCGCTCCGCCAGCCCCGCCATATCCGCCGCCGCATTGCGGCTCTGCTCAATGGCGTAGGCGGGCGTATTCAAAAAGCGGAGGTCCAAATGCAACAGCATCTCGTCCGTCTCCTGCCGGGGCTCCTCCTCCGTCCTGCCGCCGGTGGTCAGACAGGCCAGTTTCACCAGGCCTTTGGAAAAAGGCAGCAGCAGCAAAGTCGCCGATATGTTGAAAAGGGTGTGAACCACCGCGATGCCCATGGCATCCGCCGGTCTCTCCATAAACGGAAAGCTGAATACGGCATCCAATAGATAGAAGGCCGCCATAAAGGCTACCGTGCCGATGATATTGAAATACAGATGCACCAGAGCCGCTCTCCT
This sequence comes from uncultured Acetatifactor sp., assembly GCA_910577235.1. Classification (GTDB taxonomy): domain Bacteria; phylum Bacillota; class Clostridia; order Lachnospirales; family Lachnospiraceae; genus Acetatifactor. The sequence goes on along the minus strand of CAJTMX010000004.1, from coordinate 36,793 downwards.
GGCGTTTTTGCTGGCTCCCACGCCGGAAAGCATGGCAGTCACACAGGTTCCGATATTCTGTCCCAGAATGATGGGAACGGCGGTATTGTATCCCACCGCGCCGCTTTGGCACAGTGCTTGCAGAATACCCACGGAAGCAGAGGAGGACTGTATCACCGCCGTCAGCACCACCCCCGCCAGCATACCCAGCACCGGATTGGAAAAAGCCGTCAGAATGCCCGTAAATGCCGGTTCCTGCGCCAGAGGTTTCACAGCGGCGCTCATGGTGTCCATGCCGAACATCAACACCGCAAAACCGATCAGTATGGATGCCAGAGGCTGTCGTTTTTCCTTCTTTTTGGAAAAAAGCAGCAGAGCTACGCCAATGATAGCCAGAACTGGGGAAAAAGAAGAAGGCTTTAGCAGTTTCACAAAAAAGGAGGAACTGTCAATACCCGTCAGACTTAAGATCCAGGAAGTAACTGTGGTACCCACATTGGCACCCATGATGACGCCCACGGCCTGCTCTAACCGCATAATGCCCGAGTTGACAAAGCCCACCACCATCACCGTGGTGGCAGACGAAGACTGGATCACAGCCGTCACCCCGGCTCCCAGCAGCACGGCTTTCAGCGGATTGCCGGTCATTTTTTCCAATATGCTCTCCATCCTGCCGCCGGAAGCTTTGGCCAGGCCGTCGCCCATCAGGTTCATACCGTACAGAAACAGCGCCAGACCTCCGATCATCGATAACAAGTCAAAAAAATCCATACATATCACCTCTCCCCTATGTTTCCACAAAGTTTATACTTTTATCATAGCCGGGGTATGTAAAATCCGATATCCTGTTTAGGTAAAATGTATGTAAATTCACTTTGCAGGCAGTTTCTGTCAACCCAAGTCCCCGCGCCGCATATAACATAATAAGCATTAATTTTGTCTAAGAGGGAAGAACATGCCACTTATTGTATTAGACGCGGGACACGGCGGGGCAAATCCCGGAGCCACCTATCAGGGCAGACAGGAAAAGGATGACGTTCTGGCCCTGACTCTGGCCGTGGGCCGGATTCTGGAGAGCCGGGGTGTGGATGTATACTACACCCGTACCTCGGACATCTACGAGTCCCCTGCTCAAAAAGCTCAGGAGGGCAACCAGACCGGGGCCGATTATTTTGTTTCCATCCACCGCAATTCCAGCCCTTATCCAAACCAATACAGCGGAATCGAATCTCTGGTCTACAACCGCTACGGAGAGGCGGCCCGTATGGCCGACAATATCAACCGTCAGCTGGAGGCGGTGGGGTTTCTGAACCAGGGAGTCAACGAGCGCACCAATCTGGCCGTGCTGGGCCGCACCCAGATGCCCGCCGTGCTGGTGGAAGTGGGATTTATCAACACGGACGCGGATAATCAGCTGTTTGATCAGCGGTTTGACGACATCGCCCAGGCCATCGCGGATGGGATCTTGATGACGGTGGGAATGTAAACATAGGCCAATACTTTGATGCCTTACAGGATAAGAATGCGTCTCCCATTTGCGGAAACGCATTCTTTCTGTACTGCCGGCCTCAATGCTCCAGCATATTCTCGATAAAGATACCATACCCCCTGCTGGCGTCCTGTACCAGCACATGAGTCACCGCACCGATGAGATGATTGTTCTGTATGATGGGGGCGCCGCTCATGCCTTGAATGATACCGCCTGTCAGGGCCAGCAGTTCGGGGTCCGTCACTCTCAGTTCGATTCCCCGGTTCACATTGTCATGATCCAAATGAACCGCTGTAATCTCCACATTATAGTATTTGGGAACGCCGTCCACGGTACACAGGATCTTGGCCGGGCCTTTCTCGATCTCCTGTTTCAGCCCGATGGGCAGAGCCTGCTCCGTCCCCATGGCCAGCGCCTTTTCGTTACAGTGTCCGAAGATGCCTTCTTTACCGTTGTAATATATATCCCCCAGTATGCGGTCCGAGCTGTAGACGATCATGCCTGTCATCTCCCCCGGCTCCCCGTTTCGTCCTTTTCTGATGGCAATGATCTCCGTCTCGTACAGCGTGCCGTCGTCCAGGTTCATCAGTGTGCTGGTGTCCACATCGTTGATACCATGTCCCAAGGCGCCGAAATTGCCCTCCGCGTCTATATATGTCAGAGTGCCCACTCCCTGGGCATTGTCTCGTATCCAGATACCCAGCTTGTATTTCTGTTCGCTGTTTTGTGCAGGCTGTGCCTTTACTTCCATAATATCGTCTCCGCGCCGTATCCGCAGAGTCACTTCCCTGCCCTGGCTATCCTCCACCCGGCGAACAAAGTCCTTTTTGTCCTCCACTGGTACCCCATCCAGTTCCAGGATATAGTCCCCGGATTTTACCACATATTTCGCAGGACAATAGCTCAAGCCATCCGGCCCTTGAAAATCACCCACGCCCACTACCAGCAAGCCCTCCGCCTTCACATAAATACCGATGGGCACTCCCACGGGCGTAAGCTCCTGCTCCCGGATGACCTGTATTCCCACCTGTTTAAAGGGTAAAAAGCCAAACAGCTTTACATTCATCTGGTAGCTCTGGTCTGAGCTCATCTTCATCGTAACCTGACGGCTCAGATCGATATTGACAGCTCCCTCCGGGATATTGGACTCATCCTGACCGCTGACCGCTACCATCTCCCCGGTGAGAGGCACTCCCAGATCGATGGTCTGCTCCATATCCGCCTTGATGCGCAGCACCGAGGGCACTTGATTATACAGATTATAATAGCCTATGCCGCCCAGAGCAAAACTGGCGCATATCAATAAGCCGCACAGAGCGCCGCGATAGATCCTGCGGCGGCGTCTGGACCTCTTCCATTTCTCCAAAAGCGTCAGCATTTCAGCACCCGCCTGGCCCTGAATTACCGCGTTTTCCTGCTCTATATTCTTATTGTTAAATGTTTTTTTCCACATTAAAATCACACACTTTCGCAAATAGTCTTGCAAATAGTGTGTGATTATTTTTATAACTTTAATCAATGAAATTTATGGCTTTAAAAATTTATGAGGTCAGTCCGCGCCGTCTGTCTTGTGTTTCAGAGCCTGCTGCCTCATCTCCCGGGCATTCCCAAGCACGGCGTCCGTCATACCGTCGCTGCCCAGCAGCCTGCCCAGCTCCTGTAAGGTTTCATCGCCTTTGAGCAGACGGATATCTGTGACGGTGCTGTCCCTGCTGGCCGTCTTTTCAATCACATAATGACGGTCAGCCATGGCGGCGATCTGAGGCAGATGGGTGATGCAGATCACCTGGTGGGCATGTGCCACGCTGTCCAGCTGTTCCGACACTTTCCAAGCCGTCTTGCCGCTGATACCCGCATCGATCTCGTCAAAGATCAGTGTGTCGATATCGTCCTGGCTGGCCAGCACCGTCTTGATAGCCAGCATGATCCGGGACAGCTCGCCGCCGCTGGCAACCTGGGCAAGGGGTTTCACAGCCTCGCCCGGATTGGTGGAGATCAAAAATTCCACCTCATCCCACCCTTTGGCGCTGACACTCTGCCTGTCCCGCACTTCAATCTGCAGCTGTACCGCCAGAAAATTCAACCCCTGCAATGCCCGGGTCAGTACTTTGGTCAGCTTTGCGGCACTGTCTCTGCGAATCCGGGTCATTTCTCCGCATGCCTGCTCCAGCGCGGCCTCCGCCTCCGCCAGCTGCTCCTCCAGCCTTTGCATATACAGGTCATAGTCCGCCAGTTTTTCCAGCCTCCTGCTCTTCTCCTCACATGCCTGCAATACCTGCTCCAAAGTACTGCCATATTTGTCCTTCAAGCGGTTGAGCCGGTTCAGCCGCTCCTCCGTCTGCCGAAACTCCTCCTCGTCCCAGGTCAATTCCTCCCGGTAGAGTGCCACGTCCCGGTTATAGTCATTGAGCAGATCATCAATCTGTGTAAGCTGCTGCGCAAGCTGCTCCAGCTGCTTATCGTACTCCGCGATACCATGCATACACCGCAGAGCTCTGCTCAGGGCATTGCCCGCGCCGCCCTCCTCATCACCCGCATACTGCTCGGCCTCGCCCAGCGCCTGGGTGATCTTTTTGCCGTTCACCATCCGCCTGTAGCTCTCCTCCAGCGCCGCGTCCTCACCCGGTATCAGATGCGCCTCCCGGATCTCCTGCTGCTCAAACGCCAGCAGATCCCGCTCCCTGGTCAGAGATTCCTGATCCAGACGATTATCCTCTATCTCCTGCCTGAGTTTTCCGGCCTCCCGGTAACGCTGCGCCACCAGAGCCAGCGTCTTCTGAGCCTTCTGACCCGCATACGCGTCCAATATCTCCATATGCTTTTTTTTGTGTAAAAGAGACTGATGCTCGTGCTGCCCGTGTATATCTATGAGCAGTTCCGCCACCTCCCTGACCTGGCGGGCGGATACGGTTTCGCCGTTGACGCGCAGCACGCTCTTGCCAGGCTGCATCCGGCGGCTGATCAGCACCGTGTCCTCCTCCAGCGGTATCTCCAGCTCCTGAAGTTTTTCCCTCAGTGCCCTATCCTCCGGCGGACAGGAAAACATCAGCTCCACCAGGGCGCTCTCCGCCCCCTGCCGCAGCATATCTTTGTCAAATCTGGCCCCCAACGCCAGATTGACCGAACCGATCAATATGGACTTTCCCGCGCCGGTCTCCCCGGTCAGGATATTCAGCCCCTCTCCGAATTCTACCTCTGTCTCTTCAATAAGAGCCAGATTTTTCACATGTAAGCTAAGTAACATCTCTTTCCTCCCGGCGCCCTTCCCCAGTCCTCCAACTCCCTATGTCAAAAGGACTGCCACAGGATCACTCCCGCGCCGTTTTACAGCAGTTCCCGGATTCTCCCCATCAATCTCTCCGTGTCCTCCACGGTGCGCACTGCCATCATGATCGTATCGTCCCCGGCGATACTGCCCACGATCTCCTGGAAATGCATGGCGTCAATGGCGGCGGCAACAGCCATGGCCATACCGGAGACCGTCTTGACCACCAGGATATTCTGCGCCATATCCATAGAGGAAAAACCGTCCCGCAGCACCCGGATATACTTGTCCTCCAAGCCGCGGCCGTCCTCCTGCTGCAAGGCGATATATTTCTGCCGCCCTGCTCCGGAGGAAACCTTGTACAGATTCAGCTCTCTGATATCTCTCGACACGGTGGCCTGGGTCACGTCATACCCCGCGTTTTTCAGCTGGCGTGCCAACTCCTCCTGGGTGTCGATCTGCTGTTCGGAGATGATCTCCAGAATCTTGTTATGCCTCGTCTTTTTTGAATTCACAAACTCTCCTCCCATGCTATTCGTTCTCCCGCATCTTACGGTGCAGCACTTCCAGAAAACTCACTTTGTTCACAGCCAGTATTTCCGTGGTCTTCTCGGACTTCGCGATCTGTATCCTGTCTCCGGTACTCATGGATACCTCATGTGCGCCGTCAAAATTGGCCGTCACCTGCTGCATGCGGCCCTCCCGCCCCTGGGGTATCTCTATCTCGATCACATCCTCCGGGGACAGGATTATGCTCCTGCTGCTGAGCGTATGGGGGCATATGGGTGTCATAATGATCATTCTGGAAGAGGGCTCCGCTATGGGGCCCCCGGCGGAAAGATTATAGCCGGTAGAGCCGGTGGGCGTGGTGATGATCACACCGTCGGCGCTGTATTCTTTCAGAAACTGCCCGTTCACATAGATATTCAGCTTAATTACCTGCAATGAGCCGCATCGGGAAATGACGATATCGTTGAGAGACCAGTCCTCGGTAACGCCGCCGTCCCTGTAAAACACTTTGCCGTTAAGCATCATTCTGCTCTCGGAAAACACCTGTCCCGCCATCAGCCGTTCCAGCGCCTCCTCCAGCCCCGCAGGCTCCACTTCCGCCATATACCCCAGGGTTCCCAGATTCACCCCGATCAGCGGGATGTTCGCCTTTTTCACATCCCATGCCGCCTGCAGCATGGTGCCGTCTCCCCCCAGCACGATCATGCAATACGCGTCCTCCGGATAGACCGTCTCCCGACCCGGGGTCCCATCCCCCGCGGCCTCCTCAACGGAAACTTCACCGTGATGTTTTCCCTCCCCCTTGTTCCGCAGGATCACCGTACACCTATGCCCACGGGATTCCAGATACCCCCGTATCCGCTCCGTAGTAGCCAGCCCCCGGTCCTTATGACTATTCGTATAAATTAAAAAATGTTTCATACGTACTCCTATATCCTCGGCTACGTCCAGATATTGCGTCCGCTGCATATTCATTCGAGCGAGAGCGCGTCTGCTCAGGGTCAGTCACCCGCACGGAGCGTCCCCGCGCAACCCCTCATGTGCCAACGCTACAATATTCTGAATCTCCCTCATCCAATCCTGCTGCCAGGAGAGCCCGCTCCTCTCCGCCACAATATCCCGCAGACGGCTCTCCGCCTCCTGCTCCGCAAGTTCCGCCATTTCCCCGCAGCGTTTCCCGTCCTTACGAATATGTATCAAATACTCAATATTCCCTTTCGACCCTGTGATGGGAGAATATTCCATATGCAGCACAGAAAATCCGATAGCGTCCGCAAAGTCCACGACCTTGTGAATCACCTCCCTGTGTATGGACGGCTCCCGTACCACTCCCTTTTTACCCACCTTCTCACGGCCCGCCTCAAACTGAGGTTTGATCAGACACACCATCTCTCCTCCGTCCCTCAGCAGATTCCGGGCAGGGATCAGAATCTTGGTCAGGGAGATAAAAGATACGTCCACACTGGCAAAATCCAGTTTTTCCGGAATATCCCCGGGCGTCATATAGCGGAAATTGGTCTTTTCCATACAGACTACCCTGGGGTCCGTGCGCAGTGTCCAGTCCAACTGTCCCGGTCCTACATCCACGGCGTAGACTTTGACCGCCCCGTTTTGCAGCATACAGTCGGTAAATCCCCCTGTGGAGGCCCCTATGTCCATGCAGACCAGATCTTTCAGCGGCAGGTTCCAGCGCTCCACCGCCTTTTCCAGTTTCAGGCCACCGCGGCTCACATATTTCTGCCCGGCACCTCTGACCTCCAGCCGCATCCCCTCCAGTTCAAACATGCTGCCGGCCTTGTCCTCCTTTTCCCCGTTCACATAGACATTGCCCGACATGATGATAGCCTTGGCCTTCTCCCGGGAAGGCGCGTAACCCTGACCCACCAGGATCACATCCAACCGTTCTTTCATGATAATCTCGCTTTCCTTGTTCCCATATATCGCAAGCCATGCTTGCCATTTTGCGTCAATCCATACCCGTAACGCCGGTCCCGGATTTCCTTTTTCCCTCATACCGCAGGCGGACCACCCGGCTGATGCTGTCGGCGTCCATCCCGATCTCGCTCTTTAACTTTTCCACATTGCCGTGTTCGATATACGCGTCAGGCAGCGCCATTTGCAGGCAGTCCGCCGCCAAACTCTCCTCATTGATCAGTTTCAGTACCTTTTCCCCGTAGCCCCCGGACGCCACATTTTCCTCCATGGTCACGATGAGAGAATGTTCCATGCAGGCCTCCCGCACGGCCTCCTCGTCAATGGGTTTGACGAAACGGGCATTGATCAGACTTACATGCAGCCCCTCCGCTTTCAGCTTTTCCCTGACCTTCTCCGCCGTCTTGACCATACTTCCCACGGCAAACAGCGCTATGTCCTGTTCCCGGTATATCCATTCCGCCCTGCCGCAGACGATGGGTTCCCGGTACTCCTTTAGGCCGTCGTAAGCCTCGCCTCTGGGATAGCGGACCGCCATGGGGCCGCCGAAGGCCACCGCGTATTTCAGCATGTCCGCCAGCTCCCATTTGTTTTTGGGGGCACACACATGCATGTTGGGTATATTGGTAAGATAGGACAGGTCAAAGATTCCCTGGTGGGTCTCCCCGTCGCTGCCCACCAGCCCCGCCCGGTCGATGGCAAATACCACCGGCAGATTCTGTATACAGACGTCATGCAGTATCTGGTCATAGGCTCTCTGCAAAAACGAGGAATATATTGCCACAACGGGTTTCATGCCCCCCGCTGCCAGGCCCGCCGCAAACGTCACGGCATGCTCCTCTGCGATACCCACATCAAAAAAGCGCTCCGGGTACATATTGCGAAACCGCTTAAGTCCCGTGCCGTCCGGCATGGCCGCAGTGATGGCCACCACTTTTTCATCCCGGTCTCCCAGTTTGCACATCACTGTGGCAAAAATATCCGTATAGTTGGGTGTGGTGCGAGATACCGAGGGCAGTCCGGTCTCCACATCGAAGGGGTCCGCGCCGTGGAACCGTGCGGGATGCCGCTCAGCCGGGGTATATCCCTTGCCCTTCTGGGTTATGGCGTGGATCATCACGGCCCCGTTCACCCTTCTGGCCTCCTGGATCACCCTGACCAGCGCGGGTATATTGTGACCGTCCACCGGTCCCAGATATGTAATGCCCATATCTTCAAACAGCATACCCGGGATCACCAGCTGCTTGAAACTGCTCTTGACCCTGCGGATGCCCGTTACCATGTTGTTGCCCCGGGGCGTTCCCCGCAAGGCCTCGTAGATTCCCCTTTTCAGATCCAGATAGCTGTCTGCCGTCCGTATGTTGTTCAGATATTTGGATACGCCGCCCACATTTTCGGAAATAGACATGTTATTGTCATTCAGAATGATGATAAAATTAGTCTCCAGCTTGCCCGCATTGTTCAAAGCCTCAAAGGCCATACCCCCGGTCATGGCTCCGTCGCCGATGACGGAGACAATGGTCTGCTCCGCTCCCTGGATATCTCTGGCTTTCACCAGCCCCAGCCCGGCTGAGATGGAGGTGGAACTGTGTCCCGTGTCAAAAGCGTCGCAGTTGCTCTCCTTGCGCTTGGGAAAACCGCTCATGCCACGGAACTGCCGCAGAACGTCAAATCCGTCCTTGCGCCCGGTGAGTATCTTGTGGGTGTAGGACTGATGCCCCACATCCCATACGATCTTGTCCTCCGGCAGCTTTAAAGCCAGATGCAGCGCCATAGTCAGTTCCACCGCACCCAGATTGGAGCCCAGATGCCCTCCTGTGACACTGATCTTGCGGATCAGGAAATCCCTGATCTCCTGGGCCAGTTCCTCATAATTTTTCGGATCGACATTTTTTATATCGTTTACATTCTGAATCTGCTCTAAGTACATATTTTTTATCCCCATGCGCGTTTCGGTCTCTGTATCGCCGTCGCCCTGTCCCTACACATGCCCGGCAATGGGCTATTTTCTCCGGTGGATCAGATATTCCGCCAGCACCTGCAAAAAACTGCTGTCCCCGTCCATGGAAGAAAGGATCTCTATCGCCTCCCCGGAAAGCCGTTTAACTTCGGCTGTGGAATCCTCCAGTCCCCGGATCGTCACATAGGTCTGCTTGTGATTTCTCTCATCGCTCCCTATGGGCTTACCCAGTTCCTCCATACTGCCGGTAACGTCCAAAATATCATCCTGGATCTGAAACGCGATACCTATGTCATAGGCGCATTTTTCCATCCGGCTTATCTGCTCCTCGTCGGCTCCCGCCAGGATCGCTCCGATCATCATGGATGCCTGGATCAGCGCCGCCGTCTTATGCTCGTGGATAAACAGGAGCTGCTCCATATCCGTCTGCTGTGCCTGTTCCGCCTCTATATCCGCGGTCTGTCCTCCGATCATACCATAGACGCCCGCCTTGCGCGCCAATACCTCCACAGCTGTGGCAATGCGCCGCATACGCGCCGCCTCTTCCTCCGGTTTATCCTTCGGTCCCTCCAGGAAGAATGCCTTCATGGCAGTCTCCCATGCCAGATTCAACAGTCCGTCTCCGGCCAGTATGCCCATGGCCTCCCCGTATACCGTATGGGTGGTCTTCCTTCCTCTGCGGTACTCGTCGTTGTCCATGGCGGGCAGATCGTCATGGACAAGAGAGTAGGTATGGATCATCTCCACGGCGGCCATCAGCGGCTGAATCTCCCTCCCGTTTCCGCCCAGCATCCGGTACACCTCATACATCAGAATGGGACGCAGACGTTTACCGCCCGCCAGTATACTGTAATTCATAGCCTCCAGCACAGTATGCTGCATTCCCTTTTCCTCGGGCAGCCACCTGCGGATGATCTGTTCTACCTCTTCTGCCTTCTGCTCTATGATCTCCTGCATATGTTCCATATCTCCCTCGTTTCCGCATATCACGGACGCTGCGCGATACCTGCGCCCGTCCGCATATCAGGCTTTTCCGTACATGGTTATTCCTCTGCGTCAAATGGCTCCAGCGCGCCCTCCTGGGTCAGTTTCAGCACCTGTTTTTCCACTCTGTCAATCTGGTCATTACATGTCTTTACCAGTTTCATACCCTCACTGTAGGCGGCAAAGGCCTCTTCCAGAGAAGTATCCCCATTTTCCAGGCGTCCGATAGCCTCCTCCAGCCTTGCGAAGTTCTCCTCTATACTCAGTGTTTTCCCGGCCTTTTTCTGATTCACGGTCTCCTGATCCGCCATTTTTTTGTCTGCCATTCGCTCTCCCCCGTCTCTTCTATTTTGCCGGCAACATCTCTGTTCCGGTGAACCATATTTCTCCTTTGGCAAGCCGGATTCCCTTGTGCCGGCTAGTTCCCTTTCTGCCTGCGCTAGCCTACTTCAGTCAGCAAGATTCCTTTCTGTCGGCACGAACCCCCTTGTGTCGGCTAGTTCCCTTTCTGCCTGCGCTGGCCTACTTAGGTCAGCATGGCCTCTTCGCCGGATACGAGGCCCTTTCCCGGTCCGTCACCCTGGCTTTTATACGCCCGTCCGTCACATGGATCGTCACCGTCTGCCCCGGCTGCACTCCCTCCACGGAGCGAACGGCGCTGCCCTCCCCGTCCGTCACATAGCTGTAACCGCTGCTCAGTTTGTGCAGCGGGGAAAGCCCCTTCATCTGCTCGATATACAGTGCCATCCGATGCCTTTTTTCCTGGATAGCGCTCTCCATGCCCCGCTGCAATTTTTCTTCCAGCTGTATCAGATAGGTGCGCCTCTCCCGGAGTCTGCTCTGAGGTCCGGCGGCTCTGAGCCGCAGCTTATAATTATCCGTTCTGGCCCGCTCCTGCGCCAGTTGCCGCTGCATCCCTTTTCCCAGCCTCTGTGCGGCGTTCTCCATCGCATCCGTCAGCTGGCGGATATCATACACCGCCAGTTCCGCCGCCGCGGAGGGAGTGGGTGCCCTTAGGTCCGATACAAAGTCGATGATCGTGGTATCCGTCTCATGTCCCACCGCAGAGATGACGGGGACCGGACAGTCAAATACCGCCTGTGCCACAGCCCTGTCGTTAAAGGCCCACAGGTCCTCGATGGAACCGCCGCCCCGGCCCACGATCATCACGTCCACGCCCTGCCGCTCCAGCGCCCTGATCCCCCGGATAATACTCTCCGGAGCCTGCTCTCCCTGCACTATGGCAGGATAGAGCAATATCTGTACATAGGGATTGCGCCGGGTGGCAATCTGTATGATATCCCGCACCGCCGCGCCTGTGTCCGCCGTCACCACACCCAGCGTGCGTATAAATCGAGGGATGGGCTTTTTATACTCCTGTGCGAACATGCCCAGCTCTTCCAGTTCCCTCTTTAACTGCTCGTAGCGCTCATACAGTGCCCCCGCGCCGTCCAGCGCGATCTGCCTGGCGTAGAGCTGATACTTTCCGTCCCGCTCATACACGTCCACCGTACCGCCCACAATGACCTGCTGCCCATCCTGCATACGGAAGTCCAGCCCCTTACGGTTGCCTGCAAACATCACGCAATTCAGCGCGCCCTTTTGATCCTTTAACGTAAAATAAATATGTCCAGAGGAATGATACTTGCAATTACTCACTTCGCCTTTTACAAAGAGAGCCTGCAGCATATAATCCTGCGTGAACATATTCTTGATATACGCATTGACCTGCGCAACTGTATAAACGCTGCGTGCCATCACTGTTTTTCCCCCTGACCGGAGCACAAAAACTTCGCCAGCACGGCATTGACAAACGCGCCGGAATTGTCCTGCCCGTATTTCTTGGCCAGCTCCACCGCCTCGTTGATAGCCACGCTGTCCGGAATATCCTGGTCATACAGAATCTCATAGACTCCCAGGCGCAGTATGGTCAGCTCCACCTTGCCCATACGGGCCACGCTCCATCCCTCCGCTTTCTCGTCGATCAACCTGTCGATTCCGGCAATCTGATCCTGTATGCGTTCAAATTTGTCCGTGATATAGGTAATATCTTTCTCCTTGGCCGCCATACCGTCATCCTCGGGGGGCAGCTTTATCTGCTCCAGAAAAAACTCCCTCTGCTGGGGCATCTCCTCCGGCGTATTAAATTCCACGCGAAAAAGCAGCTTGAATATCTGCTCCCTCTGTTCACGTCGTCCCATAGATCCTACTCTCCGTCTTCTTTCGTCCACCCCGGCGGGGATACTAATTAACTTTCACTCCGGCAATGCGTATATTCACGTCGCTACAGGTAAGCCCCGTCATATTTTCAATGGCAGTCTTCACCTTTGCCTGCACCTTGCTGCATGTGGCAGGAATATTATAGCCGTAGGCCAGCACCACAGCCAGATCCACAACCACGTTGCCGTTTGTCACTTCCACTCTCACATATTTTTTCACGGGTTTCCCGTTGGACCCCACCGCCGGAGCCACTCCCTCGACTTCGTTGGCCGCCAGCCTGGCGATCGTAGCCACCACGTCATCCGCTATCTTCACACTTCCCACGTTCTCGTCCTCCTGCAACACTACGGTTTTTCTATCTATCTCTTTTTCCATATTGATCCCCCTTTTCCGCATATCACGGGTTTGGCCCGGGATATCCCGCTGATCCCATCTCCGCGTTCCACGCGATCTCACAGGGCGTCAAAGCGTTTTGTTTATTGTAACACATTCCCCCTGATCTCTCAAGTACCAAAAGCGTTTCCTAGGAAAACCAGAAGGTGATGGACAGCTGTTTTTCATTGCGGGCATAGTGCAGGGTACTGCAATCCCGGCCCAGATAGGAAAACACCTCTTTATCCCCGATCAAATGCTCCAGCAGCTGACGGTACACGCTCTCCTGGGTACATTTCAGCGAGATCTCCTGACGGCCCTGGGAGATGGCCCGGTCAAAAGCCTGCCGCAGCGCCGTCTCCTCACAAGTTTCCATCAGGCAGCCCTCCCGCACATAGTAATTGTCACGGGTGGCGGTACACTCGGGCAGCGGCACTCCCATATCGGGCGTATGGGTGCGCAACAGCTGGCTGGTGGTAACGCACAGATAGTCATAGTTGACCTGCGGTATCCAATCACTGTCCTGCTCAATATTGTCTGCCTGCCGGTAGGAGGCGTCCCCCCAGGTGGTGTCCATATAATAGTAATCCCCATTCAGGCTGAGCATATTCCACGCATGTCCTTCTCCCGGCTCCACCTGGCCCTGTACCAGCAGACAGGGAATCCCCAGATGATTGAGCAGATACTGGGTGGCCTTGGCATACCCCTGACACACGGACTCGCCGTTTACCAGAACGGAATACAGATTCTGACTGTCCGGCGCGTCCAGCACATAATCGGTATTGCGGATCAATGTCTCATATACATAACGCGCTTTCTCATAATCGTCCTCCCCGGCAGGCGCCTGCGCCAGCAATGTCCCGGCGGCATCCCTGATCTGCTCCCATTTGTCGGCACATTCCTGGCTGTCACAGGTATAGCTGCCGGAAAACTCGATTTTAACCAGCCTGTCCATGCGGCTGTATTTTGTATAGCGATACCCGTCCACATAAAAATATTCCGGGTGGTCCGCCAGCACATAACAGAATATCCTGTCGATGTCCTCCTCCGTCAAGCCCGCTTCCAGCCCCTCGGGAGACAACTCCTGCTCCTTCCCCATGCCCGCCAGAACCCGCTGAATATCCCGGTACCATTTTTGTCCCGCCTCATCCAGATACTGATAACAGTATTCCCATGCCATAGGGTCCGTATAATCCACCGCCGCGTCATCCTCCGGCTCCTGGGAGCCGGACAGCGTCTGCCAGGTCAGAATCCGGGATTCCATGGCTGTGGCCGGAGCATTGGCGCTGTGACCATCCACATCTTCCGGCCCCGAAACGTTTTCCGTGACCGGCTCTTCCATGCCCTGGCCATCCATGACCCAGAACTCCGGAGAGCCGATCCCTGCAAGCACCGCTGCCAGAGCCGCCGCAATGCAGCAAAAAGCTCCTATATATGCTATTTTACCCCAAAAACGCTTTTTCCGACTATGCAATAGCACCTTCCTCTCCGACGCCCGGCCTATTCTACTCTCTGCTAAACTCCGACAACTCCAGTCCCTTGTTGCGGTCCAGCGTCATGCCTATGCTCCAGGAATTGACAAACAGCAACAGCGGATTCCCCCGCATGTCCTTTACCTTTTTCATATCCGATGTGCCGGTGAGTTTCTCCACATCCACCTCATCCTTGTTGGCGATCCAGCGGATATGCTCATAGGGCAGATTCTCCAGACGGATCTCCACATTGTACTCGTTCTCCAGACGGTATTTCAACACGTCAAACTGCAGTACGCCCACTACGCCCACGATGATCTCCTCCATGCCGGAATTGAACTCCTGGAAGATCTGGATGGCGCCCTCCTGGGCGATCTGCTGCACTCCCTTGGTGAACTGTTTGCGTTTCATCGTATCCACCTGGCGCACCCTGGCGAAATGCTCCGGCGCAAAGGTGGGAATTCCCTCATAGGCAAATTTTTCTTTGGGCATACACAGCGTATCCCCTATGGAAAATATGCCGGGGTCAAACACACCGATGATATCTCCCGCGTATGCCTCGTCCAGAATCTTTCTCTCATCCGCCATGATCTGCTGGGGCTGGGACAGGCGCATCACCTTTCCGCCCTGCACATGGCGCACCTCCATATTGGCGTCGAAACGGCCCGAGCAGATGCGCATAAAGGCCACTCTGTCCCTGTGGGCCTTGTTCATATTGGCCTGGATCTTAAACACAAAGGCCGAAAATTCATGTTCCACCGGATCTATGACCCCCACGTCCGCCGTCCTGGGCAAGGGTGTGGTGGTCATCCGCAGAAAATGCTGCAAAAAGATCTCCACGCCGAAATTGGTGAGAGCCGATCCGAAAAACACCGGAGTCAACTGTCCCTTTTGCACAGCCTTAAGATCGAAGTCCGCGCTGGCTCCGTCCAAGAGTTCCACTTCCTCCAGCAGCTTGTCCGCAGCGTCATTGCCGATCAGCTCCCGCAGCGCTGTCTCCTCCTGCACCGGCACCACGCGGGTCTCGCCCTCCTTGGTGCCCTTCTCGGTATCGGAATAAGTGTATACCGCCTTCTCCTCACGGTCATACACGCCTTTAAATCCCTTTCCGGAACCAATGGGCCAGTTTATGGGACAGGTGGCGATGCCCAGCTCCTTCTCAATCTCGTCTAACAGTTCAAAGGTGTCGTTGGCGTCCCTGTCCAGCTTGTTGATAAATGTAAAGATCGGAATACCCCTCATACCGCAGACCTTAAACAGCTTGCGGGTCTGGGCCTCCACGCCCTTGGAGGCGTCTATGACCATCACGGCGGAGTCCGCCGCCATCAGCGTCCTGTAGGTGTCCTCCGAAAAGTCCTGGTGTCCCGGAGTATCCAGAATATTGATGCAAAAACCGTCATACTCAAACTGCAACACGGATGAGGTGACGGAAATACCTCTCTCTTTCTCAATCTCCATCCAGTCGGACACCGCGTGCCTCGCCGTGGCCTTGCCCTTAACGCTGCCTGCCAGATTGATGGCACCGCCGTAGAGCAAAAACTTTTCCGTCAGGGTAGTCTTACCCGCGTCCGGGTGTGAGATAATGGCGAAAGTACGCCGTCTGTTTATTTCTTCTGTATATCGATCCATGGGTCTATTTCCTCCTATTATAAGTTCCGCGAGTTCCCTGCAAGCCCACACAGCAGTGATCCACATCAGGCCGCTTGCGGCGTCCTGATATGAATCAGTGTGCTTTCCGGGAACACGCTGTCTTAGATTTCCTCAGAACTTCTGTTACGCTGATCTTACGTTCCGCGAGTTCCCTGCAAGCCCACACAGCAGTGATCCACATCAGGCCGCTTGCGGCGTCCTGATATGAATCAGTGTGCTTTCCGGGAACACGCTGTCTTAGATTTCCTCAGAACTTCTGTTACGCTGATCTTACGTTCCGCGAGTTCCCTGCAAGCCCACACAGCAGTGATCCACATCAGGCCGCTTGCGGCGTCCTGATATGAATCAGTGTGCTTTCCGGGAACACGCTGTCTTAGATTTCCTCAGAACTTCTGTTACGCTGATCTTCCGTTCCGCGTATTCCCTGCGAGCCTACATTAATCAGTGATCCACATCAGGCCGCTTAATGGGGAAACATCCCTTCCCCGTCAATCTCCGGCCGGATACCAAAATACTGCAGCACAGTAGCTCCGATATCCGCGAAAGTGTCTCTGGTGCCCATGTTACCGGGTATCACATTCCTGCCATACAGCAGGAACGGCGTATACTCCCGGGTATGATCGGTGGTCCTGGTGTAAGCCGGGTCGCAGCCGTGGTCCGCCGTGATCATCAGCAGATCCTCCGGTCCCATTTTCTCCATGATCTCAGGCAGCTTTTCATCAAAATCGCTCAGCGCCCGGGCATAGCCCTCCACATCCCGGCGGTGTCCGTACAGCATATCGTAATCCACCAGATTTACAAAACAAAGCCCTTCAAAATCCCTGTCCAAATACTCCAGAGTCCGGGAAATCCCCTCCTCATTGCCTCCGGTATACACATGCTCAGTGATACCCTTTCCTGCGAATATATCCTGTATCTTACCCACCGCGATCACGCTTTTCCCCGCCTGGGACAGCTGATCCAACATGGTCACGCCCGGCGGCTCCAGAGAAAAATCGTGCCTGCGGGGCGTTCTGGTAAACATACCGCCCGCCGGGCCCACAAAGGGTCTGGCGATCACCCGGCCCACGCCATGCTCACCCTGCAATATCTCCCGGGCCATGCGGCAGTAGGCATACAGCTGCTCCACCGGGACGATCTCCTCGTGGGCGGCAATCTGAAATACGCTGTCCGCCGAAGTATACACGATCAGATCTCCCGTGCGCATATGGGCATCCCCGTACTCCTGTATCACCTGAGTCCCGGAATAGGGCAGATTGCACAGCACCCCTCTGCCGGTGCGGCGGCTAAACTCCTCCAGCACCTCCTTGGGGAATCCCTGGGGATAAGTGGGCAGAGGACGGTGTGACACCAGTCCCGCTATCTCCCAGTGCCCTATGGTGGTATCCTTGCCCCGGGAGCGCTCCGCCATTCTGGCATATCTGCCGATCACCTGGGCCTTATCCACTGTGGCAAGACTACGTATGGCCGGTTCCTCCGCCACCCCGTCGATCTGAAACAGCCCCAACCGCTCCAGATTCGGTACACGGAAACAGGAGCTGGCTGCCACGCTGCGCAGGGTGTTCACATTTTCATCCCCGTACTGCGGCGCGTCCGCCATCTCCCCGATCCCAAAACTGTCCAGCACGATCAAAAACACTCGTTTGTTGCTCAATATTATTTCCTCACCTTTCGTAAAATCCGCTTATGGCTTTGCGCACATCCCTTTCAGAAGAGAAAACGCAGGGCGTTTTTCTCAGTATACCTTATTTCCGTGCGCTTTTGCGCACATCTCTTTTCAGAAGAGAAAACGCAGGGCGTTTTTCTCAGTATACCACATTTTTATGTAATGTACACTAAATTATTCCTGTACCACCGTGCTGATAATGATATTCTCCGCGCCGATCTCCGTCTTGCGCTTGACGATATCCTCGATCTGTGCCCTCTGTACGTCCGTCAGGGTCAGAGCGTTTACCACCACGTCCACAGCTCCGTCATTGATGCTGACTACAACATCCGAGAACCCTTTGGCCTCCAGAAGTATCTCAGCCGCCGCCTCTTTCTCCGCGATGGCGGTCATCTGTACCATGGTGTTCACCGCCTCCTGTTTCTGTTCATCGGAGAGACCGTCACTGTTGATGATCTCCATAAGTGTCTCCTTGTTCTTTGCTCTAACCTGTTCTTTTAACAGCTTGGCTTCAGATAACATGGCTACGCCATTGGAGGAGGAAAATACCGCTTCGCCCGGCACTTCGCCTTCCGCAGGCTGGGCCTCTCCCACCACCATATCCGAATCCAGATAATTCTCGGCGATCACGTCCCCGTCCGTGTCCAGACTGTCGATCTCCGTTACGGAAGATGCCACCAGATCAGCCTCCGACAGATCCAGCATGCCGTCGATATCGCTTATGTCATACTGTCCTGCCACCACATTGTCCGTGATCACCCCATCCGTATTTGTAACCTCTGCCGTCTTCCCGTTGTCTCCCAGAAATTCCTCGTCCAGATTGGTCCCCGCAAACTGCAGATAGCCCGCAATGGCCAGCATGATCGCAAGAGCGGTAATCATTAGCTGATTCTTTTTGATTAAGTTTTTCACACTTTTCTCCCTTTTCTATGCTCTCTTCTTTTACTAGTTCATTGTATGAGGGCTTATTCAGATATATTCACATCGCTGTCCATTTTCACCACCTTTACCTTATGCGCCTCCACATCGAAAAGTGCCTGCACCATATCCGTTATATTTCTGTTGATGTTGCCTGTTCCGGCCCCTTGAGCCACCACTACCACTCCCTCCACCCGGGGCATCAGAGTTTTTACCACATACGGCTCGTTGTTGCCGGAGCTGTGATATACCGTGCTCTCCGCTCTGCTGATCTGCTGGGAATAGCGGTTTCCCCCCTGGCTGTCCTCCTCGGTGGTACTGTTGCTCTGTACCTCCCTGTCCTTCTCCAGCACAAGCTCCCGAGTAGCCTCCAGCGTGATCATCACCTGAACCTCGCCCACGCCGCTCACTTGAGAAAGGGTGTTTTCCAGCCGTCTCTCCAGATAGGCCGCATATTCCTCTGTATCGGAAAAACCCGTTACGGAAGAGGAAACATCTTGGGCCGCGCCGCCCGTGTTCTCCCGGCTCTGTCCGGTATCCTGCCCTCCCCCGCCGTTTTTTTCCGTGGGTAACGCTATTACCACCAGCAGCACGCCGGCAAGCAACAGGATCAGCAGATTGTCTTTTTTAAGCCATTTGGTCATTCGGCTTTTAATCTTCTCCTCCATATTTCCCTCTCCATACATAGGCTATATTTACCGCATTCTCACATGCCGATATACCCTGGGCGGTATTGCGCACAGCAATTGGCAGAGTCCTGCTTATCGCCGTTTACGGGATTTCTACGATCACAGGATCGATCTGAACACGGACCTCGTCCACCTTCTCCTGCTCCGCATACTCCTCCTCCCCTGTTCCGCTCTCCGTCTCCATACTCCATGTTTCCATCTGCGCGCTGATCTGGGACGTCAGCAGCTGCCTGCGTATCTGCTCCACTCGGTACTCTTCCAGCGCCGCCTCTCCCATCCCCTGTTCAAAGGAGCTGGTATAAAACGCGATACGCTCCTCCAGACTCTGTCCGCCACCGGACAGAAGAGCCTGCACAGGTCCCAAAAGCTGTACCAGAACCATGGCGCTCACCAGCAGCTTGAGATATTTTTCATAGGAACCCTTAGGCTTAAAATAGATCAAAGCCTGGGCGCATATCATAAACACACTCATCTGTTGTAAACTTGCAAGTAGCGCATCCAACATATTCTCCTCCATATATATAAGCTCTGTCTGCTTATAGCCCGTGATTGGTAGAGACAGCCACAACGGCAATACTGATCAAAAACAGCAGCAGCGCCGTACCTGTGACCTTAAGCAACATCATACTGCCCTCGCCCACTTTGTTGGCACAGGCCGTAATCCGCTTGTCGCTGACGATACCCATGACCGCCGCCGCGAGTTTCAGACAACAGGCTGTCAGCAGTATTCTCAGAAGCGGGGCCAAACACATGCTCACCAACAGGATCAGCAGCACCACACCGATGCTGTTCTTGATCACCACGGCAGATCCGATCACCATCGAGGCCATACTGTCCGCCGCCCCGCCAATCCCCGGAATAGCCGACACGATCTTTTGCAGCACAGAGGTTTTCGCAGTGTCAATAACCGGTGTTATTATAGATTGAAATACACTGATCCCTGTGACTACGCCAATAATCGCTTTAAGCGCCGCCTTGATGGCCCTTTCCAGCAGTTCCATCAGCAGAGACAATTTCTCCTCGATCCATACGCCATTTACCACCGCCAGCAAAACATAGCTGTATACGAAGGGCAGCAGCCCGCCCACCAGCACCTGCTCCACTCCATAGATCAAAAGCAGTACCAGCTGATAGCTGGCACCTGCCGTGGCGGTTCCGCTTGCCACCCCCACCGCCATCAGATAGGTGGGCACCAACAGACGTATAAACACCAGGATATTTTCCATTGTATCCGATGCCACCTGCACTGTTTGTCCGAAACTTGTCAACAGCACTGCCGTCAATAACAGATACATAAAATAAAAGCTGATGTCCGCAATCTGATGTTTGTCAAATATTTCCATAAAATGGCTCATCAGCGCCGATACCAGCCCCAGCATCACCAGCCACAGCATCACATTGCGCATACCTGCCAGCTGCCCCCCTATATCCCCCAGCATAGCATTCAGGATATCACGGATGGCTCCCATAACATCCCCTTGCATAATCTGGGAAAAAACCTGCCGCAGGGAAAACGCGTTCCCCGGAAACAGATCGGACAACCCCTGCTGCAGCTGGTCCAGTCCGTATTCCTGCCATATTATATCCAGTCCTTCCATGCTCTCCCCATTTCCGCGTAGCTGTAGCTGTCAACGCCAGCTACGGCCGTACCCCTGTCATTGCGCGTCCCTGTTTCAGCGCATGAATCCCTGTATCTGTTCCATAACCGCCAGCAGAATGGGCAGCCCGGCAAACATCACCGACAGTTTGCCCAATATCTCGATCTGCTCCGCCACCGCCCCATATCCCGCATCCTTACATATCCCGGCGCTGAACTCACAAATATATGTAACGCCCGTTATTTTGAGTAGGATTGACAGGTAGCTCTGGCTGCTGCCCAGAAACTGCCGTATCAGCGAAAACTTTTCCAGTACGGCGGAAAACTGGCGCACCGCATACGCAAATATCAGAATGCTGATCACCAGCCCCATATATACCCCATACTCAGGCCGGGTAGACTTAAACTGCAGGGCTACCATAACCCCCAGAATCCCCAGTATGCCTATCTTGATAAGTTCTGACATAAGCCAACTCTCCTATTTAAAACCATCTGTTATGCAAGATCAAACAAAGACTGTATCGTGGTAAACAGATCATATATATAGGGAACGATCCAGGTCAGCACCAAAATCAGACCCGCCAGGCTGATGAGAAAGGCATGTTCTTCCCTGCCGCTATGTTTGAGTACCTGACTCAATATTGTAACCAGTATTCCCACTGCCGCAATTTTAAATATCAGACTCACACCCATACCCACACTTTCCTTATTCCCGCAACTCCCAGGACGGCCCGGCAAATTGCTCCATTTTGTTTTCCGCCGTTACAGCAGTATGATAATGAGCAGGATTCCGCCCAGGGTCCCCAGCCCTACAGCCATCCGGCTTTTTTCCCGATGTTCCGCCTCCAGCCGGGTGATACGCTCTTTCAGCAGTTCCTGCTGTCGGCGGATCAACCGTATTCCCGTCTCGGTATCGCCGCAGCCCTGCTGAAGGACACATTGCAGAAACAGTTGCCTGTCCTGCTCCTTCAGCGCGTTGATCCCCTTTAACGCCTTTCCCATGATCTCCGCGTACACCTCCGCAAAACTGTCCCCTTTGTTTTCCGCCATCAACTGATACACCTGCGTAAAGGCCTGCCTGTACGGCTCCTGCGCCTGAGCGGCCAGCTGGCGGCAGCATTCCGGCAGGGTACTTTTTCCATACTGCAGCAGGCTGACCAGCAATTCAATGATACGGTTCATGGCATGAAGATGTTCCAGGCGCTGCCTTAGCTGCCAGGCATACCATACACCCAATCCGCTGCAGCTTAAACCGATCATGCTAAATCCTGCCAGCCGTATCATCTCTTGCCACCTCCTCCCATATGCCGTCCATCCGTCTGCGGTGAAGTACCTGTCCCACCCGGCACCGTCCCTGCCTGTCCCTTTTCAGCACCAGCATACAAGTGAATATGCCCTCTGTCAGCAGTGCCCCCATCTCCGACTTTCCCTGCACATCCTGCATGTCCATGCCGTGTATGGTAGCCATCAGACTGACGCCGCAGGAAGCGGCCATTCTCACTGCCCGTATCTCCTCGCTGCTGCCCAGCTCATCCACCGCCAGCACCGCTGGCGACATACTGCGCAGCAATATCATCATTCCCAGAGCTTTGGGGCAGGCGTCCAGCACGTCGCTGCGAGGCCCCAGATCGTTCTGTGGCTGCCCCATATAACAGCCTGCGATCTCCGAGCGCTCGTCCACCACTCCCACTGTCCGGGCCGGTCCGTAGGCGTTGCCCCCCGAAATCTGTCTCACCATATCCCGCAGCAATGTTGTCTTACCGCATCCCGGCGGGGATACGATCAGCGTATTATACATACTGCCGTTCTTATAAATATAGGGCAATACCGGGTTGGCGGCACCCAGAATCTGATGCGCTATCCGAATATTCAGAGCGGAGATATATTTGATGGTGCGGATAGCGCCTACGCCCTCCTGCACCGCCTGTCCCACGATCCCCACCCGATGTCCTCCCTCGATGGTGATATATCCCTGGCGCAGCTCGTCCTCATACGCATACAGGGAATACTGGCACAGATGGCTGACGATCTCCTCCAGGGCCTGTCTATCGGGATGCCAGGCCTGTTCCATATGTTCCGTATACGCTCCATCCTCTTTCAGAAAGTATTCCTTGACGCCCTCCATCAAAATGGCCGGCCTGGAGGCGCGCAGACGGATCTCGCTGACCTGCTCCCCGCGCCCCGCGGCAGTCCTGAAATAAATTCTGTACGCAGCCGGAAAAATATCCGCCAGATTTTTATGCATACCCAGCACCTCCCTATCTCAATATATGATGGGACAAGTGATATATGCCTAAAAATACCGGCCCCCGTTCGTTAGATTTTGGGTCTAACTTACGGGGGCCGGTACGCTTTCGTCCGAAATTCCTTTTATATCATATGTTATTTATAGTGTGGAAGGTCATGGTATTCTTATTGTATATAGACCGTATGGGTGAGGCGGTATCCGCCGTTTGCGGCTGTATTGCACTGTATCTGTACGCTGCAGGAACTGCCGCCCAAACGGTTCATGGCCCGTATTAAAAAGCTGTCCGATATATTGCCGTTGTTATAGGCATCCCACAATTCCTGCCACAATCCGGCATCAATCTCCTGTACAAAGGTGAAACTGCCCAGTCCGTTATCAATGATCTTCTGTCCGCAATCCCTGTAATACTCCTCCAGTTCCGGCGATATCATCGGATTGTCCGGCTCGCCGGTGGGCGCTGGTGTGGCCCGGGGCGCGGGCGTAGGTGTGGGCTCCGCCTCGCCTAGAGTCTCCT
The DNA here is from genome assembly GCA_910577235.1 of uncultured Acetatifactor sp. Lineage (GTDB taxonomy): Bacteria > Bacillota > Clostridia > Lachnospirales > Lachnospiraceae > Acetatifactor. Next base: position 13,328 of record CAJTMX010000004.1, on the reverse strand, counting down.
CCAGATTTCGGTAGCTGACACCCTCACATGCCGGAAGTTTTTGTGCCAGACCTCTGCGCACATGGGTGTCTGCATAATCCGCGTCCGTCTTGTTAAAGAAATCATAGGTGGTGGGCTCTGTATCGTCCCAGGTCAGATCCACATTGTAATATTCCCCATAGAGATAAACGATATTCCACGCATGGTTCTCCCCGGAATAACCTGTGCAATAATAACAGGGAATTCCCAACTGCTGCATCAGATACTGGAACGCTCTGGAATATCCGGCGCAGACCGTCTTGCCGTTTACCAACGCGCTGTAAGCGCTCTGGCTCATGGGAGCGCCGCTCTGATATTCCACCAGCTCCAACAGTTTGTTGTGAACATACTTCTCTTTCTCGTAATCATCGGGCAGATTCCATGCCTGATTCAGTATCCTGTTTACCTGCGTTTCAAAAGTGGACCGGAATTCCGCCAGTTCCGCGCTCTCCACGCTGTACTGCAACGTAATCTCCACGCATTTCCCGCTGCGGCTGTAGCGGCAGCTATAGCCGGTCTCCAGCCAAAACAGCTCGGGATGATCGTTGTAAACCGCCTCAAACACGGTTTTAAGCGCATTCACAGTTATGTCCTGACAGGGCATAAAAGTTTTGATCATACCGTTGGCATTGGCGTAAATCTGTCGGTACAGGGTCTGTCCTGTCTCGTCCAGCAGATAATAATAAGGATAGTATAGACTGTCAAAATACAGCGCTGTACCGGTATCCCCCAGCGTAAGTTCTTTTCTGAGCTTGTCGGCCTCCTCGGCACTTAGCTCCGTAGTCTTTTCCTCCACCGGAGTATATCCGGTTTTGTCGGCCAGTTCCTTGGGCGCTTCCACCGAGTCGCCGGATGGTATCACATAGCTGGGCGCCTGCTGGGCCGTGCCGCCGTTTTTCACCGCGTAAATATTGATCACCATTCCGTTTACATCAGGAGCCGGGTTACTGTCCGGTGCCGGCGTGTAAAAAGGCTCCGGCGTACTTTTGGGTTCCCATGTCAAAGGATGATCCATATGCTCGGGCGCTATGGTGGGCTGCGGTGTCTCCGCGGGCTCCGTGGACTCTGCCGGCCCCTGCTCCTCCTGATCGCCCGGCTGTGTGTCAGGCTTATCCACCACGTCCACTACCCCGTTATCCCGATTTTCTCCGTACAGTATATCCGCCAATTTCTCTGTGGCATCGGGAGAAAAAGCCAGCCCCACCATCACGGCACAGAGCAAAATCACCAATATACAGAATCCGTAAAATATTCTTTTGAGCACTTTCAGAACGCTCACCCCCTATCAAACCAAAATCCTGCTTAATATATCGTCCTCCGAGAGCAGACGCTTAGCCTGCTCACGATATTGCCCCTCATGCAGATAGGTATGTCTGTGAGGTTTGATGGAGGGCGCCATATCTATAGCTTTGGCAAAATCTTCTTTTCTCATACCAAGAGTTTCCACATACTTCCAGAACCCGGTATCGGTAAAGATCGTATTTACCCTGACGTGGCGGTGCTGCTGCACTCTTGCCATCAGATAGGTGGCTATGCCCACCTGTATACCGTGGAGCTGAGGCTGTTCCAACATTTTATCCAGCGCGTGAGAGATCAGATGTTCACTGCCGCTGGTTGGAGCGCTGCTGCCCGCGATCTCATTGGCGATACCGCTCATGGCCAGAGAGTCCAGCAATTCTTTCAAGAACAATTCCTCCTGGATGCTCTGAAAGGGCGTCCGCACAAAGCTGTTCACCGCCTTTTTTGCAATCATCACCGCGAAATCATTGATCTGGGCATAACCAGCCCTGGCCTCGAACAGCCAGTCGTACAGCGCAGTGATCTTGGACACCATATCGCCGATCCCTGAATAGATAAACCGCTCCGGGGCCGTGCGGATCACTTCCGTATCCACTATGATGCCGTAAGCCAGCCTGGCCGGTACGGAGGTTCGTCTGCCCTCCACGACCAGAGACGCGCTGGCACTGGAAAAACCGTCGCTGGAACTGGAAGTGGGTACGCTGACAAAGGGCAGCCCCCGCAAAAACGCCGCGTATTTCCCCGCGTCGATCACTTTGCCCCCGCCGACAGCGATGATCGTCTGCACATTATTTGGCAGCGTAAACGCCATCTCCACAATATCATCGATACATACGGTGTCAATCTCCCGGTACTCAAGTACCTCTATACCGGCCTCCCTCAAGGAATCCATGACTTTTACGCCGAACAACTCGATCAGCCCGTTTCCGAAATAGATCACCGCAGTCTTAAAGTTCTCTTCCCGCAGATAACCGCCGATATTTTCCAGTGCGCCCTTCCCCACTTTCAAAATCGCCGGTATCGCGATGCTTTTACCTGTCTGTGCCATATACTCTCCTTAAATATATTAAGACTCCCTGCTCTTAAACTCGGCCTGCCGCCACGTTTCCGGCAGGGTAATCCGCCTTTGTCCGCTAGTTTTGGACCGCCGTCCGTCCATATGCCGCTCAAAACAGGGACATCTGCTCAAATTCCTTCTGTTCCCCGGTCTCTTCCCCGGCGGCCGCTACCTTGCTGACCAGGCGGATCTCCAAAGCCTGACCGCACTGGCCGCAGTGACAATATTCCCTGTCTCTTCCCACAATGTTCCTGCTGCCGCAGCCCGGGCATACCGCCAGGTCTTCACGCAGGCAACCGACTGTTATTCTATCTGCCATCCTTATCTCTCCATATCCGTCAGACGTCCGGCCAGGAACTGCCAGAACCTTCCTCATACGCAACATTATAAGCCCTGCCCGCGCAATAATCAAGAGGGTATTATCCGGCGCATGGCGTGGCATATCTTTGCCAAATCCCTTACACATGTCCTCCGCCTCATGTATGCACGATCTCAATATACCAAGACAGGCGAACTGACGCTTCGGCGAGACGTCATATCCCTCTCCCAGCTAATGCCTTTCCACCACCTGTCCATTGATACTGCTGCCTTCACGGGACACATATATGTATATGCGTTCCGCCCTGTTACCGGCGTAGTCCATACATGCCAGGATCATTTTGCCCTGTATCTCTCCAATCGCTCCTCAAATGTTTTGTCCATTTCTTTTCCTCCTCTGTTTCTCCTGACTTGGCAGGCGGTGCCTTTAACTCCTCTTATCCCGGCGTCCACCTCCCCGTCTCCGCCCATATCTGTACCGAAAACCTGGCATCTATTTATGATAAAATCCACTTATATTATAATTTAAAATACTCTCTGTTTTTATCATTTCGCAAACGGTGTCAAAAACGGCGCGAGCGGTCATAGAACGCCATATTACAATATTTGGAGTCCTTATGCGGCAACGGATCTCTTGACGGGACAAATGAAGTATGCTAGAGTGGCTTTGAAGATTTATTACAGAATGGAGTACATATGAGGATCGCAATCTGTGATGACGAAGAGGTATTTGTCAGGAAAATATACCAATTTCTGTGGCAACAACATGACTGTGTGGTGGATTGTTTCCTCTCCCCTGTGGAATTGCTTGAAAAAATTGCTGCCGGGGAACGGTATGACGTATTTTTTCTGGATATCCTTATAGCTCCCATAAACGGCATGGAGCTGGCAAGAAAAATCAGAGAGCGGGACAAGTATGCCATCCTGGTCTTTATAACCTCCTACCTGGAATATGCCCCCGAGGGCTACAGGGTGAATGCGTTCCGCTATCTGTTAAAGCCCGTGGTGGAGAATGACCTGCACCTTATCATGAACGAGATACGCAAAAAGCTAAACGATTCAGCCCAGACTCTACTGCTAAGTACTCCGGAATGCAATCTTCTGCTGCATATACCGGAAATCCTGTATCTGGAAACCGCAGACAAGGAGACGGTCCTATTTTGTCTGGACGACGTTATCACCCTGCGGAAAAGCCTTAATGAACTGCAGAGCCTGCTCCCAGAAACGTTCTTCTTTCGCGTCCACCGCAAATTCCTGGTCAACCTGTCCCATGTCAGGGAATACGACAGGCAGAGACTGACGCTGGACAGCGGACAGACTCTGCCTGTGAGCCGCAGAAAGAGCAGGGAATTTGAACTTTCACTAAAGGCCTACATCGAAGGAGATATATACGCATGAAATACCTGCCGCTTGACATCACTGTCAATCTGATGGAATTTTGGATACTGATTCTCCTGACCCAATACATATGCTCTGCCCATATGAATCTGCGTTTCCGGAATGTGCTATTTTGCTCCGGTATCTGCATATTGGGAACGGTTTTAATCAATAGGGTCACCGACGGAGAAGTACTGCCTCTGCTCATAATGCTGGGAGAACTTATACTGACGGTTTTGCTGCTCAGCAGAAAGCGTCTCTCCGATCTGCTGCGTCTCCTGGCTGCCATAGCCATCTTCTATACGCTGATGGTAACTCCAATGCTGTTGCTTAGCTACATCATGCCTAACAGCCTTATTCCCATTTTCCCCGACCACACATGCACCTGGTTTGGATTAATAACAGATGTCCTTTTTCTGGGAACTCTGGTTTTTCTGGGCAGCATCCTTCACAAATATCAGACCGGCCTGCATTTTCGCCCGGGGGAGATCGTGGGCAGTATCGTTCTTGCCTTCTTTTCCTTCATCGATGCGGGACTTGTTATCTTTTTATTCCATGCGCAACTTGACCCGGTAAAGCACTATGTCTTTCTGACGATCTTTCTGGGGGCCTTTGTGCTTGGCAACGGCTATTTTCTGTACGGTGTGATAGCCTCCCGCATGCGGATATACCGTGAGGCGCTGGCCAGGAGCCAGACAGAATATCTACAGCTACAGCTGGAGGCCCTGCAGGATGTAAAAGAGCAAGAAGAACAGTCGCGGCGTATGCGCCATGATCTCACCAACCACATGGTCACGATACAGACGCTGTGCCAGGAGGGCAATTACAGAGAAGTGAAAAAGTACGCGGAACAACTCAGCCGTGAAACGGTTCCCTCCGGCAGCAGAATACTTACCGGCAACAAGGTGGCCGACCTGGTGGTCAGCTCCAAGATAAAAGTCTGCGAGAAACATGGCATAGACTTTTCCTTTTCCGGCTCTCTGTCCGGTTTCGATGCTCTGGAGGCCCCGGATATCTGTAGCATTCTGTCCAACGCCTACGACAATGCCATTGAGGCCTGCCGTTCTCAAGAAAACGCCTATATCCGCACCAAGGTGCACACCACCTGCAACTATACGACAATACAGATCGTCAATCCCGTACTCCGAAAAGTGCCCGTTCAGGGAGGCCGGGTCTCCTCTACCAAAAAAGATAAAAAAGCCCACGGGTACGGCATTGATATTATGAAACGGATCGCCAGCAAATACAACGGCAGTTGTACGGTACATTGCGATAAGCAGGAGTTCACGGTAAAAATCACTGTGTTGACATAGCCTGCTCGCTAATATCCCTTACATACATCCACCCATGTTGCGCAGCCGGAATATCAATCAGCAATATTCTAATTTTCTTTCCCGCAGTCTGTCTGCGGATCACAGGGTAATTTCCGGTTAATCCACTCCGTTGACGCATCCATAGCGATGCGGCAGGCATTTGTCCGGTCCAGCGCATTCAGCATTACAAAATCGTGAATGGCACCCTGTACCCGCAGAGCTGTTACCTCCACGCCGGCGCATCGAAGCTTTTCACCGAAGGCTTCTCCTTCGCTGCGCAAGACATCCGCCTGTCCGTTTATGATCATGGTGGGAGGAAAATGTTTTAAACAATCCTTTCCCGCTCGAAGAGGAGACGCGGTTATCTTATTACGATCCTCCATAGAAGATGTATATTGCTGCCAAAACCATTTCATCCCTTCCCGATACAAATAATAGTCCACTGCAAATTGACAATAACTTGGCGTGTCAAAGCAAGCATTTGTTACGGGATAATACAATAACAGCTTTTGAATACGCGGGCCATGCCGCATCACTGACATCAGAGTCACGGCAATTGCCATGTTTCCACCCACGCTGTCGCCTGCAACCATGAGTGTAGTGCCGTCGACCATAGAAAAGCGGTTTCCTATAATATCCTTTATATGAGAAAGAACAAAATAACTCTGTTCGATGGCTGTAGGATATTTTGCTTCCGGTGATCGGCTGTATTCAGGAAATATGACAAGCGAATTTGTCCTTGCCGAGAGCTCTCTGACTAACTTTTCGTGTGTATGGAAACTGCCGAATACCCAGCCTGCGCCATGTATATAAAATATAATATTTCTGATTTTTGCGCTCTTGGGAGCAATAAAATATACCGGTATACTGCCCCACATTCCGGTATTTATACACATTGAAGATATCTCGGCCGGATGCTTATATACCGGCGTATCCTGCATTTCCTCCAATGCTTTTCTACCATCCTTGGGCGGCATCTGAAAAATAAGCGGAGGCATCGAGCTTTGATCGCAGACAGCCTCTGCGGCGGGTTCCAATGGAACGCATCGTTTCATATAGTATTCTCCTTTATACTATAACTTGCTTAAAATATAATATGCCGTATTTCCGCCTGTGCTAAAGGGGCTCATCACCTGCTGTGATGAACCCCCGTTTTCCTCATCCCATCAATTTTTTTCGCTCTTCCATGATTGATACAACTGCGCGATGATCTGTTCGATGGGAGCCCGCCGGATCTCCACATCCCTGATTCCGTCAGTCCGGGACAACATTTCCAGCAAAAGCCGTATGGGCGTATGGGACAGATCCGTTTCAAATTCAAAGACTCCATGCTTTCCGCCCAGCAGTCGGCAGCCCGCAAGCTCCGGCTTTCTGCCGTCCGTAGTAACCGTGAAATGCGTCATGTTTCCTGTCAGCAGACGCAGTCCGTCGAAATCCCCGTCATAGGCAAGCTTTCCCTTTGAGATCATCATGATTCTCTGCGCCATCTCCTCGAGGTCATCCATATCATGACTCGTCACCAGAATTGTAACGCCATCCTCCCGATTTATCTTTTTCAGAAACTCTATCATCTGACGCTTCGCTACCACATCCAGACCAAGCGTCGGCTCATCCAACAGGATCAGCTCAGGCGAGTGCAGCAGCATCATGGCCAGATCCGCCCTCATCCGCTGTCCCAGTGACAGTTCTCTGGCAAAGGTGTTCAGAATACCGTCCATTTCCAGAAGTTCCCTCATCCTTTCCAGATTCCTCTTATAGACCTGGTCCGGGATATCCCAGACTACCTTTTTCCATTCAAAGCTCTGGATTACCGGGTGATCCCACCAAAGCTCCGTCCTGTTTCCAAACAAAACCCCGATTTTTTTCATGAGCGCGATTCTGTCCTTCTCCGGCGACATGCCCAACACAGAGATCCTTCCTTGTGTGGGCTGCAGCATACCGGACAGCAGTTTCATGGTCGTACTTTTGCCCGCTCCGTTAGGCCCCGCATACGCCACGAATTCGCCCCGCTTTATTTGAAAGTTAATGTCTTCAAGCGCAGCCACCGCCTTTTTTTGCTGTCTGAAAAGGTTTCTGCCCTCCTCCTTTCTCTGCCATTGTGTAAATATTTTGCTGACGGATTCAACAATTACCGCCCTATGCTTAAGAGCGATGTCCGCCTGAGACATATCTGTTAATTCCTTTTTTAACATAGTATCGAAATCCTTTCTTAAAAAAATATGCTGCAGTAAGCGCTGCAAAAAGCGCAAACACAGTGGGATAAAAAGTTTCAAACGCAGTCGTCTTTCCCAACAATATCATTGTGGGAAACCACGCCGTAAGCCCTGCGGGGAAAAGAGTCAGCAGCGGATACCGAATATATGCCGGCATACCGGACAAAGGAAATGTCATGGTGCGCTCCACGCTGTATATCACTGTGGAGGATATTTCCTCGCACTGCACCGGCGCATAAAAAGCAAGGCTGGAAAGCAAATACGAGAGCGACACTACGATCACCATGCTGACTGCCAGCAACATAACCAGCAGCCCCGGCCACCACCATGGCAGAGACGTCTTCATATTGCACAGGGCCACGATCAACAATCCGACTCCCGATAATAAGGTGCTGGAGCCGGTAAAAGGGAAAATCCCCACCGTAAGCTGCACCCCATAGGGAAGGGGCATGACAAACATGTGCTCCCACTGTCCCCTGCCGATGATCCTGCTGGGAAACAAAGCGTTGCTGCCACCCATCATATTCAGAAAACCCATGACGATATTGCCGTATGCCAGCATAAACAGGACCTCAAACCGATCCATGCCGCCGATCCCGCCGAATTTCCATGCCAGTAAAAATATTCCGGAGACGGCTGATATGTTGGAGATCAGATCCGCCGCTATGACAAGAGCCATAAACTTTCCGTCCCGCATCAGGGAAGCCAGATCCATCCTCGCATATATTCCCAGCAGTTTAAAATATCTCTTTAACGAGACTCTGTTATCCACCAAAACTCACCATCCTCTCTCTTGACCTTCGGAACCAAAACACTGCGACGGCCCACATTACTACGTTCCAAAAGAGCTGCACATACAAAACTCCGGCAGCATCAGCGCTGCCCACATACAATGACAGAAAGGCTCCCCCAAGACTTCCGAAAGGCTGGTATTGAATCCATCTGTCCATACCGAAAGGCAGAATTCGGAAGGGTATCACCGTCCCCGAAAAAAAGGATACGATCGCGCTTCTGATCACATAAGTGAGCCAGGAGACATTGCGCAGTCTGACCGTGACACAATAAAATATGAATTCAAACGCAAACCCCAGAGATATGCTTAACAGCAGGGACGGAACCGCCCAAAGGGTTTTGGGAAGTACCCCTATCCCAAAAGCGGGGGCCAGCAGCAGCATGGGTACCGAAAACAGGATCAGCATCGGCACCCACTCTCCCACTGTCCTCGCGATTACCTGCCCGAATACCGGCATGGGACGGGTAAACATTTCCATGCTCCTGGTATCAAAATCCCAAGCTGACAAGCAGGTATTTACTATCATCATATCCGCCGCCAGAGCGTTGACATAAGTATAGCTTAACAGCTGTGAAACCGACATCTCCACCTCTATTCCGTTCCCCGCCAGCACTCTCCAGATAAACAAAAGGGGCACCAGATATACCAGACGCATGAATATCTCCGGTACAAGGTATAGCAGACCGCCGTTTGTCCTCGTTCGCGCAGACATTCGGGCAGTCATTTTGTATTTTCCAAACATTTTATTTCTCTCCCTTCACAGTTGATCGTCATTGGCGATTACAAAACATTCTCGCCAAACATATCCGATTTTAGGGCATAAAAATACCCTGCGCAGACCGTTTTGTCTGCACAGGGCATTGCATCGCAAAGTCCTCCTGGTATTCAGCACCGTTTCATGGCAGGACTATATCCCTGTCATACCGCCGGGCGATACTCTACATGGTGAGCAGCATACAAAACAATCCGTTTGTAAAAATGGGCATAGTTATCCCCTGCGCTGGCCACTTTGTAAGAAAAACGGCGTATGATGTCACTGCCGCGAAATAATTCCTTCGCCATAAGGACTTCGTACTGTTTCATACTTCTCACCACCTTTCCCAAATAATGAACTAAGTGTATCACATTTTTATTACACCTGCAAGCAAAAAATGCTGAAATGATTCCCCTGGTGAATCCGCCCTCAAGAGAGTTCCCTTGCTGCCGGCAGGATAGCCCGCACCATATTAATCAAATCCGTTTAATTTCTTTATTTCCCGATTGAAACAGGATAACAGACTCACCGCAAAGCCGCATATCCCAGTGCACAGAAACATCGCTGCCATGCCGCTCCCTGCAGTGTTTCCTACTATTGTTCCCAGTATCTTCGCGAAACCATTCCCTGAATCCATAAAAGGCTCAAAAACGTAATCGGCCAGATAGCCTCCGAGAATGATTCCAAACGGTATCGTGCCGTACTGGATAGCATTCCTCACCGCAAACACCCGTCCCTGCAGGCCGGACGGAATCTTCCGGTACAGTATCGCATTCTGGTTTGCCATGATAAAGGGAATCGGCAGACTGGCAGCAACCGCAGCCGCAGACCACCAGAATACAGTTTTCCCGACCGCCATCATCAAGTCCCCAAGCAGAAAAGACAGTGCCGCCGAGACATAGATTGCCGCTACCTTATGGCGGCTCTCCTTTTTTAAGGAAACAATGATGCCCCCCACAATCCCTCCTGCTCCCATACAGGCATTAACAATTCCAAGCGCAATACTGTTTCCGGAACTTCTTGCGAGAATCATAGGGGAAAGAATATTTTCATAGGTAAGCCTTGAAAAAAAATTGATCAGCGCCATTGTCAGCATCATGTATAATATGCCCTTCTCTTTTTTTAGAAAGGCAAAACCTTCCGCTATCCCGGCAAAGGGAGAACTGTATGCCTTGTCCTGCGCCCCTTCGGGAATCGTGATAAAAAACAGCAGCACACAGAAAGCAAACACAAAGCTCGCCAGATCGATCAACAGGATAAGCGGGAGTCCGCCGGCCGCAAAGAGGAAAGCCGCCAGCATGGGGTTGAATACCACGATAAGGTTATTGGAAAAAGAGTTCATCCCGCTCACATTTGATATCTTGTCTTTCGGAACAAGCCTTCCCGTCGCCACTGCGGAAGCAGGCTGCTGGAACGCGTTCGTTATGCCGATCACCGCGTTTATGACATAGATATTCCAGATCTCGAGCCGCCCCATAAGCAAAAATGCCAATACCACCGTTGAGCCCATGGCTGCAATACTGTCCGACACCAGCATGATCGCTTTCTTGCTGTGCCTGTCTACGAAACTGCCCACAAACAGACTTAAAATGATATACGGCACATAGTTGCAGAATGACATCATTGAGACGGACATAGCCGAACGGCTCTGTTCATACGCCCATAATACCAGCGCGAACCCTGTCATGGAGCTGCCAAGCCCTGACACGCTCTGACTTAACCACAATATTATATACTTTTTTAATGATTTTTCTTCCATTGAATTTTCTCCATTCTATTCATATTTTTTCCGAATAAAAGGTACAAAATCCAATGTGGACGATAGTTTTACCTCTGTACAAATTTCGTCCAGTCATCAGACTTTGTACAGAGTTCTTTGCTTAGGTTAATCACTAAATGGCAAAGCATGTTTCTCACCTCCTCGTCTTTCATGCAGGCATTATAGCATGAAAGGGCTCTAACGAATACGAAACCGACTGATTAATTGATTCAGCGTTTTCGCCTGGTCAGATAACTTATTGGATATCTCCGCACTCCTCTCGGCAGCAGATGAGTTGGTTTCTATCACTTTAGAGACTTCCTTGATCCTGTTTTCCACAGAAACGATCATATCAGACTGCTGGACACTGGCCGCCGCAATCTCATCCATCAAAGTCTTGATGGACTGAATACATTCATTGATGATCTGCATAGCAGAGATGGCAAGGCTGGTAGACTCCGTTCCCGTCTTAGCATCCTGCATCGAACGCCCTATCAATACTCCTGTATTTTTTGCCGCCTCTGCAGATTTGGATGCAAGACTGCGCACTTCACCGGAAACCACAGAAAAACCCTTACCGGCTTCGCCAGCCCGGGCTGCCTCCACTGACGCGTTCAATGCAAGGATATTGGTCTGAAACGCGATATCCTCAATGGTTTTTACGATACTTCCGATCTGAGTGGAAGACTCGTCTATATTCCTTGTAGCGGCCACTAACTGTTCCATCTTCTTATCTGCTTCGGCCGCGTATCCGATGGCTCTGTCTACCAGCTCGCTGGCATTGCCGCAGCGGACGGCGCTGCTCTGAATCTGCTCGGTAATATCGGTAACATTGGATACCAGACCGTTGATAGAAAGCTTTTGCTGCATGGTTCCCTGAGATAAAGCCTGCGCGCCCACAGACACATCATTGGCGCCGCTGTTTACCTGTTTTGCAATGTTGGTAATATCCCTCATTACATCCGCCAGATGATCGCGAATACTCTTCAGGCTTTCAGACAGTACTCTAAAATCGCCCACATAATACGACTCATTCATTTCCACATCCACAGCAATATTGCCGTCGGCCATTTCTCCCAGAATACGGCCGATATCATCAATGGTTTTTCGCAGACATTCGCAAACATGATGAATCGTCTGGGCTATCATACCTATCTCGTCTTTCCTGCCGTAAAAAGGAGCCAGATTCTGGTCTGCGGACAACTCCAGATTACTCAGACGCCGTATTGCGCTTTCCATGATCATAAGCTCCCGGCCCTCCCGATACAGGCTCAGCAAGGTGGCAAGAATGATCACCGACGCAACGGCAGTGCATAAAATACCCACGGTGCTACGCACCGTTTCCACCTCTTGATAGACTTCCGCCGCGTCATCATGCACCATGAAAACCCAATCCCGGTCTTCGAGATATTTATATACCACCAGCTGGTCTACGCCGTTTTCATCCTGATATGAATAAGTACCTGCCTGTGTGTCTCTCTCCTCTTTGATCCGGCGAATGATCTCCTGATACCCCAGATCTGTGGTTTCCGTGTTCAGCAATGATTCATCCGAATTATACAGATATGTACCTGTCTCCACATTTAGAAATACATATTCACTGTTTGGAAGTCCTTGGATATCAAGTCCAAGCAAAACGTCCATCAACCGGCTCGCATAAACGCCAGCCCCCACATAACCGATGCAGTCCTGGCCGTCAAAGATCGGATAATACATGGAGATGATCATGCTGCCGCTTCCCGGCGATTTCATGATCCCAAGATTGGTAAGTTCCGGCTTTGCCAGAATGGTGTCCTGAAACAGCTCCAACGATTCGCCGCTACGGGTCGTTATACCGATCGCCTCCTCCGATGTATGGGTTAATACATAGGTAGACGGCGTACTGATATACAGGCCTTCAAAGATTCCTTTGATAGCCGCAAAATCTTCCGTATACTGCTGTCCCCTGCTAAGGAGCGCCGGATCGTCAGGATCTGCAAGAAGTTCACGCACTTCACTGCCCAGAGCGAACGCTATCATATACTCTTCCGCTGATGCCACGTAGTCATTTATAACTGAGGCCCTGGATTCTACGGCATCGATCATCTGGTTTGTGATATTGTTTTCAACCATAGAAGAGACACGGCTGGAGACAACAAACCACAAAAGAAACATCCCTGCAAAAATAAGTGTCGTAGTAATAATACCAATACGAATAGCAAGTTTCCGATTTGCAAAAAATTTCATAGGATTTCCCTCCCACAAATATATACAAAAATATTATATGACATATTTTCCCTTTTAGATTGGAAAGGAAGAGAACCTTGAAGAAACAAATCCCTCAAGGTTCTACCTTTTCTTATATTCTGCTGTTACCTCGCTCCACCAGAGGGTGTGGTCGCAAAACTTATTTTTCCTAATGGCAGATTTTAATTTTTCCTCCGCCTC